>JAZKCV010000006.1:0-63473 GCA_040387915.1 Pseudomonadota bacterium
GCAGACGCACCAGATTTAGGTTCTGGCGCCGCAAGGCGTGGGGGTTCAAGTCCCTCTACCCGCACCAAAGGTTGATGAGAAGGACGGACACATGCAGGTCACCGAAACCCTGAAAGACGGCTTGAAGCGCGCCTACACCATCACGGTGTCCGCCGCCGAGCTGGAAGCCAAAGTTCAGGAAAAACTCCTTGAGGCGCAGCCTGAGGTCGAAATCAAAGGCTTCCGCAAGGGCAAAGTGCCACTGGCGATCCTGAAAAAGCAATTCGGTCAGCGCCTGATGGGCGACGCGATGCAAGACGCCATTGATGGCGCGATGAAGTCGCATTTTGAGGCAACCGGCGACCGCCCGGCCTTGCAGCCCGACGTGAAAATGGTCGGTGGCGAGACTTGGAAAGAGGGTCAGGACGTTGTGGTCGAGATGGCTTATGAAGCCCTGCCGCCGATCCCGGAGCTTGATGCGTCGAAAATCGCGCTGGACCGTCTGTCGGTGAAAGCCGATGAGGCTTCGGTCGAAGAAGCGTTGAAGAACCTGGCTGCCACCGCGCAGAACTTTGAAGACAAGCCGAAAGCCAAAAAGGCCAAGTCGGGCGATCAGGTTGTGATCGACTTCAAAGGTTCAGTCGATGGCGTGGCGTTTGAAGGCGGCGCTGGCGAGGATTACCCGCTGGTTCTGGGCTCGAATTCGTTCATTCCGGGCTTTGAAGATCAACTGATCGGCACCAAAGCGGGCGAAGATGTTTCGGTCACAGTGACCTTCCCGGCAGAATATGGTGCGGCGCATCTGGCTGGCAAAGAAGCGGTGTTTGCTTGCACCGTGAAAGTCGTGCGCGAGGCCAAAGCGGCTGAGCTGGACGATGAGTTGGCGAAGAAATTCGGCGCGGAAGATCTTGCTGCCCTCAAGGGTCAGATTTCTGAGCGTCTGGAAGCCGAATACAAAGGCGCAGCCCGCGCTGTGCTGAAGCGTTCGCTGCTCGATCAACTCGACGGTCTGGTGAAGTTCGACCTGCCGCCCGCTTTGGTGGATGCTGAAGCTGCGCAAATCGCGCACCAGCTGTGGCATGAAGAAAACCCCGACGTGCATGATCACAACCACGGTTCGGTTGAGACCACCGATGAGCACAAGAAACTGGCCGAGCGTCGCGTGCGTCTGGGTCTGGTTCTGGCTGAAATCGGCCGCAAAGCCGAAGTCACCGTGTCGGACGCTGAAATGACCCAAGCGGTTCTGGCGCAGGCGCGTCAGTATCCGGGCCAAGAGCGTCAGTATTTCGAGTTCGTGCAGAAGAACCCGAACATGCAGCAACAGCTGCGCGCGCCGATCTTTGAAGACAAGGTTGTCGATCACATCGTGGCTGGTGCGAAAGTGACCGAGAAAGAAGTTTCCAAAGAAGAGCTGCAAAAGTTCATCGAAGCTTTGGACGAGATGTAATCTTAGACTTCTGCTACTGATCCGGGGCCGCCTCTTTGGGGCGGCCCTTTTCTTATTCCCGTCTACCCCGCCTTGGAGGCCATTATGCCAGAATTTCTGCCCGATCTGCCCGTTGAAGGTATTCTGGAATGCCTCAAGCGTTCACCGGGCAATGAAATTAACTCTGGCAAGTTCGACAGCCCGGAATCGTCGGCCGCCTTGGTTGCCAATGCCTTTGGCTGGTTTCTAAATCGCGCGCAGGACTTGCCGCCTTTGCCGGGGGTGCCAGCGGGGCAGGTGGCCTCGGTGACATTGGAGGCTGAGATGCGCTTCCCGTGGACTGGCGGGCGGCATCCGTGGCTTGATGTGGGGATTGAGACGCATACCACGCTGATCGGCATTGAGAGCAAACGCTATGAGCCTTTCCGTCCGGCCAAGGCGGCTGGGTTTTCCGACACCTATGATCGCCCGGAATGGGGTGAGAAAATGGCAAAGTTTACCAAGCTGCGCAATGATTTGGTGGCGGGCGAGCATGGCTATTTCGCTTTGGATGCGGTGCAACTGATTAAGCACGCTTATGGTATCTATACGCGGGCTGAAAAGCGGGCTTTGGGTGGCGTGTTGGTTTATCTCTATGCGGAACCTGCGACTTGGGCCTCTGGCAAGCCTGTGGACCCCAAGCGTATTGCTTTGCACCGCCGCGAGGTTGCCGATTTTAGCAAGCGTGTGGCGGGCGATACCGTCAGCTTCGTGCCGCTGCGGTGGGAGGATTTGCTGGATCAATGGAGCAAATCCGCCAAGCTGGCGGCGCATGTGGGCGCGCTACACGACCGCTTCGGCGCTTTGGGGTGAGCGCCTGCGTTCTTGCAGCAGCACGAACAGACCCGCGCCCGCGATGATGCCAATGCCGATCCAGCCTTGGGCATCCGGCCAGTCGCGCCAGAACAGCCAGCCCCAGAGCACTGACCAGATCAGGCCGAGGTATTCGAACGGGGCCACGGTGGAGGCTGCCGCGATTCGGTAGGCTTGGGTTAGTAACCACAGACCCATCGCCGCGACCACGCCGCAGGTCATCATCAGGGTGAGGTCGTGGGCGGTGGGCGTGATCCAGCCGCGTGTCAGGAACGCAAGGCTGGGGTGGCTGGTGATGGTGTGGCTGCCGTCGTGGTAATACAGCGCCATCAGGGCCGCACCGCTCAGGAAAATCACTGTGGACCAGAAGGCGAGGGCGGCGGCAGTTTCCGTCCCGCCCATCTTGCGCGCGGCGATCATCGACATCGCATAGGTGAGGCCAGACAGGATCGGCAAAAGCGCCGCCCAGTCGAACAGGTCCGATCCGGGGCGGACCATGATGATCACGCCGAGAAATCCGGTGAGGACAGCGGCCCAAGCGGCGGCGCTGACTTTTTCGGAGAGAAACAGCACCGACAGTACGGTGATGAACAGCGGGCCAGAGTAATAAAGTGCGACCGTTGTGGGCAATGGTAGGCCCGCAAGCGCGATGTAAAAGCTGAAATAGGCCACAAACATCACCAGCCCACGCAGCAGCATTTTGCCGACGCCCGCGCTGAACAAGGTGCGGAGGCCACCGTCAAAATGCGCGAAGGCGAGCAGGAACGGGATTGAGGTGAAGCCCCGGATCAGCATCGCCTGATACAACGGATAGCCGCCAGAGATCAGCTTGAGAATCAGGTCTTGGACGGAAAAGACGCTGATGCCTGCGATCAGGTAGGCGATACCGAGGGTGGTGGTTTTGCTGGTCATGTTGGCAGGTTAAGCATGGCACCGCAGATCGGCTGGTCGGATTGCGACATGGTTTGATCAAAAGCGGTGGACCTTGGGCCAGCAGCCAATAAAGCCGCCGTCTCGAGGATACGCTTTAAGCTTGCCGCGATCCGTTCCCCCCAACGCGACCCAAGGCCAACGCCACCTCGTAAACCTCATGCAATTTCTCGGGGCGAGGCTGTGTGAGTACGTGCATCAGAAATGCCACTTGGATGCGGTCTTTGATTGATCTGATCAGGGCCAACCTTGCGCCTGTGGGCTAGAATCAGTTGCGCTCAAGCCATCCGGCTCGCTGGTCGGGATATCCAGCTTAAATTTCCAACGAAATCAACGCGAATTAAAGTTCGGTCCAGATACTCATTCTGGCCTCCGCAAAAAGTCACCCATATGAACGAGTCGATAGAACGGCGCGCTGCCGGAGCTTCCTGTTGCAGGACCAAGTGCAGGCTCTGGGAACGGACCAAGCCAGCCTAGCAACTTTTCCACTACCCCCTCCGTCACCGCCTCATCCGTCACCTCCAGCGTCACCGACTTCAACCTGACCCCCGGCCCGAAACTGGCGGCAAGGTCTGCGGGATCGACCAGTTCTACGCTCGCCGGATCGGTGATGTCGGCGAAGGTCACAAGCATTGGATACTGATCCTGCGGCACGGTGATCACCCCCGCTGCCCGGTCGCGCCGATCACGCACCTCGTCGAACAGCGCGCCGTCAAACACCCGACCCTCGCGCCCGGCGATCGATGCGGCGGCGACCGAGCCCATGTATTCCGTCGTCCCCGCCCCCGTGAGCAGCGCAAAAAGGTAGTGGCCCGGCGTGATCTCGACCACCACCGCCTCACCGGTCAGGTCATAGTCCCAGCCCATGCCGTCGGTGCGGATCCAGTGCTTGCGCCAGCTGACCTGACTGACCGACGCAGCCGAAACCTCGCCTGCCGGGGTCTCGATGGTGATGGTGAGCTTCTGGCGCCACGCGTAGCGCTCGCCGACGGTGAGGGTGAATAGGGCGAGCAGGATCAGCGGGATGATACCCAAGGCGATGGTTTTATGGTTCATGCTGGTCAGGCTAGGTGCGGGCAAGGGGATCGGCAAATAGATTTGCGATACGGTTGATGAAATGCTGATCGGGTGCGGCGATCAAAGCTTTGCCAGCCGCGCCGCTGTTTCGGGCATACACATAAGGCTGGCGGCGATACGCGCGCCCCAGCGCGGGCCTGCATCAAGGGCGGTCTGATAGGCGTCCAACAGATCACCGGGGCGATCCTGCGCCAATGCTTTGATCAGAAAAGCCGCCTGCGCGCGGTCTTTGATCGACTTGATCTGATCCGGGCCACCTTGCCTGCTGTCAGCGACAATCAGCTTGTGGATGGCAAAGCGCTCGGGTCGGGGGATTTGCACGAGGATACCGGAACGATACAGCACAGCGGCCTTGATCTGCTCGGCAATCAGGTAGTTCAGATAATGCAGCGATTGGGCTGAGATGCCAAGCGCGGGCAACGGGCGGATGTCTTCTTCGGGATGGAAGGAAGGGGTGAGAAATGCGACCAGCGCGCCCGTGCTGCCTTGCTTCCAGCGCCAGACTGCGCTGACCGAAGTGGAGGGCAGGGGTGCGAAGGCGAGGTTGCAAAAGGTCTCGGCGAGATTGTCTTCAACCTGATCGCCCAAGGCCAGCGACAGTCGTTCAAATGCGGCGATGTCGATATCGCCTGTCTGTGCAAGTTCGGCAACGGTGTAGCGCAGGCCAAGTTCGGCCTCGTAGAGCCGGAACGCATGGGTGCCGACAATGGTGCGCCCAAGCGGACCACACCGGATTTCTCAAATGCCGCCAGCAATGTACCGGTTTCCCGATCAGCCGAACTGACCCCATCGGCGCGCAGCACGCGGATCAACCGACTGCGTTGCGCGCTGCGGGCTGTTCTGGCGCTGGCAAGATCCAAATGTCGGGTGATGCGGGCGACAAGCTCAGGGCTGTCTTCGCCCAAGTAGCGGCTTTTGACGGCCGAGCCGATGCGGTACATATCATACCAATAGCCTCGCCCGTTGCGGATCAGCTTATGCGGCTTGCCGATGATCTCGGCTGCCGCCTCGTCTGGCAACAGGCGCAGCAGATCGTGATAGGCAGCATGGGCGAGGGGCGCGTGCGAGGCGGTCATAAAGCTGTCTCAAAGGGCATCGCGCCACTATGCTCTACATATTTATAAAACGTAGAGCACACGCTATTCCCTAGAACAGGATGATATCCGACGCCACCATGCTGACATTGCCGGTAAACTGCATCAGCAGATAGGCACCATTGCCGGTGCCGGACCACAGCAGCTGGCTGGTGTCGGTGCCGCTGTCGTATTGCAGCACGAACACCCCCGGTGTGCTGGTGCTGCCGCCGATCTGCAAATCGCTGGGGTCCAATGGGCCAAGATCGGGCGCGTAAATGCCGATGCCTGCGCCTGCGTAGCGGATATGATCCTCGCCGCTGGTGAAATCGGTGATGGTGTCGAGGCTGTTCTCGGTCACACCGAACACGAACACGTCCGCCCCGGCTCCACCAGTGCGGATATCTTGGCCCTGACCGCCGTTGATCACGTCATTGCCATCGCCGCCGTCGAGCGTGTCATGCCCCGCACCGCCATACAGCGTATCATTGCCATTTCCGCCGTACAGCAGGTCATCACCGGTGATGCCCATCAGCAAATCCTGGCCGTCCATGCCAAAGCCGCTGTCATTGCCAGCACCGCCCCGGAAAGTATCATCGCCCGCGCCAAGGCTGGCAATATCGGCCAGCGACCCGCCACGCGCCTCATAGCGTTCAAAGCCGGTGATCACCGACAGGCTTCCATCATCAACGCGGCCATTCGAGCCATCGACGATGAAATACAGCGGCGAGTTATCGCTTTGCGCGAGCAGCACATCATCGCCGCTGCCGCCATTCAGCGTATTGGCAACCCCGGTGATGATATAGGCCACGGTATCATCACCCGAAAGCGCGTTGACTCGGTTGGCACCGCCCGAGACGTGAAGCGTATCATTGCGCGTGCCGCCGATCACCGTGTCATCGCCGTAACCTGCCAGCAGAAACAACTGCTCCATCCCGACAAAATTCAGATGTGAGCCGTCGGTCGCCGAGGCAAAACCCGTGCGGAAATCTATCGAAACCGCATCATCGGTGAACACCGAGGGCCAAGACAGCAGCAGGGTGTCGATGCCCGCGCCGCCAAACACCGCCGCGTTCTGGGTTTGGGTGACGACCACCATGTCATCGTCCGCACCGCCGTAAGCCGTGCCCGCACTGCCATAGACCAGATCGCCCAATACGATCAGATCATCGCCGTTGCCGCCAAAGAGCACATCATTGCCGCCGTCATTGACCAGCGCATCATCGCCGGCACCACCATAAGCAGTGTCGTCGCCAGATCCGGTTTCAATCGCATCATCGCCGAGCCCGCCGTAAACCATGTCATCGTTTTGCATCGCATAAATGATGTCATTGCCGGCAAGACCATAGAGCGAGTCATTGTCCGCGCCGCCGTTGATCAAGTCGTCGCCTGTGGTGGCCATACTGAAATCTCCTGAAAAATGCGTCTGGTGGCAGGAGTTATAGACTGCTGCAGGGTCAATGGGGCTGATATTCGCCCGATCCCGGTGGCTCTGCCGATCTTCATTGCCATAAAATGAGGCTAATTGTGAAATTTGGTCAAGAAAAAACCGCGCAAGGCTGCCCCTGCGCGGTTTTTAGATTTTGCGGGCTTAGCCCCAAATCCGCTTAGTCGCGGGTCAGGTCTTCGCCGTCTTGGGCAGCGCCCATTTCCGAGAACAGGTTGGCGATCTCGAAATCAGCTTCGGCTTCTGCCTCGGCTGCGAGTTCTTGGATCGACTTGCCCGAAGCTTGCAGCGCGGCTTCTTCAACCGAACGTGCGACGTTCAGGCTGAATTTGACGGTCACTTCGGGGTGCAGAATCACCGAAACGGTGTGCACGCCAAGCTCTTTGATCGGACGGTCCAGCACGATTTGGCCACGGTTGACGGTGAAACCGTCAGCGATTGCCGCATCTGCTGCGTCACGGGTGGTGACGGAGCCGTACAAAGCGCCCGAATCGGAAGCCGAACGGATGATCACGAAGGTCTGGCCATCCAGCTTTTCGCCGACAGCTTCGGCTTCTTTGCGGGTTTCCAGGTTGGTGAGTTCCAGCTGGGCTTTCTTCACTTCAAACTGAGCAATGTTGCCCGAGTTTGCGCGAAGGGCTTTGCCTTGCGGCAGCAGGAAGTTGCGCGCGTAGCCGTCCTTGACGTTGACGACTTCGCCCATTTGGCCAAGCTTGGCCACGCGTTGAAGCAGGATCACTTGCATATCTGGGTGCTCCTTATTTCACAGCATAGGGCAGCAGAGCGAGGAAGCGGGCGCGCTTGATGGCCTGAGCCAGTTCGCGTTGCTTCTTAGCCGAGACTGCGGTGATACGGGACGGCACGATCTTGCCACGCTCGGATACATAGCGTTGCAGCAGGCGCGTGTCTTTGTAGTCGATTGCCGGAGCATTGTCGCCCGAGAACGGGCAGACCTTGCGGCGGCGGAAAAACGGTTTATTCGCCATGGTTTAGGCTCCTTTCCTGAGGCTGGGGATCAACGACGCGGGCCGCCGAACGACGGACGCTCGCCACGGTCACCACCGCGGTCAGGACGATCGCCGAATGACGGACGCTCACGACGCTCGCCACCGAAACCACCCTCTGGGCGGTCGCCGCGCTCGCGCTCGTCACGCTTTTGCATCTGAACCGACGGGCCGTCTGTGTGCAGATCAACCTTGATGGTCAACACGCGCATAACGTCATCGTGCAGGCGCATCAGGCGTTCCATTTCCAGAACTGCCGAAGCGGGTGCATCGGTTTTCAGCAAGGCATAGTGGCCCTTGCGGTTTTTGTTGATCTTGTAGGCCATCGTCTTGACGCCCCAGTATTCATGCTCGACAACTTTACCGCCGTTGTCGGCCAGAACCGTGGAGAAGTGCTCGATGAGGCTTTCAGCCTGCGCGTTGGAAAGATCCTGACGCGCGATCATAACATGCTCGTATAGCGGCATGTGTGCTCCGATCTGTCTATGTGGCGCATTTCATAGGACGGGCAAACACTTTCCGCGGCCCGTCCACGAGAGCCTGCGCCGTTACGTGGAAATGCGGAAAGATTGGGGGCTTATAGAGGAAAGTGCTAGGGATGCAAGCGCAGCAGGGGGCGAAACCTCTTCTTTTCTTGGCAGATTTGGCCGCAGACAAATCTGCCCGCGCCTGACTGCCCCCGGCAGGCGCGTATCCGCGCCAGCCCAGTCAGGCGCGGGCAGATTACCAAGGGACGGTTTGTGGCACAAACCCTCTTGCTCAACGGCTTCCAGCCTTATGAGCAATGAACCGGAAAACTCTGCCCCGCAGAGTTTTCTTTCGGTTCGCTTCCATACGGCTAGCGTGCCGATGCTGGCAAACCAAAGATGCGATCAAAGCTCCAGGTGAAAACATAGGTATAAATGATGAACAGCACGATCAATCCGGCCTCATATTTCAGCGCCGTCCACAGATCGACGCCCAACCACCACGCCATGATCGGCAGCACCAAGATCACCAAGCCGCCTTCAAACAGCAGCGCATGCACCGAGCGCCGTGCAAGGCTACGGCCCTTTTTGCTTTGCCGCGCCTCCCATGCCTCAAACAGCCAGTTGAACCCCATGCTCCACGTCATCGCAATGCTGGCGGTGATCGCCGACAAGATCAGCGATTGGCCGGGATTGGCGTCTGACATCGCCATAAGCCCCAAGGTGCCGACGGCGACGCCAAGCGTCTCAAAGCTGACAGCATAAAGGATTTTGCGGGCCGTGGGTGTCATCCGCTGCTTGTGGAATCAGCAGGCTGCCAAGTCAAGATCGGTGGGGGGCGTTGCACGATTGGCAATCACAAGGTAAGCCAAAGGAAAGTTAAGGGAGGGCCAGATGAGCCGCGCATTCGTATTTCCGGGGCAGGGTGCCCAGACCATCGGCATGGGCCGCGCCTTGGCCGAGGCTTATCCCGCCGCCCGCGCGGTGTTTGATGAGGTCGATGCGGCTTTGGGCGAAAAGCTGTCCAGCCTGATCTGGGAAGGCACGATTGAAGAGCTGACCCTGACCAAAAACGCGCAACCCGCGCTGATGGCGACCTCTATCGCCGCGCTGAGGGCGCTGGAATCTGAGGGCATCGGCATTGAGAGCGCGTCTTTCGTGGCGGGTCATTCGCTTGGCGAATACTCGGCTTTATGTGCAGTGGGGGCGCTCGATCTGTCCGACACCGCCCGGCTTTTGCGGATTCGCGGGCAGGCGATGCAAGAGGCGGTTCCGGTTGGCATCGGGGCGATGGCCGCCCTGCTGGGCCTCGATTTCGCCGCCGCCACCGAAGTGGCCGCCGAAGCAGCCCAAGGCGAAGTATGCCAAGCCGCCAATGACAATGACCCGGCGCAGGTTGTGGTTTCGGGCCATCGGGGTGCTGTGGAACGGGCTTTGGACATCGCCAAAGCCAAGGGTGCCAAACGCGCTTTGTTGCTGCCCGTCAGCGCACCGTTCCATTGCAGCCTGATGCAACCCGCCGCCGCCGTGATGAACGAGGCGCTTGCAGGAGTGGTGATCCACACCCCGAAACTCCCCGTGGTGGTGAACGTCCGCGCCGAGGCGGTGACAGAGCCTGACCGCATCCGGGCTTTGCTCGTGGCACAGGTCACAGGATCGGTCCGCTGGCGCGAGTCGGTGCTGTGGATGGAAGGCGCGGGCGTGACCGAGTTCTGGGAGATCGGCGCGGGCAAAGCCCTGTCCGGCATGATCAAACGCACCGCATCCGGGACCGTGACCCGCGCGGTTGGCACGCCAGAAGATGTGCTAGCGGCCAAGGGTTGAACCAGACGATTTTTGAGAAAAATCGTGGCCCGGTTCTGAACCCGCCGCGATCTGGATAAACGGCGGGGTCTGTGGCTCCGCTTCTGAGAGGACAGAACATGTTTGATCTGACAGGAAAGACCGCGCTGGTGACAGGCGCTTCGGGCGGCATCGGCGGCGAGATCGCCCGCAGCCTCTATGCGGCGGGCGCGACCGTGGGGCTTTCGGGCACAAGGCTGGAGCCGTTGCAGGCCTTGGCCGCCGAATTGGGCGACCGCGCGCATGTGTTGCCCTGTAACCTGAGCGATCTTGCTGCGGTGGATGAGCTGATCAAGCAGGCCACAGCCGCGATGGGCTCGGTCGATATTCTGGTCAACAACGCAGGCATCACCCGCGACAATCTGTTCATGCGGATGTCGGATGACGAATGGCAGGCGGTGATCGACGTGAACCTCACCGCCACCTTCCGGCTGATGCGCGGAGCGTTGCGTGGCATGATGAAAGCCCGCTGGGGCCGCATCATCAATATCACCTCGGTGGTGGGGCATTCCGGCAATCCGGGGCAGGGCAACTATGCAGCAGCCAAGGCGGGAACGCTCGCGATGTCGAAATCGCTGGCGCAAGAGGTTGCCAGCCGCAACATCACGGTGAACTGCGTGGCACCGGGCCTGATCGAAACCGCGATGACCGAAAAGCTGAACGACGAACAACGCGCGAAGATTTTGGTGGGTGTGCCCGCTGGCCGGATGGGCAAGCCGCAAGAGGTGGCCGCAGGTGTGCTGTATTTGGCATCCCAAGAGGCCGCCTATATCACCGGCACAACACTGCATATCAACGGCGGCGGCGATATGTCATAAGGCTGTACGAAGCGGTTTGAAACCGTTTGCCTAATGCGCGCGCCCTTGCTATAGGCGCGCAAGAATACGCCAGCGGCCAATGCCCTTGGTGCCGAGCGCCCGCACAGGGCAGGGACAAAGACCGGGGGCGACCCCTAAACGATATAAGGAAAGAACATGAGCGACATCGCTGATCGTGTGAAAAAGATCGTCGTCGAGCATTTGGGCGTCGAAGCCGAAAAAGTGACCGAAACCGCGTCGTTCATCGACGATCTGGGCGCTGACAGCCTCGACACCGTCGAGCTGGTGATGGCGTTCGAAGAAGAATTCGGCATCGAAATCCCGGATGACGCGGCTGAAACCATCCAGACCTTCGGCGACGCGGTGAAGTTCATCTCCTCTGCTGCCTGATCGCATTTGCGGATCAAACGAAAAAGCACCCTACGGGGTGCTTTTTTGTTTTTGCAGGATGGTTTGACCTGATCGCAGCCGCGACAGCAGCGGTCGTGTGGTGGCTCGATGCCACCCAAGACCGCCGCTGGTTTCAGGTCACTCCGCTGCCAGTCCTTGCACATGTGGCAACGGCTTGTGGTTTTGCTCGGCCTCCAATGCGGCGATGCGGGCTTCCAGCACTTCGGGCGAGGAGGGCTCAAATTCCACCTCTTTCGGGCCGACGATGCCGCGGAACATCCGGGCGATCAGGCGGGAAAGATCGTCCATGATCAGGTAGAACGACGGCACCACGACAAGGCTCAGCACCGTCGAGACGATAATGCCGCCGATCACCGCTGTCGCCATCGGGGCGCGGAAGGCACCGCCTTCGCCGACACCAAGCGCCGAGGGCAACATGCCCGCCGACATTGCGATTGAGGTCATCACGATTGGCTGCGCGCGTTTATGGCCGGCCTCGATGATCGCCTCAAGCCGGCCCATGCCATGCCTGCGCATCTCGATGACGAAATCCACCAGCAGGATGGCGTTTTTGGTGACGATCCCCATCAGCATCAGGATGCCGATCAGCACCGGCATCGACAGCGCCGAGTTGGTCAGGATCAGTGCCGCTGCCACGCCGCCGATGGCCAAGGGCAAGGAGAGCAGGATGGTAAACGGCTGCACCACCGATTTGAACAGCAGGATCAGCACGGTCAGCACCAACATCAGCCCCATCAGCATCGCTTTTCCAAAGCTGGAGAACAGCTCGGTCTGCACCTCGGCATCGGCGGATTCCTTGACCACCACACCGCTCGGCAGTTTGGTGGCCTTGACGATTTCGGCCAGCCGCGTGCTGGCGGTGCCAAGCGCCACGCCGACGGGCAGCGATGCGCCGATGGTGGCTTGGCGCTGGCGGTTCAGCCGTTTCACCACCGAGGGGCCTTCGCCGATCACGATATCAGCCACCGCCGACAAAGGCACCGTCGCGCCGGTGTTGGTGGTCAGTTTGGTGGCGGCGATGCGGTTCATATCTTCGCGTGAGGCATTGGCGAGTTGCACCCGGATTGGAATCAGGCGGTTGTCGATGGCAAGGCTGGCCAAGGACACATCGAGATCGCCGATGGTCGCCACCCGCACCGTGGTCGCGATGTCTTGCGTGGTGATGCCCAGACGTGCTGCTTCTTCGGCGCGCGGGGTGATCTGCACTTCAGGACGCGGCAGCGCTCCTTCCGAGCTGACCTCGGCGAGCAAAGGCTCGGTGCGCAGTGCGCCTTCCAGCGCCGAGGTGGCGGTGTTCAGATCGGCCTCAGAGTTCGCCAGAATGGAATAGGCCAGATCGCGCTCGCCCCGGTCGTTCAGTTTGAAGGCGCGGATGTCGGGCACTGTGGCGAGGCTGTCAAAAATCTGCGCCTCGATGACGTTTTGCGGCACGGTGCGGCCGTGATCTTCCACCTGTGGCACCAAAGCACCCAGCAGCGGAATCCGCCGCCCCAGTTGCGACAGTTTCAGCAAAAGACTTTGATCGAGTTTCACCAAAGTCACCGTGACCGAGGCCCGGCGCACATCAAGATCGCCTTTTGGCGAAGCACCACCGATGACAAACACGTTCTCGACCCAAGCCACATCTTTGATATGGTCGCGGATCTCAGCCGTGGTTTTGTCGGTTTCCGCCAAGGTCGAGCCTGGTGGCAGTTCGACCGAGATCGAAATCCGGCTGACATCTTCCGGCGGCAGGAACGAGCCGGGGACTTGGATCATGAAATAGATCGACACGATCAGCACGCCAATCGCCGTCATCAGGGTGAAGTAATAGGCCGGAAAGCGACGGAAGCGGCCCGTTTTGGCTTTCGGCAGGAACGGCAGCGGCAGACCGCCTTGGGTGGTTGCCGTCACCAGACGCAGATAGTTGCGCATGAAGATGCCGTCTTGCCCGCCCTCGTGGTGGCCTACATTGGCGTCCTTGGCACTCATCAGATACGCCGCCATCATTGGGGTGATCAGGCGGGCAACCAGCAGCGAAAACGCCACGGCGATGGCCACGGTAAGGCCAAATTGTCGGAAATATTGCCCCGGAATGCCGCCCATGAACGACACCGGCATGAACACCGCGATGATCGTCGCCGTGGTCGCCATCACGGCCAGACCGATTTCATCGGCGGCCTCAATCGCGGCGCGGTAGGGGGATTTGCCCATTCGGATGTGGCGCGCAATATTCTCGATTTCCACAATCGCATCGTCGACGAGGATACCCGTGGCCAAAGTCACAGCCAGGAACGACACCAGGTTCAGCGAAAACCCCAGCATGTCCATCGCCCAGAACGTCGGCACCGCCGACAAGGGCAAGGCGACGGCGGTGATCAATGTGGCCCGCCAGTTGCGCAGAAAGGCCAGCACCACCAGCACCGCCAGCAAGGCGCCTTCGATCAGCGTATGCAGGGCGGATTCGTAGTTGCCATAGGTGTAGAACACCGTCTCATCGACCAGCTTGATGCCGACATTCGGGTGATCCTTGCGGATCTGGTCCAGCGTCTGGTTGACGGTTTCGGACACCGAGACTTCCGAAGCCCCCTTGGCGCGGAACACCGAGAAGGTCACAACCTGTTCGCCATTCAGCCGCGAAAAGCTGCGCAACTCTTTATAGCTGTCCTGCACATCGCCCAGATCGGACAGCCGCACATGCCGCCCGGAGGGCAGCGCAATCGTGGTGCCTGCCAGCCCCTGCACGGTGCCAGCATCGCCCAAGGTGCGGATCGCCTGTTCTCCGGTGCCAATTTCCGAACGGCCAGAGCCAAGGTTGGTGTTGGTGGCGCGGACCTGTGCGTTGACCGATGCCGCCGAGATGCCAAAGCTGTTCAGCTTGACCGGGTCGAGCGCCACCAGAATCTCACGATCCGCACCACCGAAGCGGTCAATCCGACCGACGCCGGGGCGGCCTTGCAGACCCCGCACCACCACGTCATCAACGAACCACGACACTTCTTCGATGGTCATATCGGGGGCAGACACCGCGAAGGTCATGATCGCGTTGCCTTCAACGTCGATCTTGGTGATTTTCGGAGTGTCGACGGCGGCGGGCAGCTTGCCGCGCACCCGGTCGACGGCGTCTTTGACATCCTGCAAGGCTTTGTCGGTTGGCACTTCGATGCGGAATTCGACGGCTGTGGTCGATTGGCCATCGACGACCGTAGAAGTGATGTTTTTCACCCCGGTAATCCCGGCCACGGCATCTTCGACGATCTTAGTGACTTGGGTTTCCATCTCGGCAGGCGCTGTGCCCGCTTGCGTGACGTTCACCGCGATCACCGGCACGTCGATGTTGGGAAACCGGGTGATCGGCAAAGCGTTAAACGACTGCCAGCCCAGCACCATCAGGATGAAGAACGCAAGGATTGGGGCCAGCGGGTTGCGGATTGCCCATGCAGAGATATTCATGCGTTAGCCCTCAGTTACTGTCGGCGGCGGCAGCCACCACCGGGTTGATATGATCGCCGTCACGCACAAACGCGCCCGCTTTGGTCACCACGTCGTCGCCGACCATCACGCCATCAAGCACCTCGATCCAGCCGCCATCACGCACGCCAGCGGTGATCATGCGCTGCGACACCATAGCGCCCTCGACCACCATCACCGAGGTTTTGCCGCCCGATGATTTCACCGCCGTGATCGGCACCGCAGCCGCATCGCCTTCATGCACCAGAATGCTGGCCTCGACATACATGCCGGGGCGCACACGTGTTGCATCGTCAATCGCAACCCGCACCCGTCCCAGACGGGTCACCGCATCAATGCTGGGCTCCACCAAGGAAATCTTGCCCGTCAGTGGTTTTGACAGCCCAACCAGCCGCAGCTCGGCGGTTTGACCCACCGCCAGCCGAGTCAGATCGGCCTCGGCGACATCGGCGCGTAATTCCAATGCGCCATCGCGGATCAAGGTGAACATCGGCTGCCCAGCAGCGGAGGCAATCGCGCCCAGTTGCGCGTTACGCGCGGTGATCTCGCCCGCGAAGGGGGCGGTGACTTCGGTGCGCGACAGTTGCAGATCGACATTGGCCAGTTGCGCCTCGACCAAGGTTTGTTGCGCCTTGGCGGCTTCCAGCGATTGGGTGGCCACCGAAACCTGCGCTTGCGCTGAAACCGAGCCTGCCAGAGCGGTATCTGCCGCCGCTTGGCTGGCCGAGCCTTGGGCTTTCAGCTTGGTGGTGCGGTCGGAGGTGCGCTGTGCCTCGGCAGCCGACGAGTTCGCCGCGATTACTTGCGCTTGCGCTTGCGCGATCTGGGCTTTGGCGGCGGCGAGCGAGGCCGCAAGCTGCGCCTTTTGCAGATCGAGGGTAGAGGTCGACAGCCGCGCCAGCACTTGCCCTGCGGTGACTTTGTCCCCGACATCGGCCAGCAGAGCCTCAATCGGCTGACCCTCAATCAAAGGGGCGACCTGAATGGTTTCCTGCGGGGCGACCAGCCCCGAGGCCAGCACCACATCGCGCAGATGCCGGGTTTGCACCGCAGATACGGTGATCGCGGGCAGCACCTGAGGGGAGGCCTCAGGCGTGGCGGCTTCGGCGCTTTCGGCCAGCATCGGAGTGGCCGAGACGGCTTGCAGGGCGATCAGCGCAAATACAAAACGGGAGCTCTTCATGGGTCAGCCTTTCGCGCCGCTGGCGGCAACTTCGTCAAGGGTTTGGTCAATGATACGTAGGATCAGGGCATTCAGATCGCTGCGCATTTGTTCATCATGTTGCGGCATCATCGCCGAGGATTTCACCAGCATCACCATCAGGGCGGCATGGGCACCAAAGCGTTTGCGGGTTTGCTCTAGGGTCAGGCCCGTCGCCTTGGCGAAGGCCTGCGACAGATAGCCCGCAACGGCAGTTTCCATATGGCCGCAGGCGATGCCGATTTCAGGTTTGCGCAGCGAGGTCGCGGTGATCTCGGCCCAAAGCGCGCCGTCATGGCCGCATTGATGCTCGACCAACTTGATGCGCACCTGCTGCCGCATTGCAGCAATCGGATCATCCGAGCCGAGAACCGCTTCAAAATCATGGCCCATCTCGGCCAGATCATGCGCGATCAAGGCCTGCACGATGGCGGCTTTCGAGGCAAAGTAGCGGTAGAAATTGCCGACACTCATCCCCGCCGCGCGGGCAAGGTCTTGCATCGAGGCACCATCAAAGCCCTTTTCGGCAAAAGCCTGCCTTGCAGCCGCCAAAATGGCCGCAACCCGCTGATCGGCGGGGCTGTCGGGCGAGATTTCGGTAGTGGGGTCGGCGGGGGCTTCGGCAGGAGTTTTGAGCACGGCGGCAATCCAGTCGGAATGAACGTTCATTCATTATCATTGCTGCGGCTGCACGGTCAAGCGAAATTCTGCGCCGGGTTGCAGAGTTTTGAACGGCGGCGCGTCGCTGCCCTGCTGTCGACGGCTGCGGCTTAAGTTGCGAAGCAGAGCGGGGGCGTGTATCAGGCGGAAAACCAATGCGAGGGATATAGATGCGTCGGGTTGTCATTACGGGTCTGGGAATGGTCACGCCGCTGGCCTGTGGCGTTGAGGAAACCTGGGGCCGCCTGCTGGCGGGCCAATCCGGGGCAGGGCCGATCACCCGATTTGATCCGTCAGGCGTGGTGACACAATACGCCTGCGAAATCCCATTTGGAGATGGCAGCGATGGCACCTTCAACCCCGACGACTGGATGGAGCCGAAAGACCGCCGCAAGGTCGATGATTTCATCCTCTACGGCATGACCGCCGCCGTGCAAGCCGTGCGGGATTCCGGTTGGGAGCCTGTGACCGATGAAGACCGCGAGCGCACCGGCGTGATGATCGGCTCTGGCATCGGTGGGCTGACCTCCATCGCCGAAACCGCCGTGCTGATCAAAGAAAAAGGCGCGCGCCGGGTGTCGCCGTTCTTCATCCCCGGCAGCCTGATCAACCTGATCTCCGGCCAAGTCTCGATCCGCTTCGGCTTCAAAGGCCCGAACCACGCGGTCGTGACCGCTTGTTCTACCGGCGCACACGCCATCGGCGACGCCGCCCGCCTGATCCAATGGGGTGACGCCGACGTGATGCTGGCAGGTGGTGCCGAAGCACCGATTTCCGAGATTGGCATCGCGGGCTTCAACGCCTGCAAGGCGCTGTCGACCAAACGCGCCGACGATCCGACAAAAGCCTCCCGCCCCTATGACGCCGACCGCGATGGTTTCGTGATGGGTGAGGGCGCGGGCGTGGTGGTGCTGGAGGAATACGAACACGCGGTCGCCCGTGGGGCCAAAATCTACGCCGAAGTGCTGGGCTACGGCCTGACCGGCGACGCGCATCACATCACGGCACCCGCCGAAGACGGCGACGGCGGCTTCCGCTCGATGCAGATGGCGCTGAAGCGGGCGGGTCTGGAGCCTTCGGCCATCGACTACATCAACGCCCACGGCACTTCGACGATGGCCGACACCATCGAACTTGGTGCGGTGGAACGCATGATGGGCGATGCGGCCGCCAAAGCCACGATGTCCTCGACCAAATCCTCCATCGGCCACCTGCTGGGCGCTGCTGGCGCGGTAGAGGCGATCTTCTGCGTTCTGGCGATCCGCGATCAAGTCGCCCCGCCCACCATCAACCTCGACACCCCCGCCGTCACCCCGAAACTCGACCTCGCCCCCAACAAAGCTGTCAAACGCGAGATCAACATTGCCCTCTCGAACTCCTTCGGTTTCGGCGGCACCAATGCCAGCCTCGTGCTGGGCCGGGTTGCGGGCTGATGTGGCGCTCCATCGCCTCCAACGCGTTGACTTTGTTCATCGTGGTGCTGATCCTCGCCTTCGGGCTGATCGCTTGGGGGCGGCAAGCCTTCACCGGGCCGGGTCCGCTGACCCAAGCCATCTGCTTCAAGGTCGATAAGGGCGCCAGCCTGTCGCAGGTCAGCCGTGGGCTGGAGGCCGAGGGCGCGGTCAGTGACGCCCGCATCTTCCGCATCGGGGCCGATTATTCGCAAGCCGCCAAGGATTTGAAATTCGGCTCTTATCTGCTGCAACCGCAAAGCTCGATGGGCGAGGTTCTCACCGCCCTGACCGCTGGCGGCCAATCCACCTGTGGGCGCGAAGTAAACTTCCGCATCTCGGTCGCCACCGCCGAAGTCATCCTGCGCGAGCTTGACCCCGCCACCAACCGCTATGTCGAGGTCGCCAAATTCGACCCCGCCAAAGATGCCGCCCCCACCGCCTATCTGGATGCCGCACAGGCCCCCGACATCCGCTGGCGCATCACGCTGGCCGAGGGTGTGACCTCATGGCAGGTTGTCGATGCCCTGAAACGCGCCGATTTCCTTGAAGGCGCCATCGACAAACTGCCCGCCGAAGGCACGCTGTCGCCCGACAGCTATGAGGTCGAAAAGGGCTTCGACCGCGCCACTCTGGTTGCCGATATGGAAGCCCGCCAAGCCAAAACCTTGGCTGAACTCTGGGCCACCCGCGCCGAAGGCCTGCCCTATAAGACCCCGGAAGAAGCCCTGGTGATGGCCTCGATTGTCGAGAAAGAAACCGGCATCCCCGAGGAGCGTAAACAGGTCGCCTCGGTGTTCATCAACCGTCTGGCCAAGGGCATGAAGCTGCAAACCGACCCGACGGTGATCTATGGCGTCACCAAAGGTGAGGGCGTTTTGGGCCGTGGCCTGCGCCAATCCGAGCTGAAACGCGCCACCCCGTGGAACACCTATGTCATCGACGGCCTGCCACCGACCCCGATCGCCAATCCCGGCCGCCTGAGCATCGAAGCCGCCCTGAACCCCGACACCACGCCGTATTTGTATTTCGTCGCGGATGGGTCTGGCGGCCACGCCTTCGCCGAGACACTGGCGCAGCACAACGAGAACGTCACCAAATGGCGGGCTATTGAGGCCGCCAAGGGCGAAGAAGCGGCGGTCGGGGTGCAGGAGTAGGGGATTTGCCCGAACGATTTATCTTTCGTCAGGTCTATCTGGCAGACATTGCCACTTTCTTGTTGGACGGTGAAGTGCGTGCAAAAAATCATGCACGGCGGCAACCTTGTCATCAGGCATCTTATCAAGAAATTGTTGACCGTCGCGGGACGCAGGCCTTTCCGATGCCTTGTGGGGGTGTCGTGAATGACTATGTGCCATTTTACTTTTCACCGATCACGGCGTTTACCTATACGATTTTCATGGGAAACGTATCTTTGACTGCGCCAGACGGAACAAATTTGGGTCAAGCAAAAGAGGATGATAGGGTTTTCTTGGTAGCAAGGCCACAACGAGTCGCAACAGCTGGGCTGACATGTTGCTTCAGCGACTTTGCGCTCAACTCCCGCGCGCCGATGCCAAGTGTGGAGACTGACCTGACTCGGCTTGAAACTCACGTCTACTGGAACGTATTCGATGAGATTCCCCTCGTCGCTTCGATCCCCGAAGTTGGTTATGCGGGTGTGTGTCAGTTCTTCAAGAACATGGCGACACCGCCGGAGCGGCAAGCGCGTCGGGAAAAGCGTATGGCAGAGTTTCTGGTGCGAGACGCAGTTCCGTTGAGTTTGATCGACTGCATCATTGCCAAGAACGAGCAAGTCGGGGATAAGTTAAGCCAGATGATGCACGCTTCGGCGTGGAACATCCCAATCCATGTAAAGCGCGGTTGTTACTTCGGATGACCTTAATATTCAAAAATGGAGATATGTTTTCAGAGCCAGTTGAGGCTCTGGTTAACACTGTCAACTGTGTTGGTGTGATGGGTAAGGGTGTGGCGCTTGAAGTGAAAAAACGCTGGCCCGATAATTATCGAGCATACAAAAAGCTGTGTGATGCCCAAAGCTTGCGTCCGGGACAGATGTTTGTTTTCGATACCCGTCAGTTGTTCACGACCGACGGCCCTAGATATATCATCAACTTCCCTACGAAGGATCACTGGCGTGGAAAATCCAAGCTTTCCTTTGTTGCGGAAGGGCTTGATGCTTTTGTCGATGCCATTCGCGAGCATGGCATTACCTCCGTCGCATTGCCGCCACTTGGTTGTGGCAATGGGGGATTGGATTGGGACGATGTCCGCGAACTGATCACGGCGAAGCTTTCTCAACTTGATGACGTAAATATTGTGGTGTTCCCACCTAAAGATGCAGTGGATGAGCCGGAGCATGTCAATGTTGGGTTGCAGATGACCTATGGTCGAGCGGTTCTTCTGAAAGCTCTTGGCGATATGGAAACATACTTCAGTGGTGCCTTCGACCGGATATCACTGCAAAAAATCGCATATTTCTTGCAAACTCTGGGGGTGAATCTCAATCTTGAGTTTTCCAGAAACCTGCACGGGCCTTACTCCGAAGCGCTTCGAAAGGCCTATGTTGCTCTAGAGAAGAACAAAATGATCAGCGGTTTTGCCACGGGTGATCGTCAGGCGCATGTGACTCCGGCGGGGTATGCTGCTGCGGATGAGTTTTTATCCAAACAATCCGTCGAGAGTGACGTAATTATCGAGCGTTTGGATAGGCTTATCCAAGGCTACGAAAATCCATACGGATTAGAACTATTGTCCTCAGTCCATTGGCTGGCGGTTCACGAGAACCATTATCCTGTGGATCGGATCGTTGAGGCTCTACAGTCGTGGAGCGAGACCAAGCGAAATTCATTTTCCGAAGATGCCATTCGGGTTGCATATGCAAGATTGGTAGAGGATGAACTGATAAGTCCTCCGGCAATGCCTGAAACAGTGTAATGATTTGAATTTGCGACGGCTTTTTCGAGTTGTCGCTACCCCCAAACCTTAACAATCCCTTAACACCACCACCCCATCCCCTTGATATCAAACACATAAAAAAGGTCCCGAGTTGGGACCGGCCCCGCACCCCCTCCCAACCCCAGCGATTTCTTGACACATCGCGGGCAGCGGCCTAGCCTTCCTGCATTGTATTCTCAAAGGCTTTGCCATGGTCGGATTTCCCGCAGCCCGTATCACGGACATGCACACCTGCCCGATGTGTCTGGGGGCACCATTCCCGATCCTGCCGCCCGCGATGGTGACCGTGCTGGTCGGCGGCCTCCCCGCCGCCCGGATGACCGACCTCTGTGCCTGCCTCATCCCCGCTTTGGTGCCGATCCCCTCGGTCGACCCGATTGCCTTCGGCTCGCCCACCGTGCTGATCGGCAAACTCCCCGCCGCCCGTCAGTTCGACCCGACGATGAAGGGGGGCGCGATAATCCTCGGCCTGCCCACGGTTCTGATCGGCATCGTGGCCACGCCTGCTCCAGGCGAGCCGGGGGCGTTGCATATCTGGGAGGAGGTGCTACCGGACGGCACCACCGTCACCCATGTCGGCCCGAACATCACCATCACCGGCACCAAGGCGTTTCGCGACGCCGTGGTGCGGGATTTGCAGCGGCTGGATTCGACGCCGTCGGGGCAAGCGTTGCTGACCAGCCTGAATGCGCCGGGCAAAGGGCCGGTGACGATTGTGGCCACCACAGCCGGGAATGAGGTGGACGGCACGGGGGCGGGGGCGAACCGAAACGCCGATGGCACGCCGGGCGCGGGGTCGGGCAGCACCTTGCATTACAACCCGGACAAGACCCAGATCGGCGATGGCTCCAAGCCCTATATGACGCGCCCGCCAGCGGTGGCGCTGGGGCACGAGTTGAACCATTGCGAGCAGGCGCAGAATGGAACCTGGACCAACGACAAGACTGGCGGGGTCAACAATAATGAGTTGGAGGCAGTGGGCCTGCCGCCCTATCAGAACAACCCGCATTCCGAGAACAATATCAGGAGAGACCTCGGCCAGCCGCCGCGGACCGAATATTAGATGCGAAGTTTAGCCCTGATTTTCGGGCTGATGACAACAGGTGCCGCGGCACAGGAGCAAGTGATGAATGTGCTGAGCGACGGCGATATCAGTGTCAGCGTTGAATGGGAGGCCTCGGCATCGGGGCTGGTCGGGCGCTATGCGGTGCGCAACGCGGGGCGCGCGCAGGTCTATGTGTTTGATCGGCTGTATCGAACAGCGGTGACTGGGTTTCGCACGGTGGACCCAGATTATGCCTGGCATTGGCTGGAGGCTGAGGGGCTGTTCCGGGTGGCGAAATTTGTGCCGCAGGTGCCCGCTGGCATGAAGGTGGAAAGCCCGGAAGTGGCCTATGCGCGGGTTTTGGCGGCGGGCGGGGTGTTGGAGGGGCGGGTGCTGTTGGCCGGTCGGCTGGATCAGGATTTGCCCTATGGCGGGGTGCCGCCGTTGGCTGCTGTGGCTGCGATCACATCCATCGTGTTTTCGGTGGGCTATGCGGAAGTGGACCCGCAGGTTGAGGCGACGGAGATCAAGGCGGGCGATGAGGTGGTGCTGTCGTTGCCCTATGGTTGGCTGATCGGGCAGCAGCGGATTGTGAGTACGCAATCCCATGCTTTGACGGTGCCGATGCAGCGCTGAGGCGTTTTGCACATGCCTGAAGCGGTTGGATTTTGCTCTGCGGTGGAGCCTCCGGCGGGAGTATTTCAAAAAGAGCAAATCGGGTGTCAAGGCTTGGGGCGTTTGGGCGTGCTTTTGCAGGGAATGGGCTGTTGGCGGGCGCGTTAAGGTTGCCCAGAGGTTAACGGGAAGAACGCTAACACATTGATATAAAGTGGTTTAACTTGACTCTGCGCCCGCTCTGATCTATAGATTTTGACATGCTGGATGAAGTGTCTGAACGGCCAAGGGGGAAAACCCTTTGTGCCGTTTTTTCATTTTACTTGTGCGGGGGCAGCATAAGAGGCGGGCAAAACGGGCATGACACTAAATTTCTCCCTCGGAGAACAGCTGCCAAGCGATCTGCTGGCGGATGCAGAGCAATTTTATCAAACCACGGTCTCGGATCTGCTGCGCGCGGTCAATGCGCTGAAAGCGGGCGAGTTTGAAGCCTCAAAGGCCGTACCGCAGACGGTGCGGGATTTGAAGCTGGCGCTGGATTTGGTCCATACAGAAAGGGGACGCGTTGAAAAACTTCGCAAACAAGTTGCCGGGGCTGTCGGAACCGGCAGCCTCGATTTACACGCCGCACGCGATGAGATCGGGCGCCGATTGGCTCGCCTCCGCGACGCCGCTGGAAGTTGAGGAATTTCTGGATGGCTTGAGCGAGAACGCGTTGCTGGCGCTGCCGTGGATGTTTGAGTTCTGGGCACTGCCGCACCAGTTACCGCCTGCGGGAGCGTGGAAAACCTGGGTGATTATGGGCGGGCGCGGGGCGGGGAAAACCCGTGCAGGCGCTGAATGGGTGCGGGCAGAGGTTGAGGGTGCGGGGCCGTTGGATGCGGGACGCGCGCGCCGGGTGGCGCTGGTGGGCGAAACTGTGGATCAGGTGATTGCGGTGATGATCGAGGGCGAGAGCGGGATTTTGGCTTGCTCACCCCCCGATCGCCGCCCGGAATGGCAGGCGACGAAGAAGCAGTTGGTCTGGCCAAATGGCGCGATTGCGCAGGTGTTTTCGGCGCACGAGCCGAATTCCTTGCGCGGGCCGCAGTTTGATGCGGCCTGGGTAGACGAATTGGCGAAATGGCCGAAAGCCGAGGAGGCTTGGGATCAGTTGCAGTTTGGTCTGCGTTTGGGGGAAAACCCTCGGCAGGTGGTGACGACGACGCCGCAGAATGTGGCGGTGCTGAAGGGGATTCTACAAAATCCGTCGACCGTGATGACCCACGCGCCAACTGAGGCGAACCGGGCGTATCTGGCGGCTTCGTTCTTGGCTGAGGTGCGGGTGCGCTATGCGGGCACCACGAAGGGCGCGCAGGAGTTGGACGGGCTGTTGATCGAGGATGCCGAGGGGGCGCTGTGGACCACGGCGATGATCGAGGCCGGGCGGATTACGGAAGCCCCGCGTTTGCAGCGCATTGTGGTGGCGGTGGATCCTCCGGTGACGGGCCATGGCAAATCGGATGAGTGCGGCATTGTGGTGGTGGGGGCTGTGACGGAAGGGCCGACGCAGAACTGGCAGGCGGTGGTGCTGGCAGATTGCTCGGTGAAGGGGGCCTCGCCAGATCAATGGGCGCGGGCTGCGATTGCGGCGATGGATCGGTTTGGCGCGGATCGGCTGGTGGCAGAGGTCAATCAGGGTGGTGATCTGGTGGAGAGGGTGATCCGGCAGATTGATCCACTGGTGCCCTATCGGGCGGTGCGGGCTTCTAAGGGGAAAACGGCGCGGGCGGAACCTGTCTCGGCCTTATACGAGCAGGGGCGGGTTTCGCATATGCGCGGACTGGCGGCACTGGAGGCACAGATGTTGCAGATGACGCGGCATGGCTATGTCGGGAAGGGATCACCTGATCGGGTGGATGCGCTGGTTTGGGCGCTGACCGATTTGATTGTGGAGCCTGCCGAGACGTATCGGCGGCCTCAGGTGCGGGGGATTTAGTTGTTGCGTGCGGGGCAGGGCAGCGCGCGGTGGGTTGGGGTTAATTAAACCTTTCCACTTTAGAACGGGTTTCAGACAAGCGCGGTCCTGAAAAGTCGGGGCGGTCGGGAAGATAGGAGCTTTGACGCATGGTGTTCGATTTTCTGAAGCGCGCGCCTCAGGTGGTGGAGAAGAAGGCCTCGGCCACCGGGCGCGTGGTGGCTTGGGGTGGATCGGGCCGGGTGGCGTGGAGCCCGCGCGATCTTGTGTCGCTGGCGAAAACCGGGTTTCAGGGCAATCCGATGGGGTTTCGTGCGGTCAAGCTGATCTCGGAAGCGGCAAGCGCTATGCCTTTGGTTTTGCAGGATGAAGGGCGGCGCTATGACAGCCATCCGGTGCTGGATCTGATCCGCCGCCCGAATGGCGCGCAGGGGCGGGCGGAGTTTCTGGAGGCGGTGTATGGGCATCTGCTGCTGTCGGGCAATGCCTATATTGAGGCGGTGCCGGGGGCGGGTTCGGTGCCGGGGGAGTTGCATGTTTTGCGCTCGGATCGGATGTCACTGGTGCCGGGGGCGGATGGCTGGCCAGTGGCTTATGATTACTCGGTGGGCGGGCGGACGCACCGCTTTGCGATGACGCCGGAAGTGCAGCCGATCTGTCATATCAAGACGTTTCATCCGTCGGATGATCACTATGGCTTTAGCCCGTTACAGGCGGCGGTGGTGGCGATTGATGTGCATACGTCTGCGAGTGCCTGGTCGAAGGCGTTGCTGGACAATGCGGCGCGGCCTTCGGGGGCGATCGTTTACAAGGGCGCGGATGGGCAGGCTCAGTTGTCTACCGATCAGTATGACCGTCTGGTGAGCGAGATGGAGATGCACCATCAGGGCGCGCGCAATGCCGGGCGGCCGATGTTGCTCGAAGGGGGCCTCGATTGGAAGCCGATGGGGTTCTCGCCGTCGGATATGGAGTTTCAGCAGACCAAGGAAGCGGCGGGGCGCGAGATTGCCACGGCGTTTGGGGTGCCGCCGATGCTGATGGGGATACCGGGGGATGCGACTTATTCGAATTATCAGGAGGCCAATCGGGCGTTTTACCGGCTGACCGTGCTGCCCTTGGTGGCGCGGGTGACGGCGGGGATTTCGCATTGGCTGTCGACGTTTACGGGGGAGTTGGTTGAGTTGCGACCTGATCTGGATCAGATCCCGGCGCTGGCGGTGGAGCGCGATCAGCTTTGGGCGCGGGTGGGGGCTGCGGCTTTCCTGACCGAGGTGGAAAAGCGCATCCTGCTGGGCCTGCCGCGCATTCAGGAGGGCGAATGACGCCGCCGCGCAAAGCGTCTGATGGCTCGCGTTATCTGTATGACAGTTTCGATGCGGCAGCTGCGCGCATCGAGGCGAATGAGCGCGTGGCCGAGGAGCGTTGGGCGGCGCTCGATTACCGGTTGGGCCAGATTGATGCGGTGCTGGAGCGGCTGGAGAAGCGGATTTGGGTCGGGGTTTACGGCGTGGCTGCGTTTTTGCTGGCCCAGATGGCCGAGGCGGTGATGCAGGCGGCGACGAAATGAGGGGGTTTGCGATGAATTGGAAAATGCAGGGCGCACCGGAGTGCAAGTTTCAGCAGCCCGAAGCGCGGCTGGTGGTGACGGATGGCACCCAGGTTGAGGGCTACGCCAGCCTGTTCGGCAAACGCGATCAGGGCGGCGATGTGGTGCAAAAGGGGGCTTATGCCGCCAGTCTGTCGCGGCTTATTGGACAGGGTCGGGCGGTGAAAATGCTGTGGCAGCACGATCCGACCCAGCCGATTGGGGTTTGGGACGAGGTGCGCGAGGATGCGGTGGGGCTGTGGGTCAAGGGCCGCATTCTGCCGGAAGTTGACAAGGGCCGCGAGGCGGTGGCCCTGCTGGCGGCGGGGGCGATTGACGGGCTGTCGATTGGCTACCGCACCGTCAGAGCGGAACGCGACGGCAAGGGGCAGCGCCTTTTGTCTGAGCTGGAGCTTTGGGAGGTGTCGCTTGTGACCTTCCCGATGCTTTCCGAGGCGCGGGTTTCGGCGAAGGGCGAAAACCCGGATGGCGATACCTGGCGCAGCATGGTGCAGCTTTTCGACGAAGCGCGCCAATCCCTCAGCGCGCGCACCTAGCGACTTTTCACCAATCACAAGGAAATCAAGATGACCGAGATTAAGGCTCGGGCCGGTGGAGCTATGCCCGCCGCCCAGAATGAGACTGCATATCCGGGCGCGGAAGTGAAAACCGCGATGGTCGGATTTCTGAACACCTTCAAAGGCTTTCAGGACGATGTGAAACAATCACTTCAACAACAGGACGAAAGATTGACCATGCTGGATCGCAAACAGATGACCTACGCCCGCCCCGCTTTGTCGGCCCATGCCGAGTTGGACGTGCCGCACAAGAAGGCGTTTGGCGCCTATCTGCGCAGTGGCGATGATGACGGCTTGCGCGGCCTTGTGCTGGAAGGCAAGGCAATGTCTTCGGCCGTGGCCGCTGATGGTGGCTATCTGGTCGACCCGCAGACGGCGGATTCTATCCGCTCGATGCTGGTGGCCACCTCGTCTTTGCGGGCGATTGCGAATGTGGTGCAGATTGATGCGACCTCGTTCGATGTGCTGATCGACCGCTCGGAAGTGGGGTCTGGTTGGGCGACTGAGGTGGCGGCAACGGCAGAGACTACAACGCCAACGATTGAGCGGATTTCGATCAAGCTGCATGAATTGTCGGCGATGCCGAAAGCCAGCCAGCGTTTGCTGGATGACAGCGCGTTTGATGTTGAGGGCTGGCTTGCGGGCAAGATTGCCACGCGGTTCATCCGGGCTGAGGCTTCGGCGTTCATCAACGGCACAGGCGTCGATCAGCCGAAGGGGATTTTGCTGCCGACCAAGGTGGCGAATGCGTCCTGGACCTGGGGTAATATCGGCTACATCCCGACAGGTGCTGCAGCGGATTTTGCGACGACGAACGCGGTCGATTGCATCATCAGCCTGGTCTATGCGTTGGGGGCGGATTACCGGGCGAACGCGAGTTTCATCATGAACTCGAAAACCGCAGGAGCTGTGCGCAAGATGAAGGATGCCGATGGCCGCTTTATGTGGTCGGACGGTCTGGCGGCTGCGGAGCCTGCGCGCCTGATGGGCTATCCGGAGCTGATCTGTGAGGACATGCCGGATATTGCCGCCAACGCCTATGCGATTGCGTTTGGCGATTTCAAATCGGCTTACACGATTGCTGAACGCCCCGATCTGCGGATTTTGCGCGACCCGTTCTCGGCCAAGCCCAACGTGTTGTTCTATGCGAGCAAGCGCGTTGGCGGCGATGTCACGGATTTTGCGGCGATCAAACTGCTGAAAATCGCGGTTTCTTAGGGTTGCAACGACTGCCCGGTGCCTTTCGGGGCCGGGCATTGGACGCGTGCCGAAGGGCCGCGCCGTCTGGCTGCTCCCCTCCGTTCGAGCGGTGCGGGGTGCGCGTCCATAGCCCTGCGGGGCGTGGGTTGGGGCATTTGGGAAGGGATTTTTGCGATGATGTTGATGGAAATCACCAGTGTTGCGGCAGCATCATTGCCGGTTCAGGCGTTGAAGGATCATCTGCGGTTGGGGTCGGGATTTGCCGATGACGGGATGCAGGATGGGCTGATCGAGGGCTATCTGCGCGCGGCGATGGCGGTGATCGAGGGGCGGATCGGCAAGGTTTTGCTGGCGCGGCGGTTTCGGTTGGTGCTGGAGGATTGGCGCACGCGGGGGGAACAGGCTTTGCCGGTGGCCCCGGTCAGTGCGCTGATTTCGGTGACGTTGGTGGATGTGAATGTAGTGGCAACGGTTGTTGCCGCAGATCGCTACCGTCTGGTGCAGGACACCCATCGCCCCAAGCTGATCGCATCTGGAATGTTGTTGCCGAATGTGCCGACGGATGGGCGGGTCGAGGTGGTGTTTGATGCGGGGTTTGGTGCGGCTTGGGCCTCGGTTCCGGTCGATCTGGCGCAGGCGGTGCTGCTGCTGGCCTCGGAGTTTTATGAGAACCGCCACGATCTGGGGCAGCGCGTGGCGGGGCTGCCGCTGGTGGTGCAGGCGTTGATTGAACGCTGGCGCACGGTGCGGGTTTTGGGCGGAGGCGCGGCATGAGCGGGGTGCGGCTGTCGCGCAAACTGGTGCTGGAAGCGCCGCAGAATGTCGCCGATGGCGCGGGCGGCTTTGCGCGGGTTTGGGCGGTGTTGGGGACATTGTGGGGCGAGGTTTCGCCGGGATCGGGGCGTGAGATGGCGGGGGTTGAGGTGGTTTTGGCGCAGGTGCCTTACAAGATCACCGTGCGGGGCGCTCCGGTTGGCAATGCGCGCCGCCCCAAGCCTGAGCAGCGGCTGCGCGATGGCGCGCGCGTCTTCACCATTCTGGCGGTGACTGAACATGATCAGGACGCGCAGTATCTGACCTGCTTTGCGCGTGAGGAGAGCCCAGCATGAGTTATCAGGCAGCGGCGGCGTTACAGTCGGCAATCTTTGCGCGGCTTACGGGATTTGCGGGACTTAGCGGCGTCAGCATCGTCGATGCGATGCCTGCGGGGACCGCGCTGGGGACGTTTGTGCTGATCGGACCAGAGCAGGTGTTGGATCAATCTGACAAATCGGGCGGCGGGGCCGAGCATCGCTTTGAAATTGCAGTGATCAGCGATGCGGCCGGGTTTTTGACCGCAAAACAGGTGGCAGGCGCGGTGTCAGAGGCGCTGGTCGGTGCGGCTCTGACGCTGATCACCGGGCGGCTGGTGTCGATCCAGTTCCTACGGGCCGCCGCGCGGCGGCTGGAGGCGGGCGACACCCGGCGTGTTGATATGACGTTCCGGGCGCGGATCGAGCTTTGAAATCTTTGCCCTATCGGGCGACAACGGGAGATGGTTATGGCAGTGCAGAACGGCAAAGACCTGCTGATCAAGGTCGACATGGTGGGTGACGGCACCTTTGTCACGGTGGCGGGGCTGCGGGCGACGCGGATCAGTTTTAACGCGGAAACCGTGGATGTGACCTCGCTGGAAAGCGCGGGTGGGTGGCGCGAATTGCTGGCGGGGGCGGGGGTGAAAACCGCGTCGATTTCGGGCTCTGGCGTGTTCCGCGATGCAACGACCGATGCGCGCGCGCGGCAGATTTTCTTTGATGCCGAGATGCCGTTGTTTCAGGTGGTGATCCCCAGCTTTGGCGTGGTGCAAGGCGCGTTCCAGATCACCGCGATTGAATATGCAGGCAGCCATAACGGTGAGGCGACTTATGAAATGACGCTCGCCTCGGCCGGGGCTTTGACCTTTACGGGGCTGTGATGGCGAACGCTTTTGCGGGCGAGGTGGCGATTGTGCTGGATGGTGTGGCGCATGTGGCCAAGCTGACGTTGGGCGCATTGGCCGAGTTGGAAGGCGCGATGCAGGCTGGATCGCTGGTCGAGATGGTCGAGCGGTTTGAATCCGGCAAGGTCTCGACCCGCGATGTGCTGGCGCTGATCGTGGCGGGGCTGCGGGGCGGCGGCTGGCAGGGCACTGCAGAGCATCTGCGCACGGTAGAGATCGGCGGTGGTCCGGTCGAGGCCGCACGGGTGGCGGCGGAATTGCTGGCGCGGGCGTTTGCTATGCCGGGCGAGGCATGAAGATTGATTGGCCGGGACTGATGCGGGCAGGAATGGGTGAGTTGCGGCTGACCCCTGCCCAGTTCTGGGCGCTTTCGCCGATCGAGTTAAGGATCATGCTGGGGGCGGAGGCAGCGACGCCGCCCCTGACGCGGGCGCGGCTGGAGGAATTGGCCGCCGCTTATCCAGATTTTACAAAGGGGGCGGGCGATGGCGACGGTAGAGGAGTTACAGGACCAGATAGCGGCGCTTGAAGCCACGCTATCTGGCACCACTGGGATGGTCGGCGCGTTTGAGGGTGAGTTGTCGCGGATGCGCGAAACCATGGTGTTCACCGGGCGCGAGGTCAACGTGCTGTCCAGCGGCATCGGCGGCGGCTTGCGCCGCGCGTTTGACGGGCTGGTGTTTGACGGGGCCAAGCTGTCGGATGCTTTGAAATTGGTGGCAAAATCTTTGGCTGACACGGTTTACGGCATCGCGATCAAGCCGGTGCAGAACGCTTTGGGCGGGGCGATAGCCTCGGGTCTGAGCGGGCTGTTGGGCGGCATCATGCCGTTTGAGAAGGGCGGCAGCTTTTCGCAAGGCCGGGTGATGCCGTTCGCCAAGGGCGGCGTTGTTGCTCAAGCCACACCCTTTGCGATGCGCGGGGGCCAAGGGTTGATGGGCGAGGCGGGGCCAGAGGCGATCATGCCATTGGCGCGCGGGGCGGATGGGCGGCTTGGCGTGCAGAGTTCCGGTGGGCGGGCGGTGACGGTGGTGATGAACATCACGACGCCGGATGTGCAGGGATTTCAGCGCAGCCAAGCCCAGATTGCCGCGCAAGCGCAGCGGATGCTGTCGCGCGGCCAACGCAATCGGTGAGGGGAAGATATGGCATTTCACGACATCAGATTCCCGGCGAGCGTCAGCTTTGGCTCGCAAGGTGGGCCGGAGCGGCTGACCGAGATTGTCACGCTCGCCAATGGTTTTGAGGAGCGCAACACGCCGTGGGAGCATTCGCGGCGGCGCTATGATGCGGGGTTTGGGCTGCGCTCGCTTGAGGATGTCGATGCGCTGCTGGCGTTCTTTGAGGCGCGTCGGGCGCGTCTGCATGCGTTTCGCTGGAAGGATTGGTCGGATTACAAGTCTTGTGGGGCCAATGCGGTGATTGCCGAAACCGATCAGCTGATCGGGGTGGGCGACGGGGTGACAACGGCGTTTGCGCTGAAGAAGACCTATCTTTCCGGGACGGCCAGCTATGTGCGGCCTATCGTGAAACCTGTGGCGGGTACGGTGATTTTGGCGATTGCCAATGACCCAAAAGTGGAAGTGGTGGAGTTTAGCGTCGATGCGGCAACCGGGATTGTCAGCTTTACGACAGCACCTGACATCGGGGCATTGATCACAGCGGGCTATGAATTTGACGTGCCGGTGCGGTTTGATACCGATGTGATCAAGACCTCGTTGGCGTCATTTCGGGCCGGCGACGTGCCGAATGTGCCGATTGTTGAGGTGCGGGTATGAGTGCGCGGCAGGATCTGCTGGATCATCTGGGGCAGGGCGTCACAACTGTGTGTCGAGCTTGGCTGGTGACGCGCCGCGATGGTGTGCAGTTTGGCTTTACCGATCACGATCTGGACCTTGGTTTTGAGGGGTATGTGTTCAAGGCCAGCTCTGGCATGACCGCGCGCACCTTGCAGCAGACCACGGGGCTGTCGGTGGATAACTCGGAAACCGCGGGGGCGCTGTCGGATGCGGCGGTGGATGAAGCTGACCTGATCGCGGGGCGGTTTGATGGCGCGGAAGTGCGGTCTTGGTTGGTGAATTGGGCTGATCTGGCCCAGCGCATCGAGCAGTTTCGCGGCAATCTGGGCGAGATCAGTCGGGCAGGCGGTGCGTTCAAGGCCGAATTGCGCGGGCTGACCGACCGTTTGAACCAACCGCAGGGCCGAATTTTCAACGCAACTGCACCGCCGTTTTAGGCGATGCACGCTGTAAGGTTGATCTTTCCGGGCCGGGGAATTTTGCTGCAACCTCGGTTGTTGGTTTTGACGCGCTGAACCGCGTGATCTTCAACGGGCTGGAAGCATTTGCCGATCGGTGGTTTGAGCGGGGGCGGTTTGTTGTGACCTCGGGGGCTGCGGCGGGGCTGGTGGGGGTGATCAAGTTTGATCATGTGTCAGGCCCGCAACGCATCGTCGATCTGTGGCACGACCTTGGCGCGCAGATCGCCATCGGCGATCAGGTGCGGCTTGAGGTCGGCTGTGACCGGATGTCCACCACCTGCCGCGCGAAATTCGCCAACTTTGCCAACTTCCGTGGCTTTCCGCATATCCCGGGCGAGGATTGGCTGGCGTCTTATCCGGTCAGCTCGCGCGCCAATGACGGCGGGAGCCTTGGGCGATGACTCCGGCGCTGATCGTCAGCACAGCGCGGGCGTGGATCGGCACGCCCTACCTGCATCAGGCCAGCGTCAAAGCCGCGGGCGCGGATTGTCTGGGCCTGATCCGAGGGGTGTGGCGCGAGGTGATCAGCGCCGAGCCGGAAGCCATCCCCGCTTATTCGCAGGATTGGTCGGAATTTTCGGGCAGCGAAGACCTGCTGGCAGCGGCCCAACGCTGGCTTATCCAAAAACATTGCGCCGATGAGGCCCCCGGCGATGTGCTGTTGTTTCGCATGTGCGCAGGTGCTGTTGCCAAGCATCTTGGCATCAGTGCCCGCGTCGGGGCGAATGCCAGCTTCATCCACGCCTATACCGGCCACGGCGTCATCGAGACGCCGCTCAGCGATCCGTGGCGGCGCAAGATCGCCGCGCGTTTTGAATTTCCCTAAAGGAGCCTGAACATGGCCACGATCCTTCTCTCTGCTGTTGGCGCATCCTTGGGCGCTGGCTTCGGCGGCACCGTGCTGGGCCTTTCCGGTGCAGTGATTGGCCGGGCGATTGGGGCCACGGTGGGGCGGGTGATCGACCAAAAGCTGCTGGGCGCAGGATCGGAAGCCGTCGATATCGGTCGGGTGGACCGCTTTCGCGTCATGGGGGCCAGCGAAGGGGCGGCTATTCCGCGCATCTGGGGCAGGGTGCGGGTATCGGGGCAGGTGATCTGGGCCAGTCGGTTTCAGGAAAACGTGGTGCATTCCGGTGGCGGCAAGGGCACGCCGAAACCGTCGAGCAATTCTTTCAGCTATTCGGTCAGCCTGGCGGTCGCTTTGTGCGAAGGTGAGATCACCCGCGTCGGTCGGATTTGGGCGGATGGCAATGAAATCCAGCCCGAAAGCCTGAATCTGCGCATCTACAAGGGCGATGAAGCGCAGCTGCCTGATCCGAAGATTGAGGCGGTGGAGGGTGCGGGCCTCGCCCCCAGCTATCGCGGCACCGCCTATGTGGTGATCGAAAACCTCGATCTGGCGAAGTTCGGCAACCGGGTGCCACAGTTCTCGTTCGAAGTGGTGCGGGCTGCACAAAGCGCCGCCGCTCAGACCCATCCCGGCCTGTCGAAAATCATCCCCGGCGTTTGCCTGATCCCCGGAACCGGCGAATATGCGCTTGCGACCACGCCCGTGCATTACAGCTATGGCAAGGGCAGCAACCGCTCGGCCAATGTCAACTCTGCGACCGGAATGACCGATTTCGCCGCCTCGCTGGAACAACTGACCGAGGAATTGCCCAATGCCAGCGGCGTGTCTTTGGTGGTGTCGTGGTTTGGCAATGATCTGCGCTGCGGGTCGTGCCTTGTGCAGCCGAAGGTCGAGCAGAAGCTTTATGATGGCCAACCGATGCCGTGGATGGTTTCGGGCCTGACCCGCAGCGGCGCCGTTGAATTGCCGAAGCTGGACGGCAGCACGGTGTACGGCGGCACCCCTACAGACCAATCCGTAGTCGAGGCAATCAAGGCACTGAACGCGGCAGGCAAGGCGATCACGTTTTACCCGTTCATCCTGATGGATCAACTGCCCGGTAACAGCTTGCCCGATCCGTGGAGCGCCTCCGTTAGCCAGACCGTCCTGCCCTGGCGCGGCCGCATCACTTTGAACCGCGCCCCCGGTCAATCCGGCACCAGTGACCGCAGCGCAGCCGCTGCCACCGAGGTCGCCAGCTTCTTCGGCACCGTCACCCCGGCGCATTTCGCCATCGCAGACGAAACCGTCAGCTACTCTGGCCCCGCGCAATGGAGCTATCGCCGCTTCATCCTGCATTACGCCAACCTGTGCAAAGCCGCAGGCGGGGTCGCCGCGTTTTGCATCGGCACCGAATTGCGCAGCCTAAGCCAAATTCGGGGCGCGGGCGATACATTTCCCAGTGTCACTGCCCTGCGGCAACTCGCGACTGAAGTGAAAGCCATCCTCGGCCCCAACAGCAAGATCACCTATGCCGCCGATTGGTCCGAGTATTTCGGGTACCATACCGACGACAATCTCTACTTCCACCTCGACCCGCTGTGGGCCGACCCCGCCATCGACTTTATCGGCATCGACAATTACATGCCTTTGTCAGATTGGCGCGATGGTGAGGCGCATCTCGATGCCGCTTGGGGCGACATTCACAACACCGCCTATCTGCAAGCCAATATCGCGGGCGGTGAGGGCTTTGATTGGTTCTACGCCAGTCCCGCCGATCAAGCCGCGCAAATCCGCAGCCCGATCACCGACGGCGCTTATGGCGAGCCTTGGGTTTACCGCACAAAAGACCTGCGCAGCTGGTGGTCCAGCTCGCACCACGAACGTATCGCCGGGGTGCGCGCGGCGACACCAACCGCTTGGATTGCAGGTTCCAAACCGATCCGCTTTACCGAATTTGGCTGCGCTGCTGTGGATAAAGGCACCAACCAGCCCAACGTCTTCCTTGATCCGAAATCCTCGGAATCCGCGCTGCCGAAATACTCCAACGGCTTGCGCGATGACCTTTTGCAACTGTCCTATTACCAAGCCATGCACAGCTTCTGGACGGATGCACAGAACAACCCCGATGCCTTCCTGTACAGCGGGCAAATGCTGGATTTCAGCAATTCCCTCGCTTGGGCTTGGGATGCGCGACCCTTCCCGACCTTCCCCGGCAACAAGAGCCTGTGGTCGGATGCGCCGAACTACGACAAAGGCCATTGGCTGAACGGGCGCGCCTCAAACGAACCCCTTGCAGCGGTGATCGCCGATATCTGCGATCAAACGGGAATGGCAGATGTGGAGCTGTCGCAAGCCCGTGGCATTGTGCGTGGCTATGCGATCACCGATGTAGCCTCTGCCCGCGCTGCCCTGCAACCGCTGATCTTGGCCTATCCAACCGATGTGATTGAACGCGAAGGAACATTGCGCTTTCAATCCCGCACTGCGCTGAATCCCCAAACCTTGGCTCACGAAACCCTTGCCGTCTCCACCGAGATTGACGGCAGCATCGAGCGCACCCGTAGCGCCGATATAGAAACCCCCGAACACATCCGCCTGACCTTTAACGAGGCGGAAACCGACTTCGCCGTCTCCACCGTCTCGGCCTCGTTCCCAGACCGCACGGGTGATGTGGTCTCGCACTCCGAATTTCCTCTGACCCTGACAGCATCTGAGGCCACCGCGATCGCCGAGCGTTGGATGGCCGAAACCCGCGTCTCACGCGACACCGCCCGTTTTGCTTTGCCGAAATCGCAACTGGAGATTGGCGTTGGCGATACCGTCAGCATCGCGGGTGAGCTTTATCGCATCGACCGCGCCGAGCTGTCCGAGTTGCAAACCATCGAGGCTGTTCGCGTTGATCCCAACGTCTACGAGCCCGCCGAAATCTCTGTGCCCGCGCGCGGCTGGGTGCCATTCCAAGCCAGCGTCCCGGTTTATCCGCTGTTTCTCGACCTGCCGCTGCTGAAAGGCACCGAGGTGGAATACGCCCCCCACGTCTGCGTTGCAGCCTCACCTTGGCCCGGCGATGTTGCGGTGTGGAGTGCGGTGACAGACGACAGCTACAGTCTCAACACCACCCTCACTCAACCCGCGATCATCGGCACCACGGAAACCATCCTGACAGCTGCCGAACCCGGTCTGTGGGATCGTGGTGCTACCCTGCGCGTGCGCATCGAATCCGGCGCACTTTCTTCGGTCAGCGCACTCTCCGTCCTCTCCGGCGCAAACGTGGCCGCCATCGGCGACGGCAGCCCGGAAAACTGGGAGGTGTTTCAATTCGCAACCGCCAGCCTTGTCGCCGCCAACACCTATGACATCTCGCTGCGCCTGCGCGGCCAAGCCGGCAGCGACGGCCTGATGCCAGAAACTTGGCCGATCGGCAGCACATTTGTTCTGCTCAACGATGCGGTGCAACAGATCACCCTGCCACTCTCGGCGCGGGGGCTGCCCCGCTATTACCGCTTCGGCCCCGCCGATAAAGGCTATGACAGCAGCGCCACCGTGCTTGTAATCGAAAGCTTTGACGGCGCTGGCCTGCGGCCGTATCCGGTCTCGCACCTGTCAGCCGCCCCTCAAACCAGCAGCAATCTCGACATCACTTGGCAACGCCGCACCCGCATCGACGGCGACACTTGGCAATCGCTGGAAGTGCCGTTGGGCGAAGACAGCGAAGCCTACACAGTCAAAATCAGCCAAGGCCCCGTAACCCTGCGCGAAACCAGCACCACCACCCCGGCCTTCAGCTACACAACCGCGATGCAAACCGCCGACTCGGCCAGCGGCACCATCGCTATCGCCATCGCCATCGCCCAAATCTCGCAACGCTACGGCAACGGCCCGTTCCAAACCATCACAGCCGCGTTATAACGATGCGCCGCTGCCTTCCCGGCGATATGTTTGAGGCCGCAAGCCTGCTCGCGGCCTCCACCGACCCCCTCGCTCTGATTAACCGCTTGGCTGATCAAGCCGATGCCGCGCACCGCTACGCCAAACGCTTCGGGCGGGCACATCCCACTTGGGGTAACGGCAGCCTGATGGCCCGCGCATTGGCCGAGACAGGCCCGCGCCACAGCCCCTGCCATTCCGCTCGCTTCCTGCAAGCCCTCGCCCTCGTTGCGGACCAGCTTGCCAGCCGTAAGCGTGGCGTGCAGGCGAAATAGCAAAATCCCCCCTTGGCCCTGTTGCAAACAAACGCCATATGCTAATCTCTGTGCCAGCAGGAGATATATCATGGCCGAAACCAGTGCAAAAATCAGCCCTCTGGATCCCGTTTGGCGCCGTGTGCGCGACGAGGCTTTCGATATGGTACGGGCCGAACCGCTGCTGGGCGGCCTGATCCATTCCAGCCTGCTGCACCATCCCAGCTTGGAACGCGCCCTTGCCTATCGCTTCTCGCTGAAGCTGGCGTCAGGTGAGATGTCCGAACAAATCCTGCGCGAAATCGCTGATGAGGCCTACGCGTCGGACCCCGAGCTCGGCCAATCCGCCCGCGCCGATGTCACTGCGGTGTTTGATCGCGACCCGGCCTGCCTGCGTTTCATCCAACCGATCCTGTTCTTCAAGGGCTATCAGGCGATCCAAGCCTACCGCATCGGCCATTGGCTCTGGCAGAATGGCCGCAAGGATATGTCGTATTTCGTGCAAATGCGCGTCTCGGAAGTCTTCGGCGTCGACATCCATCCCAATGCCCGCATCGGCAAGGGCATCATGATCGACCATGCCCATTCCATCGTCATTGGCGAAACCGCCGTGGTCGGCGACAATGTCTCAATGCTGCATTCCGTCACTTTGGGCGGCACCGGCAAGGAAGACGGCGACCGCCATCCGAAAATTGGCGACGGCGTGATGATCGGGGCAGGGGCGAAGGTTTTGGGCAATATCCACGTCGGCCACTGCTCACGCATCGCCGCTGGCTCCGTTGTGCTGCATGACGTGCCGCACAACACCACGGTTGCAGGTGTCCCCGCCCGCGTGATCGGTGAGGCAGGCTGCGCACAGCCCTCCGTCACCATGGATCAGCTGATCAATGGCGAGATCTAAAGCGGCCAAGCCCCTCAAACTTATATAAAATTGTCATCCTCTGTGCTCAAATATCCCACGGGGTACGGGGTGTGAAACCCCGGCTTAGGCCAGCACAATGCAGAGCGCATCATAAAAAAACCCGCCAAGATCACTCTCGGCGGGCTTAATATCTTCCTTAAACCTTACGCCAGCATCGCCAGCGGGTTCTCCAGATTGTCCTTGATCGCATTCACCAGTAACGCGCCCAAAGCCCCGTCGATTACCCGGTGATCCACCGACAATGTCACCGACATCACAGTGCCAATCACCACAGCGCCGTTCTTGACTATTGCCTTAGCAACCCCCGCGCCCACCGCCAAAATCGCAGCATGCGGCGGGTTGATGATCGCATCGAAGTTATCAATGCCGAACATGCCGAGGTTGGAAATCGCAAAGCTGCCGCCCTGATATTCCGCCGGGGCCAGCTTGCGATCCCGCGCGCGCTTCGCCAGATCCTTCATCTCGGCAGACAAAGCCGACAAAGATTTGGCTTCCGCATCGCGCAGCACCGGCGTAAACAGCCCGCCCTCAATCGCCACAGCCACGGCGACATCAGACTTCTTGAACTGCAACACCCGGTCGCCTGCCCAAACCGCATTGGCGCTCGGCACTTGCTGCAACGCCAATGCGCAAGCCTTGATCACAAAGTCGTTGACCGACAGCTTGACGCCGCGGCCTTCCAGCTTGGCATTCAACTCGGCCCGGAACGCCATCAGCGCATCCAGCTCAATGTCACGCCGCAGATAGAAATGTGGCACGGTTTGCTTCGCCTCGGTCAGACGCGCCGCAATCGTCTTGCGCATCCCGTCCAGCTTCACCTCGGTAAATGGCCGATCCGCATAGGTTTTCAGCACGGTTTCGGTTGAAGGCCCAGAGGCCATAGCCGGGGTCGCCGCCGCAACCGCTGCCACAGGTGCCGCCGCAACTGCCACGACCGCAGGCGCAGCACCCGCTTTGGCAGCCTCAACATCCGCCCGCACAATCCGCCCATGCGGCCCAGATCCCTGAACCGAAGTCAGATCAAGACCCTTCTCAGCCGCAATCCGCCGCGCCAAAGGCGAGGCAAACACCCGCGCACCCGCCGCTTTCGCAGCCGCAACCGGGGCAGCCGCAACTGAAGCAGCAGCCGGAGCCGCCGCAACAGCCGCCACCGGAGCCGCTACGGCTACAGCGGCCTTGGCAGCAGGCGCTGCATCAGCGCTTTCACCATCCTCCAGCAACACCGCAATCGCGGTATTCACCTTGACGCCCGAAGTGCCCTCAGCCACCAGAATCCGGCCAATCACGCCTTCATCCACCGCCTCAAACTCCATCGTCGCCTTGTCGGTTTCAATCTCGGCCAAAATCTGGCCCGATTTCACCACATCGCCCTCTTTCACCAGCCATTTCGCCAGTGTGCCTTCCTCCATCGTCGGAGAAAGCGCGGGCATCAGAATGTCTATCGCCATCATCCCCTCCTTAACGGTAGCAAACAGATTTAACAGCGGCGACCACATCAGCGGTCGTCACCAAAGCCAGCTTTTCAAGGTTGGCAGCATAGGGCATCGGCACATCTTTCCCCGTGCAAGTCACCACAGGCGCATCCAGATAATCAAACGCCCTTTGCATGATCGTGCTGGCCAGATGGTCGCCGATCGAGCCTACCGGGAAGCCTTCTTCCACCGTCACGCAACGGTTGGTTTTCATCACCGAGGCAAGCACCGTATCGTAATCAATCGGGCGCAGCGTGCGTAGATCAATCACCTCAGCCGAGATCCCATCTTTCGCAAGCAAATCAGCGGCTTCCAGCGCATACTTCATGCCAATGCTGAAGGACACAATCGTCACATCTGTGCCTTCACGCCAAATCCGCGCCTTGCCGAACGGAATGGTGAAATCAGGCAGATCAGGCACTTCGAACGATTGACCGTACATGATCTCATTCTCAAGGAAGATCACCGGGTTACCGTCACGAATTGCCTGCTTCAACAAGCCCTTAGCGTCCGACGCCGAATAGGGCATCACCACTTTCAGCCCCGGAATCGCCGCATACCAAGCCGCGAAATCTTGGCTATGCTGTGCGCCAACCCGCGCCGCCGCGCCATTGGCACCCCGGAACACAATCGGGCAGCCCAACTGGCCGCCCGACATGTAATTGGTCTTCGCCGCCGAATTCAGAATGTGGTCAATGGCTTGCAGCGCAAAGTTAAACGTCATGAACTCGACAATCGGGTTCAAACCACCCCAAGCAGCCCCTACCGCGATGCCGGTAAAGCCCATCTCGGTGATTGGCGTATCGACCACGCGCTTGGCACCAAATTCCGCCAGCAAGCCCTGCGAAATCTTGTAAGCGCCCTGATACTCACCAACTTCCTCGCCCATCAGCATCACTGCCGGATTGGCGCGCATTTCTTCCGCCATCGCTTCCCGCAAAGCCTCGCGCACCGTCATCGTCTTCATCGGCGTGCCTTCCGGCCAATCCGCCGAGGCTTTCGAGACAACCGCCACTGGTGCAGCCGCAGGCGCCGCAGCAACAGCCGGAGTTGCCACGGGCGAAGGTGCCGAAGCCACAGCGACTGGGGCAGGCGCTGCATCAGCCGATTCTCCGGCCTCGACCAACACCATGATCGCGGTGTTCACCTTGACGCCAGAAGTCCCCTCAGCCACCAGAATCCGGCCCACAATGCCCTCATCCACCGCCTCAAACTCCATCGTCGCCTTGTCCGTCTCAATCTCGGCAATGATCTGCCCAGATTTTACGGTATCGCCTTCCTTGACCATCCACTTGGCAAGGGTGCCTTCTTCCATCGTCGGAGAAAGCGCCGGCATCAATACTTCGGTTGCCATGGTTCTCTCCCCTCAGGCATAAATATCGGTCCAAAGCTCGGACAAAGCCGGCTCTGGGCTGGTCTTGGCGAACTCTGCCGAGGCGTTCACAACTTCCTTGATCGACTTATCAATCGCCTTCAGCTCCTCATCCGAGGACAAGCCAGCGTTCAGCAGCAGATCGCGCACATGTTCGATGGCATCCTTTTCGGATTTCATCTTCTCGACCTCTTCCCGCGTGCGATACTTCGCCGGGTCCGACATCGAATGGCCGCGATAGCGGTAGGTCATCATCTCAAGAATATACGGCCCCTTGCCAGCCCGGCAATGCGCAACGGCCTTTTCGCCGGCTTCCTTCACCGCCAGCACATCCATGCCGTCAACCTGCTCGCCCGGAATGCCATAAGCCAAACCGCGCCCGAACAAAGTCTCGGATTTGGTAGAGCGAGCCTGCGAAGTCCCCATCGCGTAGTGGTTGTTCTCAATGACAAAAATCACCGGAAGCGCCCAGAGTTCCGCCATATTATAGGTCTCGTAAACCTGACCTTGGTTCGCAGCCCCATCGCCAAAATAAGTAAAGGTCACATTGTCATTGCCTTTATACTTATCGGCAAACGCCAGCCCCGCACCCAAAGGCACCTGAGCGCCAACAATGCCATGCCCGCCATAGAAATGCTTCTCACGGCTGAACATATGCATAGAGCCGCCCTTGCCACGCGAATAACCACCCTCGCGGCCCGTCAACTCGGCCATCACACCATTGGCGTCCATGCCGCAAGCCAGCATATGGCCGTGGTCACGATAAGACGTGATGCGTTTGTCGCCTTCCTTGGTGCAGGCCTCAAGGCCCACGACCACCGCTTCTTGCCCGATATAAAGATGACAAAAGCCACCGATCAGACCCATGCCATAAAGCTGTCCGGCCTTTTCCTCGAATCGGCGGATCAACAGCATCTCGCGGTAGAACTTCAGCAGTTCCTCCTTCGAGACGTTTGATTTTTCAGGGGCTTTCTTCGTTGCCAAAGCGGCGTCCTCCCGTGACGTTGCGAATATAGTTCAGCATTAAACCATCTATACCGCATCGGCGAAACAACGCAAAATAGAAAATGCAAAGCCGGGGCAGGCGCAGAGCAATCCTAAAAAATCCGGCCACCGACCCAAAAGGCCGCGATCTAGGTCATCCTCTGTGCGCAAATATCCCCGCCAGAGGTATCAACCTCTCACCCGAAGCAGCCTATCAGGAAAAATCCAAACGCATCACAGATGTAGGGTGCGTGATTTCACGCACCACGCCTCCTAACGGATCACAACCTCATCCGCGCGCAAATAGCCCAAAACATCGCGCAGCTGCTCATCCAGCAAATCCACATCCAGATAATCATCCGACAGCCGCTTGGTCAGATTCTGCGTCCGTGCCAGCTCCGCCGCTAACTGATCACGCTCGGCCCGCAATTCCACCGCTTCGGCATTGATCTGCACGCGGCGGAACACGCCGTAATCGCCCTGAATGGCGGCAAAGGCGAAATAACTGCCCAAAGTGAAGGTTGCCATGAAGAACAACATGCCGCCAAGCGCGGGCCGGGATTGGGTCTGGATCATCTGTCTCGCCTCAACGTCCGCCCCTCTGATCGGGGGCAGTTCGTGCGTTCACCTTGCCACACAACCTGCGGCGATGAAATGAAAAAACGCAAAGCCCGCCGAGTTAGGGCTTCACCGCAACATCGCTGCCCATCTGCACATCGGTGTCAAACCGGAGCGCGATAGTCTGGCAGGATTTGAACGGCCAGTCCTGCGGGCACACCCGCGCCGTCAGCCGCCCGGTCACATGCCGCAGATAGCTGTTTTCGGGCAAGGGGCCGATGCTTTCAACCACAATCTCGGCCTGCTGCCCCTTCGAGGTCAGCTTTGGCCCGTCCACGTCAGACCCCTGCAACACCTCAACCAGCGGCGCCTCTGCCGCGCCGGTGTGAAACGCCTTGCCGAAATCACCCTGCGCCCGCAGTCGCTTGCGCATGTCATCGGGGTTGCCGGGCGCATAGCCCATCAGATGAAACTCCACGGTCTCGGTCTCATAGTCCCGATCCACCCAGGCCGAGGCATCAAACGCCCCAACCGAGAAATCGAAAAACTCCCACGCCACCGCTTTCTTGCCCAACTGACCCGAGGCTTCGCCCAGTTTCGGCGGATATCCCGGCGGCAGATCGGCCTCGGTCAGCGGCACTTCCTGAGCGTGGATGGCCCCCGCCCAAACCAACAATGCAAGGGCAGGGGCCAAGCGCATCAGGCTTTGCCCTTATAGATATCGACCAGTTTGCCAAGCATCGCCAAAGCATCCTCGCGTTTGCGCTGGAAACTGTTGCGCCCGATGATCGAGCCATTGCCGCCGCCATCACGAATGGCGCGCGCGTCGTCATAGACCGCATCCGCGCCCTTGGCCGCACCGCCCGAGAACACCACGATCCGGCGACCAGCGAACGAAGCATCCATGCAATGCTTCACCCGCGCCGCTTGGGTAGCAATGTCGATCTGCTCTTTCTCATAGACCTTCTTCGCCTCAGCCAGCATCAGATGATCGGTCGACAGCTTGATCTTGATGATATGCGCGCCCAAAAGTGCCGCGATCTGCGCCGCATAGGCTGCCACGTCAATCGCCGTCTCGCCGTCCTTGGTGATCGCTTCGCCACGCGGATAAGACCAGATCACCGTGGCGATGCCCTTGGCCGCAGCCTCTTTGCGCATCGCGACGATTTCTTCATACATATCCAGCTGCATGTCCGAGCCGGGATAGATCGTGAAACCAATCGCCGCACAGCCCAACCGCAGCGCATCATCGACCGAGGCAGTAACCGCCTGATTCTTCCCCGCTGTATCGGACATCAGGCTATTGGCCGAGTTCACCTTCAAAATCGTCGGGATCTGCCCGGCAAAGGTATCGGCGCCCGCTTCCAGCATCCCCAAAGGCGAGGCAAACGCGTTCAGCCCCGCGTCAATCGCCAGTTGGTAGTGATAATGCGGATCATAGCCCGCCGGATTGACCGCAAAATTCCGTGCTGGCCCATGCTCAAAGCCCTGATCGACTGGCAGAATGATCATCTTGCCGGTGCCGCCGAGCTTACCCTCCATCAGCATCCGGCACAGATTGGCCTTCACGCCGGGGGTTTCGCCTTCATAATTGGCAAGGATCTTCTGAACTGCTTTGGTCGCGCGCATCTTATGCTCCATCCGGGAAAGGTCAGTTTCGTGGTAGAAAGGTTCCAAGCGTCGCGCAATATTGGTTGCGCTAACAACACTTTACCAGCGCTTTTTCAGGAAAATCCCGGTGAAAAAAGCCACCATCCCGCGCGGGCCGAGCCTCGGCAGAAACGCAAACACCTTGTTGCCAAGGCCCACCACCTTCACCCGTCGCCCCTTAACCATAGCCGCCCATCCGGCCACCGCCATGCTTTCCGCCGAAGGTAAGCCGATCCGCGTCGCCAGAGTTTTGCCCTCAGCTCCGTCGCTGGCAAAGAATTGCGTCGCCGTCGGCCCCGGACAAACGGCCGTAACTGTCACGCCCGATCCACGCAACTCCTCCGCAACGGCTTCCGAAAGGCTCAAAAGATACGCTTTGGTCGCATGATACACCGCCATATGCGGACCCGGTAGAAACCCTGCGACCGAGGCCACATTCAATATCCGCCCCGTGCCCTGCGCCTTCATATGCCCCGCCGCCCGCTTCAACAGAATCGTCGCTGCAATCACATTCACCGCAATGCTATCGGCCTCTCGCGGCCAACCATCCGCGTCGGTCAGATCGCCATTACGCCCCAGCCCCGCGTTATTGACCAAAACACCAATCTGCCGCCCAGCACAGGCCTGATCCCACAGCCGCTCGACAGCCACAGGATCGGTCAAATCCGCAGGCATCACCTCCACCGAAACATTATAAGCCCGTCGCAAACTGGTCGCATGGGCCTGAAGCTTATCGACGGATCGCGCCGTCAAAATAACATCAAAGCCGTCCTTGGCGGCCAAAGTGGCAAACTCGCGCCCCAGGCCCTCCGAGGCCCCGGTCACCAAAGCCCAGATTGCCATCTATTCGCTCCTGATCCGGGGAAGGGTTAACAAGCTCTGAATCGGCCTCTGCTAACCCATTGATTTCATATGAACACCAAGCCTGTCCACGCGTGGACACCTCAGCCGAGGGCTGCAACTCCCGGCAAAGTCTTGCCCTCCATCCACTCCAAAAACGCCCCGCCAGCGGTGGAAATAAAGGTGAAATCCGCCGCAGCCCCAGCCTGATTCAAAGCCGCCACGGTATCACCGCCGCCCGCGACCGAAACCAACTTGCCCGCCTTGGTCAGCCGCGCCGCAGCCCGCGCCGCAGCATTCGTGGCCGCATTGAACGGCTCAATCTCAAACGCGCCGAGCGGGCCGTTCCAGATCAACGTCTTGCAGCTCTCAAACACCTTGGTCAGCGCCGCCACCGTCTTCGGCCCCGCATCCAAGATCATCGCATCGCTGGGGCAGGCGTTGACAGAAACCGTCTCATTCTCAGCCCCCGCCTTGAACGCCCAAGCCACCACCACATCGACCGGCAGATGGATCACGCAGCCCGATGCCTTGGCCTTCTCCACAATCTCCAACGCAGTCACCGCCATATCCCGCTCGGCCAAAGACTTGCCAACCTCAACCCCCTGCGCCACCAAAAACGTATTCGCCATCCCGCCACCAATCACCAAATGATCGACCTTGCCGACCAAATTGCCCAGCAACTCCAGCTTGGTGGACACTTTCGCGCCCCCCACAACCGCCACCACAGGCCGCACCGGATCGCCCAAAGCCGCCTCTAGCGCGCGCAGCTCCGCCTCCATCAACCGCCCCGCAGCCGACGGCAACAGCCCCGCAATCCCCGCGGTTGAGGCATGAGCCCGATGCGCCGCCGAAAACGCGTCATTCACAAACACATCTCCCAAAGCCGCCATCTGAGCGGCCAGTGCCGGATCGTTCTTTTCCTCGCCCGCATGGAATCGGGTGTTCTCCAGCAGCACCACATCGCCCTGCGCCGCTTCAGAAATCGCAGCCTTCGCCACATCGCCCACACAATCCGCGCCAAAAACAACCTTGCGCCCCAAAGCCGCCTCCAAAGCGCCTTTCACATGGATCAGGCTCATCTCCGGCACGACCTTGCCCTTCGGCCGATCAAAATGCGCCAAAAGCACCACCTTGGCCCCGCGCGCGATCAGATCCTCGACCGTCGGCACGATTTTCTCGATCCGCGTGGCGTCCGAAACCACGCCGTTTTCCATCGGCACGTTGATATCCACACGGGTCAGCACGGTTTTGCCCGCCAGCGCCATATCGTCGATCGTCTTCCAGGCCATTGATGCCTCCATAACTGTTTGCAACTGTTTCCGCCGATCTGACACATTCGTCAACCTAAAGCCCTTCCCCTTCTGCCCATGGATGGTTACTTTCCGCCCCAGATCAAAAGAAGGATGCGCCCCATGGCCGAGATCAAAGACCCGGAAAACACCATCATCATCACCCTGAAAGATGGCGAGGTCGTGCTGGAATTGCTGCCCGAGATCGCGCCGAAACATGTCGAGCGGATGAAAACCCTTGCCCGTGCGAAAGCCTATGACAACGTCTGCTTTCACCGCGTGATTGACGGCTTCATGGCGCAGACCGGCGATGTCGCCAATGGCAATATGGAAAGCGATTTCAACCTGCGCCGCGCAGGCACCGGCGGGTCAGAGCATCCCGATCTTCCAGCCGAATTTTCCGGCATCCCGCATGACCGTGGCACCATTGGGGCCGCGCGTTCGTCCAGCCCGAATTCGGCCAACAGCCAGTTCTTCATCAACTTTTCCGACAACCACTTCCTGAACCGCCAATACACGGTTTATGGCCGCGTGATCAAAGGCATGGAGCATGTCGACAAAATCACCAAGGGCGAGCCGCCAGCAAACCCTGACCGTATGATCACCGTGCGGGTGGCTGCTGATGTTGCGTAACATCCTTGCAGCTTTGCTGCTGACCGCCGCCCCCGCCTTTGCCGAAGGTGACGGCCCCGGTCCGAACCTTGTGATCGAGGTTTCCGGTGCCGCCAAGGGCGAGATCGTGATCGACCTCGACACCAAAGACGCTCCAAAACATGTGGCCCAAATCGTCGCTTTGGCGAAATCCGGCGCTTATGATGGCGTGGTGTTTCACCGTGTGATCGACGGTTTCATGGCGCAGACGGGCGATGTGCAATATGGCAAGTCTTCGGGTGATACCTCGATGGCAGGCATGGGCGGCTCGGATATGCCGAATATTCCGGCAGAGTTTTCCGCTGTTCCGTTCGAGCGCGGCATCGTCGGCATGGCACGCTCGCAAGACCCCGATTCTGCCAACAGCCAGTTCTTCATCATGTTCGCGCCGGGTGATTTCCTTAACGGGCAATACACGGTGATTGGCAAGGTTATCAAAGGCATGGACGTGGTGGACGCAATCCAGCGCGGCGAGCCGCCAGCCACGCCGGACGTGATGACCAAAGTGACAGTGCAAGAATAAGAACGTCTGTTCACATACTGCGAACGCCTATTCACAAATAAAAAGGGGGCCAAAACGGCCCCCTTTTTCACAATCAGCATAAAGCCTTAGTCCAAAATCACCAAAGCATGGCGCTTCTTCCCCGCCGTCAGCTTTAGCGGTTCCACCAGCATCCCAGCCCCGACGCGAAGCCCAGCATCCGTAACCACCTCATCATTCATCCGCGCGCCGCCCTCTTGGATCAACCGCTTGGCATCCTTACCCGTGGCCGCCAACCCAGCCCGCACAAACAGTTGCACGATGCCCAGACCCTCGGCCATTTCCGACGCCAGCACCCGCAGAGTCGGCAAATCATCTCCAACGCCGCCCTTTTCAAACACTTCGCGCGCCGTCGCTTCCGCAGCCAGAGCTGCCTCCGCCCCGTGCAGCAAAGTCGTCACCGCATTGGCCAGCACGATCTTGGCGTCATTGATCGCCGAGCCTTGCAATGCGCCCAAGCGTTCACATTCGTCCAGCGGCAATTCGGTATAAAGCTTCAGGAATTTACCCACATCCGCATCCGTGGTGTTGCGCCAGAACTGCCAGAACTCATAGGGCGCATACATATCGGCATTCAGCCAAACCGCCCCCGATTGCGACTTGCCCATCTTTTTGCCGTCGCTAGTGGTCAACAGTGGCGAGGTCAGACCGTAGACCTCATGATCGATCACCCGGCGCGTCAAATCCACACCGTTGACGATGTTGCCCCACTGATCCGACCCGCCCATCTGCACTAGACAGCCATAGCGACGGTTCAGTTCCAGAAAGTCATAAGCCTGCAAAATCATATAGTTGAACTCAAGGAACGATAGCGATTGTTCCCGATCCAGCCGTGACTTGACGCTCTCAAACGACAGCATCCGGTTGACCGAGAAATGTTTGCCGATGTCGCGCAGAAACCCAAGGTAGTTCAGATCATCCAGCCATTCGGCATTGTTGACCATCACAGCATCGGTCGCGCCGTCGCCAAACGTCACATAGGGCGAGAACGCCCGCTTGATGCCCGCGATGTTGTCATCAATCTGCGCATTGGTTAGCAAAGGCCGCTCATCGGCGCGAAACGAAGGATCGCCCACCTTGGTGGTCCCGCCGCCCATCAGCACGATTGGCTTGCCGCCACATTTCTGCAACCAGCGCAGCATCATGATCTGGATCAGCGACCCCACATGCAACGACTTTGCCGTCGCATCAAAGCCGATATAGCCCGGCACCACGCCCTTGGCCAAAGCCTCGTCAAGCGCCTGATAATCCGTACAATCGGCGAGAAAGCCGCGGGTCATCATCACGCGCATGAAATCAGATTTCGGATGGTAGGTCATGGCACACTCATGCATTAAGGTAGGGCGGGTATAGCGGGCGAGGGGGCCAAGGGGAAGATGGCGAAACAGGGCGCGATCTGGGTTTTGGGTACAATGTCGGGCACCTCGCTGGACGGCGTCGATGCCGCCATGCTGCGCACCGATGGGCATGATATTTTCGAATTTGGCCCCGATGCCTACCGCCCCTACACCGCCGCCGAACAGACAACCATCCGCCGCGCTTTTGGCCAGTGGCCGGGGGATGCCGATGTCGCCGCCGCTGCCGAAGTCGTTGAAACCGCCCATGCCGAGCTTCTGGCCCGCTTTTCAGGCGCCGATATGATCGGCTTTCACGGCCAAACCCTTGCCCACGATCCAGCCTATGGCCGCACACACCAAGCAGGCAACGGCCAACTTCTGGCCCAAGCGCTCAACCTGCCCGTGGTCTGGGATTTTCGATCAAACGATGTGCAAATGGGCGGGCAGGGCGCGCCTTTAGCACCGTTCTTTCACTTCGCTTGCGCCAAGTGGATAAAAGCAACCGAACCCCTCGCCATCCTCAATCTCGGTGGCGTCGGTAACATCACATGGATTGACCCAACCCAGCCCAACCCCGACTCCCCCGGCGCACTCTTGGCGTTCGACACCGGCCCCGCCAATGCCCCGCTCAACGATCTTATGCAGATTCGCTTGGGCCAAACCCAAGACGCTGGCGGTGCTTTGGCGGCAACGGGAAAGGTCGATGAAAAGCTGGTGCAAGCCTTCCTGGCCCAAGCCTATTTCCACAAAATCCCGCCGAAATCGCTCGACCGCAACGATTTCCAATCGTTCTTCAAGAAAACCCACAAACTTTCCAACGCCGATGCCGCCGCCACCCTGACTGCCATCGCCGCCGCCTCGGTCGCCAAAGCAGCCGAGCATTTCCCGCGAGCGATCACCCACCTTCTGGTCGCAGGTGGAGGCCGCCACAACGCCACCATGATGGCGCAGTTAATCCAACGCATGAGCTGTACGGTTGAACCCATTGAAACCGCTGGTCTAAACGGCGACATGCTTGAAGCGCAAGCCTTCGCCTATCTTGCCGCCCGCGTCGCCTTCGGGCTGCCAACCTCTTGCCCAAACACTACCGGAGTCGCCGCAGCCGTTGGCGGTGGACAGATCAGCCGCCCATAATTTGTGGTGAATTGGGCGTTAACCGCAACCACTCCCAGCGGGGAAGACACAAAATGTCGCCCGCTACTTGCCCACAGCCCGCGCTTGGCGCACCATTGACACGGTGTAGATCACCAGCGCCACCCAGATCATCGGAAACGCAATCATCTTGCCGCGCCCAAACGGCTCGCCAAACACAAATACCGCTGTGAGGAAAATCATCGTCGGCGCGATGTATTGCATGATGCCAATCGTCGACAGCCGCAGCAGTTTCGCGCCATTGGCATATACCATCAACGGCACCGCCGTCACCAATCCGCAACTTAGCAGCAACACGGTATCCGAAGTCACCCCCGCCATAAAATGGCTATGCCCCGTGACTTGCGCCCAAATCACATAGGCCAAAGCGAAGGGCAGCAGGATCAGCACCTCAAGAAAAAAACCTTGGTTCGGCCCAATCGGCAGCGATTTTTTCAAATAAGCGTAAATCCCCCAAGTCACCGTCAGCCCCAAAGCCACCAGCGGCAGCTTGCCCGCCTCAACCGTCAGCACCAGCACCGCCAAAGCCGCCAGCGCAATCGCCCATTTTTGCGCGCGACTTAACCGCTCGCCCAGCAGCATCGCCCCCAGAAATACCGAAAACAGCGGATTGATGTAATAGCCCAACGCCGCATCCAGCGCGTGACCAGCACCGATCGACCAGACATAAATCCCCCAGTTGATCGAGATCAGCGCCGCCGTGGCAAACCCCATCACCAGCATCCGGGGCGTGCGCAACGCCACCCACAAATCCGCCGTCCGCCCCGTCGCCCACAGCACAGCACCCGCAATCGGAATAGACCAGATCACCCGATGCGCGATCACCTCGGCGGGCGAGATATGCCCGACCGCCTTCATGAAGATCGGCAAAAACCCCCACAAAAGATAAGCAGTCAGCGCAAAGCCAAAGCCACGCAGCGAGTCTTCATTCTTCGGGGGCAAATTTTCCATGCCCCTAGCTATCCGCGCGCGCAGGCCCACGCCACGGCTAACTTGTAACCATTACATTCGCCGCGCCAGATACCCCTTGGTAAACGCCGCATAGCCATCCGCCGTCTCGCGCAACTCTGCCTTCATCAAGCGGTGCAGCGCAGGCAGTTGGTGAAATGGCACCGCGGGATAGACATGGTGTTCGACATGATACGGCATGTTCCACGCCAGAAATCGCATCAGCGCGGTAGTGAAGGTGGTGCGCGTATTCTCAAACATATTCGCCACCTGCGGGCAGTCACCATGCTCGGCCAACAGATACAGCCGCAGCGCGGGTTGGCCCAACAGCACGGGCAAAAGCCAGACCCAGAACAGCAGCGGGCTGATCAGAAAACTGGCCAGAACCAGCGCATAGCCCGCCAACAGCCACCGCGCCTCGGCCACAATCCGGGGCAGGGCGCTGGCTGGCAGATATTCGGCCTCTGCCCGCCCACGCGCGAGATCCACCAGCAGCCGCGCCTCAGAAATCCAATACGGCAGACCCGACACATGCCAAATCCAAGCCTTTATGCCGCTTGGCTTTTCCGAGGCCAGCTCGGGGTCTTTGCCCGCCAGATTGGTCCAACGGTGATGCGCCAGATGAAAGTAGCGAAACCATTGAAACGGCAGCAGCAAAAGAAAGCCGCACAGATGTCCGACAGCCTCATTCAGCCGTTCCGAGGCAAACGGCGTCTTATGCGTCGCCTCATGCTCCAGCGTGAACAGAAACACGATCAGCACGCCTTGAACAGGCAGCAAAACCCACCATCCCGGCACGCCCAACGCAATCATTGCACCCAGTGCAACAATCGCCCCCAGATGCCCCGCGAGATGCCAAAGCCCCGCCCGATCCGACCGCGCAATCAGCCGCGCCCGCAGATCGGGCGCAAGGTTTGCAACAAAGCTTTTGTGATCCATCGCCGCAATCTGCCGCAGTGGATGGCCCCATACAAGCCCCCCTTTCCAATGCCAAACCGCCATGCCACCCTGCACCAAAAGGAGGTCCCATGCCGCAATCCGTTCTGATCATCGGCGCAGGCATCATTGGTGCCAGCCTTGCCTTTCACCTCTCACGCCAAGGTGCGACGGTGACAGTGCTGGAAGCCACATCCCCCGCCAGCGCCGCCTCTGGCCGCAGCTTTGGCTGGATCAACGCCAGCTTTTATGAATCCCCCGCGCATCATCGTTTGCGGGTTGAAGCGATCAACGCCCACCACCGCCTCGCCGCTCAGGTGTCTGACCACGCGCCAAACTGGCAAGGCACGCTTTGGTTTGAAGAAGAAGGGCAGGGCTTTGAGCAAAAAGCCGCAGAGCTTGCCACCCTCGGCTATCCCGCCAAACCGATCACCCGCGCCGAAATCGCCCGGCTAGAGCCGCACCTCGCCAATCCCCCCGCCCAAGCCCTGCACATCGCAACTGAAGGTGCCGTCGATCCCGCCGCCTTAACCCGCGCCTTGCTGGCAGCCTCAGGGGCAAAGGTGCTGAGTGGGATTGCGGCGAAAAGCCTAATTGAGCGCAATGGCATGTTCGCTGGTGTGCGCACGGCAATCGGCCCCTTTACGGCAGATCATACGGTGCTGGCCGCAGGGGTTGCGGTGCCACGACTGCTTGAGAGCTTTGGCATCAGCCTGAATATGCTGCCACGCCCCGGTCTGCTGCTGCGCACAAATCCCTTGGGATTCCGGCTGAAGCATATTCTCGTGACTCCGCATCAGGAAATACGTCAGACACCTGACGGCTGTCTGCTCGCGCCCTGCGCTGCAAATCATCAAGCAGATAACACCGAGACGATTGATGATAGATCTGCCAAAATCCAAGCCACGCTCGACAATCTGCGCGCGCTTTTTGGCCCCACGATCACCGAGGCCGAGACTGTGCTGGGCCATAGACCCTATCCGGCCGATGGCCTTCCGGCACTCGGTTTGGTTGCCGAAGGTCTCAGCATCGCAGTCATGCATTCAGGCGTCACCCTCGCACCCTTTGCCGCCGAGGCGCTGACGGCAGAGATCATGGGGCAGGGCATCCATCCGCTTTGGGCCAAGTATGTTCCCGAACGCCTGCTGTATCGCCGCAGCTGGCGAAACGGATGAAAACGGCGCAGAGATCGCTCTCTGCGCCGTTGGAATTTTGGAACAGACCTTAGCCGCGCAGGATAGACCGCCCAGCGAATTCAGCGGTTTCGCCCAGCATTTCCTCGATACGGATCAGTTGATTATACTTGGCCATCCGGTCCGACCGCGACAAAGATCCAGTTTTGATCTGGCCACAGTTGGTGGCCACCGCCAGATCGGCGATGGTGTTGTCTTCGGTTTCGCCCGAGCGGTGCGACATCACATTGGTATAGCGCGCGCGATGCGCCATATCGACGGCTTGCAGCGTCTCGGTCAGCGTGCCGATCTGGTTGACCTTGACCAGCATCGAGTTCGCCACGCCCTGCTTGATGCCTTCGGCCAGACGGCGCGGGTTGGTCACGAACAGATCGTCGCCGACCAACTGGATTTTGCCGCCCAGCTTGTCGGTCAGGAGCTTCCAGCCAGCCCAGTCATCCTCGGAACAACCGTCTTCAATGGAGATGATCGGGTAATCCGCAGCCAGACCAGCCAAGAAGTCAACGTTTTCTTCGATGGACAAGGATTTCCCCTCGCCCTTCATCTCATACCGACCGCCTTTGAAGTATTCAGTGGCTGCGCAATCCAGCGCCAAGAACATATCCTCACCGGGGCGATAGCCAGCCTTCTCAATCGACTTCAGAATGAAATCCAACGCATCGCGGGCCGAGTTCAGGCCGGGCGCAAAGCCGCCCTCGTCACCAACATTGGTGTTATGACCCGCTGCCGACAGCTCTTTCTTCAGGGTGTGGAACACTTCCGAACCCATCCGAATGGCCTCTTTGACGTTTTCCGCGCCCACCGGCATGATCATGAACTCTTGGATATCAATCGGGTTATCGGCATGTTCGCCGCCGTTGATGATGTTCATCATCGGCACTGGCAGCATACGGGCCGAGGTGCCGCCGACATAGCGGAACAACGGCTGGCCGGTGAATTCTGCCGCAGCCTTGGCCACCGCCAAAGACACGCCCAAAATCGCATTCGCGCCCAGACGCGATTTGTTTGGCGTGCCGTCCAACTCGATCATGGTGCGGTCGATGCCGACTTGTTCGGTCGCGTCAAAGCCCACGATTTCTTCGGCCAACTCGCCGTTGACGGCGGCCACGGCCTCCAACACGCCCTTGCCCATATAGCGCGATTTGTCGCCATCGCGGCGCTCATTCGCCTCATGTGCGCCGGTGGATGCGCCTGAAGGCACCGCCGCACGGCCCATCGCGCCGCTTTCCAGCAGCACATCAACTTCAACGGTGGGATTGCCGCGGCTGTCGAGAATCTCGCGGGCGTGGATATCAATGATCGTGCTCATGTCAGGCCTCCAAATGGGCGGAAATGGTGCTCTCTTCGGCGTCTTAGCCCAAGGGTGCGTTCAAGGAAAGCGCGTGTTTGCGGCGGCGTTCACGCGCGAAGGAATAAAGCCCGGATGCCACGATAAGCCCCGATCCGCACAGGGTTATGACATCGGGCCATTCGTGGAACACAAACGCCCCGATCAGCACCGCAAACACCAAACGCACATAGCGGAACGGGGCCACGACCGAGACTTCGCCGGTGCGGGTGGCCCCGATGATCGCCCAATAACCGCCGGTGCCAAACACCAGTGCCCCGATCAAAGCGTAGGTTTCCCATAGGGTTGGCACCGCAACTTCACCTGATCCCGCCATCATCAGCGCACCGAGTAATGTCACCGCGATCAACCCCCATGCCGAGACTTGCGCGGTGGAACTCTCCGGTGGAATCTTGCGCGCCGCCAAGTCCCGCAGCGTCAATCCCGCCACAGTGATCAGCACCCAAAGGGCTTCTGGGCGGAATCCATCCAAGCCCGGACGGATCACCAGCAAAACCCCGGCAAAGCCCACAGCAATCGCAGACCAACGCCGCCAGCCGACCTGTTCCTGCATGAACAAAGCCGCAGCCATCGTCACAGCGAGCGGCATCGCCTGCAAAACGGCGGAAACCGTCGACAGAGGCACGGTGGCAAGGGCGGTGATATAGGCGAAAGTGCCGATCATTTCGCCAAGCCCGCGCGCCAACACCCAAGGGTTAAGCGCCTGTTTGGTGAACACCTTTTGCCGCTGCTGCCACGCCATCAGCACGAACACCACAACGCCAAACACCCCGGAAATGAAGATAATCTCCCCCACAGGCAGGGTCTTGGCGGCCCATTTCAGGAACATATCCTCCAGCCCAAACAAGGCCATCGACACCACCATCAACAGGATGCCGCGCAGATTATCCGAGGCCAAATTCTATCCCTTCTTAACTGGCACGCCGAGCAATTCCAGTCGATGCCCGATCAATCGATAGCCCAGGCTTGCAGCAATACGTTCTTGCAGGGCTTCAATCTCATCATCTACAAATTCAATGACTTGCCCGGTGTTCACGTCGATCAGATGATCATGGTGATCGCGTTCGGCATCTTCATAGCGCGCCCGACCATCGCCAAATTCAAGGCGTTCGAGCAGACCACATTCCTCAAACAATTTGACGGTGCGGTAGACGGTTGCCAGAGAAATCTTCGGATCCACCTGTGCCGAGCGCGCGTACAGCTCCTCGACATCCGGGTGATCCTCGGCGGCGGCGATCACCCGTGCCACCACGCGGCGCTGATCGGTCATCCGTAAGCCCTTGGCGACCCCGCGCGCGATCAGATCCGACATGACAAGGCCCCCTACATTGTCCGCTTTATCATGGGGCGTGTAAGGGAAACCGCGCCGTGCTGCCAGCGATTTTGCAAGGCTTGACTTCCCCCGGCCGCCCCCAGAGCTTGGCGCGAAAAGGGGGGCATGATGCGCAAAGAGCGGCTGGACGGGGTGGGGCTCGCGTCCCTGATTGCGGTGACGTTTTTGCTCGCGGTCAATCAGATCGTGGTGAAAGAGGTCAATCGCGGCTTGCAGCCGGTGTTTTTCGCAGGGTTGCGCTCGGCTTTGGCGATTGTGTTTGTCTATGCTTGGCTGAAATATCGCGGGTTATGGGATCGGATACGCTGGTCCGATCTTGGCCCCGGCGTGGCGATTGGCGCGGTTTTTGCTGCCGAGTTTCTCTGCCTTTTCATGGCCTTGGATCTGACAGCTGTGGGACGCGCCTCGGTGATCTTCTATTCGATGCCGCTGTGGTTGGCGGTGGCCGCACATTTCTGGTTGCCGAATGAACGGATCACGCCAAAACGCGGCGCAGGGCTGGGGCTGGCCTTTATCGGCACCGCTTGGGCGATTCTGTCGAAAAGCCCGTCGGGTCATGCCAGCATCGCGGGCGATATGTTCGCGCTGGTCGGCGCTTGGGGGTGGGCTGGCACGGCGTTTCTGGCGCGCAAAACCCGGCTGCGCGAGGCGGGGCCAGAGGCACAACTGTTCTGGATGGTGTTGATTTCAGCGCCAATTTTGCTGGCCGCCGCGCCATTCTTTGGCCCGTTGATCCGTGATGTGCAGCCCATTCATTGGGTTTGGCTGGTGTTTCAGGCTGGCGTCATCGTGGCAGGGGTGTTCATCACCTGGTTGTGGTTGCTGTCGATATACCCAACCTCCACCGTCGCCAGCTTTTCCTTCCTCACGCCGCTGTTCGCCATAATCTTGGGGTATTTTATTTTCGACGAAGCGTTGTCTTTTGGCCTCATCATGGCTGCCGGATTCGTGGCTGCGGGAATCGTATTAATCAACCGCAGATAGTTTGGCAGTTTATCCACACCCTGTGGGGGAATCATCGCGCTGTCACGCGGTTTGAACCAAACCTGCCAAGCATGCCATGATACTTGGATTTTTGCGGCAGTTGCGACGGCACATTAACCCAAGCAACGCCGCCGCCAACGCGCGCATGGTCACATCCTGCTCACATCGGCGTGAGGGCAGGTCTAGAGATGCGCCGCAGGTCAAGCACAAAATCTAGTGTATAAGTGTAAAAAATCCGTTGATACGGTTTCGGATTTACGACAGTTTGACGACGTGCCGCCCATGACCACCAGATATAGTGTGCCAATGGACTGCCAGAACTTTCTTGAAAGACCCGGCAACGGGCGCAAGTTGGGGCAGGGCGCAGGGATTGGACAACGACGCGGGCTCAGTAGAAACCGCGCAGAAACATGGGACAGGCAGATGAAAATCGAGCGGAAGTTTACCACCGAGGCAACCGGTGCCTATGGCGCGATGGCGTTTTCGACCACCGTGTCAGAGATTCGCAATCCTGACGGCACGGTGGTGTTCCGCAATGAGGCCGTCGAGGTACCGCAGGGTTGGAGTCAGGTTGCCTCTGACGTGTTGGCGCAGAAATACTTCCGCAAGGCAGGCATACCAGCGGTGCTTAAGCGTGTGCGCGAAAAGGATATTCCGAAATTCCTCTGGCGCTCTGTTCCCGATGAAGATGCGCTGGCATTACTGCCAGTGGCGGAACGTCTGGTCGGGGAAACCTCGGCTAAGCAGGTGTTTGATCGTCTTGCGGGCGCTTGGGTTTATTGGGGCTGGAAAGGCGGTTATTTCAGCACCGAGGCGGATGCGCGCGCTTACTACGATGAGATGCGCTTTATGCTTGCGCGTCAGATGGCAGCGCCGAATTCGCCGCAATGGTTCAACACTGGTCTACACTGGGCCTACGGCATTGATGGCCCATCGCAGGGTCACTATTACGTCGATCACATGACCGGGGTGCTGACTAAATCTAGTAGCGCTTACGAGCATCCCCAGCCACATGCCTGCTTCATCCAATCGGTGAAGGATGATTTGGTCGGTGACGGCGGTATTATGGATCTGTGGGTGCGCGAGGCGCGGCTGTTCAAATATGGCTCGGGCACTGGCACGAACTTTTCGTCCTTGCGCGGTGAGGGCGAGAAACTTTCGGGCGGCGGAAAATCTTCCGGCCTGATGGGCTTTTTGAAAATCGGCGATCGTGCGGCGGGCGCGATCAAATCCGGCGGCACCACGCGCCGCGCCGCGAAAATGGTGATCTGCGATATGGATCACCCCGATGTCGAAGCCTTCGTGAACTGGAAGGTGATCGAGGAACAAAAGGTTGCAAGCCTTGTTGCCGGTTCCAAAGCGCATGAATTGAAGCTGAACGAAATTTTCACCGCGATCCGCCAGTGGGATGGCTCCAGCGACGACTCGGTCGATCCGGCGAAGAATCCGGCCCTGAAAGCTGCGATCCGCTCGGCCAAAAAGGCGATGATCCCCGATACTTACACCAACCGCATCCTGCAATATGCGCGCCAAGGCTTCACCAGCATCGAATTCCCCACCTATGACGTGGATTGGGATTCTGAGGCCTACATCACCGTTTCCGGCCAAAATTCTAACAACTCGGTGCGCGTCACAGATGCCTTCCTAACGGCGGTGAAGGACGATGCCGATTGGGCGCTGATCCGCCGCACCGATGGCAAGACCGCCAAGACCCTCAAAGCCCGTGAGTTGTGGGATCAGGTCGGCCACGCCGCTTGGGCCTGCGCCGATCCCGGCATCCAGTTTCATGACACGGTTAACGCGTGGCACACCTGCCCGGAAGATGGCGCGATCCGAGGCTCCAACCCCTGCTCGGAATACATGTTCCTCGATGACACCGCCTGTAACTTGGCGTCAATGAACCTGCTCACCTTCTTCAAAGACGGTCGCTTCGATGCCGACGCCTATATCCACGCCACCCGTCTGTGGACGCTGACGCTGGAAATCTCGGTGACGATGGCGCAGTTCCCGTCGAAGGAAATTGCGCAACTGTCCTATGATTTCCGCACCTTGGGTCTAGGCTATGCCAACATTGGCGGCTTGCTGATGAACATGGGCCTTGGCTATGATTCCGTCGAAGGCCGCGCCTTCTGCGGTGCTTTGACGGCATTGATGACCGGGGTGTCCTATGCGACCTCGGCCGAGATGGCGTCAGAGCTTGGGGCGTTCAGCGGCTACGCCCGCAATGCCCAGCACATGCTGCGCGTCATTCGCAACCACCGCGCCGCCGCTTACGGCAAAACCGAAGGCTATGAGGCCGTCAACGTCACCCCCGTCGCCTTGGACGCCGCCAACTGCCCCGACCAAACCCTTGTCACCCTTGCGAAATCCGCGTGGGATGAAGCGTTGAGCCTTGGCGAAGCCCACGGTTTCCGCAACGCACAGACCACGGTTATTGCGCCAACTGGCACCATCGGTCTGGTGATGGATTGCGACACCACTGGCATCGAGCCTGACTTCGCGCTGGTGAAGTTCAAGAAGCTGGCGGGTGGCGGGTATTTCAAGATTATCAACCAATCAGTGCCAGCGGCACTTGAAAAGCTGGGCTATTCCACGTCGCAAGCTGCTGAAATCGTTGCCTATGCCGTCGGTCACGGCTCGATCGGCAACTGCCCCGGCATCAACACGACCGCATTGGTCGGCCACGGCTTTGGCGCGCGCGAGTTGGAAAAGATCGAGGCCGCTTTGCCATCGGCCTTCGACATCCGCTTCGTGTTCAACCAATGGACGATCGGCGAGGATTTCTGCAAGAAGACCCTCGGCATCCCAGCGGAAAAGCTGTCCGACCCCAGCTTTGACCTGCTGCGCCATCTTGGCTTTACCAAAGCCCAGATCGACGCCGCCAATGACCATGTTTGCGGCACGATGACGCTGGAGGGCGCGCCCTTCCTGAAGCCCGCGCATTATTCGGTGTTCGATTGCGCCAATCCTTGCGGGAAAACCGGCAAGCGCTATCTGTCGGTCGACAGCCACATCTACATGATGGCCGCAGCACAATCGTTCATCTCCGGTGCGATTTCCAAGACCATCAACATGCCGAACATCGCGACGATTGCCGAAACTTTGGCCGCCTATGAACTGTCGCATTCGCTGGGGATCAAGGCCAACGCGCTCTACCGGGATGGCTCAAAACTCAGCCAGCCGCTGGCGTCCGCCTTGGTGGAAGACGACGAGGAAGCCGAAGAAATCCTGTCCTCGGGCTCGAACCAAGAAAAAGCCGCCGTTCTGGCTGAGAAAATCGTCGAGAAGATCATCTACAAGGAAATCATCCGCACCAACCGTGAAAAGCTGCCGGAACGTCGCAAGGGCTACACCCAGAAAGCCATTGTCGGCGGCCATAAGGTCTATCTGCGCACCGGTGAATATGGCGACGGCCGCTTGGGCGAGATTTTCATCGACATGCACAAGGAAGGCGCGGGCTTCCGCGCGATGATGAACAATTTCGCCATCGCGATTTCCGTGGGCCTGCAATACGGCGTGCCGCTGGAAGAATATGTCGAGGCCTTCACCTTCACCCGGTTCGAGCCAGCAGGCATGGTCCAAGGCAACGATTCGGTGAAAAACGCCACCTCGATCCTGGATTACATCTTCCGCGAACTGGCGATTTCCTACCTCGACCGCACCGATCTTGCCCATGTCAAACCGACGGGAGCCTCGTTTGACGATCTTGGACGCGGCGTCGACGAAGGCAAACCCAACCTCTCAGAAATCTCCGACCAAGCCGCGACGCGCGGACTTGAAGTGCTGAAACAGATCTCCTCGACGGGCTATCTGCGCAAGCGCCTGCCGTCGGAACTGGTGATGCTGCAAGGCGGGATGGGGGCGACAGCACTGGCAAACGGCACCGATCCGGTCTCGGCGCTGAACATGCTGATCCCGGAAACCGCAAGATCAATGAGCGGGGCTATCAGTGGCGGCACAGCGTTGGCGACGGGCACCGTGACGATGGATTTGCGGGTGAAAGCCAAAATGCAAGGCTACGAGGGCGACCCCTGCGGCGAATGCGGCAACTACACGCTGGTCCGAAACGGCACCTGCATGAAGTGCAACACCTGCGGCGGGACGAGCGGGTGTAGCTGATGACAGAGTATTCGTTCAAAAGCGACCCGCGTATAAGCGGTTGGGAACGGGAGCAACTCAGAGATTTTTGCTCAACACTGGAGGGGAACGTTGTCCAGCTTGCGAATGCATTTGGCCTGAAGGTGCTTGAGGATGATCTCTTGCCCTACGAACGGGGGTGCTTAGAAAATGCCCCCCGCATCGGATCTGACTCCGGCTGGGTTATCAAGCTGAACCAAAATGACAAGCCAGAGACAAAAAATTTGGGACCTATATAGAGAACTAGCCACGGGATGGGTTGTTGAATCCGTCGTGTTTTGATGCTATATGTCCGTTGTAGCCTTTGCTTGGTGAATTGGCCCTAGGGCCTCTACATGATAGCCAAGATCGCCGACATGGCGGGCTACAAACTAATAATGCAGCTTCGTCCCGCGCTCCCAGAGATCGTACTCTCTGGTGATCATGTGCTTGATTAGGCTGTATGATCTTGTGTCCCCGCGCTCCCATTTCCTCTGGATGGCCCATGCGCAGTAGTCAGCAACTTGCAGGCATGGGTCGCAATGAGATGACCTGAAATCAACCGCCCATCGGGCAACCTTGATGGTTTGGGTTACAACGTCATCAAGTTCTCTGCAAAATGTCATGCGCTCCTTCTTGGAACCTATCGACGCAGCTGTTACCAGCAGTTCATCGCCCGCATTAACGTACGGCGCGATCCCGTGCTTGAGCGTGTAGAACCAAGGGTATTTGTAGAAGCGAGCCTTGCTTGTTGTGGTTGACGGGCTAGCCTTTGCTTTCTCGCAAATTGTTGCCTGAATTTTCACATTATGTGCCAAGATCACCTTGAACACCTCGTTACGAATTTCCTGCGCATCAGTAGTGGCGTGGAAGTAATCCCCCACCCGCTCCACCCGACCTGGGGCATCGCTTGGGGCGGTTCTGCCACCCGCCGCCTCATCACTTGCCTGAACTTCAGTTGCCAACCGCTCAGCGAAATGTCTGATAAGTCTTTGACTACTAACATTACCCCGCAATGGCGGTGCCATCACGCTTGGTCTGACTTTGATCTTGCGGAAAATTTGGCTGGGGCGGGAGGGATCGAACCTCCGTATGTCGGTACCAAAAACCGATGCCTTACCGCTTGGCGACGCCCCAACTGCGGCGGTTATTAGCGAAGCCATCGGGGGGGTGCAAGGGGGATTTTGCGAAAATCTTCATGTGGTTGTCAGCGCTGGGTTTGGCGGCGTATGAGGGGGGATGGAACAGGTTGATGTCATCGTTTTGGGGGCCGGAGCGGCGGGCATGTTTGCCGCGATTGAGGCTGGGCGGCGTGGGCGGCGGGTGTTGGTGATTGACCATGCCAAGGCGGCTGGTGAGAAGATCAGGATCACGGGTGGGGGGCGGTGTAACTTCACCAATCTGGGGATAGTGCCGGACCGGTTTATCTCGAAGAATCCGCGCTTTGCTTTGTCGGCGCTTAAGCGGTTCAGCCAGTGGGATTTTATCGCCCGCATGGACGGTGCGGATATCACTTGGCATGAGAAGACTTTGGGGCAGTTGTTTTGTGACGGCTCGGCCAAGCAGGTGGTCGATATGCTGCTGGGCGATATGGCGCGCGCGGGGGTGGCTTTGTGGCTGGGCTGTGCGGTGACGGCGGCGCGGCAGACCTCAACGGGGTTTGAGGTCGATACCGTGCGAGGGATCGTGCGGGCGGCGTCGGTGGTGGTGGCGACAGGGGGCAAGTCGATCCCGAAGATGGGGGCCTCTGGGATTGGCTATCAGGTGGCGGAGAGTTTTGGATTGCGGCTGGTGGAAACCCGGCCCGGTCTGGTGCCGCTGACTTTCGCAGCGCAGGAACTCGACTGGATGGTGCCGCTGGCGGGGGTGGCGGTGCAGGGGCGGGTTTCGGCGGGCAAGGTGGGCTTTGATGAGGCGGTTCTGTTCACCCATCGCGGGCTGTCGGGGCCGGCGGTTTTGCAAGCGTCGAGCTATTGGCGTGAGGGGGGCGAGGTCAGCTTGGATCTGGCACCGGGGCGGGATGTGGTGGCGGAACTGGGGCAGGCCAAGCGGGAGCAGGGCAAGCTGGCGTTGAGGACGGTATTGGGGCGGATCGTGCCGGAGAAGCTGGCGCGGCATATTGAGGCGAGTTTGGGGATCGCGGCCCCGATGGCGGAGTTGGGTCGCGCGGAGCTGGAGCGGGTGGCTGCGAAGCTGCGGGATTGGCGGTTGCGGCCTGTGGGATCAGAGGGGTATCGGACGGCGGAGGTGACTTTAGGGGGCGTTGATACGGATGGGCTGGATGGGCGGACCATGATGGCGCGGTCGGTGCCGGGGTTGTTTTTTATCGGCGAGGTGGTGGATGTGACGGGCTGGCTTGGCGGGTATAATTTCCAATGGGCGTGGTCGTCTGGCTGGGCTGCGGGGCAGGTGGCCTGAAGTGGTCCCAACTCGGGACCTTTTAATGTTGTTATATATCAGAGAGATGACTAGCCTGCGTTAAGACACTTTTAACACTTATCGCTAAAATCTGTCTAAAATTGTCATCCTCTGTGCTCAAATATCCCGGGGGTGCGGGGGCTGGCCCC
>JAZKCV010000007.1:0-130143 GCA_040387915.1 Pseudomonadota bacterium
ACAGCAGCAGATACTGAAACTGCATGGTGTCTAGCAAACCAGGGGCTATTCAGACAATGCCCTAGCCGAGATCATCAACGGCCTCTTCAAAGCCGAAGTCATCCATCGTCGCGGTCCTTGGCGAAGCTTCGAGGCTGTGGAACACGCAACCCTAGAATGGCCTTACGGCCCCTCTCGGCGATGCATGGCATCGCCTGCCGGGCAACGGATGCAAGCATCGCCTACCGGCTAACAGATCGACCGGTTCAACCGCCGCCGCCTGCTGGAGCCTATCGCGAACATCCCGCCCGCCGAGGCCGAAGCAAACTACTAAGCCGCTCTGGAAACTGAGGCCATGGCCGCGTAACTAAGATCAATCAGCCTCCGGCAAACCCGGAGCGGTTCAAAGTCCCTGCCAGAAAGCTCTTGGATGGGGCGACACCGTCACGCTTCATTGCGAGTCGCGCCGATTTCGTATCCATGGGCTAGATGTGCCGGAATAGAGCCACTCAGACGGCTCACCTGCTATGTCGACCCTTCATGTTTGATATCCAGCGAATACTGCCCTCCGTTGTTGGAATCACCTCGTCGCAGCCGTGCCCGCACGTGCGCAAAACTTTTCTTACAACTGCATCGGGCACCCTATCTATAATGAAGGCTCGCCATGGTCGCATAGTTCGGGGGTGAGATCGCGCCCTTCGGGATATCAATCAACGCCTAGCTAACGCTGGAACTGGGGGCCGGATCGGCCGATCGCCGGACAAACAGATTCTCTCGACTCAAGTCGGTTTCGCCATTCACCGCGACCCGCAATCCCTTCGCCAAGGGGAACACGGGGCGCGACGTAAAATATACAGACAATATATTATCGAGCGGTGGGCCATACCCGCCCCTTGCCAGTATCAGGTACTGGCCTTGAGGCGGATGAAGGCTGCTTTGGTGTTCATGAACTCCATTAGGCCCTCGATGCCATTCTCCTTCCCAAGTCCGCTGTCCTTGAGCCCGCCGAACGGCAACTGCGGCATGGTTTCGAGATAAGTGTTCACATAGATCGTTCCGCTGTCCAACGCGCGGATAACCTCCATCGCCTTGTTCAGATCGCTGGTCCAAAGACCGTTCGCCAAGCCGTAAGTCGTGTCATTCGCAATGCGGATTGCCTCGGAAACCGTGGTGAAGGGAATAATGGCGGTGACTGGGCCAAAAATTTCCTCCTGCACAATGCTCATATCGGGGCGAACATCGGCAAAAACGGTTGGAGCGACGAAGTGACCTTTGGCAAAGCTTTCGCCGGTCAATCTATGGCCGCCGGTCAATAGGCGAGCGCCGTCTTTGATGCCGCTTGCAATGTAATGCAGCACCTTTTCCAGTTGGGCCTCGCTGACCAGCGGTCCCATTTCAGTCGCCTCTGCCTGCGGGGCACCGATGTTGATCTGCTCTGCGCGGCGCGCGACGCGCTTCGCAAACTCCTCTGCGATTGAGGCTTCGACAAGAATACGGCTGCCCGCACAGCATTCCTCGCCCTTATTGATGGTGAAACCTGCGACAGCGCCTTCGACCGCGGCATCAAGGTCGGCATCAGCAAAGACGATATTCGCACCCTTTCCACCGAGTTCCAGCGCAACCGGGCGCAATTTTTGCGCGGCATGGCCCGCGATCCGCCGACCAACCGCAGTCGATCCGGTGAATGACATCATATCAACGCCCGCATGGGTCGACAGCGCCTCGCCTGCTACGTTGCCCTTGCCTGTAACCACATTCATCACCCCGTCTGGAAGCCCGGCTTCTTTCAAAAGACGGGCGATCAACAAGGTCGTCCCCGTGGTCAATTCGGCGGGTTTCACCACGACAGAACAGCCCGCCGCAAGGGCATAGGGCAATTTTTGCAGCAGGCAGACGATCGGGAAGTTCCAAGGCAGGACCAAACCGATCACCCCACGCGGACGGTGGATGACCATACCCATGCTGTTCGGTCCAGCATCGGCGAACAGTTTGCCCGTGAGGTTCCAAGCCAGAGATGCGGCATAGCGCACCAGTTCAATCCCCCAGCCGGTTTCTCCACGCGCCGCGCGAATGGGTTTGCCCGCCTCGATGGCCTCAAGGACAGCCAGCGCTTCAAGATCGCGCTCCATGAGGTCTGCAAAGCGGTTCAGAATCTTTGCCCGCTCGCTACCTGGCAGATCGGCCCATAGCCCAGCGGTAAAGCTGCGGCGGGCGGCTGCCACGGCCGCGTCAACAGTCGCAACAGTTGAAAGAGCGATCGACGCGATCTCGCCGCCATCTGCGGGTGAGGTCCGTATGATTCGTTCGAAAGTGGTCGTCTCGACGGCCTGACCGTCAATCCAAGGGTCGTGCATCAGCATGTAATGTTCCTTCCAAGATCGAATCGGCACAGCCGACAATGAGGCAGAGCGGCTGATATTTTGAATATTTCCAGTGCATTGCGGCACTTTCAGCCTCCACTACGGGAAAGGGTAATATAATGTGGACAGACTGTCGACATTATGTCAGCATTATAAAAAAGAAAAATGACCCACGATCCGTAACAGGGAGAAAACCATGAAATCACATTGGACGACCGACCAGATCAGTGCTGCCGCATCAGGCGGTTTCAGCCGCCGCCACTTTTTGGGTGGCGCAACCGCGTTGACCGGGGGGGCGTTGCTGGCCCCGCTGTTTCCAAGCCTTGCCAAAGCAGCCGGAGGCGAGCTGAGCGTGATGGCTTGGGAGGGTTTCACTATGGAAACCGAGCTGAAAGAATGGCTCGCATCCGAGGGGATCACCCTGAAAGCTTCGATCATCGGCACACAAGACGATGTGAATGCCCGATTGGTCGGATCGACGCCGGTTCCGACCGACGTGTCCGAGTTCAACCAAGGCTACAACCATTTCTATGGCGACGAATTGGCAATCACCACGCCGCTCGATGAAGCCAAGTTGCCGAACTACAATGCGAATGACACTTTCGCGGGCTTCTACAAAGCCGAGACTTGGTTCTGGGATGGCAAGTTGCATGGCGTGCCGTGGATCTGGGGCTTGAACTCGCTGGTGTTCAACCCGGCTGTGGTGCCCGAACCGAAAAGCTACACCGATCTTCTGAAGCCCGAATACAAAGACAAGGTGGCCTTTGGCGACGACACGCTGGCGACTTGGCCGATGATTGCGCGCGTGGCCGGTTATGGCGACAAATTCCCGAACCTGACAACCGACGAGTTGGACGATGCCTTTGCCCAGATGGACCCCTACCGCGCGCAATGCCGTGTGTTCGCGGCGTCGAACGGCGATGCCATCAACCTCTTGGTAAACGGCGAAATCGGCGCGCTGTTCTGCGGTTGGAGCGGTATTCCGAACGAGACGACCAAGCAGGGCGTTGAGACGAAATATGTCATCCCCACCGAAGGCGCGGCGATGTGGTGTGACGCGTGGTTCATCCCAACTGCGGCAAACAATCCTGATCTGGCCCATGCCTATATCAATGCAACACTGGGCGCGCAGGCGCAGGCCGATGTTTGCAAGAATGTTGTCGGGGGGTCGGTGCAGAAAACTGCGCTTGATCACATGGACGCGGCAACCCGTGCGCTGTTCAGCTATGACGATCTGGACAAGGTCTTCGCCTCATCACCGTTGCAGGGCATCCCGCCACGCAAATCTGATGCTTACGCCACCTATGATCAGTGGGTCGCAAAGTGGGAAGAATTCAAGCTCGGGTTCTAAGGTTTGCCCCGACAGTGGATTTGGCCAAGGCCAAATCCACCTCTTTTCCAAATTCTTCTGAAGGAGCGAAACAATGCGCTGGAAGCGTCAGTTGTCAGTCGTAGATTGCCATGCCGAGGGTGAAAGCGGCAAGGTTGTCGTCGGTGGTGTTGGGCAGGTGCCCGGTGAAACCATGTTCGACAAGCGGGTGTTTTTGGAAACGCACCGCGATGACATCCGCAAAATGGTTCTGTTCGAGCCGCGCGGCGCGGTCTGGCACAATGCCAACATCATCCTGCCGTCGAACAACCCAGACGCTGATATGGGTTTTGTGATCCTTGAATCGACTGAATACCCGGCAATGTCGGGGTCAAACACGATGTGCGTGGCGACGGTGCTGCTGGAAACTGGCATCCTACCGATGCAAGAACCCGTGACAACCATTGTGCTTGAAGCGCCTGCTGGCCTGATCCGGGTGGAATGTCAGTGCAAGGATGGTAAGGTGCTGCAAGCCAAGTTGGTGAACCAGCCCGCCTTTGTCTATCACCGCGACGCTATGATCGAAGTGCCGGGCCTTGGCAGCCTGCGGGTCGACATCTCTTACGGCGGGATGACCTATACTTGCGTCGATGCAGCCGATGTCGGCATGCAGATCCAACCCGACGAGGCACGGGATCTGGTCGATCTGGGGCAGCGCATCAAAACCGCCGCTGCCGAGCAGTTGCATGTCGAGCATCCCGAAAATCCCGCCATCCCCGGTATCACGCAGACCGTGTTCTGCGGCCCCTTGCGGCGGGAAAACGGCGTGGTGCGCTCGAAAAACGCGGTGATCGTATCACCGGGGCGTTGCGACCGCTCGCCCTGTGGCACCGGATCTTCGGCGAGACTGGCCCTGCTGCACGCGCGCGGCGACTTGGCCGTAGGCGAAACTTTTGTTCACGAATCCATCATCGGCAGCGAATTCCACTGCAAGGTGGAGGCAACCGCTACTGTCGGCCCATACGCCGCTGTCATTCCCTCGATTGCCGGGCAGGCCTGGATCACCGGTCTTTACCAAATGGGTATGGACCCGACCGACCCCTACCAGCAGGGCTTTACCCTTTCCGACACCTGGTTCCGGGCTTTGTAAGCCGAACCACCCACTGCAAAAGGATCTAATATGAAACTTGAAGGCGTTATCACCGCGCTTGTCACCCCCTTCACCGAGACGGAGGACATTGATTTCGACAACTTTGGCAAACTGATCGAAGATCAGATTGCCAATGGCGTCAAAGGCTTCGTGCCGTTGGGCTCGACCGGCGAATACTATGCGATGAACAGCGACGAAAAAGCATCGGTGCTGAAATTCGTCAAAGAGGTTGTCGGGGATCGCGCATTGCTGATTGCCGGCGGCAATGCCGGCTCGACCCGTGAAGTGATCGGCAACGTGCGCGTCGCGGCTGAATTGGGCTATGATACGGTTCTTCTTGCCCCCCCCTATTATTCGTTGCCTTCGCAAGAAGAACTGACGGCACATTACCGCAAGATCATCGACACCGTTCCGGTCGATCTGGTGTTGTACAACTATCCGCCGCGCGTTGGCGTCGAAGTCGGCTTTGAGGTGATGGATGCGTTCCGCGATGATCCGCGTGTGATCGCGGTCAAAGAAAGCTCGGGCTCGTTGGCGCGCGCAATCAACATCAAGGCCCGCTATGGCGATGCATACCAGCTGAGCTGCGGCAGCGACGATGTTGCGCTCGACTTCCTGTTGTGGGGTGCGGGCAGCTGGATTTGTGGCCCGGCAAACTGCTTTCCCAAGCAGACCGTTGCCATGGTGAATGCCCATGCGGCGGGTGATATTACAGGCGCCCAAGCTGTGATGCGTCAGCTCTATGCCGCGATGTCCAGCCTTGAAACCGGCAAGTTCGTGCAAAAGGTCAAATATGGCTGCGAGTTGGCAGGCATCCCCTGCGGCCCGTCGCGTATGCCACTGTTGCCCTTGACCGACGCAGAAAAAGCCGAGTTCCGCACGGTGTTCGAAATCGCGACGGCATAAACCCAGAACCACGAAAGGAGCGTCCGCCATGTTGTCCAAAGAATACGACGATATCGTGGTGGGCGGCGGCTCGGCTGGCTGCACCTTGGCGGCGCGCCTTTCGGAAAATCCCGATATCTCGGTCCTGCTTCTGGAAGCGGGGCCGAGCAGCGCGGGCAGGCTGGACTATTGGAAGATCGAGATGCCTGCGGCGTTCGACGATGCCTGGCGCAACCCCAAATACAACTGGATGTATGAGGGCGAGCCTGCACCCACGCTCAACAATCGTCGGGTTTTCCAACCACTCGGCAAGGTGCTTGGTGGTTCGTCCTCGATCAATGGCATGGTTTCATCGCATCAAGAGGCTGCGGGTGGTTTATGCCTCGGTGATGCCGTCGATCGTCTCGGCCATTACAAACTGCACGACGATCATGATTGCCGAACGGGCCGCTGATTTGATCCTTGGCCGCACATTGCCACCCGCGAATGTGTCGTTGCCGACGGGCGCATTGCTGCATGAACCTGCTTGAACCGGAGATATGAATGGCTTGGTCCCTCCCCGTTTTTGATCGCCGCCAACGCGCGGGTATGGCACTGGCCGCCCCGGCGACGGTGTTTTTGGTGATCTTTTTCGTGATCCCAGCGATGGTGCTGCTGGTTTACAGCTTCTGGATTTCCCGAAGCTTTCAGATCACGCAGACCTTTACGCTGGACAATTATAGCCGGGCCTTGGGCAATGCGGGCTTGTGGCTGTCGATGTGGAATGGCGTCTGGATTGGCGGTTGGACGGCGGCACTTTCGGTCGCCCTAAGCTTTCCGGTTGCGTGGTATATTGCGTATCGGACCCGGTCGAATGCCATTCTATATGCGGTTTTGCTGTCGTGGTTCTCCAGCTATCTGGTGCGGATTTACGCTTGGCGCACGATCCTTGGCACCTCGGGACTGATCAACACGACGCTGATACAGTCTGGCATTATTGACGAGCCGCTGGGCTTTCTGATTTTCAGCCGCACTGCCGTCATCGTGACACTGGTGCATCTGTTCGTGCCGTTCACGCTGTTGCTGTTGCTAAGCGCCCTGCGCAATGTGCGGACCGATTATTTGGAAGCTGCCCGCGATCTTGGGGCTTCATGGATGCAATCCTTTCGCAGCGTGGTGGTGCCGATGTCTTACAAGGGCATTGTCGGCTCATTCATGTTCACCTTCATTCTTGCGGCTGGGGATTTCATCAGCCCGCAACTGCTGGGTGGGCGTGAGGGGGTGACGACCGGCCTCTTGATTTCCAACCAATTCCGACAAACCGGCAACTGGTCTTATGGCGCCGCGCTGGCTTTTATCCTGCTGGGGGTGTTTCTGTTCGTCTACTTCCTTGTGGTTCAATCCATGCGGTTCGCGCGACTGTCCCCCGGCCTGCGGTTCCACCCCACCCTCCCCCAAGACAAAGCCTGAGAGGTCCACCATGTTGCTGCGCAGCTATGTCTGGCTTTACCTTTTGTTCCTGTTCGGGCCTCTGGCGGTCATCGCGCTGTTTGCCTTTCACGCGTCTCCGGCACTGAGCTTCCCCTTCGAGGGATTTAGCCTGCGCTGGTTCGCCGAGATCTTGGACGATCCGCAATTCATTGCTGCGCTGAAGAATTCGACCATCGTGGCCGCCGCATCATCGGTGATGACCGGTATTCTTGGCACTTTGGCCGCGCTGGCCCTGCCCCGGCTGCCCAAGCGGTCGCTGGCAGGCTTCAACATCCTGACCTTCGCGCCCATTGCGTTGCCCGGCCTTTTTCTGGGCATCGCACTCCTCGCCCTGTTCGAGCGGCTGGGTATTTACCGCTCGCTCTGGACCGTCACCATCGCACATACGTTGTTCACGCTGCCGTTCTTCATCGAAACCGTCCGCTCGCGGGTGGCCTATTTCGATGCCAGCCTAGAGGAAGCTGCCCGCGATCTGGGCGCTGGCCCTTGGACCACCTTCCGTCTGGTGACGCTGCCAATCCTGTTTCCCACGCTGATGGGCGGGGTGTTGCTGTCGTTTGCACTGTCTTTTGACGAAGTGGTCATCACGGTCTTCGTCGTCGGCGAAAAGAACACGTTGCCGTTCTACATCCTATCGATGATGCGGCGCACGGTGAACCCTTCGATCAATGCAGCCTCGGTTCTGGCAATGGCATTGTCGCTCGCCAGCCTGCTGATCGGCGGCCTGTTCTTCCTGTTGCAACGCCGCCGCGCTCAGGGGCGCCGCACCGAAAACGAATGAATCTGCCCATGGAGGCGCGCATGTCCACCCAAACTATCAGCACATCCGGCCAAGAACCGATCGTTTCAATGCGCGGCCTTGGCAAGAAATTCGGCTCTTTCGTGGCGTTGCAGGGCATTGACCTTGATGTGCGCGAGGGCGAAATTCTGACCTTCCTTGGCCCATCGGGTTGCGGCAAAACCACCCTGATGCGGATTGTTGCAGGTTTTGAAGATCCGACCTCTGGCAGCCTGGACTTGCGCGGGGCAGACATGCGCCGCTTGCCGCCTGAAAAGCGGCCGATCAATATGGTCTTTCAACGCTACGCCCTGTTTCCGCATCTCGACGTGTTCGACAACGTGGCCTTTGGCCTTCGTCTCAAGAAGTGGCCCGTCGCAAAGATCAATGACCGTGTCGGCCAGATGCTGAAGATGGTGCAGATGGATGCAATGGCAACGCGGTGGATCACCGAGCTGTCCGGTGGACAATCGCAACGCGTGGCACTGGCCCGCGCCCTCGCAAATGAGCCGCAGCTTCTGCTGCTGGACGAACCGCTGGCGGCGCTGGATCTGAAGATCCGCCATCACATGTTGGCCGAGTTGAAACGCATACAAAACGAAACCCGCACCACCTTTATCTATGTGACGCACGATCAGGACGAGGCGATGATCCTGTCAACGCGCATCGTACTGATGAACCAAGGCTGCATCGAACAGTTGGGCACGCCGGATGAGTTGTATTTCCAGCCAGTGTCGCTGTTTGCAGCAAAGTTCCTTGGCGAGACAAATATTCTGCCTGCTCGGGTTCGCGGGGACGCAGACGGTGATGTGGTTTTGGAAGGCCCCGCAGGGACTATGCGCGCAAGGTCAAAACCCACGGGACTGACCGAAGCGCAAGAGGTGCATGTGTCGATCCGGCCTGAGACCATTTCGCTCAGCACTCTTGAAGCCGGCTCTGCTTCGGACGTGAATGGGGTTTGTGCCGAGATCAAACAGATTCAGCCGATTGGCAGCCGGGTTGTCTACACGACACGGCTGGACAATGGCACCGAACTGCGGGCGCAAACCGTGCGGCCACCAGACGCGTTGCCGCTGGCGATGGGCCAGAAAGTCTATCTGAACTGGAGCGATGCTGCCGTTGCTGTGCTGACCAAATGACGCAAACTTTGCGTATCCCCCCTGCATATGCGAGAAAATCGAGAAAGCAGACAGGCAATGTGGTGGAGCCCCCAGTGACAGACGAATTTGACGAAGTGGAGGTTGTCCGCGGTCCCCGCGTCAGCAATGCGTCATTGACCTACGAGACTTTGCGCCACGAAATCCTTACAATGGTCCTGCGACCGGGTGAGATCCTTGACGAGGTCAGCGTGTCGCGTCGGTTCGGGACATCGCGTTCACCCATTCGCGAAGCCATTGTGCGGCTTTCTGGTGAAGGTTTGGTCACCGTCATGCCCAACCGCAGCACAATCGTATCCAACCTTGACCTTGCGATGCTTCCTGCCTTCTTGGATGCGCTGGAATTGACGCAGCGTGCGGTGACCCGTCTTGCAGCAATACATCGCACCTCGGCGGAACTGGAGAAGATTCGGGTATTCCAAGCACAATTTGCGCAACATCAGGCCGCCGCAAATCTGTCCGAGATGCTCGCTGCAAACTACGAATATCACATGGCCATCGCGGCGGCGGGACGAAATAAGTATTTCACCATGCTCTATGGCCGCCTGTTAGATGAAGGCAAGCGTTTGATGCATATGAACTATTCGTTCGAGGCTTTACCAGCCGGAGAGGGAAAGGCATCTGTCGCAGACGAGCATGCAGAGATCACTGCGGCCATTGAAGCACGCGACGCAGATCGCGCCGAGCGTCTGGGATATGAGCATGCCGTGCTGTTTCGCAAGCGCGTTCTTCAGCATGTCATGGCCTCAGAACTTTCAGAAATCACCGTTCAAACAATGGGCTGATGCCCCGACCAACATTCTGCGCGTCAAGATTGGTCGCATTTCCAGAGGGTAACATGGAATATTCCGGCAAGAAAATTGTCGTGACGGGTGGAACGACGGGGATCGGTCTTGCCACGGCCAAGCTGTTCTCGACCAAAGGTGCTGAGGTCTTGATCGTCGGCAGTGACGAGCGGCGTGTGGCTGCGGCGGTTGCTGACATCGGAGGCAGTTGCCAAGGTCTGAGCATTGACCTGTCTCGGCTGCAGAATTTGTCACGGCTGGTCGATCATATGAAAATGTCTGGCGGGCGTGTCGATGCCCTGATCTGCAATGCTGGCATTTGTCTGACCTCGCGCATCGACGATCTGGACGAGGCGGCCTTTGACCGCGAGATGAATATTAACCTCAAGGCTGCGATCTTCACGACGCAAGCTTGTTTGCCCTTTATGCAGTCTGGTGGCTCGATACTGTTCACAACAAGCGTGAACGATGTGTTGGGTATCGCTGGACAGCTGGTCTATTCAGCGACCAAGGCCGCGCTGCGTTCGGTGGTTCGGTCTCTCGCGGCAGAACTTGCGCCCCGCGGCATCAGGGTCAACGCCGTCGCACCCGGTCCGATCGACACGCCAATCTTCGATAAATTCTCGGCAGACCCTCAGATCGTCGCTGCAGCCAAGGCGTATGAGGCTGGCCTTACGCTTGCCGGACGGCTTGGACGCCCTGAGGAAATTGCGGCGGCTTTCGCATTTCTGGCCAGCCCGGCTGCAAGCTACATCAACGGAGTTGACCTTAGGGTCGACGGCGGCTGGGCAGATATTTGACGGCTTTGCGCAAACAGCCGCCTCAAGATCAAACCTGAAAACTTGGTCAGATGCTGGCAACTTGTTTTGGCATCTATTCAAGTCTGAGCATGATAGTGGTCAATCGCCCACTACTTCGCGTGGTTTAGCGGTTGGCCGACGCTTGGCCGCAAACTGCTACGCACAGAAAATTTTGCAATCGCGACAGACCTTTCCTCGCAATCTTACCAAAATGTGTGCAGCCCCGATATGCGAAAAAAACATTGTAGACATAAAGTCGACAATGTGTCAGCATTTGCCGAGACGGCACTCCGGCAGTGTTGAAATGACAAAGCATACCCGGATCGCATCGAAGCCACCGGGTGGTTCCTACAGGGACATAGATATGACCAAAACGCAGGAAGAAGTTGAAGTTCTGATCGTGGGGGCCGGGCCATCGGGCGCTGTTGCCGCGCATACGTTGGCATCAGCCGGAATGAGCGTTGTCTGCCTTGAACAAGGCGACTGGATGAGCCCGAATGACTATCCGGGCAATCGCCCGGAATATGAAATGCTGGTTCAGAAGGACTGGAACCCCAATCCAAACACCAGAGGGCGCGCGGCGGATTATCCCGTCAACAGCAGCGATTCTGATCTGACCCCGGTGATGTTTGGCGCGGTTGGCGGATCCAGCATTCTGTTCGGGGCGCATTGGATGCGTTTGAAGCCTTCGGACTTCAGGGTCAAAACGCAGGATGGCATCTGCGATGATTGGCCGATTTCCTATGAAGACTTGCATCCCTATTACAACCGGATCGACGCCTTTCTTGGCGTGTCCGGCCTAGGCGGCGATCCTGCCTATCCAGAGCAAGATTTCGAGATGCCCCCCCACCCGCTTGGTAAAGGCGGAATGCGGATGGCCCATGCCATGAACAGCTTGGGCTGGCACTGGTGGCCCGGCACGCAAGCCATTCCTACCTTCAAGCACAAGAACCTTGCGCAATGCGTGCGCTGGGGTATGTGCGAATCCGGCTGCCCTGCGGGATCGAAAGCGTCTTTCGATCTGGCCTATTGGCCGCACGCGATCTCTGCCGGGGCGCAGTTGATCACCGGCGCACGGGTACGCGAAATTGTGGTCGACGCACTGGGTCATGCCAAAGGGGTGATCTGGATTGACCGCGACGGCAATGAACATCAGCAAAACGCCAAAATTGTTATCCTTGCGGCCAATGGTATCGGCACGGCACGGCTTTTGCAGCTGTCGAAATCGCAGGCCTTCCCTGATGGCTTGGCAAATGGGTCGGGTTTGGTTGGCAAGAACCTGATGCTGCACCCAAACAACGAGGTTGTTGGCCTCTATGATGAGGATATCGAGGGATGGCGCGGCCCTGCGGGGCAGTTGATGTATTCACTGCAATTCTACGAAACCGATGCCGATCGCGGCTTCTATCGCGGCGCAAAGATGAACCTGATGCCGCGCCCCGGCGTGCTGTCGGTCCTGCGCGAATTTGACGATCTGCCGTTTGAACAGCGTTGGGGCAAGGCGATCCACGACATTGACCGTTATGCGGGCCATGCCATGTCTTGGGCCGCCAATATCGAAGATCTGCCGGAAGAGTCCAACTGCATCTCGCTTGATCCCGATCTGAAAGACAGCGACGGCATTCCCGCGCCCAAAGTTCAGTATCGGATCAGTGAGAACAGCTGGAAGGCGATGGATTACATGCTCGACCGCATGACGGAAATGCATCAGGCCGCAGGTGCGCGCCATGTCTTTCGCCATCGGTTGTGGACTGAACAGCCGGGCCATCTTCTGGGAACAGCGCGCTGCGGTGATGATCCCACCCGATCCGTGGTTGATCGCTGGGGCCGGGCGCATGATGTGCCCAATCTATTCATCGTTGACGGCAGCGTCATGGTGACGAGCGGGGCGGTCAATCCGACTGCCACAATCGCAGCCTGGGCCCTGCGCTGCGCCGAACACATCATCGAAACCAAACGCGATTTCGTGGGATGACGCCATGACCAAGATTATGCTGTCGATCGACGATCTTACAAAACTGAAGTCACTGGGTGACATTCTGATACCTGCTTCCGAAGGTATGGCGGGCTTCTCGGCAGTATCCGATATCGAAAGGTTGCTGCAACTGGCCACCACCGCCAGCGGGACTGCACCGCAGATGGTGGCGGCGATCCGCGATCTGCCAAGCGTGGCCAACCTCGCCGAGGCAAAGACCTTTGCGCAAAATGCACCGGCTGCTTTCGCGGTGTTGGCGCAAGTGATCAGCGGCGCTTACTATATGGCACGCGAAGTTCTTATTGCGCTCAACTACCCGCTTGAGCGCCGCAATCCGGCCGGCGTCAGTGATTTTGCCGACGAATACATGACCGGGATCGTCGATCCGGTCGTCGAGAACAATCGTGGCGCAGCGTGACGCGCCACATCAGCCCTGAACCAAACCAACGTTAGCCGTCGACTGCCCCCTACTGCGTGGCATGTGGAAATGGCACATCCAAGGACAGACAATGCAGACCAAGCTTTTCATCAATGGCCTATGGGTTTCTCCGATTGCGGGCGGCACGCTTCCGGTTGTCAATCCTGCGACAGAGGCCGTCATTCACCACATCCCAGCCGCGACCGAAGCTGACGCGGATCTGGCTGTGCGCGCGGCCAGATTTGCCTTCGATCATGGCCCTTGGCCCCGGATGACCGGAGCAGAGCGGGCAAATGTCCTGCGCGCCATCGCGAATGGCATCCGGGCGCGCCTGCCAGAACTGGCCAAGCTTGAGGTGTTGGACAACGGCAAACCGCTGCCCGAAGCGGAATGGGATCTGGCCGATGCGGCGGGATGTTTTGATTTCTACGCAGGGTTGGCCGAAGAGATGGATGGTGCGGTCGAGCATGTCGCCTTGGGCGATGCCCGCTTTACCACGAACGTTGTGCGTGAGCCGATTGGCGTGGCTGGCGCGATCATCCCTTGGAACTATCCCCTGCTGATGGCAGCGTGGAAGGTTGCTCCGGCACTGGCTTCCGGCAGCACGATGGTGCTGAAGCCGTCTGAACATACTTCACTGACCGCATTGGAATTGGGCGCAATCGTCAACGATGCCGGTTTGCCACCCGGCGTTTTGAACATCCTGACCGGTCTTGGCGCGACTGTGGGCAACGCAATCGTCAATCATCCCGATGTCGATAAACTCGCTTTCACGGGCTCGGTGCCGACGGGTTCAAAACTGATGGCCACCGCCGCGCGCGACGTGAAGAACATCAGTCTCGAACTGGGTGGCAAATCTCCGTTCGTCATCTTTGCAGACAGTGACATCGAAAAGGCTGTCGAATGGATCATGTTCGGCATTTTCTGGAATCAGGGCCAGGTTTGCTCGGCCACCTCACGCGTGCTGGTGGAACGTGCCCTATACGCGCCGCTGCTGGAACGGTTGGTTGCTGAAGCTCGCAAAATCAAGATCGGTGACGGTCTTGAACCGAGAACCCTGCTGGGGCCATTGGTCAATGACCTGCAATACACCAAGGTTTTGGGCTTTATCGACCGTGCGATTGCAAATGGTGCAAGGCTGGGCTGTGGCGGGAAAGCCGAAGGCTTCGAAAAGGGCTATTTCGTAGCCCCCACGGTGTTGACCGATATGGCACTGGACAGCGAGGCTTGGGTTGAAGAAATCTTCGGCCCGGTTGTTTGCATCCGGCCTTTCGACACCGAAGAAGAAGCGGTCCGCCTTGCCAATGACTCGCGGTTTGGCCTGGCTGCGGCAGTGATGTCAAAAGACGATGCCCGCTGCGAAAGGGTTGCTAAGGCATTTCGTGCCGGAATTGTCTGGATAAATTGCAGCCAGCCGACCTTCACCGAAGCGCCGTGGGGCGGCTACAAACAATCCGGCATCGGCCGAGAGCTTGGCCGCTGGGGCTTGGACAATTATTTGCAAACAAAACAGATCACCCGCTTGGACAGTATTGAGCCGTGGGCGTGGTATCTGAAGTGACTTAGCTAGTGCCATACGCAAGTCTGGCAGCCAGTGGCCGCAGAACAAGAAGGATGCACGAGGGCCGTGCATCTAGCGGCGGCACACGCATATTTCGAAGATCATTTCAAGTAGCTAGGGTCCAGACTCATTGATCGTTAAAGCCAGAAGATGACGGTAGCGGCGAGGGCTACAGCGGAAAGGAAGGTCTTGGCGCATCGGTCGTAGCGGGTCGCGATGCGGTGCCAGTCTTTCAATCGGCCGAACATGATCTCGATGCGGTTGCGGCGGCGGTAACGTCGTTTGTCGTAGCGGACGGCCCTTTCGCGCGACTTCCGCCCGGGGATGCAGGGCTTTATCCCCTTGTCTTTCAAGGCATCCCGGAACCAGTCGGCATCATAGCCCCGGTCGGCAAGCATCCATTCAGCGGCGGGCAGACTGCCCAGCAGAGCTGCGGCTCCAGTATAGTCGCTGACCTGGCCTGCAGTCATGAAGAATTTCAGCGGACGCCCCTTGGCATCGGTGACAGCATGCAACTTGGTGTTCAGCCCGCCCTTGGTCCGCCCGATCAGACGCCCGCGTTGGTCGTCAGACCCCCCTTCTTCGCCCGCAGGCTCGAAGCCGTGCGATGCGCCTTCAGATATGTCGCATCGATCATGATGGTCTGCTGCTCGGTCCCTTTTGCGGCGAGACCCTCCATCATCCGAGCGAACACTCCCATGTCGCCCCACCGCTTCCATTGATTGTAGAGGGTCTTGGGAGGACCATACTCCCGTGGCGCGTCGCACCAACGCAAGCCCATTGCGACTGATGAAGATTATGCCGCTCATAACCCGCCGGTCGTCCCCCCTTGGCTTGCCATGGCTCTTCGGGAAAAACGGCTTCAACCGCTCCATCTGCTCGTCCGTCAGCCAGTAAAGATTGCTCATGATCACCCCCTTCAGTTCGGGGCCTTGAATCACGCTGAGACCGCAGCCTCAAGCAGATCAATGGGTCCTGACCCTAACTGGGCGCAGGTTGCGATTACCAGAAGGGCGAACGTCAGGATGCGTTGAGGTGGTGCGCGTCCCGCTGTAAAGAGCCAAATAGTCTTGACGCTAGCACTATTGGGTACACGGTCCATGTCGGAGTTGGTACAAACCTCCAGACTGGCCGCCCTGTACTGCATTGAAAAGATTGAGTTAATATGGTTCGCTTTTCCTGCGTGCCTCCGTCTCCAGGCACCGCTTAAATCATTGATATTCTTTAGATTTGATTGGGACTAAGCCAATCTTAGAACCCGCCCATGCCTAAAGATTTCGGGAAAATATTCTGCTCGAAATCTGTGAGGTTGATCGACACCTGCCGAAGACAACTCGTGCCGATCATGCTCTGACGGGGCCACGTCAACGCGGCCCCGTTTGATTAATCCTCGTCGCTGGCGATCTGGGACAGCACAGCGCCTTTGCCGCGCAGCCGCATGATCAGCGGCACCACCAGCGCCAAAGTCGCCAGCAACAGGATGCCTGCCGACACCGGGGTTGCCACCAGCGTCGTCCAATCGCCTTGCGAGATCGCCAGGGCCCGGCGCAGCTGTTGTTCGGCCATCGGCCCCAAGATCAGCCCAACCACCACCGGCGCAATCGGATAGCCGTAAAGCCGCATCATAAAGCCCATAATGCCGAAGATCAGTAGCATGCCCAGCTCGACAGGCGAGGGGTTCATGCCGATGGTGCCCAGCGTGGCGAACAGCAAGATGCCCGCGTAAAGCCAATGCCGTGGGATCGTCAGCAGCTTTACCCACAGCCCGATCAGCGGCAGGTTCAGCACAAGCAGCATCACGTTGGCGACCAGCAGGCTGGAGATCAGCCCCCAGACCAGTTGTGGCGATGTGGCAAACAGCAGCGGCCCAGGTTGCAGGCCGAATTGCTGAAACCCCGCAAGCATGATGGCGGCGGTGGCGGAGGTTGGCAGCCCAAGCGTCAGCAGCGGCACCAATGTGCCCGCGGCCGAGGCGTTGTTGGCGGCCTCGGGGCCTGCCACGCCTTCAATCGCGCCATGGCCGAATTCTTCGGGGTTCTTTGCCAGACGCCGCTCGGTCGCGTAGGACAAGAGGGTGCCAATCTCGGCCCCACCTGCGGGCATCGCCCCAATCGGAAACCCAATCGCGGTGCCGCGCAACCATGGCTTCCAGGAGCGCGCCCAATCGGATTTGGTCATCCAGACCGAGCCCTTAACCGCCTCAATCTTATCGGCCACCCTATTGCCTTGTGAGGCGACAAACAGCGCCTCGCCAATCGCAAACAGCGCCACCGCAAGCGTGGTGACTTCGACGCCGTCCAGCAATTCCGGCACCCCGAACGACAACCGCGCTTGCCCGGTCAGCTGGTCAATCCCCACCAAAGCCAACGCAAGGCCGACGAACAGTGAGGTCAGCCCCTTCATCGCGCTATCGCCAAACGCCGCCGAGACGGTGACAAAGGCCAGCATCATCAGGGCAAAATACTCGCGCGGGCCAAACACCAGCGCCAGTTTCACCACATAAGGTGCCAAGAAAGCCAGCGCGAGGGTGGCCAGCAAGCCCGCCACAAACGATCCAATCGCAGCTGTTGCCAATGCAGGCCCACCGCGCCCTGCCCGCGCCATCTTGTTGCCCTCTAGGGCCGTCACAATCGAGGCACTTTCGCCGGGCGTGTTCAGCAGGATCGAGGTGGTCGAGCCGCCATACATGCCGCCGTAATAAATCCCCGCGAACATGATCAGTGATCCTGCCGGGTCCAACCCATAGGTCACGGGCAGCAGCAAGGCCACGGTCAGCGCCGGGCCAATGCCGGGCAGCACGCCGACGGCGGTGCCAAGCGTGACACCAATCAGCGCGTAGAACAGGATCATCGGGTCCATCGCCACGGCGAGACCCTGCATCAAAAAGTCGAATGTGGTCATCTCAGCCCCCGAAAATCAGGTGTTCCAGCACGCCCGCTGGCAGTTTCAGCCGCAACATCTGGTCGAACAGGCCATAGATCAGCAGCGACAGCACAAGGCCAATCGGCAGCGTCAGTGCCAGATTTCTTTTGCCAAATCCGGCAGCCGTGCAGGCAAACAGCAGGCTCGATCCAATGGCAAAGCCTAGCGGTTTCAGCAACATCAGCTGCAGCGCCAGCCCGGCGATGATCCAGACGACCGGGATGAGATGCGGAGGCTCGATGCTCGGGGCAGCATCGCGGATACCCGTGACGACGTGGCACAACGCCAGCACGAGCAGGCCGTAGCCGACAAATTTCGGCAAAGCGCCGGAACCGACGCCCGCATAGCCGCCCTTGTCGGGGATCGCAAAACCTTGCCAGATCAAAACGGAAGCAAGCGCTGTCAAAGCCGCTGCGACGACGAACGCCGCCCCATTGGGGCGACGCTTGGTTGCGGACTCGAACTGGTTCATTTCACCAGTCCGACGTCCTTCAGCACAGCCGTGGTGGCTGCGACCTCTTTGGCGAGTTGCGCATCAAAATCAGCGCCGGACAGGTAGGTGTTGGCCCAGCCTTTGGTTTCCAGCATGGATTTCCAACCTGCCGAATTCGCAAGCTTGTCGATATCTGCCGTGACCGCCGCCTTTTGTTCCGCCGACAGGCCCGGAGCCGCCGCGACCATGCGCCAGTTTTGCACATCGACGTCATAGCCCGATTCTTTCAGCGTCGGCGCATCAGTGCCCGGCCATTTGTCAGCGGTAGACACCGCCAGCATCCGCAAAGTGCCAGCCTCGACCTGTGGCAGGAATTCACCGACGCCGGAAATCCCGACCGTGACCTGATTGCCAAGGATGGCAGCCAAAGCCTCACCCCCGCCCGCGAAGGCGACATAGTTGATCTTGGTGGGATCGACACCAGCGGCTTTGGCGAGCAAACCGACGGTGATATGATCCACCCCGCCTGCCGAACCGCCTGCCCAAGACACCGAGCCCGGATCGGCTTTCATCATCTCGACCAGCTCATTGATGTTCTGGATCGGCGACGAGGCCGAAACTGCGATGCCCACCGCTTCACCGGTCAGCCGCGCAATCGGGGTGACATCGGCCAAAGATACCGGCGATTCATTGGTCAGGATCGCGCCAACCATCACATAACCGCCGACGATCAACTGGCTGGGATCGCCCGCCGCGGTCGAGGCGAACTGTGCCAGACCCACGGTGCCGCCTGCGCCGGGGACGTTTTGCACCTGAACCGAAGGCGAGATGCCTTCGGCCTGCATCACCTCTTGCATCGACCGCGCGGTGCTGTCCCAGCCGCCGCCCGGTGCGGCGGGTGCCATGATCATATAATCGGTCGCAAATGCCGGAGCTGCCAGCGCAGCGACAAAGAACGCGCTCAAAAGCGTGTGTTTCATTGTGATTCTCCTCCCAAGGCACGGATTTTGTGCCGTTTTGTCTGGGCGACACCTCCTCGTGTCGTCCCTGCCCAGAATTTCAGCACATAATCCTGTCAACTGGCTGACAGTCGCCTTTGGGGCTACTTTAGGGCCAAAGCCGCACGCCAAAGCCGGTACAACCGCTGCCGTTTGGCTTGATCCAGATAGACCAACACACCGGGACTGACCGCAACCGGGCGCAACTGATCGCCCAAGGCTGCCTGCATCGCTTGGCCGCTGTTGGCTCCCGAAACCTCTAAGCTGACCGCAGGCATCCGCAGCTTTTCCGACAGCAGGGTCTGGCCCTGTTTGCCCATCAGAAAATCGAGGAACTCCGCCCCCATTTCGGGCGAGGCCGCTGCCCGTGGTACCAGTGCTACCCGCGACACCACCACGGTGAAATCGCGCAAAAGCACCAGCCCCAGATCGGGCGCATTGCGGGCCTGATCGGCGGCATAAGAGCCTAAGATGTTGTAACCCAACACCAAACGACCATCGGCCACCCGGTCGATGATGTCCTGACTTGTCGGATAGGTTTGCAGGCCAGCCCGCGCCATCTCGCGCAGCAAAGACCAGATATCGGGGAAATGCTCGGTATCGCGGGCGAGAAACAGATAACCCACCGCCGAGCGCTCAATATCATAAGTGCCGATCTTGCCGTGCATCGCGGGCGGGGCGTAGCGCAGCCAATCCATCAACTCCAGCCGAGATTGCGGTGGGCCATTCGGAAAGCTCGGCTTGTGATAGACCAATACCCCCGGCTCAAACGTTATCGCAAAAGCCGTATCCTGCCAGTTCGCCCATTCTGGCCAGTTGCGCGCCGCTGGCACCGCCACCGCCTGCGCATAGCCGTCATTGGCCAGCTTGATCTGCATATCCATCGCCGAGGAGAACACGAAATCGGCAGTGGGCAGGCCTGCTTCGGTTTCCGCCACCACCCGCGCCGAAATTTCCCCCGCCAGCAGGTCTTCGTAGCGCACCGCCACCGCTTGGTGTCCGACCTGAAACGCCGCAATCAGCGGTGCCGCCAAATGGTTGTCGAGCGTCGAATAGATTACCAATTCTGCGGTGACAGTGCCATCGGGGGCCGGATAGTTCACCACCTCGCCCCGGATCGGGCCAGACATCGAAATGCAAAACAGGGCCAAACCGAACATTCTTCGCATCATTTCACTCTGCCCGATGCAACTTGCGTTCACAACTGGGCGCTTTCCGCCTAGCCTGACGTAAGGGGGGACGGATATGCGCTTGTTGGTGGTTGAAGATGATCTGCCCTTGGCGGAGTCCCTTGTGACGCTGTTGACCTCGTCTGGTTATGCGGTGGATTGCATGCATGACGGGGCTTCTGCCGAGGCTTTGGCGGCGGTGGAACAATTTGATCTGGTGATCCTTGATCTGAATCTGCCACAGATGGACGGGCTGTCGCTGCTGCGCGCGATGCGGGCGCGGTCCAATCCGGCCGCGGTGATGATCCTGACTGCGCGCGGTGCTGCCGAAGACCGGGTGCGCGGCTTGGATCTGGGCGCGGATGATTACATGGCCAAGCCCTTCGATGTGCGCGAATTTGAAGCCCGCGTGCGGTCTTTGTTGCGGCGACAAGCGGGCCTGCGTTCGGCCACCGTCACCTTGGGCGCGGTTACGCTAGACCTGACCAAACGGCAGTTTTCAGCGGCAGATCAACCGCTTGACCTGCCGCCCCGCGAACGGGCCCTGCTGGAACTGCTGCTGACCCGCGCCGGGAAAGTGGTGACAAAAGAGGCCATCGTGCAATCTTTGACCTCGCTGGATGACATGCTGTCCGACAATGCCATTGAGCAATATATCTCGCGCCTGCGCCGCCGCATTGCCCCGTTTGGTCTAGGTTTGCGGGCGGTGCGCGGCATAGGCTATCTGCTGGAAAAAGCCTCGGACAGCCGATGAAACCCTATTCCCTGCGCCGTCGCCTGCTGCTGTGGCTGTTTCTGGCCACCGCGCTGCTGGGCCTGATCGCTTTGCTGGATACGTGGCGCGAGGCACTGCGCACGGCGCAAAGCGTGTCGGATCGGGTGCTGGTCGGCTCGGCTTTGGCGATTGCCGAGCGGGTGACGGTGGATGAAACCGGCGAGTTAGAGGTTGATCTGCCGTATTCTTCATTGGAAATGCTGACCTCCACCGCGCAGGATAAGGTGTTTTACCGGGTGGATGGCCCGATCGGTCATTTTCTGACCGGATACGAAGATCTGGCGGTGAACCCGGCCCCTGCGGGTGGCGTGGCTTTCGCCGATGGCACGCGGGATGCGGTCGGCATCCGCAGCGCCACCTTGATGCGCGAAGTCTCAACGGGTGAACGCTCGATTGCCTTCAGCGTGACGGTGGCGGAATCGACGCGGGCACGGGCGGAACTGGCGCGGGCGATCCTGTTGCGATCTGCGTTGCGGCTGGCGGTGCTGGTGTTGGGCGTTGCTTGCATTGTCTGGATTGCGGTGACTTTAGCGCTGCGGCCGCTGGATCGTTTGGGGGCCAGCATTGCCGAACGCTCGCCCGACGATCTGCGTCCAGTAACCGCCGATACGCCGCAAGAGGTTCAAGCACTGATGCTGGCGATCAATTCGTTCATGGCGCGGCTGGATACGGCGCTTGCGGCGTTGCGACATTTCACCGGCAATGCGAGCCATCAGTTGCGCACGCCCCTGTCGGTGGTGCGCACGCAGCTGGCGCTGATCGAGCGCAGCGCCACACCCGCGCAGACCGCTGAGGCCAGCGCCAGAGCCAAAACCGCGCTGGAACGCGCCGAGCGGGTGTTGGCGCAGCTTTTGGTGCTGGCGCGGGTTGATGCCGCAACAGGGGCAGCCGCGCTGCAAAGGCTTGATATCGTGACAATCGCCAAGGATCTTACCGCCGAAATGGTGCCGCTGGCACTGAGCCATCACATCGACCTTGGCTATGAAGGGGCACCGGAAGCCATGGCGCTGGCCGAGCCTGTCTTGCTGGCGGAATTGCTGAAAAACCTTTTGACCAACGCGATTGCCTATGCCGGCGCTGGGGCAGTTGTGACGGTTCGGGTGCAGATGCGCGGCACGGCCACGGTGCTAGAGGTTGAAGACAACGGTCCCGGCCTGCCACCCCAGCACGACGCTACACTGCGTAAACGCGGTATGCCCGCCCCTGCGCGTGCGTTGTCGGCGGATCACGATACCGGGCTTGGCCTGGGTCTGGCGATCACCGCCGAAATTGCGGCTTTGTTTAACGCCGAAATCCAACTGCACAGCGGTGCCGAGGCCAAGGGGCTGTTGGTGCGCATCCGCTTTCCCGCACTCGACTAAATGTGAGCGGAAGGCATTGTGAGGGTCGGTCCGCTTTGGCTAAAGCCATGCGTTGTGTTGTGCTGAAATAACTTGCAACTTCACAATAATTGAAATATTTGTAAAGCAACAGGAGAATCACATGCTCGGAAACCGTTTCGCAACCCGGATCAATTCCTTTGCCTCAGGGGCAACGGATTACTGGCCTGATTTGGCTGGAAAACCCTCGCTGGCGCAAATTATCCAACGCGCAGCGACGGTTGAGGGCCTGACCGAGCTTGATCTGAACTACCCGGATCATGTTGGCGCAGATCCTTCGGAAATCGCCAAAGTGGTGGCGGATTGCGGGCTTTCGATCAGCGGCCTTGCGATGCGCTATTACACCAATCCGGCCTTCAAGCGCGGCGCTTTCACCAACCCGAACCGTGCAGTGCGGCGCGAGGCTATTGATCTGACCAAGCGCGGCATTGATGCGGCGCGTGCGATTGGCGCGCCGATGATGACCTTGTGGCTGGGGCAGGATGGCTTTGATTACACCTTCCAATGCGACTATGCCGCACTCTGGGAAGACGAGATTGCAGGCATTGCCGAAGTGGCCGCGCATGACGCGGATTGCCTGATCTCGATTGAGTATAAGCCTAATGAACCAAGGGCTTACAGCGTTCTTCCCGATGCCGCGACCACCCTGCTTGCGATCAAGGAAGTGGGCGCTGCCAATCTTGGCGTCACCATCGACTTTGCCCATGCGCTTTACGCCGATGAACAGCCCGCCTTCGCCGCAGCGCTGATCCAACGCCACAGCAAGATCCTTGGCCTGCATCTGAACGACGGCTACGCCAAGCGTGACGATGGCCTGATGGTCGCCGCAGTGCATGAACAGGCCACGCTGGAATTGCTGCGCGAAGTCAAGCGCGGCGGCTTTGATGGCGCGATCTATTTTGATACTTTCCCGGATGCCTCGGGCCTTGACCCGGTGGCGGAATGTGCCGCCAACATCCGCACCGTGCGCCGGATGCTCGCCGCCGTTGATGTCATGGCGGGGGATAACCGCTTGGCCGATGCACAGGGCCAACAAGACCCGATCACCGCGCAGGAAATCGCGCGACTAGCACTGGCTGGGCAAACTACGTCCAGCTAAACTTTACCACATATCATATATTCGTGTTGAAAAGGGAGGATCCAATGCAACACTATCTGAAGGGGGCGTTTGCGCTCGCCGCTATCGCTTTGACCGTCGGTCTGGCGCAGGCGCAAGATTTGGCACCGCTGAATTCTGACAGCGAGGCTGATCGGATGGATTGGTCAGAGCTTGACGCCAAATTCGGCGCCCTGCCCGCACCTGCGGCTGGCACCAAGGTTGGTGGGGTCTCAAAGACCTTGACCAACGAATATTGGCGCAGCTTGGGCGAGGGTTACAAGAACGTCGCTGACAAACTGGGCGTGACCTTCGTCTATCAAGCGGCGGCGAATGAGGGCGATCAGTTGGGTCAGCTTTCGATCGCGGAAGATCTGATCAACCAGGGCTTCAACGCGATGCTGCTCTCACCGCAGACCGATGCGAACCTGGTTCCGGCGGTGGAAAAGGCCAAAGCAGCGGGGATTCCGGTGCTGAACGTCAATGATGCGGTGATCCCGTCGGCGACGAATTATGTCGGCAACGTGCAGAAAGACAACGGCGTGCGGGTCGCGCAGTGGTTCATCGACAACCATGCCGAGGGTGGTCAGGTTGCGGTGATTGAAGGCCAGCCCGGGGTTTATGCGGCAGGTCAGCGCACGGCGGGCTTTACCGAGACCATCAACGCGGGCGGCAAGTTCACGGTTGTGGCCTCGGTTCCCGCCAACTGGAGCCGCGAGGAAGCCTTCAACGCAGCCAGCACGATCCTGCAACAATATCCTGATCTGATTGGTTTTTATGCCAACAATGACGGCATGGCTTTGGGTGTGGTCGAGGCCGTGAAGGCCGCAGGGCGCGCCGACAAGGTTGCAGTGTTTGGCACCGATGGCGTGTCGGATGCTTATGCCGCAATCCGCGCCGGTGATCTGACCGGCACCGTTGACAGCTTTCCGGTGCTGACCGGTGAGATTGCGATGGAAGTGGCGTTGCGTCTGGCCGCTGGGCAGAAGCTGCCGCGCGTGGTGGCAACCCCGCAGGCGCTGATCACCAAGGACAATGTTGAAACCTATGCGACCACCGATATGGCCGCTTTGCGTGCAACTTTGACCGCCAAATAAACCAATCGCGGCCTGCCCCGACGGGCGGGCCGCTTCATTCGCAGGAATTCCCCCATGACTCCGCGTCTTTCCCTTTCGCATATCGAGAAGGCTTTTGGTGCCCACAAGGTGCTGCATGGCGTCTCGCTGACGGTGCAACCCGGTGAGGTGCATGGGCTTTTGGGCGAGAATGGCGCGGGCAAATCGACCATGTTGAACATCCTTTCCGGCGTGTTCTCGGCCGATGCGGGGCAGATAAATATTGATGGGGCAAGCGTGACGATTGGTAGCCCCCGTGCCGCCAACCTCGCAGGCGTTGCGATGATTCATCAGGAATTGCAACAGGTTCCAGAGCTGAGTGTTGCGCAGAATATCTATTTGGGTGCGGCTTTGCGTCGGGCTGGCGGCTTGTTGGTAGACCGCGCAGCACAGGAAGCCGAGGCGCGGCGGTTGCTCGCCCCGTTGGATGCCTCGATTGACGTGACAGCGCCGATCAACAGCCTGCGGGTGGCGCAGCGGCAGATTGTTGAGATCGCCAAAGCCCTGCGCGCCAATGCAAAGGTCATCGCGATGGACGAGCCGACATCGAGCCTGACACCGACCGAATTTGATCGCTTGGTGGAGGTGATCAAGGGGCTGGCGGCGCGGGGGGTGTCGATCATTTACGTCAGCCACAAAATGGATGAGGTGTTCCGCATATGCCAATCGGCGACGATTTTGCGCGATGGGCGGCTGGTGGCGCGGGTGGATTTGCCAGCAACTCCGGTGGCGCAAGTTATTGAATTGATGGTGGGCCGTGAGTTGAGCCATGTGGCGCATCAGAGTTTTGCCACCGACAAGGTTTTGTTGCAGGTCAAAGGGCTTAGCCGTGGCCGTGCGGTGCAGGATGCCGGATTTACCCTGCACGCAGGCGAGGTTTTGGGGATTGCAGGGTTGGTTGGGTCTGGGCGCACCGAACTTTTGCGGCTGATCGCTGGGGTGGATAGCGCCGAGGCAGGCACGGTTGAGGTCAGCGGCGTGGCTGTTGGGTCCGGCGTGCGCACACGGATCAAGGCGGGTTTGGGCTTGGTGCCAGAAGAGCGCAAGCGCGATGGCATCATCCGGCATCGGCCTGTGACCAGCAATATCGGCCTGCCCGCGATGCGAGGGTTTTCTCGCTTTGGCATCATTCGACGGGGCAAACTGAAGGCGCGTTCCGAAGAATTGATGCAGGAAGTCCGCCTGCGCCCGTTCGATGTCAGCAAACCGATTGGCAGCTTTTCCGGCGGCAATCAGCAGAAAGCGATCATCGGGCGCTGGTTGGCAGCGGATACCAAAATCTATCTGTTTGACGAGCCTACCCGTGGCATCGACGTTGGGGCCAAGGCGGAAATCTATGATCTGATTGAGAAACTCGCCCGGCAAGGCCGCGCCATCGTGGTGGTGTCATCCGAATTGCCCGAGGTGATCCGGGTGTCTGACCGGGTTCTGGTGATGCGCGAGGGCCGCATTGCCGCCGAACTGGGCACCGCCGAAATCACCGAAGCCAACATCGCCCGCCACGCCATTCCCGCATTGTAAGGCTATTATCATGTCCGCAGTTCTGACCTCACTCCCCTTCTTGCAGCGCATCAAATTCCGCGATGCGGGCACTTTACTGGGCCTGATCATTATTGGCACGGTGTTTGCGGTGCTTAGCCCCAGCTTTCTGACAGGTCCGAACCTGCTGAACGTGCTACAGCAATCCTCGATCAACGCCTGCATCGCTTTGGGGATGACACTGGTGATCATCTCTGGCGGGATTGATCTTTCGGTGGGGCCAGTGGCGGCACTGACCGCCGTGCTGGGGGCTACGATGATGGTGGCAGGGGTGCCGTTCATAGTCGCTGTCGCGGGGGCGCTTTGCATCGGGATGCTGTGCGGCTTTATCAACGGCGCGCTGATCGCATGGGGCGGGCTGCAGCCGTTCATCGTCACTTTGGGCGGGCTGTCGCTGTATCGGGCTTTGGCGCTGATTTTCACCGGGGGCCAGCCGATTTTCGGGCTGCCGGATGGCTTTCGGGCGCTGACCAATGGCACGCTGATGGGGGTGCCGACCCCGGTTGTGATCGTCGCGATGTTGGCGATTTGCGCTTGGGTGATTTTGAGCAAGACACCGCTCGGCGAGTATTTCATGGCAGTTGGCGGCAACCCAGAGGCGGCACGGATTGCCGGGGTTCCGGTGACGATGACCAAACTTGCGGCCTATATGATTTCGGGCCTGATGGCCTCGGTCGCGGCGATGATCCTGATTGGTCGGCTGGGGGCAGCAGAGCCTACGATGGGGACGCTGTGGGAATTGGATGCGATTGCAGCCTCGGCGATTGGCGGCGCGAGTCTGATGGGTGGGCGCGGCTCGATCATCGGCACGCTGATCGGTTGCGTCATTCTGGGCACCCTGCGCAACGGCCTGACGCTTTTGAACGTGCAAGCCTTCTATCAACTGCTGGCGACGGGCATTATCATCATCGTGGCGATGCTGATAGATAAGGCCACCAGTGGCAAATAGGGGGATGTATGGGCGATCCAAAAGCTGTGGCCGCGCAAATTCGGATGAAACTGCCAAGCCTGACGCCGCTGGAAGGTAAGGTCGCCGCCGATATTCTGGCGCGCAAGGATATCGACGAGGCCACCCCCCTGCGCGAGGTCGCCGAGAAATCCGGCGTGTCTGATGCGATGGTGGTCAAGGTCGCGAAAAAGCTGGGCTTTGCGGGGTTTCGCGAGTTTCGGCAGGGGCTGGTGGACTATTACCGTTCGGATACGGCGGCGCTGCATTCTGAGATTGCCGAGGGCGATACTACCGGCGAGATCGTGCAAAAGGTGTTCCGCACCGCGATGCAGGCGCTGGAGGAAACCTTTGCGATCCTTGATCTCGCGGCGTTTGAGCGGGCGGTGGATTACCTGCACCGCGCCCGCCAACGCGATTTCTACGGGCTTGGCGGATCAGCCCAGATCGCCCGCGATGTGGCGCATAAATTCTTGCGCATCGGCATAAGGGCGTCTGTGTTTGACGACGCGCATATGATGATGATGTCGGCCAGCCTGCTTGGGCCGGATGATGTGGTGGTGGCGTTTTCGCATTCTGGCAGCACGTCTTCGGTGGTTGATGCGGTGGAATTGGCGCGGCGCAATGGCGCACGGATTATTGCGGTGACGAACTATGCTGAAAGCCCCCTCGCCGGGTTGGTGGATGTGGTGTTGTGCTCGACGGCGCAGAACTCGCCGCTGTTGGGCGAAAACGCCACGGCGCGGATTGCGCAGTTGAACCTGCTCGATGCGCTGTTTGTCGCAACCGCCCAGCGCGACCGCGCCCGCGCCGATCAGAATTTGGACCGCACTATGCGGGCCGTGCAATCGAAACGCAGACAATGAGGCCAAGATGACCCAGCCAAAAGCCACCGTCCTCGGGAGCACTGTTCTTGTGGTAGGCAGCCTGCATTATGACATCATGGTCGAGGCCGATCATCTGCCGCGCAAGGATGAGACCGCAGTGGGCACGCGCTGGTATCCGAAATTTGGTGGCAAGGGCGGCAATCAGGCGGTGTCGGCGCAGGCGCATGGCGCGCGGGGCCGGATGCTGGGGGCTGTCGGGGCGGATGATTTTGGCAGCTTTATGCGGGCACGGTTGCAAAGTTCGGGCGTCGATCATCGCTTTGTGGCGACGCTTGATAGCGTGGCCTCGGGGATGAGCGTGGCGATCATGGATGCGCAGGGCGATTACGCGGCGACGATCGTGTCAGGGGCGAACCTGCATATCGCGGTCGCGGCGTTGCAAGAGGCGGATGTTTGGCGCGACGTTGGCCTGTTGGTGCTGCAAAGCGAGGTGCCAGAGGCGGTGAATGTCGCAGCGGCTACGGCTGCGCGGACGCGCGGTATCCGCACTTTGCTGAACGCGGCCCCTGCCCGGCCATTATCGGCTGAATTCGCGCGGCTGGTCGATATTCTGGTGGTAAACGGGGTTGAGGCCGAAATGATGGGTGCGGGAGCGATTGGATCGTTGAAGGCGGCATCGGCGGCTGCGAAGAAATTGGCGGATCGGTTTGAAAGTGTGATCGTGACGGCGGGATCATTGGGACTGGCTGCGTGGAGTGCCGAGGACGAGCATTTCTCTATCCCCGCCGAGAAGATCAAAATTGTCAGCTCGCATGGCGCTGGCGATGCATTTATCGGCGCGCTGGCGGCCTGTCTGGTGGGCGGTTTGGGGTTCAAAAAGGCCTGTGCGGCGGCTTCCCATGCGGCGGCGGAGCATGTGGCGGGGCGGCCAGCAATGATGATTGCAAGCTAATAGCTTAAAGAAACTTATTCCCCGCTGGGAGTGACTTGTGTTTCAAAAGGCAGTTATTCATCAAAATCTACCAAATGTGGTAGGTTTTTTGCATATCTGAAATTACTGCTTTTAGCGCATCACAAACGGATCGGGTATCGGATCATCCGAAGTGCGCAGCCAGACAGTCTTGACCGTGGTGTAATCCAGCGCCGCCGCCAAGCCACCCTCGCGGCCGTGGCCTGACATTCCATAGCCGCCAAAGGGTGCTATCGGCGACACCGCGCGGTAGGTGTTCACCCAAACCACCCCGGCCCGAATACCCCGGATCATCCGATGCGCACGGGTCAGGCTGCGGGTGAACACGCCGGACGCAAGGCCGTACACGGTGTCATTTGCGAGGGCGAGCGCCTGTTCTTCGGTCGCAAAGCTGATCACCGACAGCACCGGGCCGAAGAATTCCTGTTGAAGCGCCACGGCATCCGGCAGGCCCGAACAATCAAGGATCGTCGGCGGATAGTAGAAACCGGGGCCATCAGGGGTGACGCCGCCGGTGATCAGCTTCGCCCCCTGCCCTATGGATTGTGCGACCAAATCGGCGATGCGGGTGCGTTGGCGCTGGGTGCATAACGGGCCGACTTCGGTGGTCATCTGGTCGGGGGCGGCGATTTTGATCGCCTCGGCTTTGGCTTTCAGTTTGGCGAGGAAGGCGTCTTTGATACTGGCTTGGATGATCAGCCGCGAACCTGCGACGCAGCTTTGCCCGGTGGCGGCGAAAATGCCAGAGATTTGCGCGTTCACCGCCGAGTCGAGATCGGCGTCCTCAAACACGATGAACGGGGACTTGCCGCCCAATTCCAGCGATGTGGACGCAAGATTTTTGGCTGAGCCGCGCACCACATGCCGCGCGGTTTCCGGCCCACCGGTAAAGGCGATATGGGCGACTTTCGGATGTGTGGTCAGCGCCACGCCCGCCGCCGGGCCGCCTGTCAGGATATTAACCACGCCGGGAGGGAAGCCCGCCTCATGCACCAGTTTGGCAAATTCCAGCATCGGCGCAGGGCCGTCTTCGGACGCTTTCAGCACCACTGTGCAACCTGCCGCCAAAGCGGGGCCAAGCTTGACCGCCGACAGGAACAACTGGCTGTTCCACGGCACGATGGCGGCCACCACGCCGATCGGTTCGCGGCGCAGCCAAACCTCCATATCCGGCTTGTCGATCGGCAGATGCGCACCTTCGATTTTATCGGCGAGGCCTGCATAATAGCGATAATATTCCGCGACATAAGCGATCTGAGCGCTGGTTTCGCGGATGATCTTGCCAGTATCGCGGGTTTCCAAAGCCGCCAAACGTGGCGCTGCCGCTTGCACCAGATCGGCGAGTTTATAAAGCAACTTGCCGCGCGCCGAGGCGTTCAGACCTGACCACGTGGGCGCGTTGAAAGCATTCCATGCAGCGTTGACGGCGCGACCAACATCGGCAGCCGAAGCCTCAGGCATCACCGCCCAAGGCTGCCCCGTCGCTGGATCAAGGCTTTCAAAGCTGGTCGCGCCATCTTCAAAAACCCCGTCGATATAGTGGTGGAAGCGTTGCATGGGCAGTTCCTTCGGCTTGGTCAAATCACGCAAAAGCAGGCATCACGTCTTGCACAAACCGCGTCAACGACGCTTTTTTGCGCGTGAAACTCATGCCAGAGTCGATCCACAGGCTAAATTCGTCGTAACCCAAATCTTCATAGCTTTTGATCCGCGCGATCACCTCGGCAGGCTCGCCCACAATGTTATTCTTCCGCATCGCCGCCGCTGAATAGAACGGATGCGCGGCCACTTCTTCCGGCGTCAGGGTCGCGATCAGGCCTTGCGAAATCGGGCGTTTGTTCAGGAACCACGCGCCGAAGTAGTTGTAGAACAAGTTCAATTCCTCGGCACCCTGCTGCGCGTCGGCTTCACTCTCCGCCACATAAGTATGGCGCAGAACCATGATCTTCGGGCGTGGCATTTCTGGATGCGCAGCGCAGGCGGTGTTAAATCGCTCCATCAGGCTGACCACTTCTTCATCGCCCATATGCAAAGGCGTCACCTGCACATTGCAGCCATTGGCCACAGCGAAATCGTGCGAGTTCGGATCACGCGCGGCGACCCAGATTGGCGGAAACGGCTGTTGGCTGGGCTTTGGCGCCGAGGTGGTTTTCGGAAACTGCCAGTGTTCGCCGTTATGCTCATAGTCGCCTGCCCACAGGCCTTTGATGGCGGGGATCAACTCGCGCATTTTCTGGCCTGCTGTCCAAGCGTCCAAACCGGGGCTCATCCGGTCATATTCAAAGCTGTAAGCGCCGCGCGCGATGCCCAGATCAAGCCTGCCATCCATGATCAGATCGGCCATCGCGGCCTCTCCGGCCAGTTTGATCGGATGCCAAAACGGGGCCACCACATTGCCGGTGCCAAGTCGGACGTTTTTGGTGCGGCGGGCAAGGTCGACAAGGTTCAGGAACGGGTTGGGGGCAATGGTGAAATCCATACCGTGATGCTCACCAGTCCAGATCGCATGCATCCCGTTTTCGTCAGCAATTTGGCACAGTTCCAGCATTTCCTGATACAGCCGCTGCTGCGGCTCATCGGCGCTGACACGCTCCATATGCACGAATAACGAGAATTTCATGTGCGATTCCTTAGGGTTTGGCAACCGGCGCGACCCGGCCGATGTTCTGGTTTCCGAAATAAATGCCGTAATCGCCAACGCGGGCTTCTTCGGCCAAACGCTCTAGCATCGTGCGCATGGCGGGGTCGGTGACGTCATCAAAACCGTTGGGGACAAGCTCGACAAAGCCGCCCTTGGTTGGCGCGCCCGCCGTCGAGGGGCAAAGGAAGGCGATGTGCTGCTGGCTGGCCGCGACATCTTCATAGACCGAATAAATGAAACCGGGCACGGCCTGCACGCCTGCGGTCTGGATCAGGGCTTGCAGCGTCGCGGTCGCACCAACAGCGCCAACGCGGGCGGTGGGCAGGGTCAAACCGCCGCGGCCATCGTCTTGCAGCAGCACCCGGCCTTCCTGTTCGATCAGAGCAGACACCACCACGGCAGGGCCGCTGGCAAGCGCCGCACCCGCTTGCGCAGGAGTAAAGTAAGAGCCGCGATAATAACCCAGACCGGACTGCCCCGAGGCGTCAAATGCTTCAACTTTGCCAATCAGAATGGCGTGGTCGCCTGCGTCAATAACTTGGTGTGTGCTGCAATCGAACCATGCTGAAACGCCATGCAGAATGGGTGCGCCATGCGGGCCAATCTGCCATTTGACAGTGGCAAAACGATCTTCGACGGGCTTGGCAAAGGTGTTTGAGATGTCCTTCTGGCCTTCAGACAAGATGTTGATTGCAAAGGACTTAGCGGCGATAAAACGAGTATAGTTGCCAGAGGTTTTGGCAATAGAGATCAGCAAAAGCGCGGGGTCCAACGACACAGATGAGAACGAATTCGCGGTAAAGCCAATCGGAAGCCCCGCCTCGTCCAGCGTGGTCACAACGGTCACACCTGTCATGAATGTGCCAAAGGCATCGCGCAGCAGGCGACGGTTTTCCAGTGTCATGCGCGTATTCCCTTTTTAGCGGCCAACAGGGGCACCGCCAACCATGCCGCAAGCGCCGCATTCACCTGCGCCGGGGCGGTCAGATTAACCATGTGGCGGTGGCCCTCAATCACCACAGCCTGCCCCATCGGCGCTGCCTTCGCCATCGCTTTCGCCATCGCGGGCGTCGAGTTCGCATCGCCCGAAGCAGTAAGCACCAAGGCTGGGCTTTGGATTTTCGGCCAAGCCTCTGCATAGGTCAGATCGCCATTGGCAAAGGCGCGGTAGGCGGCGGCATAGCCGTTCAGATTGACAGATTGCAACCAATCGGCGACTTGGGCGCGGATTTTCTGATCGTTGGGGCTGTCGCTGAACCACCGCTTCAGCGGCACGTCGATGTCATTCGCGCCATCCGCCAAGGCTTTGGCGCGGGCCTGCACCGCAGCGCGAGCCTCAGGCGTGCGGCGATAAACACCGTTCAGAACCGCCAATCGCAGGACCAGATCGGGGTGATCGACAGCCAATCCAGCAGCAATCAAAGCGCCCATCGAATGGCCCGCGACATTGACAAAACTACAACCCAGCTGCCGCAAGGTTTTCGCCGCCCAAGCGACATAATCGGTTAACGCAGGCGCGCCTGGCAACAGATCAGACAGGCCATGCCCCGGCATATCCAGCGCGATCACCCTATTGGTTCTGGCGAAATGCGCGATCTGCGGACCCCAGGATTCCGCACACATACCGACGCCGTGCAGCAGAACCAAAGGCTCGCCCTGACCAAACTCCAGATAGCTGATGCGCGCGCCGTCAGACAGCCGCAGGGTTTGCAGCGTCATGTCCCAGATCCTTAAGGTCTTGATAGCGATCACCAATCCGATGATGTGGACGGCCACCGATGGAAGCGCCCAATGCCACGACGATTTCATCCGCCGCAGGCGCATCCGGGATGGCGAAATGAATGGTCAGGTAATGCGAACGCCGCCCCTCATCGTTTTTATCCATCAGCGGGATCATCACCGGGGTATTTGCCCCGCCACGAATGTTGGTGAACGCCAGATACGATTTCGCGCCGACGGCCGTGCGATAATGATTGCCAAATCGCAAGGTGTGGATCAGCGCCGAGGCGTGCTCGACCTCGCCATCCAGACCCACAATAGCGGCCTTGCCGTATGCCTCAATCACCTCACCCGAGCCCGCAGCCTCCAGGATCATCGCCGTCAGCAGCGCGCCCAGATCCGGGGCAACATCGTGGATGGCTGGCTTGAGGTTTTCGACAAACCCCATCCCGGCCCAAGGATTTTTCACCACCGCCGCCGCCGCGATCAGCTTCAACGGCATTGCTGCCGCCTTGCCGCCTTCGATCAGCGTGGTTTCAACATGCAATAAGGTCTTGCGGATAACGGCTGGCATGGGGGCCTCAGAATCACTGGGTTTCTCTAATGGTATGTTGGTATACCATATGACCACATGTCAAGAACCAGTTGCTACCGAGCAGCCTTCTCGCTACATTCGGCATATGACCCAGCTTGATGACCTGAAAATCACCCACCCGCCGCAGACCCTGCGCGAGATTGTGCTGGAACGGATGCGCAGCGCGATCCTGTCTGGCCGCTTCGCCTCGGGCGAGCGTTTGGTCGAGCGTACGCTTTGCGATCAGCTCGGCGTCAGCCGATCCGTTGTGCGCGAGGCGATCCGCTATCTTGAGGCCGAAGGTCTGGTCGAGATTATGCCGAACAAAGGCCCGATGGTGGCCCGGATGGATTGGACGCAGGCCGCGCAAATCTATGAAATCAGACAGCTTTTAGAACAGAATGCCGCCGCTGCCTGCGCTCAGGCCGCTGACGCCACGGTGAAAGCCAATCTGCAAGCCGCCACCCATGCCATTGAGACCGCCTCTGCCGCCAATGAAAACCCCGCCCTGATTGCGGCCACCACCCAGTTTTATGAGATCATCTTCACTGCCGCAGGCCATCACATCGCGTGGGAGGTGGTGCAGCGCTTGAATGGCCGGATCAGCCGCTTGCGCGCGATGACTTTGGCTACCAAGGACCGCCGCGTTTCTGGCCCGGTATGGATGGCCCGAATTTGTGCCGCGATCTGCGCCAATGACCCAGATAGCGCAGCGCAAGCCGTGTTTGATCACCTTGAGGAAGCCGCCAAAATTGCCTACCGCCTGCTGAAAGAGGCCAAATGATGCCTGCCTATTGGATCGCCCATGTCACCGTCACCGACCCCGATCGCTATAAGGGTTATCAAGCCCTCGCCCCGCAGGCTCTCGCCAAATTTGGCGGCAAATTTCTTGCACGAGGTGGCGCGTCGGACAACCCCGAGGGCATGGGATTTGAACGAAATGTCGTGATCGAATTTTCCGATCTGGCAACCGCTCGCGCTTGCTACACCTCCCCAGAATATCAGGCCGCTAAAGCCGAGCGCGACGGTGCGGCCGAAGTGATGATCACCATCGTCGAAGGGCTTTAGCCAATGTGCCGCCCCTGCGGCACTCCCGGCAAAACACACAGCATTTCATACAGCAAATTCGCCCCGATCAGCGCGGTATTGCCCGACGGATCATAGGGTGGAGACACCTCGACCAGATCACCGCCGACGATGTTCAGCCCCGCACATCCACGCACGATTTCAAGCCCTTGCCAGATGGTAAGCCCGCCCGGCTCTACCGTGCCCGTGCCCGGTGCAAAGGCCGGATCAAGGCTATCAATATCATAGCTCAGATACACCGGCGCATCGCCAATTTTCGCCCGGATTTCCGCCATCAAGGGCTTCAGCGACTTGTACCAACACTCCTCGGCTTGCACCACGGTCCAGCCGTTTTTGCGGCCCCAATCGAAGTCTTCAAGACTATATCCCGTGCCGCGCAGCCCGATCTGAAAAACCTTATCATTCTGCAAACAGCCGTCTTCCCAAGCCCGCCGGAACGGGCAGCCATGTGCCACTTTCTCGCCAAACATGGTGTCGTTGATATCGGCATGGGCATCGATATGGATCAGCGCCACCGGGCCATGTTTGGCTTTGATCGCGCGCAAAATCGGCCAGGTCAGGGTGTGATCACCCCCCAAAGTCAGCGGCAAAGCGCCATGCGCCAGCACGCCATTATAATAGTCGGTGATGATATCGACCGACTTTTTCAGATCAAAGGTGTTGATCGGCACATCGCCAATGTCCGCCACTTGCAAATGATCAAACGGGGCTGCCCCCGTCGCCATATTGAACGGCCGCAGCATCCGGGATTCGTCGCGAATTTGGCGGGGGCCATGGCGGGTGCCGGATCGGTTTGAGGTGCCAATATCCATCGGAATACCGATGAAGGCCACATCCAGCCCCGCCGCAGTGTCTTGCGTCGGCAGGCGCATCATCGTGGCGGGTCCGCCAAAGCGCGCCATCTCATTGCCGCCAAGCGGTTGATTGAATTTGGACATTTCCACGATCTCTCCCTAAGCTCTCCGCCAGCTTAGCGCCAAGCCGCAACGGCTGGAAAGGGTTTTGTCTCACAGGGCTCTGCCGATTTTTCAGGCAGGAAGAAAGATTCATCTCAGTCATCTTTTTCCCAACAGGAAAATAATTTGACAGCAGAGCGTCGGTGTCGCTAGCCTGTTTGCAACAGGAATGCAGCCCGAACCGGGCGCGGACAAATCGGAGGAAGACATGGCAAAACGTGTGGCAGTGATCGGCGCGGGGCCGTCTGGTCTGGCCCAACTGCGGGCTTTTCAATCGGCCAAGATGAAGGGCGCGGACATCCCCGAGGTGGTGTGTTTTGAGAAGCAGTCGAACTGGGGCGGCTTGTGGAATTACACTTGGCGCACCGGGCTGGACGAGAATGGCGAGCCGGTGCACAGTTCGATGTATCGCTATCTTTGGTCGAACGGCCCGAAGGAAGGTCTTGAATTTGCGGACTATTCCTTTGAGGAACATTTCGGCAAACAGATCGCATCTTACCCCCCCCGCGCCGTGATGTTCGACTACATCCAAGGCCGGGTCGTCAAAGCTGGAGTGCGCGACTGGATCCGGTTTTCGACTCCGGTGCGCTTTGTGAAATACAACGAAGCTAAGGGTAATTTCACCGTCACGGCGCATGATATGCAGACCGACCGGATGTATGAGGAAGAGTTCGACAATGTGATCGTCGCCTCTGGCCATTTCTCGACCCCGAATGTGCCGGAATATCCGGGGTTTGACAGGTTTGGTGGCCGGGTGCTGCATGCGCATGATTTCCGCGACGCGATGGAGTTCAACGGCAAGGACATTCTGCTGCTGGGGTCGAGCTATTCGGCGGAAGATATCGGTTCGCAGTGCTGGAAATATGGCGCGAAGTCGATCACCGTGGCCTATCGGAATGCACCTTTGGGCTATGATTGGCCGGATAATTTCGTCGAAGTTCCGGCGCTGGAGCGGGTCGATGAGACGACCGCCTATTTCAAGGACGGCACCAGCAAGCGGGTCGACGCGATCATTCTGTGTACGGGCTACAAGCATCACTTCCCGTTCCTGCCCGATGATCTGCGACTGAAAACCGCCAATCGGTTGGCGGCGGCGGATCTGTATAAGGGGGTGGTTTGGGTCAACAACCCGAAGCTGTTCTATGTCGGGATGCAGGATCAGTGGTTCACCTTCAACATGTTTGACGCCCAAGTCTGGTGGGTGCGCGATGTGATCATGGGGCGGATTGCGGTGCCTGCCGATAAAGCGGTGCTGCAGGCGGATGTGGTCGACCGGGTGGCGCGCGAGGATGCGGGCGAGGATGCGCATGATGCGATCCATTATCAGGGCGATTACGTCAAGGAATTGAATGCCGAGACCGACTATCCCAGCTTTGACGTGGATGGCGCCTGTGAGGCGTTCTTTGAGTGGAAGGAACACAAGAAGGCCGGGATCATGACCTTCCGCAACCATGCTTATCGATCGGTGATTACGGGGTCGATGGCTCCTGTGCATCACACGCCTTGGAAGGATGCTCTTGAGGATAGCTTGGAAGCCTACCTGCGGAACTGAATTTAAATGGCCCCGGTGATCGCCGGGGCCTTTGTCCACGCGCGGACGTAAGGTAGTTCATATATAAATCAATATCTTATGATTTAGAAATTCATAATCCATTAACCAACGCGCACTCTGATCATCCTCTGTGCTCAAATGTCCCCGCCGGAGGCATGCAACATCAAATCCTGCGCGCGGGCCGGAGTCTATCCCGCAAGCCCATTCAGCCCGGCACTGACCACCTCGGCCAGCTTGCGGAATTCGCGCAGATGCGCGGCGGTTTCGGCCTCTAGCCTTAGTGCTGCTGCCGGGCCAATCGCTGCGTGCAGGGCGTGGCGATAGGCCGGGATCGCTTGCCAGTCGGCGACGGTAGTGGGCAGGATTTCAAGATGGTATTGCACACCGTAAGCATGACGCCCGACGCGCATCGCTTGCACGGCGCAGGCGGGGCTCGTGGCCAGCACCACGGCACCCTGCGGCAGTTTGGTGACTTCGACGCCGTGCCATTGCAGGGTGGTCATTGTGGCGGGCAGTTGGGCGAAAATCGCATCGCGGCGCCCTGCCCCGGTTTGGCGGATCGGGGTCAAGCCAACCTCAGGGCTGGCCATCGGTCCGGCCTCGCCGCCCAATGCCACTGCCAGCAGTTGATGCCCCAAACAGATGCCGAAATAAGGGCGATTCAAGGTTTCAACCCAGTGCTTGATCGCGGCCTTTTCCTGGATCAACCACGGGTGCTCCGCCTCTTGCCAGACATCCATCGGGCCGCCCATCACGGCGAGCAGGTCGTAGGGTTCCAAGTTTGGGATTTGGTCACCCTCATCCAGGGCAATAACGTGGAGAGCGTGGCCATCGGCCCGCCAGAGTTCGGTGAACACCCCGGCAGTTTCACAGGCAAGGTGCTGGAAGATCAGGATTTTCATGGAAATCCGGCACTTGGGGCCGCAGGGGGAGCCTCCGGCGGGGATATTTAGGCCAAGATGAAATTGTTTAGGGAGTGCTGGGTTTAGGGAGTGCTGGGGGTTTTCCCGGCACTCCCGTTGGTTTGCTTAGATATCAAGCGTGTTTTCGTGTTCCCATTTCGAGAAATGGCTGACGTAGCTGTCCCACTCTTTGGCCTTCAGCTTCAGGTAGGCGGCGGAGAATTCTTCACCCATTGCGGCCTTCAAAGTGGTGTCTTTGTCGTAGTCACGCAGCGCATCGAGCAGGTTCAGCGGCAGTTTCGGCGCACCTGTGACGGTCTGACCTTGGGTATACATATCAATGTCATAGCGCGGGCCGGGGTCGGCTTTGGTGCGCACGCCGTCAAGGCCAGCGGCAAGGATCACGGCCTGCATCAGGTAAGGGTTGGCCGCGCCATCGGGCAGGCGCAATTCAAACCGACCGGGGCCGGGAACGCGGACCATATGGGTGCGGTTGTTGCCCGTCCAAGTCACAGTATTGGGTGCCCAAGTCGCCCCCGACGAGGTGCGCGGCGCGTTGATGCGTTTGTAGCTGTTGACGGTGGGGTTGCAGATTGCCGCCAAGGCGGAGGCATGTTTCATGATGCCGCCGAGGAAATTGCGGCCACGGTCGGAGAGGCCGAGTTCTTTGGTGTCGTCTGAGAAGGCGTTGGTTTTGCCAGCCAAATCCCAGACCGAGATATGGGCGTGGCAGCCCGACCCGGTCAGGCCTTTGAACGGTTTTGGCATAAACGTGCAGCGCAGACCGTGCTTTTCGGCGACTGACTTCATCATGAATTTGAAGAAGCTGTGCTTGTCAGCGGTTTGCAGCACGTCGTCGTATTTCCAGTTCATCTCATACTGGCCGGTCGCGTCTTCGTGGTCGTTCTGGTAGGCCTCCCAGCCGAGTTCCAGCATGTAATCGCAGACCTCGGCGATCACGTCGTATTGGCGCATCATGGCTTGCTGGTCGTAGCAGGGTTTCTCTGCGTTATCATAAGGATCGGCGATTTTATCGCCTTCGGGGGTCAGCAGGAAGAATTCCGGCTCGACGCCAGTTTTGACGCGCAGGCCTTCTTTCGCGGCCTCATCAACCAGTTTGCGCAGCACGTTGCGCGGGGCTTGGGCGACGGGTTTGCCCTCCATCACGCAGTTCGACGCCAGCCATGCCACCTCTTTTTTCCACGGCAGTTGGATGACCGAGGACGCATCCGGCACCGCCATCATGTCGGGGTGAGCGGCGGTGAGGTCAAGCCATGTGGCGAAACCCGCAAAGCCCGCGCCATCGACGGCCATGTCGTTGATCGCTTGTGCTGGCACCAGTTTGGCGCGCTGCGCACCGAACAGATCGGTGTAGCTGATCATGAAGTATTTAACGCCTTTTTCCTTGGCGTAGGCGGCTAGATCTTGGACCATAGTGGTCACTCCCTGTCGTCTTTATGTTTTGTCGCGGGCCTGATTGTTCAGGCCCGCCAATGATTTAGCTTAGAAGCCGTTCCGGCCGGGAATCCAGTTGGTGCCCGCCAAAGGAACGCCCGCCATGGCAGCGCCTTCGATGGTCAAAGCACACAGGTCTTCGGGTTCCAGATTGTGCAGGTGATTTTTGCCGCAGGCGCGGGCGATGGTTTGGGCCTCAAGCGTCATCACCTTAAGGTAGTTTTTCAGGCGGCGGCCACCGAGGATGGGGTCGAAACGGTTGAAAAGTTCCGGGTCTTGGGTGGTGATGCCTGCGGGGTCTTTGCCCTCGTGCCAGTCATCGTAAGCGCCTGCGGTGGTGCCGAGTTTGTTGTATTCGGATTCCCATTTCGGATCGTTGTCACCCAAGGCGATCAGCGCGGCAGTGCCGATGGCGACGGCGTCCGCGCCCAAGGCCATCGCTTTGGCGACATCGGCCCCGGTGCGGATGCCGCCCGAAACGATCAGCTGCACTTTGCGGTGCATGCCGAGGTCTTGCAGCGCCTTCACGGCGAGGGGGATACAGGCGAGGATCGGCATGCCGACGTTTTCGATGAACACGTCTTGCGTGGCTGCGGTGCCGCCTTGCATGCCGTCCAGCACCACCACATCCGCACCGGCTTTGACGGCAAGGGCGGTGTCATAATAGGGGCGCGCGCCACCGATTTTGACGTAGATCGGCTTTTCCCAATCGGTGATCTCGCGGATCTCCATGATCTTGATTTCAAGATCGTCGGGGCCGGTCCAGTCGGGGTGGCGGCAGGCGGAGCGTTGGTCGATGCCTTTGGGAAGGTTGCGCATTTTGGCCACGCGATCACTGATCTTTTGGCCGAGCAACATACCGCCGCCGCCGGGTTTCGCGCCTTGGCCGACAACGACCTCGATGGCGTCAGCGCGGCGGAGGTCGTCGGGGTTCATGCCGTAGCGGCTGGGCAGATATTGGTAGACGAGGGATTTGGAATGGCCGCGTTCTTCTTCGGTCATGCCGCCGTCGCCGGTGGTGGTCGAGGTGCCTGCGGCGCTAGCGCCGCGCCCCAAAGCCTCTTTGGCGGGGCCGGACAAAGCGCCGAACGACATGCCTGCGATGGTGACGGGAATGTCGAGGTGGATCGGTTTTTTGGCGTAGCGGGTGCCGAGCCAGACATCGGTGGCGCATTTCTCGCGGTAGCCTTCCAGCGGGTAGCGCGAGATTGAGGCACCAAGGAACAACAGGTCATCGAAATGCGGCAGTTTGCGTTTGGAGCCGCCGCCGCGAATGTCGTAAATTCCGGTGGCTGCGGCGCGGCGGATTTCGGCGTTCACGTCGTTGGAATAGGTCCAGCTTTGCTTCGGCGGGGTATGGGGAAAATCGCTCATATATGCCTCAGTACGACGACGCGTTGTCGATGTTGAATGTGTAGAGTTTGCGGGCCGAGCCGTAGCGTTTGAAATCCGAGGGCTTGGCGAGGTGTTCGGCCTCGCCGCGCTTCAAGAGGTCGGCGATGATCGCAAGGTGTTCCGGGCGCATTTCTTTTTCGATGCAGTCGGTGCCCAGCGATTTGACGGTGCCGCGCACGAACAGGTGGGCCTCATACAGCGAGTCGCCCAGCGCGTCGCCTGCGTCACCCAACACCAGAATGTTGCCGGATTGTGCCATGAAGCAGGACATATGGCCGATGTTGCCATGCACGACGATGTCGATGCCCTTCATCGAGATGCCGCAGCGCGACGATGCATTGCCTTTGATCACCAAAAGCCCACCGCGACCTGTAGCGCCTGCGTATTGGCTGGCATCGCCGTCGATGATCACGGTGCCGCTCATCATGTTTTCAGCGACGCCGGGGCCAGCGGAGCCTTTGACGCGGATGGTGGCTTGTTTGTTCATGCCCGCGCAGTAATAGCCGGTGGAACCCCGCACGGTGATGTCGATGGGGGCGTCTACGCCGACGGCAATCGCGTGGCTGCCTTTGGGGTTGACGACTTCCCATGCGGTTTGGTTGGTCTGGCCTTTGAGGTTGTGAAGGGCTTGGTTCAGCGCGCGCAGGCCCTGCGCTTCAAGGTCGAAAGTCTGCATGTTCAGCGTTCCCAGAAGTAAACGGTGGCGGGTTCCGGTTCCCATACGCGGGCGGTTTCGATGCCCGGCAGGTTGACGAGGGCGCGGTATTCAGAGCCGAAGGCGACGTATTGATCGGTTTCAGCCATCACGGCGGGTTTGCAGGCGATCGGATCGCGCACCACGCCAAAGCCGTCTTTGGTGCCGACGACGAAGGTGAAGAACCCGTCAAGATCGGTCAGGGTGGCTTCCAAAGCGTTGCCGAGGGTTTCGCCCTGTTGCAGCTTGTGGCTGACGAAGGCCGCGCCTACTTCGGTGTCGTTTTCGGTCTCAAACGTCATGCCTGCCTGTTTCAGCACGCGGCGGACGCCGTTGTGGTTCGACAGCGAGCCGTTGTGCACAAGGCACTGATCCGCGCCAGTGGAAAACGGATGCGCGCCCATTGTGGTCACAGCGGATTCGGTGGCCATGCGGGTGTGGCCGATGCCATGGGTGCCGTGCATTTTGGCGACTTCAAAGCGGGCCGCCACGTCTTTTGGCAGGCCGACTTCTTTGTAGATCTCAATGCCTTCGCCGGACGACATCACCTTAACACTAGGGCGCAATTCGCGCAGGGCCGAGCGTGCGGCGTCCAACTGGCCTGCGGGGACTTCCAGCACCGCATGGGTGGATTTCACCAGCATCAGCACGGGCTGGCCCAGCGCCGCGCCCAGATCGGCGTCGAGGTTTTTAAAATCAACCTTCGGGTTTGCCGACTGCACAGTCAGTTTGCCATGGCCGACTTTACCCTCGGAATAGATCGCGATTCCAGCGCTGTCGGGGCCACGATCGGTCATGGTGATCAGCATATCGGTGAGCATCGCGCCCAACTGAGGCTCTAGCTTGGGGTCTTTCAGGAAAAGCCCGACGATTCCGCACATGGCGCGACTCCTTGTCGTATGGATATGGACTAAGGCTATCACGGCAAAACATTTCGTCAACTGTGAAGAAACTTTTTTTCACTGTGGGTAATGATTTTCATTTTGCCCATTTTCGCATCAAATCCTTTGACAGAATGTCGCAGGGCGTGTTTCCTGTCAGAAAATAAAATTCACGACAAAGAATACAGGCGGGGCGAACCCGCTGCGACTGCCGCGCTATGGCCCTAGGCGCGGTCAGGTGGAGGGGGCCTTGGGAGGAAATCTTGTCTGATCTGAACACACGGATCGAGGCGATGCATCGAAGTGACACGCGGGTAGCGTGGGCTTTCGTCATCGGCCTCTGGCTGGCTATTGGATTTGTGGCTTATGGCACCTGGGATCTTGCACCTTCGGGTGGTGCGCGGGTGATGCTGCTGATCGGTGGTGCTTTGGTGCTGATCTATAACACGGCAGCGATCATGGCGATGCTGCGGCATTACCGCGAGGACCGCGACTTTATGTATGGCTTGGACATCCAGTTCATGGATGCTGCCCGTGCGGCGAAGGGGAAATAGATGGCACGCTATATTCCCCCCGTTCAAAGCAAATTGGGCCAGATCATCGATGTGATCGTGCTGGTGGTGCTGTCGGTTGGCGCGCTGTTCGTGCCGCTGTGGCTGGGGCTTGCAGGCTCCGCCAAGCTGCCGGTTCCGGTGGAAAACCCGACTTGGGAGAGTTTGGGGCAGAACCCGGTGATGGTGGCGCAGTGGAACAAGCTGGGCTTTCCAGATGCAGCCTCGGCGCATGACATGATCACCGCGCGCTATGATTACAGTTTCAGCTGGGTGAGCCTTGCGGTGATGGTGATCGTGATCGTCGGCTATTTCGTGATGATGATCCGGCTGTCGGACACCGAGTATCGCGAAGTGATCGCTGAGAAGTTTGGCGAGAAATAGGGGCGCATGATGGATACCTGGAATTACATCGAATACGGCGCGTGGGCGCTGTCCGCGCTGTTCGGGCTGTTGATCGTGATCGACTGGATCAAGATCGACACGACTTATTCAGAGGAAATGCTGACCTCGTCGCGTGAAGGCGAGTTGGAAGCGATGACCGAAAAACATCGGCTGGAGGGCTGAGGATGGCACATTCTGCTACGGATACGCCCCAGTCGATGGGGTTACTGCGGGTGCTGGGGCCAGCGCATGTTTGGGCGCTGGGTGTCGGCATCGTTCTGGTCGGCGAGTATATGGGGTGGAACTTTGCGGTGGGTAAGGGCGGGGCTTATGCCGCCCTGATCGCCTGCTGGTTTGCGGGGATCTTGTATTCCTGCGTGGCGATGATTGACTCGGAGGTGACGTCGACGGTGGCGGCGGCTGGGGGGCAGTATACTCAGGCGAAGCATATCATCGGGCCGTTGATGGCATTCAATGTCGGGCTTTATCTGGTGTTCGCCTATACGATGCTGGAGGCGGGCAACGCGATTACGCTGGGGTTTCTGGTGGATACGGTTGCGGGGATGACGGGGCATGAGGGAGGCTTGGATCAAAGGCCGTTTATCGTGCTGGCGATCATGTTTCTGGCATGGCTGAACTATCGCGGGGTGTTGGCGACTTTGACCTTTAACCTTGTGATCACTGCGATTGCGTTTGTGGCGATTATCACGATTTTCCTCGCCACCTCGCCTTTGTTGGGCGCGGGCGAGATGCTGCATAAGGATCTGATGAGCGGTCAGGCCTCCCTGCCCTACGGCTGGTTGGGGATATTGGCGGCGATGCACTTTGGTCTTTGGTATTATCTGGGGATCGAAGGGACGACGCAGGCGGCAGAGGAAGTGCGCTCTCCGGCGCGGTCTTTGCCGTTTGGCACTTTGGCCGGGATCATGACGCTGCTGATCGCGGCGACGCTGACGTGGTATGTGTGTTCGGGGCTGATGCCGTGGGAATATCTCGGTGACGGGGTGAACGGCGCTGTGGCACCGTTGTTCTCGGCGGCGCAGATTTCTGGGTCGTCGGCCTTGGTGTGGTTGCTGGGGATTGGCACTTTGTTTGCGACTTTGGCGAGTGCCAATGGCTGTATCAATGACGCCAGCCGCGCGTGGTTCTCGATGGGTCGCGACCATTACCTGCCCGCGTGGTTTGGCGCGGTGCATCCGGTGTACCGGACGCCCTACCGCGCGATCATCTTTCTGGTGCCGATCGCGCTGATCTTTGCTTTGGGCGCGCCTTTGGATCAGGTGATCACCTTCTCGATCCTGTCGGGGCTGCTCGGATATACTTTCATGCCGATCAACATGATCATGTTCCGCAAGAAATGGCCTTTGGACACCATCAAACGCGGCTATGAGCATCCGTTGCACCCTCTGCCTGCGATTTCGCTAATGGCTTTGTGTTCGGTGACCTATTTCGCGGTGTTCTTAGGGTACGGCACGCAGCTGATCGCGATGATTGGGTTTTATATCGTGGTCAGCCTGTGGTTCCACTTCTGGCGTTATCGCTTTGTGAAACGTGCCGATCAGTTCACCATGCCGTGGCCGCGCCCACGGGGGTATTGAAACGCTCCGGCCCGCCTTGAACGGCGGGCCGGATCATTTTTGGGATATGGTATGAAATTTCTGATCTGGGCTTTGGTGATTGCCATCGGCTGCGGCATCGCGGTGCGGTTGCGCGGGCAGAGCGCCAAGCGGTTTGCGGTGCGCGGGCGGTATTTCGCAGCGGTCGCACCGTTGTTTGATGCCCCGATTGTCGCCCTTGCCCCGACCGGATTTCCGCGTCTTTCGGGGCGCTATCAAGGTGCGCTATTTGATCTGCAAGTGGTGCCAGACACGCTGACCTATCGCAAACTGCCCGCGCTCTGGTTGCTGGTCACGCTGGCCGAGCCGACCCCTGCCCGCGCCACGCTGGATGTTATGCTGCGCCCGCGCGGGGTGGAACCGTTCAGCAATTTTCGCGATTTGGCGGTGCAGATTGCCACGCCGCCGGGATTTCCCGAAGATTGCGCTATCCGCAGCGATGCGCCGGCGGACGCGCCGCCTGCTGAACTGGTGCTGAAGCATCTGGCGGGGCTGGATGCGGATTTGCTGAAAGAGTTGGTGATCTCGCCCAAAGGTCTGCGGCTGGTGTGGCTGGCCGAGGAGGCCGACCGTACGCGCTATCTGGCCTTCCGCGACTCGGAGATGGGCAAAGCGCCGCTGGCCCCTGCCCTGTTGGAACCCTTGCTGAATGCCCTGCTGGCGCTGCGGGATGATTTGAAGGAATTGCCATGAGCCAACCGTTGAACCCCCGTCTAATATTGCTAGCAGCGACAATCCTACCGGGGTCCGGCCAAGTGCTGAACCGCCAGCCGATGCGAGGCCTGACCTTTGTGTTCTTCATCGTCCTGCTCGGCGCGTTCACCCTGAAAACAGCCGCCTCCGAGGTATCACTGGTCGGCAAACTCGCGGGCGGTTTGTTCGTCTGGGCGCTGGCGATGATCGACGCTTACAAAACCGCACGCATCCGATTCGAGGTTTGGCGGCATCGCAAGGCGGCTTAATCGCTCAATTCTACGGCAGAAACCCCGGCCTTGCCGCGTGGATTGCCCTCCACAGCCAACTCAAAGTTAAAAATTATTCCCCTTAGGTGAAAAATCGCTTTGCGCTTGGCCCCGCCCGCTTCAATGTGTCGCAACTGGAACCAAACGATCTGGCCATCTCAAAGCCGGGCAGCAACAGGGACAAAGGAACACTTCATGTCATCTGAAAACAAAGCGGGCGATTTGCATCGCACGTTGAACTGGAAAGGCGCCTTCTGGGTCGCTGCAGGGGTGCCGCCCCTTGTGCTGTTTTCCATCGGCGGCATCGCGGGCGTGGCGGGGCAAGCCGCCTTCGTGGTCTGGATGCTGTCGATGATCATGGGCTTTTCGCAAAGCTTCACCTATGCCGAAATGGCGGGCATGTTCGGCAATAAGTCGGGCGGCACGTCCGTTTACGGTGCGACCGCATGGCTGCGCTATTCCAAGCTGATCGCGCCGCTGTCGGTGTGGTGCAACTGGTTTGCATGGTCGCCGGTGCTGTCGCTGGGTTGCGCCATCGCGGCAGGCTATATCCTGAATGCGTTGTTCCCGATCCCGCTGGATACCGCGCCGCAAGTCGTCGCATGGGTCGCAGCGCATCTGGCCGATTACACCGCAGCCACGCCCGCAGTCGTCGATTATATCACCGCCAATGCAGGCACGACGCCAGAAGCCGCTATCCAAGCCGTGGCTTCCGCCGATGGCGTCGCCGCCCTGACCCCGGCGTTCCGGGTCTGGGAGGCTTACGCGCTGAACATTCCGGGTCTGGGTGTGCTGCATTTCAACTCGACCTTCGTGATTGGCGTTGTGCTGATGCTGATCATGCTGGCGATCCAGCATCGCGGCATTGCCACAACGGCATCTGCGCAAAAGGTGCTGGCGGTGGTGGTGTTGGTGCCCTTGCTGCTGGTCGGCCTGATCCCGATCATCACGGGTGAGATCAACACGATGAATGTCACCGGCATCGTGCCACCGACCTCCAGCTATTCTGGGGTGAATGGGGAGTGGAATGTCGGCGGCTGGACGCTGTTCTTGGGCGGGATGTATATCGCAGCGTGGTCGACCTATGGGTTCGAGACTGCGGTTTGTTACACTGCCGAATTGAAAGACCCCAAGCGCGATACCTTCCGGGCGATCTTTTATTCGGGTCTTTTGTGCATCGTGTTCTTCTTCCTGATTCCGTTCTCGTTCCAAGGTGTTTACGGGTTAAGCGGCATGTTGACCCCCGGCGTGATTGACGGCACCGGGGTCGCCGAGGCTTTGGGCGCGATGGTGGGCTCCAACCCGATCTTCATCCAGATTTTCGTGATCTTGATGATCCTCGCGCTGTTTCTGGCGATCATGACCGCGATGGCAGGGTCTTCGCGGACCCTGTATCAAGGCTCGCGCGATGGCTGGCTGCCGAAGTATCTGAGCAAAACCAACAGCCATGGCGCACCTGTGGGGGCGATGTGGACGGATTTCGGCTTTAACGTCATCCTGCTGGCTTTGGCGTCGGACATCGGCGGCTACTTTTATGTGCTGGCGATTTCCAACGTCGGCTACATCATCTTCAACTTCCTGAACCTGAACGCGGGCTGGATTCACCGCATTGACTCAGGCCATCTCAACCGTCCGTGGAAAGCGCCGAACTGGCTGATTGGCGTCAACACTGTGCTGGCCTTTGTGAACGCGCTGTTCTTGGGCGCAGGCGCGAAGGTCTGGGGCTATGAGAACGCGTTGTGGTCGGGGCTGGTGTTTGCCGCCTTCATCCTGCCGGTGTTCTGGTTCCGCCATTATGTGCAGGACAAGGGCCACTTCCCGAAGGAAGCGATGGAGGATCTGGGTCTGACCGATCACGGCGATCTGGGGCCGCGCAAGGCGGGGATGCTGCCCTATCTGGCGCTGGTCGCAGGCGCTGCGGTGGTGCTGTGGGCGAATTGGTTCTTCGTGCTGCCCGTGGCCGCCTGAACTGTCGCAGCCTGAGCTGCCGATAAATTGAGCAAACGGGCGGTCTTTTGGCCGCCCGTTTGTATTTCTGGCCCCTCGCGCAAGAAAGGATCGAAATTATTCCCTGACAGGAAATAATTTTGCACAAGAAGGTTGATTTTAGCAAAACCCGGTCGCAGACTGTTGCCAGCAAACAAAACCGCTCTAGGGGGGCTACATGACAAATTCCTGGCGATTCTCGACACTCGCAGACCGTCACCGCGCATTGGGGTCCAATCTGGAAGACTGGTCGGGCATGGGCACGGCCTGGTCTTATGAGAAAGGCGACCCGGATGCCGAATATATGGCGATCCGTACCAAAGCCGGGTTGATGGATGTGTCGGGGCTGAAGAAGGTGCATATCGTAGGACATGGCGCCAGCCATGTGATCGAGCGGGCCACCACGCGGAACATGGAAAAGCTGATGCCGGGGCGCTCGGTCTACGCCGCGATGCTGAACGATGCGGGCAAGTTCGTCGATGACTGCGTGATCTACCGCACTGGGCCGAATGCATTCATGGTTGTGCATGGATCGGGCCAGGGGTTTGAGCAGTTGACGATGGCGGCGGCGGGGCGCGATGTCTCGGTGCGGTTTGATGACAACCTGCATGATCTATCGCTGCAAGGGCCGCTGGCGGTGGATTATCTGGCGCAGCATGTGCCCGGCATCCGCGATCTGGCCTATTTCAGCCAGATGCAGACCAGCCTGTTCGGCAAACCGGTGATGATCTCGCGCACCGGGTATACCGGTGAGCGCGGCTATGAGATTTTCTGCCGGGGCCAAGATGCGCCGATGATCTGGGACCGTATTCTGGAGGAAGGCAAGGCGATGGGGATCATCCCCTGCCGCTTCACCACCTTGGACATGCTGCGGACGGAAAGCTACCTGCTGTTCTTCCCGTTCGACAATTCGGAAATGTATCCGTTCGACAACGAAGGCCCCGGCGATACGCTTTGGGAGTTGGGCCTCGACTTCACCGTCTCGCCCGGTAAGACGGGCTTCCGGGGGGCCGAGGAGCATTACCGCCTGAAGGGCCGCGAGCGCTTCAAGATCTGGGGTCTGAAGCTCGAAGGCAAAAACGTTCCGGGCAATGGTGCCCCGGTGTTCAAAGGTGGCGAAAAGGTCGGCGTGGTGACGCAGGCAATGTATTCGCCGCTGAACGACTGGACCATCGCCATCGCGCGCCTGCCCGTCGATTGCGCCAACAACGGCACCAAGCTGGTGGTCAACTGCGCCACGCATGGCGAGATTGCGGCGACCACGCATGCGATGCCGTTCTTTGATGTCGAGAAAAAGCGCCGGACGGCGAAGGGCTAAGGCTTTCAGACTGGCAAAAATATCCCCGCCGGAGGCTTCTTGCATTGGCCAAAGGAGCCTCCGGCGGGGATATTTAGGGACAGATGAAATGCAAAGAATGTTCAGGGATTGATGCGACGATGACGAAAACGGTGTTTGAGCCTGCCATTCCAAGCCGCCCGACCTATGGCGTGTTGGAGCCAGCCGCTGGATCGGCGCATCTGTTCGTCGCGGACGGCGAGGGCGCGGATGCGGTTTGCGATCTGTTTGCGCGGGCGGACGGCCTAAAGGCATCCAGCCATATCATCTATATTCCCGGCGCAAATGGCTGCGACCGATCCGCCATCCTGCAGGCCTTGGGCGCCGCGCAGTTTTACCGAAGCCCCAGCTTTGCCACCGCTCTGCCCCGCCTCACCAAGGTGCTGGCAGATGCGCATATGGGTTTACAGGTTTACGCCGCTGGCACCGAGGGGCTGGTGGCGCAAGTGGCAGCCGCCGCCGAAGCCGCAGGCCTACCCTATGAGGCGGTGCAGATGGAGCATCGCGGCAGCCTCGCGCGCCGGGTGCAGTGCGTGCACTGCAAGGGGGTGACCGAGAATGTCACGCTTGATCCGTTTGTGTGCAGCCATTGCGGGCTCAGCCTGTTTGTGCGCGACCACTTCTCGCGCCGCCATGCCGCATTTCAGGGTGTGTGCATTGATGCGGAAGACCCCGGCTTGGTTCCGGCTTCGGTGGAGCGGTTCAAATGAGTGTGGGCGCGCCAAAAATCCCGGTTGTGGTGGCCGAGGTGGTTGAGGTCAACGACCTGATCAAACGCTTCCGTTTCGTGCGCAGCGATGGCGCTGCAATGCCGATATTTTCGGGCGGATCGCATGTGGTCGTGGAGATGGACGACCACGGCACCCGGCGGATGAACCCCTATTCGCTGATGAGCCATCCCGCCGACACCATGGGCTACGAAATCTCGGTGCGCCGGGATGAGGCCGGGCGCGGCGGCTCGCTTTACATGCATAACCATGTGCAGCCGGGGATGGATATGGTGCTGAGCCAGCCCGTCAACCTGTTCCCGCTCGATGCGCGCGCCAAGAAACATCTGCTGATCGCGGGCGGTATTGGCATCACTCCGTTTGTCGCCCAGATGGCGCAACTGGAGGCGATGGGCGGGCGGTTTGAGCTGCATTACTCGGTGCGCTCGCCTGTGCTGGGGGCCTATGTTTCGCATTTGCAGGAGCAGTATGGCCCGCGCGTGCATGTCTATTATGATGAGCATAAACAGCAGATTGACCTGAAAACCCTGCTGAAATCGCAACCGCTTGGCACGCATGTCTATGTCTGCGGGCCAAAGGGGATGATCGCTTGGGTGCATAGCACGGCGGCCTCGATGGGCTGGCCGGATCGCGCCGTGCATTCCGAGGAATTCTTGGCCCCCCCGGTGGGTCTGGCGTTTGAGGTGCAGCTTGCGGCCTCAGCCAAAACCATCACAGTGCAGCCCAACCAATCTCTGCTGGAAGCGATTGAGGCGGCGGGCGTCGATGCGCCCTACCTCTGTCGGGGTGGCGCTTGCGGGCAATGTGAGACGGATGTTTTGCGCTGTGACGGCCATATTGAACACAACGACCACTGGCTGAGCGATGATCAAAAAGCCAGCCATACCAAGATCATGCCCTGCGTCTCGCGGTTTCGCGGCGCGGCCTTGATCCTTGACCGATAGGGGGGACTGATCATGTCACTGGATTTCAACGACGAGACGTTTCGCGGCGATTTCACTTATCGCAATTCGGCGAAGGCGATCAAACGGTTTCCCTTCCCCTTCCCCGAAGACAGCTACATGTATTCGGTGAATATGGAGCCGCATGTGCCGGGCCCGGTGGGGTCGGTGTTCGAGCATATGTTTGATGTGGACGAGCATTACGTCTCGGAAATGCGCGACCGCGCGCAGGTTCTGGCGGATGATCCGCTGCGCTGCCAAAGCTTGCCACATATGGAACTGGCGGGCTGGGATTTGTTGGAACTGATCATGGAGAGCAAGGCGCGGGATTATCCGCATTGGTTTTCGCTGACCAAGGACGGCAATCAGTGGCATTGGGTCAACAAGCCGTTGCAGATTGAGCAGCGCTTCACCTTCATGGATGCCTCGACCCTGCCGTGCGGCCCGATGGAATATATCACAAGGCAGACTCAGGGCGATTTTACCCTGCAAGATCAGCGCGATGATGATCTGTGGATCGAGGCCGGGATGGTCACAACCCAAGCCGACTGGTCACTGGATTTCGATATCGGCATGAGCTTCAAGCAATGGCACGCCCCTGTGCCGCTTGCGCATCAGATGAACATCTTCGAGCGCGCATTGAAGTTTCTGCTGAAGCTGCAACATGGCGCGCCCGTGCGGCGGTTTAACTGGACGATGACGGTGGATCCGTTGCTGGATACTTCGCCCGAGAATTACCCGAAATGGGGGCCGGATAAGACCACTATGACGGCGGAAACCATTGGTCGCCGTCAGCATCTGAGGGTGGAGTTGCAGACTTTACACCGCTTGCCGCGATCAAACGCGATTGCCTTCCCGATCCGCTGCTATCTGATCAGCTTTGACGATCTGGTGACGGTGCCGAAATGGGCGCGCCGCTTGCACCGTGTTGTGCGGGATATTCCCGACGAATTGGCGACCTACAAGGGCTTTATCCGCAACAAGCCGCTGATGCTGGACTATCTGGCGCGGTTTGATGATGGGCAACCGACCTCGCCTGGATTCTCGCCCGACTAGGCCTGCTTATAGGAAATCACCGACAAATAGCGGGCCGGAAGTTTCACCAGAACCTCTGGCCCATGTTGGGCATCGGCGTCAAAGAACAGACTATCCCCCGGTTTCAAATGGAAAAGCTGATCGCCATGACGGTATTCGACCTCTCCCTCCAGCATATACAACAGCTCGATGCCATCGTGCTGGAAGGCCGGGAACACGTCGGACTCGGTGGTCAGGGTGATCAGGTAAGGCTCCACCAGCACGCCGGAATCGTTCGATCCGATATGGCCAAGCAGGTGGTATTGGTGGCCCGCGCGGGTGCCGCGCCGCTCAATCTCAATGTGATCGCCGGCCTTGACATGCTGCACCTCGCGGCGTTCCTCGAAGCCGCGAAAGAACGAGGTGACCGGGGTGGAGAACGCATGTGACAGGATTTGCAGCGTGGTCAGTGAGGGCGAGGTGATGCCGTTTTCGATCTTGGACAACATGCCGATCGACAGCCCGGTGACACCCGCAAGGTCTGCCACCGTCATGCCTTGGGCACGGCGAAACGCGCGGACGGAACGGCCAATGGCCATTTCCAAATTACGCTCGGACAATTCGCGCACCCGGTGCGGGTCTTGGTCGAACGCGGGCTTAGCGCGCGGCAGGATCGGGTCTTCGGCTTCGATGTCCATGGATTGGGCTCTTTGTGGCATGGCTGTCCTTGTTTACTACTGTGAAACATTGTCCCACTCAACAGAAAATCCCAAAGCATGAATATCCACCGCGATACCGCTGCGACTTTGGGGTTTTTGCTGTTCCCCGGCTTTCCGATGGCCTGTTTGACCTCGGCGATTGAACCGCTCAGGGCTGCCAATGAGATCACTGGCCGGAAAGAATTTGCCTGGAAGCTGATTGGTGAGGCCGCAAGCCCGGTCCGGTCCAGCGCCGAGGTGCGGTTTGACCCGGATGTGACCCTGACCGATGCGGTGGGCTTGGACTATCTGTTTTTCCTCTCGGCCCCCACGGCGCAGTTCCAAAACCCCAAGCGCGGCAATGCGCAGGTGCGTTGGCTGGACCGATCCGGCGTGGTGCTGGGCGGGTTTTCGGGTGGGATTTTCCCGCTGGTGCGGTCGGGCGTGATGGAGCGGCACGCGGTATCGGTGCATTGGTGCTATGAGGCGGCGTTTAAGGGGGAATTCCCCGAAATGCAGGCCAGCCAAGCGGTGATTCTGCGGGACCGGCGGCGCTATACGGCGTCGGGCGCGGGGGCGGTGTTTGATCTGATGCTGCGGCTGATCGAGGAGCGTTTGGGCCGCGATACCATGACCGAGGTGGCCTGTTGGTTCCAGCACCCGTTCGTGCGGACTGAGGATGCTGCACAAAAGGTGCCGGTGCAAAAGCAGGGCGGCACCGACGATATGCTGCCTGACACCGTCCGAGCGGCGATTGCGATCTTTGGCGAACATATCGAAGACCCGTTGCAGATCGCCGATGTGGCCGAGGCACTGGCTATGTCGGAACGGCATCTGGAGCGCTGCTTCAAGCAGGCGACCGGGCAAAGCCCGCTGAAATACTACCGCCTGATGCGGCTGCGCAAAGCCCGCCAGCGGGTGCTGTATTCCACCCAAAGCATCCGCGAGATCGCGCAATCGGTGGGCTATGCCAGCTCCACCCCGATGACCAAGCATTACGCCGAAGCGTTTGGGGTGAACCCGAATGACGAACGGCGGCGGTTGGTGGGCTTGCGGGGGTTGGCGGGGGCGATGCCGCCGAATGATTAGGCCGCGTTATTTGCGCAAAGGCCGGGGATTTCACATCCCCGGACCCCTGTGGGATATTTAAGGACAGATGAAACTATAAGAGCGCTTTCGCCGCCGTCACCAGCGCATGGTGCAGGCTGTGCGCAGAAGAGCGCGGGCCGAGCAGGCTGACCAAGGTGTCGCTGCGGCGGATGACATAGCAGCCCAAATGCTCGATCACCGTGCGCGTCGCGGCCCCTGCCCCGGCTTTGTGCAGGTCAAAGTTGCACAACCGTTCAAAGTAGGCCGACAGGTTTGAGGTGGTCACATCAAAGCGCACCCAGGCGTCGGTTTGCTCGGTGATCGACGCCGCTTCCCCGTAGATCGGCTTCAGGACCGCCGTGATATCTTCGTGCGTGGCAAAGGGGGCTTCGATCATCCATTGTTCGGGCCCAAGCCAGAAAGCGCCGTAGGTCGCAGTTTCGGCGCGCCCCGGTCCCGGCAGCGGCATGCCTGCGCTTGCGGCAAGGCTGGCCACTTCGGCGTAGCACCCCATACGCGCGGCGAGTGAGGCCAGTGCTGTGCCAGGGTTCTCCGTGATCGTCACCGCACCGATGGTATCGGATTGTGCAGCGACCTGGCCCAAGGGGCTGAGGGATTTCAAAGGATTAGCCACGAAGACGCTCCCCTTCCGGGTCAAAGAAATGCGGGCTGACGATTTCGACTTCGACATCGGTTTTCGCCAGCAGGTTGACGCTACGCAGGCGCTCTCCCTTGCGGTTGTCGCCGGACTTCAGATAGCCGAGGCCGATAGAATGGCCCAGATGCGGCGAATAGACCACCGAGGTCAGCCAGCCGCCGTCATTCTCGGCTACGGCAGCGGCCCCTTTGGCAAGGAAATGCGCGCCTGCGGTGAGGCTCTGCGCCGGATCAACGGGTTTGACACCGACAAGGCGGTAGCCGTTCGGGGCGGTCATGCCTTCGCGCTGGGAAAGCACCATGCCGATGCTGTCTTTCTTGCGCGACACCATTTTGCCAAGGCCCATGTTGAGGGCAGTGGATTGACCGTTCAGCTCATTCCCCGCGACATGGCCCTTTTCGACCCGCATCACGCCCAGCGCCTCGGTGCCGTAAACCACGGCGTCAAATTCGCGCCCAGCCTCAACCAGCGCCCGGATCATCGCATCGCCGTATCGGGTTGGGACGGCGATTTCATAGGCCAACTCGCCGGAAAAGCTGATGCGGAACAGCCGCGCGCGGGTGCCTTGCACGGTGATCGCGCCGCAAGCCATATACGGGAAAGCGGCGTCGGAGATATCCTGATCAACCAGTTTTTCCAGCAATTTTCGCGCGTTGGGACCAGCCACCGAATACTGCGCCCATGCTTCGGTCGTCGAGATCAGTTGCACATCCAGATCGGGCCACAAAACCTGACGGCAGTATTCCAGATGACGGAACACTGGCACGGCATTGGCGGTGGTGGTGGTCATCACATATTCGTTTTGCCCCATCCGCGCCGTGGTGCCATCGTCCATCACCATGCCATCTTCGCGCAGCATCAAGCCGTAGCGGACCTTGCCAACGGCCAGACTGCCAAAGGTATTGGCATAGACGCGGTCGAGAAATAGGCCCGCATCGGTGCCTTGGATGTCAATTTTGCCAAGCGTGGTCACGTCGCAAATCCCCGCCGATTTGCGGGTTTGCAGCACTTCACGGTCGACGGATTGCCGCCATGTCGTCTCGCCCGCGCGTGGCAGCCACTGGGTGCGCAACCAGTAGCCGACTTCGACGAAAATCGCGCCTTGTTCCTCGGCCCATTTGTGGCTTGGCGTCTGACGGGTGGGTTTGAAATCTGCACCCCGCGCGCGGCCACCCAAAGCGCCCATCGCCACGGGCGTGTAGGGTGGGCGGTAGATCGTGGTGCCGGTCTGGGGGATGGTTTTTCCGGTCAGTTCAGCCATCACCGCGAGGCCCAGAACGTTGCCGGTTTTGCCTTGGTCGGTCGCCATGCCAAGGGTGGTGTAGCGTTTCAGATGTTCGACCGAGACGAAGCCTTCCTGCTTCGCCAGCTTCACATCCTTGACCGTCACATCATTCTGCTGATCGACCCAAGCGCGGCCTTTGCCAGCGTGGACATACCACGCGGGCGTCAGTTTCAGCGGAGCGTCTTCGGCCGTTGGGGTGTCGGCGGTGGCCGTGATACCCAGATCGGCGAGGGCGGCAATCGCGTGGCTCGCACCCGTGGTCAGCGCGGCATGGGTCGAGAACGCGCCTGCTGCGGCCCCCACGCAGGACAGGCCCGCGATGCTTTCCGGCGCGGGAATGAAGGCCGCGATTTGGTCATCCCAGACCGGGCGGCCGCGATGGTTTGAGGCGATGTTGAGGTTGGGGTTCCAGCCACCCGAAACGCCCAGCGCCTCAACCTGAACCGTCTCGGTGCCTCCAGCCGCGCGGCGGATGGTGATACTTTTCAGGCCAAGGCGGCCAGCGGAGTCGATCACCTCGTCGCCTTTGCGGGCGTCGATCAGGGTGACGTTCAGGCCCTTGGCCTTGAGATCGGCCACGGTGCGCAAGCCGTCGTCGTTGTTGGTGAATACGGCGACGCGCTGACCCACGGCGACGCCCCAGCGGTTTGCATAGGCGCGCAAGGCCCCCGCCAGCATGATGCCGGGGCGGTCGTTGTTCTCAAACGCAATCGGGCGCTCGGTGGCTCCGGCGGCGAGGATGGTGCGGGCAGTGTAGATGCGCCACAGGATTTGACGCGGCTTGCCGGGGAGCGGTTGGGCGAGGTGATCGGAAACCCGTTCCACCGCACCGTAGATGCCATGATCGAAAGCACCCATGACCGTGGTGCGCGGCATCAGGCGGACGTTTGGCATGGTGGCCAGTTCCAGCACGGCTTTCGCGGCCCAATCCGCGCCCGAAGTGCCGCCGACTTCCAGCGTTTCAGCATTGAGACGGCCACCCATGCGGAAATCTTCATCTGCGAGGATCACCCGCGCCCCTGCCCGACCAGCGGTGAGCGCCGCAGAAAGCCCAGCCGGGCCAGCGCCAATGATCAGCAGATCACAGTGCAGGAAACCCTTGTCATAGGCGTCTGGGTCATCCTGCTTCGACAGGCTGCCAAGGCCTGCGGCACGGCGGATGATCGGTTCGTAGATCTTTTCCCAAAAGGCTGCGGGCCACATGAAGGTCTTGTAGTAAAACCCGGCCGCGAAGAACGGCGACAACCGATCATTGATCGCCATGGCGTCGAATTTCAGGCTGGGCCAGCGGTTCTGGCTTTGAGCCGTCAGCCCGTCGAACAACTCAATCACAGTCGCCCGCGTATTGGGTTCCTGCCGCGCGCCACTGCGCAATTCGACAATCGCGTTGGGTTCTTCCGAGCCTGCCGAAATAACCCCGCGCGGGCGGTGGTATTTGAAGCTGCGGCCCATCAGGCGGACGTTATTCGCCAGCAAGGCCGAGGCCAAAGTGTCGCCGGGATGGCCGTTATAAGACACCCCATCAAAGCTGAAGCGCAGGCTCTTGCTGCGGTCGATCTGACCGCCAGAAATACGGCTCATTTGCTGCGGCCTTCTGTGCGGGCCACATCGCGGGCCAATTCTACGGCGGTGATTTCATGGCTGACGATGTTGCGGGTGACGACCAGCCAAGACCGGTCGCCCTGTTCGTGATACCAAAGCTCGCGGTGTTGCCCTGCCGGATTGTCACGCAAGTAGGTGTAATCAATGAATTTGTCCAAGGCGCCTTCCGCCATGCCATCGGGGCGGTGGATCAGGGCGGCATCGCCGAGGTAGACGAATTCCTGTGAATCCCGAGGCCCCAGAAGCGGGTGATGGATGATCATGGCCTGCTCCTAGTGCAAGTTCGGTTGGGCGCCCTGGCCCTTTTCGTCGATCATCAGGCCCTTGGCGAAACGATCAAATCGGTAGGCGGTGGCGGTCTTGTGCGGGGTATCTTTGGCGAGCAGATGCGCAAACGCAAAGCCACTCGCAGGCGTCGCCTTGAAGCCGCCATAGCACCAGCCACCATTGAAATAGAGCCCGTCGATATGGGTCTTGTCGATGATCGGCGAGCCGTCCATCGACATATCCATAATCCCGCCCCACATCCGCAGCAGCCGCGCGCGGCCAATCATCGGCATCAGGCTCATGCCGCCTTCGGCCACATCCTCAACCACAGGCAGGTTGCCGCGTTGGGCGTAGGAATTATAGCCGTCGATATCGCCGCCAAACACCAAACCGCCCTTGTCGGATTGGCTGACGTAGAAATGCCCCGCGCCATAGGTGATCACACCGTCGATCAGCGGCTTTAAGCCTTCCGAGACAAAGGCTTGCAGCACATGGCTTTCCATCGGCAAGCGCATACCCGCCCCCGCCATGACCTTAGACGAAGACCCCGCCACCGCCACGCCAACCTTCTTCGCACCGATAAACCCGCGCGAGGTTTCCATCCCCAGCACCCGGCCATTCTCGATCCGCATCCCCGTCACTTCGCAGTTCTGGATGATATCGACACCCCGGCTGTCCGCGCCACGCGCGTAACCCCAAGCCACCGCATCATGCCGCACCGTGCCACCACGGCGCTGCATCAAAGCGCCCTTGATCGGGAAACGGGCGTTCTCGAAATTCAGGAACGGATACAGGCTGCGCACCTGCTCCTTGTTCAAAAGCTCGGCATCCGCGCCATGCATGATCATCGCATTGCCGCGCCGGGTCGCCGCATCGCGTTGCGCATCGGTGTGGAACAGGTTGATGATGCCGCGCTGGCTGACCATGGCGTTATAGTTGAAGTCTTGCTCCAACCCTTCCCACAGCTTCATCGAGAATTCATAGAACGGCTCATTGCCATCGAGCAGATAGTTGGAGCGCACAATCGTCGTATTGCGCCCAACGTTGCCGCCGCCGATCCAGCCCTTTTCCAGCACCGCAATCCGCGCCTGCTGAAATTCCTTCGCCAAATAATAGGCGGTCGCCAGCCCGTGCCCGCCGCCACCGACGATGATATAGTCATAAGCCGCCTGCGGGGCTGGATCACGCCATGCCGGTTTCCAGCCCTTATGCCCGGTCAAAGCCTCGGCAATCACCCTAAAACCCGAATAGCGCATACTGGTCTTCCTATGTCCTGCTTGCGGTGAATATGGCGCGAAGCGGCGGCGCTGAGGCTTTCATTCCCGACAAGCAACCTTTCATTTCAGACAAGCCCCAAAACGGCGATGCCTGCAAACACCACCACCGCACCAAACCACTGCAGCGGCTTCAGGCCCTCGCCCAGAAACCGCCACGCCAAGAGAATGGTGACGATTCCGAAGATGGACGCCGCGACCGAGGCAAACTCGGGGCGGGCAAAGCCGCCCGCGATGGTGACAAAGGTCAGGGCGGTGACATCCAGAGCCCCCATCAGCGCAAGCTGCGGCAGGAACGCGAAAGCTGGTTTCAGATCAATGCGTTGCAGGATCACCCATGCGAACATAGCCGCACAAGCCGCCAGCCGCGACAGCAGGGATACCGGCAGGTCCGCCCCCAATTCTGCCGCCCATTGCAACAGGCCGAAGGTGGCGGCAAAGCTGATGCAGGCCAGCGCAGACCAAACCACCGCGGCCCGTTTGCTGCCCGCAGTCTCGCCCGCCTCGCCGCGCGCCACGATGGCAATGCCGCCCACCACCGCCGCAACACCCAACCAGACCAGCGGCCCGGCTTCCGCCCCACGCCCCACCGCAAACGCCACCGACAGCAGGGGAAACGCCCCACAAATCGGGGCCACCAGCCGCACCGGACCAATCGCAAAAGCGCGGTACAACCCATACCCCGCAAAAGCGGCAGCAATCCCCGAGGCTAAGGTCAGCCGCAGCACCGGGGCCGTCAGCGTCGCCCAACCGCCTGCATAGATCGCCAACGGCAGCAGCAACGCAGCACCTACCACCAAGACGATCAGATACAGCGCCGCCGCATCGGCCTTCGGCCCGATCTTGCGAACGGTAAAATCATGCAGCCCCCACAAAAGCGCCGCCAACAAGCCAAGTATCAGGGATTGCACAAGGTTCCTCCAAACCACGATCTATGTAAGACTAGCCACGCAAAAAGCTTGCGCAATTCCCCATCCGCGATATTCTTAAAAAGAAACAAATTTGCCGTGTATGCAAAAAGTGAGGCTACGATGCTCGATACGTACCCGATTGTTCGTCCCGGCCCGCCGCGCCCCAGCCAGATTCTCACACCAGAACCCCTTGGCGCGCGCGCCGGGTTAGAGCGGTTTGAGGTGCCCGGCGGGGGTGCGTGGCTGATCGCTTTGGGTGCGGGCGACCGCGTGACGGTGGTGAACCTTGAGGGCGGCCAGCGCGTTGAACTCATCGCCGCCGATGATCAGGGCCGGGTTGATCCGGGGATTTTGGGGGCCGGCGGCAATTCCGATGCAAGTGGTCTGAAGGCTTTGCTGGCGGATGGCCGCGCGCCGGGTCTGGCGGGCTTGCGGCTGGGGATTGAGCGGCGCGGCATCAACCTTGCCAGCGCGCGGGCCCTGGCTTGTTTCGGCGAGGATTCTCCCGCTGGCACCGAGGAAAACTTCACCACCACCCGCGACGGCGTGCTAATCATCGCCGCGCCCGCAGCGGCAATGTCGCCCGAAGCGCAGGACACCGCCACGCCAATCGGCGTTCGCGTGCAACGTTCGACCCTGCTCGGAGTGAAGAAATTTGAACTTCCCGATCCGCTGGCGACCCCGGTGCTGGATTTGCGGGTGAAATCGGCGACGGCGGAAAGCTATTTCGTCAAGGCGGGCAATTATATCCAGATCATTGACGTAGAGGGCCGTCAATGCACGGATTTTCAATGCTTTTCTGCCCGCAAGCTGGACAAGGGCCTAGAGCATCCGCTGGATGTGACCACCTCGCGCACCCTGATGGGCCATGCCTATTCGATGCCCGGGCTGCACGCGAAATACTACGATCAGGATTGGCTGCCGCTGGTTGAAGTCATCCAAGACACCGTGGGTCGCCACGACGCCTTCGCGATGGCCTGTGCGGCGAAATACTACGACGAGATCGGCTATCCCGGCCATGTCAACTGCTCGGACAATTTCAACACCGCCCTCGCCCCACATGGCGTCACCGCCCGCCCCGGCTGGATGGCGGTGAACCTGTTTTTCAACACCGCAATCGACGCCCATGGCGTGCTGATCGCAGACGAGCCGTGGAGCCGCCCCGGCGACTATGTCCTGTTGCGTGCGCTGACCGATCTGGTCTGTGTGAACTCCGCCTGCCCCGATGATACCTCACCCGCAAACGGTTGGTATCTTTCGGATATTCATGTGCGCACCTATGACGGTGCTGAAAATTTCCAGCGGTCCATCGCCTACCGCCCTACCCCCACATCGGAGCCTGTGATGACCAAGGAAACCGCCTTCCATTCGCGCATCGTGGAAAAAACCCGCAATCTGGTGGAATACAAAGGCTATTGGCTGCCGCAGACTTATTCGAGCAACGGTGCCATCGAAGAATACTGGGCCTGCCGCGAGAAAGCCGTGGTGCTGGATCTGTCGCCCCTACGCAAATTTGAAGTGACCGGCCCGGATGCTGAGGCTTTGCTGCAATATTGTCTGACACGCGATGTGAAGAAGCTGTCGGTGGGTCAGGTGGTTTATTCCGCGATGTGTTACGAACACGGCGGGATGATTGATGATGGCACCCTGTTCCGGTTGGGGCGCGATCAGTTCCGCTGGATTGGTGGCGATGATTACTCCGGCATCTGGCTGCGCGAGCAGGCCGAGAAACTGGGGCTGAAGGTGATGGTGCGGTCGTCGACCGATCAGCTGCATAATTTGGCGGTGCAGGGGCCGAACTCGCGTGAGATTATGCGGCGGATGATATGGACCGCGCCGCATCAGCCGACGATTGCGGAACTGGGGTGGTTCCGGCTGACGATTGGTCGCTTGGGGGGGCCGAATGGAGCGCCCGTGGTGGTGTCGCGGACGGGATATACGGGCGAGTTGGGGTTTGAGGTGTTTTGTCACCCCAAAGATGGCGCTGCGGTTTGGGATGCGGTGTGGGAAAACGGCGCGGATTTGGGGCTGCGGCCGATGGGGCTTGCGGCGCTGGATATGGTGCGGATTGAGGCGGGGTTGATCTTTGCGGGCTATGATTTCTCGGATCAGACTGACCCGTTTGAAGCGGGGATCGGGTTTACCGTGCCTTTGAAATCAAAGACCGATGATTTCATCGGGCGCGAGGCTTTGATCCGCCGCAAGGAAAACCCGCGGGAGAAGTTTGTGGGGCTGGAGATTGATGCGGCGGTGGAGGTTGGGCATGGCGACGGGATTTATGTCGGGCGGGCGCAGGTGGGGGTGGTGACCTCGGCGGTGCGCTCGCCTTTGCTGGGCAAGAATATCGCCCTCGCCCGCGTTGATCTGGCCCATGCGGGGCTGGAGACGGCGGTGGAGGTGGGGAAACTGGACGGCCAGCAAAAACGGCTTCCGGCGCGGATTGTGGGCCTTTCGGCTTATGATCCGAAGAAGACCCGGCCTCAGTCGTAGCCGCTGTGTCCACGCGTGGACAGAGGGGTAGGGTTAGGGATATCAAGGGGTTAGGTATTTTTGGTAAGGGTTTGTTAAGGGATTGCGTACACAAAAATCAACGCAATCCCTTAACCTCAAAGGTCAATCCCTACACAAAGAATCCATATCTCGTCATTCATTTCGCCAAGGTAAGAATGCTCGAATCTTAGAAGTCTTCGGGCGATATTGTCGTCCGGCCTTTCGAGAAATTATCTCCATACGAAGCAAGACGTTGATGTCTCGCGTCAACGTTTTTTCGTCAAGACCTGCATAGGTTCTTGAAAGCTTTTGCGCCGAAGCGAGAATATCATCTATCTGCCGATATTCGGGGTCATGACTGATAGCTAAAGCAAGATCTCTGCGGCGTTTTCCTGCCAATGTGGCTTGATCCGAGAACTGAGCGTGAATGTAATTTACCCATGTTACACGAACCTGTTCCGCCTCAATAGCTTCGACTTGTTCACGCAGGCCATCCACAAATCCTTGAACAGCATACTCAAAAAATGGCGTTAGGTTGCCGCCTGATTTTGAGATCATATCTAGCTGCCGATAGTATGCGGTCCTTGTTTTATTGTAGTGGTTACTCAAAAGCTGGCACGTCGGCATTGGGAAACCTGCGCGCAACAAAATATACACCTCGAGAAGACGTGATGTACGACCATTGCCATCACCGTATGGATGTATGAGAGCGATATAAGCGTGCGCAAAAAGCGCAGCAATGATTGCGCGAAGCATCTTTTCTTCAGGCTCACCCGAAAGCATGATCTCCAAGTGTCGGCACATTTCTTCAAGAAGGAAATAACAGTCGTCAGCCGGCGCTCCACGGTATCCTGCCACAACGACGCTATGACGTCTGATTTGGCCTGGCACGACACCTTCTTCAAGATCGAGGCCATTAAGAACGTCCAGGTTCAGCTTGTTAATGAAGTCAACATCTACAACACACGCTCCATCCTTTTGAGTTCGCGCGACAAGGTCATTGCATGCGGCAATGACATTTTGCACCTCACGTTGCAGATATTCTTGGGACGGTGGGAGGTCCAACGTTCCAGCGATTTGTTGTTGGACCTGCTCCTCAGACAGGGTATTTCCTTCTATTGCCGTTGTAGCGTTAGCGCCTTTCGCCAAGAAAATATTGTAGAGATGACGAGCTTCTTCAGGCGCGATTGGTGCGTTTGCTACATGCTTTGCTTTTGATACGATTTCCCCTAGCTGCATCCACACAGAATAAGAAAGCCGTCTTGTGTCGACTTCAAAGTTTAGCCACGGATGGGTCCGAGCATAGCCCCTAACCTGTGTCATCTGATGTCCACCAAATTTTCCCTTATCATACTGATTTTTCATAACATTACATCACATGAGTGACAAATGTGTCCTTCTTGTAATCAATTAATGTCCAGAAATCAAATCACTATTGCGTACAAGTGTGTCACATTGGAATCGACGATTCGTCGCTAACCTACTTGCACTTGCCCTACTCCGGCTGAAACCATCGTTCTATGTGATCAAACACGTCGTCCATCAGCCCTTTCTTCCGCGCCTCTGGCCCGGAGAACCTCAGAATCCAGTTGTCTCCCGACCGCTCTCGCCGAATGGTTAACCCCTGTTTCAAATGCAGCAGGCGTCGGGGGCGGCCGGGGGTGGTGGCGGTGGCTTCCTCGCTGGGCTCAAACGACTCGGACAGGATCGGCAGCAGGGCTTGCCATTGCGCGGGCAAGGCGGAGTGGCGGTGGTCGCGCAAGGTCAGGTGGATCAGCTCGGACAGGCCTGCGCGCAGGGCGGCGGACAGGCGGTGCATCTGGCGGCCTGTCAGGCGTTCGGGGGTGGCGATGGTGTCTTCAAGATCTTCGACGACCTCGGCGAAGCTGCGCAGGCGGGCGCGTTTTTGACGCGAGGCGGAGGCGTGCAGGGTTTGGGTGGCGTTGTCTAATGTGTCGAAGATGCCGGCGCGGGTGGCGGCTAAGAGGGTCGCGCCTTTCTCCCAAGGGCTTGTTTCTGCGCGGATTTCGTTCTCGGCTACCATATCGGCCATGGCTTGCGGGATGGTTTCGGGGGTGCGCAAGAAGGCGGCGATTTCGGTGAAGCTGCCGTTTTGGCGCAAGGTGGCGAGGCGCTGGTGGGCGGTGAGGCGGCGCAGGCCGGAGATCAGGCCGTAGCGGTGTTGCTCGGTGGGTTGGCTGAGTTTCCAGACCTCGATCGGTTGGCGCAGGCCGGTGGTGGCGATGGAGGTGGTGAGTTCGGCCATCGCGTCCTCATCCAGTTGGGTGCGGTCGCGCGGCAGGGCTTCGGCGTCGATTTCGGCAACGTTTATCAAGATTGGGGGGACGAGGATGTGGGGGGTCATTTTGTGCTCCGATCTGTGCAGGATTGAAGCGTGAGATGGTTAAGATCGGGTGGTGGGTGCGGGCGGTATCGGGGTGATCAGGGGCTGGCCCGCGAAATATGCTTCGAGGTTGTCGCGCATCAGTTGGCCCATAGAGCGGCGGGTGGCATGGGTGGCGGAGGCGTGGTGGGGTTGCAGCAGGGCGTTTTTGAGGGTGGCGAAGCGGGGGTTGATGTGGGGCTCGGCTTCAAACACGTCGAGGGCGGCTCCGGCGATTTGGTTGGATTCCAGGGCGGTTAGGAGGGCGTTTTCGTCGATGTTGGCAGCGCGGGAGATGTTGATGAGGTAGCCGTCGGGGCCGAGGGCTTTGAGGGCTTCGGCGTTGATGATGTGATGGGTTTGGGGGGTGGCGGCGGCGGTGACGATGAGGAAATCGGCGTGGGTGGCGAGGTGGATCGGATCGGGAATGTAGGTGTAGGGCAAGGGTTTTTCAGTGCGGGCGGAGTAGGCGATGTCCATGCCGAAGCCCTGCAGGCGGGTGGCGATGTCTTGGCCGATGCGGCCCATGCCGAGGATGCCGGCTTTCGCGCCCCAGACGCGGCGTTGCAGCGGGAAGCTGGCTTTGGTCCATGCGCCGGAGCGGGCGTGCGTGTCGGCTTGCGGGATCTGGCGGGCGATGGCCAGCATCATGCCTAGGGCGAGGTCGGCGCAGTCTCCGGTGAGGACATCGGGGGTGTTGGTGATTTGGATATTTCGGGCGCGGCAGAGGGGGAGGTCGATGGCGTCGTAGCCGACGCCGTAGATGGCGATCAGTTTCAGGTTGGGGCAGGCGTTTATCACCGCCGCCGCGACCCCTGCCCCGCCGTTGGTGGCGATGGCTTGGATTTTCGGGCCGATCTCGGGCAGGTCGGGGTGCTGCCAGAGGTGGTGGACGGTATAGGCGGCGTCGAGGGCGGTTTGGTCCCATTCGGGATAGGCGGCGATCTGGAGGATGTGTGGTTTGTGCATTTGGCCTCCGGTTGACAGGGTATGGGAGCGGTAACATAAACGCGGCGGTGTCAGGGGGACAAGATGGGGCTGTTTGATCTTACGGGCAAGCGGGCGCTGATCACCGGGGCGTCGCAAGGGATTGGCTTGGCGCTGGCGCGGGGGCTGGCGGAGGCTGGAGCGGCCGTGGTGTTGAACGGGCGGGATGCGGGGCGGTTGGATAGGGCTGTGGCTGAGGTGCCGGGGGCGCGCGGGCTGGTGTTTGATGTGACGGATTATGCGGGCGTGCGGGTGGCGGTGGATGGGTTTGAGGCCGAGGTCGGGGCGATTGATATTCTGGTGAACAATGCGGGCATGCAGCATCGCGGGGCTTTGGAGGAGTTCCCGGAGGCGGCGTTTCAGCAGCTGTTGCAGACCAATATCGCATCGGTGTTCAACGTGGGGCAGGCTTGCGCGCGGCATATGATCAAGCGCGGTGCTGGCAAAATCATCAACATCGCCTCGGTGCAGACGGCTTTGGCGCGGCCGGGGATAGCGCCTTATACCGCGACCAAGGGGGCGGTGGGGAACCTGACCAAGGGGATGGCCGTCGATTGGGCGAAGCATGGGCTGCAATGCAATGCGATAGCGCCGGGGTATTTTGACACGCCGCTGAATGCGGCATTGGTGGCGGACCCGGCGTTTTCGGAATGGTTGGAAAAGCGCACGCCTGCGGGGCGGTGGGGGCGGGTCGAGGAATTGGTCGGGGCTTGCGTGTTTCTCGCCTCGGCGGCGTCGAGTTTCGTGAACGGGCAGTGTTTGTATGTCGATGGTGGGATTACCGCCAGTTTGTGAGGCGGGGCTTTGTGAGGGCTGATGAAAATCATTTTGATGGGGGTGGCGGGGTGCGGGAAATCCTCGGTCGGGGTGGCTTTGGGGGCGGCGCTCTCCCTACCCTACCGCGATGGCGATGATCTGCATCCTTCGGCAAATATCGCCAAGATGTCGCGCGGCGAGGCTTTGACGGATGCGGACCGTTGGCCTTGGCTGGCGCTGGTCGGGCAGGCTTTGCGCGGGCCAGGGATTATGGGCTGCTCGGCATTGAAGCGGGTGTATCGGGAGTTGATTGACACTCAGGCGGGCGGCGGAGTGGTGTTTGTGCATCTTTCTGGCGCGCGCGCAGTGATTGAGGGCCGGATGCGGGCGCGGGCTGGGCATTTCATGCCGACCTCGCTGCTCGACAGCCAGTTTGCAACTTTGGAAGTGCCGAGATTGGATGAGCGGGCGGTGGTGGTGGATATTGATCAGCCTTTGGCGGACGTGGTGGCGGAGATTGTCCTGAAGCTTGAGCGCCTTGGGCTGAGCGCTGGGGGCTCTCCCCCAGACCCCGAGAATATTTAAGCCAATGTGAAAGCAAATTTGAGTTAAACTTTAGGGGTTTGTTTGCGGTTTAAGGTCAACGCGCGACTCCCTCTTTGTCTTAACTCTTTCACATTGGCTCAAATACTCCACGGGGGTCCGGGGGTGTGAAACCCCCGGCTTTGGCCGCTTGATGCGGAGCATACAAGATAATCTTGGGGGCCCTGAATAATCTTGGGGGCCCTGACGGATTCATAAAGTCACCATATTCTGAATCTCGCGTGCCAGCCGTGCCGCAACTGGCGGTAGGATGCTGCCTGCGCGGGTGACGAGGCCGAAGGGTTCGACCTCGATGCCCAGATCAATCGCAAGTTCGGTATAGGGCGCGTCGGGATGCGCGGAAAAGCTGGTGACCACTGCGCGGGCCAAGGGGGCGATGGCGTTGGATTGTTGGATCAGCGCAAAGATCAACAGGAAAGACGCGGTGGAGAGGCGTTGCGGCGGGCTGGGCATACCGCTGGCGCGCAGCCGGGCGTGGACGGCGCGCGACAGCAGCGAGTCTGGTGGTGGCATCACCCAATCGTAGGACATCAGGTCTTTGGGGGTGGGGTTGGGGTGATTGGCGAGCGGGTGGCCTTTGCGTACCACGAGGGAGACGGGTTCGGTGGCGATGGGTGTCAGGGCGAACAGATCGCGGGTTGCGCCTTCGGGCAGACGACCAATGACGAAATCGAGGCGTCCGGCGAGGAGTTGTTCGCAGAGCAGGTCCGAGGGTGAGACGACGACTTCGACGGTGACTTGCGGCGCGGTCAGCCGGGCGTTGCGCAATGTCGGCAGCACGCGGTCGATGGCGGGGCCGGTGACGGAACCGATGCGGACGTGGCCGCTGGTGCCAGAGGCCACTTCGGTCATATCGCGGGCGGCGTCGCGCAGCTCCATCTGGATACGTTGCGCGCGGGTCGCCAGCGCCTGCCCCACCGCTGTCAGCGACATGCCGCGCCCGGTGCGGTGGTGGACAGGTTGGCCGACGATACGCTCGACTTCCGCCAGCAGGCGCGAGGCGGCGGGCTGGGTGGAGCCGATCCGGTCGGCGGCAAGGCTGATGTGGCTGGTCTCGGCCAAAGCCGCCAGCAGGCGCAGATGGCTCAATTTTAGGCCGCGTTGAATCAGATAATCGGCGGTTGGGGGTTTTGACATATCATTTCAGCCATGTGTCTATGCGATTTCATCATTTGACCGATATATTTACCTGTTGCAAGAGTGCCGCACGGTCTTGGGAGGGACAGCTCTGCCAGCCGTCGGGTTATCGCAGCCAATGAGCTGCTTGGGAGGATACAGAATGCAAGTTTCAAGAAGGGCGCTTTTGGCGCTGGGCGGCGCTGCGGCGGCCACAAGCATCGTCGGTCTGCCAGCTTTTGCACAAGACAAAGGCACCATCGGCATTGCGATGCCGACGCAATCTTCGGCGCGTTGGATCTCGGACGGCAAGTCGATGGTGGATCAGTTCACCGCAGCGGGCTACACCGCTGATCTGCAATATGCGGAAGACGACATTCCGAACCAGTTGGCACAGATCGAAAACATGATCACCAATGGCGTCAAAGCGCTGGTGATCGCGGCGATTGACGGCACCACCCTGTCGAACGCTTTGGACGCGGCCAACAAGGCTGGCATCAAGATCATCGCCTATGACCGTCTGATCCGCGATTCCGGCTCGGTCGATTATTATGCGACGTTCGATAACTTCAAGGTTGGCGTGCAGCAGGCGACTTCGCTGGTTGAGGGCCTGAAAGAGCGTTTCGCGGATACCAAGCCGTGGAATGTCGAGCTGTTCGGCGGTAGCCCAGACGATAACAACGCGTTCTTCTTCTACGATGGCGCGATGTCGGTTCTGCAGCCGCTGATCGACGCTGGCGACATTGCCATTCCGTCGGGCCAGTCTGGCATGAAGGTCGTCGGCACCCTGCGTTGGGATGCTGCCGTGGCACAAGCTCGCATGGACAACCTGCTGTCGTCGAACTACGGCGACAAGGTTCTGCATGGTGCTTTGTCGCCTTACGATGGTCTGTCGATCGGGATTCTGTCCTCGGTCAAGGGCGTCGGCTATGGCTCCGGCGATCTGAAAATGCCGATCGTTACTGGCCAAGATTGCGAAATTCCGTCGGTCAAGTCGATGATCGCGGGCGAGCAGTATTCCTCGATCTTCAAGGACACCCGCGAGCTGGCGAAAGTCACCGTCAAGATGGTGGACGCTGTTCTGTCGGGTGCCGAGCCTGAAATCAACGACACCAAAACCTATGACAATGGCGTCAAAGTTGTGCCGTCGTATCTGCTGGAAAGCCAGCCGGTGAATGCGGGCAACTATGAAGCTGTGCTGGTGACTTCGGGCTATTACACCGCTGATCAGCTGAAGTAAGCTAACCTCGTGCCCGCTCATCTGGGCGGGCACGGGATTTAGGGGGGAACCATGACAGCATTGTTGGAAATGCGGGGGATCAGTAAGGTCTTTCCGGGTGTTCGGGCGTTGGACAACGTGTCTTTAAGCGTCGAGCCGGGTGAGATTCACGCGATCTGCGGCGAGAATGGCGCGGGCAAATCCACCCTGATGAAGGTGCTGTCGGGGGTTTATCCGTTTGGCTCTTACGAGGGCGATATCATTTATGACGGCGAGACTTTGGCTTGCCGCAACATCCGCGACAGTGAGCATCGCGGAATTATCATTATCCATCAAGAACTTGCGCTGGTCCCACTTCTGTCGATTGCCGAGAACCTGTTCTTGGGCAATGAGGTGGCGAAAAACGGTGTGATCAACTGGGGCGAGGCTTATCAGCGCACTGAAGGGTTGTTGAAGAAGGTCGGGCTGAATGAGTTGCCAACCACTAAGGTGGAAAAGCTGGGCGTTGGCAAGCAGCAGTTGATCGAGATCGCGAAAGCGCTGGCTAAAGACGTGCGGTTGTTGATTCTGGACGAACCGACGGCGGCTTTGCAAGAGAATGACAGCCAGAAACTGCTGGATTTGATGCTGGAGTTGAAGGCGCAGGGGGTGACGCAGATCATCATCTCGCACAAGCTGAACGAGATTTCCCGTGTCGCCGACCGCATCACCGTGATCCGCGATGGCGCGTCGGTGTCGACGATGGACAAGCATGAGATCACCGAAGACCGCATCATCCGCGATATGGTCGGGCGCGATATGGCGCATCGCTATCCCGAACGCACGCCCAATCCGGGGCCGGTGCTGATGGAGGTTGCGGGTTGGAACGTCTGGCACACCGAACAGGCCGAGCGGCAGATCATCAAGGATGTGTCGTTCAACGTGAAAAAGGGCGAAATCGTGGGCATCGCCGGGCTGATGGGCACCGGGCGGACTGAGTTGGCGATGTCGATCTTTGGCAAATCTTATGGGCAGGGCCATAAGGGTTCGATCAAGATGCACGGGGCTGAGGTGGATGTCTCGACCGTGCCGAAGGCAGTGAAAGCCGGGATCGCTTATGTGACCGAGGATCGCAAGGGGCTGGGCCTGATCCTTGAGGAACCGATTGTGAAGAACATCACTTTGGCGAATTTGGCCGGGGTGGCGCTGAAAGGTGTGCTGGACAAACGGCGCGAAACCCGTGTGGCGGAGGGCTATCGCAAGCAGCTCGCGATCCGCACGCCGGGGGTGCAGCAGAAGGTGGTGAACCTATCGGGCGGCAACCAGCAGAAGGTGGTTTTGTCGAAATGGCTGTTCACCGAGCCTGAGGTGCTGATCCTTGATGAGCCCACCCGTGGCATCGACGTGGGGGCAAAGTTTGAAATTTACACCATCATGAAGGAACTCGCCGAACAGGGCCGGTCCATCGTGATGATCAGCTCGGAAATGCCCGAGTTGTTGGGGATGTGTGACCGGATTTATGTGATGAATGAGGGGCGCATCGTGGGGGAATTGGGCAGGGATGAGGCCAGCCAAGAGAAAATCATGGCACTGATCCTCAAGGGTGAAGGGAAGGCTGCATAATGGCACAAGATCAAAAATCCGGCTCGGCTTTGGGCGACCGTTTGCGCGAAAATGGTATGCTGCTGGCGCTGGTCGCCATTGTGGCGCTGTTTTCGGTGCTGCTGGCCTATCAGGGCAAGACGTTTTTGCAGCCGCAAAACATCACCAATATTTTCTTGCAGAATGGCCATGTGATTATCCTCGCTTTGGGGATGCTGCTGGTGATCGTGTCGGGGCATATCGATCTGTCGGTGGGCTCGGTTGCGGCCTTTACCGGGGCGGTTGCGGCGTATCTGACGGTCAATCTGGGCCTGCCGTTCTATGTGGTTATTCCGCTGACGCTGATCGTCGGTGGCTGCATCGGGGCGGTGCAAGGTTATTGGGTGGCGTTCTGGCGCATCCCTTCGTTCATCGTCACGCTGGCGGGGATGATGGTGTTCCGGGGGGCTACGATGTGGATGCTCGGCGGGCAGAACATCGGGCCGTTTCCGAAGGAATTCCAAGCGATTTCAAGCGGTTTCCTGCCGGACCTGACCGGGATCGGTCAACCGCATGGGCTGACGGTGATTTTGGTGGTGCTGGCGATTGGCGCACAGTTCTGGCTGGGTTTCCGGGCGCGGGCGCGGGATGCCGAGTTCGGGATTGAGCCGGAGCCGATGGCTTTGTTCATGGGCCGCACGGTGCTTATTGCGGCGGCGACCGGGTTTGTTGGTTACCAACTGGCGTTTTTGAAGGGCCTGCCGAACGTGCTGGTGGTGCTGATCGTGCTGACCGTGCTCTATGCGTTTTTCACCGAAAATACCACGATGGGGCGGCGGATTTACGCGGTGGGCGGCAATGAAAAGGCGGCCAAACTATCGGGGATCAACTCGGATCGGCTGGTGTTTGCGTGTTTTGTGAACATGGGGGTGCTGGCCGCGTTGGCGGGGATGATGGTGACGGCGCGGTTGAACTCGGCGACGCCAAAGGCAGGCACCGGGTTTGAGTTGGACGCGATTGCCTCGGTGTTCATTGGCGGTGCTTCGATGACCGGTGGGTCGGGCAAGATCGTTGGTGTGGTGATCGGGGCGCTGATCATGGGCGTGATGAACATGGGCATGTCGATCATGGGCATCGGCATTGATTATCAGCAGATGATCAAAGGTCTGGTACTGTTGGCCGCCGTGATCTTCGACGTATACAATAAAGCGAAATAAGGCAGAAATATCATGCTGTTGTCTCAGATACTTAATGCGGATGGCTCGATCAGCGTTGTGGCGCGGGAAGGGTCTGAGGCGGCGGTGGTGCGCGGTGCTGTCAGCACTTATGCACTGGCGATGGAAGCCTTGGCGCAGGGCAAACCCCTCGCTGCGGTGATCGCGGCGCGGGGGCTGGGTGAGGCGGTGGATCTGGTGGCTTTGGCTGGTTCTGGTCGGCTGGCTTTGCCGATCACCCACCCCGATCTGACCCATATGCATCTGACCGGGACGGGGTTGACGCATCTTGGGTCGGCTGCAACGCGCGATGCGATGCACGCCAAGCTGGGCGAGACGGCGGTTCTGACCGACAGCATGAAGATGTTCCAGATGGGGCTGGCCGATGGTCGGCCTGCGCCGGGTCAGGTTGGGGTGCAGCCGGAGTGGTTTTACAAGGGCAATGGCTATACCGCCGTAGCGCCCGGAAGCGCGTTAACCTCTCCCGGTTTCGCGCTGGATGGTGGTGAAGAACCTGAACTGGCGGGGATTTATCTGATCGACGCGGATGGCACCCCGGCCCGCGTCGGCTGGGCCTTGGCGAATGAGTTTTCCGACCATGTGACCGAGCGGATCAACTATCTGTTCCTCGCACATTCCAAGCTGCGCGAGGCGTCGTTCGGGCCGGAACTGCTGGTCGGCGATCTGCCTTTGGATGTGCGCGGGGCCAGCCGGATTTGGCGCGATGGCAAGGCGATCTTCGACAAGCCGTTCCTGTCGGGCGAAGCGAACATGTCGCATACGTTTGCGAACCTTGAGCATCACCATTTCAAATACGCCCTGTTCCGCCAGCCGGGCGATCTGCATGTGCATATGTTTGGCACCGCGACGTTGAGTTTTGCCGACGGCCTGACCGTGCTGCCCGGCGATACCTTTGAAATTCAGGTAGACGCGTTTGGTCTGCCACTGCGCAATACTTTGGCTGTCGCCCCTGCCCTGTCGGGTGCGGTGACTGTCAAGCAACTCTGAGGATATGATGACCTTCAAACCAGCCGCATGGCCCCGCAAACTGCGCTCGCAAACTTGGTTTGGCGGCACGTCGAAGGACAATATCTATCACCGCGGCTGGATGAAAAACCAAGGCTTCCCGCCGGATTTGTTCGATGGCCGCCCGGTGATTGGCATCCTGAACACTTGGTCGGAACTGACGCCCTGCAACGCGCATCTGCGTGATCTGGCCGAGCGGGTGAAGCATGGGATTTATGAGGCTGGGGGCTTTCCGGTTGAGGTTCCGGTGTTTTCGGCTTCAGAAAGCGCCTTCCGCCCCACCGCGATGATGTTCCGCAACCTCGCCGCGATGGCGGTGGAAGAAGCCATGCGCGGCCAGCCGATGGATGGCTGCGTGCTGATGGTGGGCTGCGATAAAACCACGCCTTCGCTGCTGATGGCGGCGGCGAGCACGGATATTCCGTCGATCGTGGTGACGGGCGGGCCGATGCTGAACGGCTATTATAAGAATGAGCGGGTTGGGTCTGGCACCCACCTTTGGAAATTCTCCGAAGCGGTGAAGGCCGGGACGATGACGCGTGAGGAATTTGTCGATGCGGAAGCCTCGATGAGCCGCTCTCCTGGGTCGTGCAACACGATGGGGACGGCCTCGACAATGGCGTCGATGGCGGAAGCTTTGGGCATGGCTTTGTCGGGCAATGCGGCAATTCCGGCGGTGGATTCACGGCGTCGGGTGATGGCGCAGATTACGGGTCGGCGGATTGTGCAGATGGTCAAGGATGATCTGAAGCCCTCCGACGTGATGAAGAAAGAAGCGTTTGAAAACGCGATCCGCACCAATGCGGCGATTGGCGGCAGCACCAACGCGGTGATCCACCTGCTCGCCATTGCGGGCCGGGTTGGCATTGATCTGACGCTGGAAGACTGGGACCGCTGCGGCCGCGATGTGCCGACGATTGTGAACCTGATGCCGTCGGGCAAATACCTGATGGAGGAATTCTTCTATGCAGGCGGCCTGCCTGTGGTGATCAAGCGGCTTGGCGAAGCGGGCCTGTTGCACAAAGACGCGCTGACGGTTTCGGGTGAGACGGCTTGGGAGCAGGTCAAGGATGTGGTCAACCACAATGATGACGTGATCCTGCCTGCCGACAAGGCCCTCGCCCAGTCTGGCGGCGTGGTAGTGGTGAAGGGCAATCTCGCGCCGAAAGGGGCCGTGTTGAAACCCTCGGCTGCAACCGCGGCTTTGCTCACCCACCGCGGTCGCGCCGTGGTGTTTGAGGATATTGACGACTACAAAGCCAAGATCAATGACGAGGCTTTGGACATCGACGAGACCTGCGTGATGGTCTTGAAAAACTGCGGGCCAAAGGGTTATCCGGGCATGGCAGAGGTTGGCAACATGGGTCTGCCGCCGAAGATCCTGCGCCGTGGCATCACCGATATGGTGCGGATTTCTGATGCGCGGATGTCGGGGACGGCTTACGGCACGGTTGTGCTGCACACCTCGCCCGAAGCCGCCGCTGGGGGTCCGCTGGCTGTGGTGCAGAACGGCGATTTCATTGAACTCGACGTGCCGAACCGCCGCTTGCATCTGGATATTTCCGATGAGGAACTGGCGGCGCGGCTGGCGAAATGGGTGCCGATCCATCCCTTGTACGAAAGCGGCTACGGTTGGCTGCATCAGCGCCATGTGCAGGGGGCGGATACCGGGGCCGATCTCGATTTCCTCAAAGGCGCGCGCGGCAATGCGGTGGGCAAGGATTCGCACTGATGCCCAAACCAATGAAAGTGGCTCTGGTTGGCATCGGTAAGATTGCCATGGATCAGCATGTTCCGGCGATTGCCAACTCGCCCGATTGGGAATTGGCGGCGACTGTTTCGCGCAAAGGTTCGGTCGACGGCGTTGAGGCGTTCGACGATTTCGCGGCGTTTCTGGCGGCGCGGCCTGATGTGTCGGTGGTATCTTTGTCTCTGCCCCCGGTGCCCCGGTTCGACTATGCTGAAGCCGCGCTTTTGGCGGGGCGGCATGTGATGCTGGAAAAACCGCCGGGGGCGACCTTGGCGGAAGTTTATGATTTGCAAGCGCTTGCGGCGGATAAGGGGCTGACGCTTTACACCACATGGCACAGCCGGATGGCGCATGCGGTGTCTCCGGCGAAGGCTTGGCTGGCGGATAAGCGCATCGTTAGGGCTCATATCACTTGGCGCGAAGATGTGCGCAAATGGCATCCGGGGCAGGATTGGGTGTTTGAACCGGGTGGCATGGGCGTGTTTGATCCGGGCATCAATGCGCTGTCGATCCTGACGGAAATCCTGCCCGCTCCGGTGCATCTGACCGCCGCCTCGCTGGAGTTTCCGGCGAACCGCCAGACCCCGATTGCGGCAAAACTGACCTTCTCGGGGGGCGTGACCGCCGATTTCGACTGGCGTCAAACCGGCCCGCAAACCTGGGATATCGAGGTTGAAACCGATCAAGGTCCGATGGCCCTGCGGATGGGCGGCAATGTGCTGGAAATCGGCGGCCATGCGGCGGGTGGCGAGAACACCATCATGGGCGAATACCCCGCACTTTATGCGCGGATGGCCGAACTGGTGGCGCAGGGCGCGTCCGAGGTCGATCTTGCGCCGATGGTGCATGTTGCCGACGCGCTGACTTTGGGCCGCCGTATTGAAACCGAGGCCTTCGACTTCTAATTCGACATTGGCTTACATATTCACGGGGGGGGTGCGGGGGGCGAATGCCCCTCCGCTGCGCCTTTGATCAAGGAGAACCACCATGCTGACTGGCAAACACCTCATCGCGGGCCAATGGATCGCGGGCGACGCGACCTTCCTGTCCTCTCCGGCCACTGGCGAGGCTTTGGCCTTCGCGGTCGGCACGCCTGCGCATGTCGATGCGGCGGTGCAAGGGGCGGAAGCCGCCTATCCCAGCTATTCTGCGCTTAGCCGCGAGGCGCGCGCGGCATTCCTTGATAAAATCGCCGAGGAAATAGACGCCCGTGGCGCTGAGATCACCGCGATTGGCACTTCGGAAACCGGGCTGCCCGCAGCGCGTCTGGAAGGCGAGCGTGGCCGCACCACCGGGCAGTTGCGCCTGTTTGCCAACCATATCCGCAAGGGTGACTATCTCGACCGGCGCTTTGATGCGGCACAGCCGGATCGCGCGCCCGCCCCGCGCCCGGAAATCCGCATGATGCAGGTTTCGGTCGGCCCGGTCGCGGTATTTGGCGCATCGAACTTTCCTTTGGCGTTCTCGACGGCGGGTGGCGATACGGCATCGGCCTTGGCGGCGGGCTGCCCGGTGGTGGTCAAGGGCCATTCGGCGCATCCCGGCACCGGCGAGATTGTAGCCCAAGCCATTGATGCGGCTGTGAAAGCTTTGGGGCTGCATCCGGGGGTGTTTTCGCTGGTGCAGGGTGGAAACCGTGATGTCGGAGAGAGCTTGGTGCAGCATCCGCTGATCAAGGCAGTGGGCTTCACCGGGTCTTTGGGTGGTGGTCGCGCGCTGTTTGATCTGTGCGCGCGCAGGCCGGAGCCGATCCCGTTCTTTGGCGAATTGGGCTCGGTCAACCCGATGTTCCTGCTGCCTGCGGCGGTGGCGGCGCGGGGCGAGGCTTTGGCTGCGGGCTGGGCCGGGTCTTTAACCATGGGCGCAGGCCAGTTTTGCACCAATCCCGGCATTGCGGTGGTGATCGACGGGCCGGAAGCGCGGGCGTTCATTGATGCGGCTAAGGCTGGGCTGGCCAAGGTCGGCGCGCAGACCATGCTGACGGATGGCATCGCGCAGGCTTATCGCTCCGGGCGCGACAAAATTGCGGCGAGTGCTGGCGTGCAGGCGGTGCTGACTTCGGTCTGTGATCTGCGCCAAGCGACGCCCTATCTGTTTGAGGTGTCGGGTGCGGATTGGCTGGCCAATCACGCCTTGGGCGAGGAAGTGTTCGGGCCGTTGGGGCTGGTGGTGCGGGTGGCTGACTTTGCCGAGATGCAGGTGGTGGCAGGCGCGTTGCAGGGCCAGTTGACCTGCACTTTGCACGTCGACGCCGACGATTACCCTGTCGCGCGGCTGCTGTTGCCGGTGTTGGAGCGTAAGGCAGGCCGTATCCTTGCCAATGGTTTCCCGACGGGCGTGGAAGTGGTCGATGCGCAGGTGCATGGCGGGCCCTACCCGGCCTCGACCAACTTTGGCGCGACTTCTGTGGGCACCTTGTCGATCCGGCGCTGGTTGCGTCCGGTGGCGTTCCAGAACCTGCCTGCAGAGTTGTTTCCGGCAGATCTGGCCTGAGCATACTTGACTGGCCCCGGAGGGTTTCACACCCTCCGGACCACCAGTGGGATATTTGAGCCAATGTGAAAGCGAATTTTAGCTAAATTTTAGAGGCTTAGAGCAGGCCTCTGCCCGCCAGATTGCGCATCAGGGCAGAGGTGCCGAAGGTCCATTCCGGGGCCTCGGTGGACAGCCGCACGGTGTTGCGCAGGGTTCCAAGTTCTGGCGCCGCTATGGTGACAATATCAGCGATGTGGTGGGTGAAGCCCTGCCCCGGCCCGTCGCGGTCTTGCACGGGCGAGAACATCGTGCCGCAGTAGAGCATGAAACCGTCGGGATATTGGTGATGCCGACCACGGGTTTGCGCGACAAGGTCGGCGGGGTCGCGACTGATCTGTTTCATCGAGGAGGCTCCGGTCAAAAGGAAGCCATCTGCGCCGCTGACGGTCAGGGTGAGGTCGAGATTGCGGACAGTATCGAGGCTGAAATTGGCGTCGAATATGCGGATGAACGGGCCGATACTGGCGGCGGCGTTGTTGTCTTTCGCCTTGCCCAGCAGCAGGGCCGAGCGGCCTTCGACATCGCGCAGGTTCACGTCATTGCCAAGCGTCGCGCCGACGATCTTTCCAGTAGAATTGACGGCCAGCACGACTTCGGGTTCGGGGTTGTTCCAGCGGCTGATCGGGTGCAGGCCGACCGTGGCCCCATAGCCCACGGCGGACATCGGTTGGGCTTTGGTGAACACCTCGGCATCCGGGCCGATGCCGACTTCTAGGTATTGGCTCCACAGATTTTCGGCTTGCAACAGGGCTTTGACCTCGGCGGCCTTGTCCGATCCGGGGATCAGATCGCGCAAGGAGTTGCCGATCACATCCGCCACGCGCGCGCGGATCTCAGTAGCACGGGCGGGGTTTCCGGCGGCGCGTTCCTCGATCACGCGTTCGACCATCGAGCGCGCGAAGGTGACGCCGCAGGCCTTGACAGCTTGCAGATCATTCGGGGCAAGCAGATGGGTTTGCGTTTGGTCTGCTTCGATGGACTGCGTGGCGATATCGGTCAGCGGGCCTAGGTCTTCGCCTGCGATACTGGCGATAAATCCAGCAATATCAGCTTGTTCCAGCGCATCGCGCAGGGTGGGCGCGGCTTTTGTGGTGATGTCGATGACCCGGCCATCCCGCAGGGTGACAAGGCTGGGCCCGATCCCCGCGCGCCAGACGCGACCCAGCCAGAGGCCGTTTGGCAGGGTAAGGTTTGCGGTGTGCGACATGGTTCTGCCCTCTTTGGATTGCGGTCAGAGTGGGGGATTTTGGCAGCGGTGTCGATGGCTTAGCGCAGTCCCCCGCCCGCCCTGATCCAGCCGAAATAGTCGGCACTGCCCATTTGGCCGCCCTTCAGCGCCAGTTGCAGGCCGTCATGCGTACCGTCGCCATGCGCGGTGAACAGGGCCGCGCCGGGGATCGTGGGGGCCAAGGCGGACAGCGCGAACAAACCCAACTGCCGCGCGCCATGGCCAGAAGTGTCGCCGCCAGAGATCACCGCGCGACGCAGGTTTGAGGCTTTCAAGGTTGTGTCCAGCACGCGGCCAAGGCTTTCGCCGATGCATTGATTGGCAGCTTCGGGCGTGATTTGGCTTTGCGCGAGGGCGCTGCGGAAGGCTGCGACAGCGGGGTCATTGGGGCCTGCGGCGGTCAGGATCAACGGGCTTTGGCCTTGCGCGATCAGGTTCAGGGCGGTTTGGGTGGCCAGCGCTTCGGCGGCTTTGGGGCTGTGCAGCAGGGTTGCGGCGTCCAGCCGGACAAGGCCGAAGCCGTTGGCCGCCGACCATTCGATCTGCGCGGCGGTGGTAGGTGAGACGGAACCAGAGACAGCCACGATCTGGGCGACCTTACCAGCCGACGGTGGGACGGGTGCGGCGGGGATCAGGCCTTCACGCTGCCAATGTTCGATAAGTGCATATTCTATGCCTTGCGAGCCGACCAAAAGCCGAAAATGATCGTGATTCTGCCAGATCAGGCGGCCTGCGGCGGCATCGGTGTCTGCTGTCATCGTATCGAAGCTGAGCAGGCGGGCGGTTTGTAGCGCGAGATCCAGCGCGGTTTGGGCGCTGTGCGGATCGGCCAAAGCCTCCAGATCCATCAGAGCCGTGGGCAGATCGGTCTGCGCGGCAAGGTGGCGCAAAACGTCAGATTCCGCCATCGGCGTGACCGGATGTTGCGCCATCACCGGGTGGCGATCCAGCCGGAACACCCCCTGCGGCGTGCCCGCGAACAGATGGCCGAAGGCCTGGTAGCGGCGCATCCGGGGGGCGGCGGTCAGCAGCGGGATGGCTGTTGAGGGGCGGGCTTGCAGGGCGAGGTCGATGGCTGTGCCGATATTGCCAAGATGCGGCGCGGAATCGAGGGTGGAGCAGATTTTATAATGCAGGAACGGCGCGTTCAGCGCGGCGAGATAGGCCAAGGGCGCAGGCATGTTAGCGGCCATCCACGCCGGGCTATGGCTGCGCGCGGTGGAGGCGATTCCCAAACCGCGCAGGCCGGGAAAGCGGGCCAGTTGCGCGGGCGTCGGCGTGTCGAAGAACAGCACAGACGGCAGGCCTGCGAAGGTGAGCGCCTCCATCACCGCCGCTGATCCAGTGAAATCGTCGCCGTACCACGTCATCAGCAGGCCGTCTGGCAGCGGCATCGGCGGGATTTCTCGCATGGGGCTTCCTTCGACTTGACCTTATCATATTATCTCATCATACCAGTTGAGCAAGAGGCGAATGGAGAGAGCTATGACGAAGATTGCGCTGTTTGGGGCGGGTGGAAAGATGGGCGTGCGGCTGTCGCGCAATCTGGCGAAAACCGATTATGTGGTGGCGCATGTGGAGGTGTCCGAGGCGGGTCAGGCCCGTTTGCGCGACGCCATTGGCGCCGATTGTGTGGCCCCAGCGGTGGCGGTTCAGGGTGCCGATGTGGTGGTTCTGGCGGTGCCGGATACGGCGATCGGCAAGGTTGCGGGCATGGTGGTGCCACTGGTCGCCCCGGGGACGATTGTGATCTGTCTGGATGCAGCAGCCCCGTTTGCCGGGCATTTGCCTGCGCGCGCCGACATCACTTATTTTGTCACCCACCCCTGCCATCCGCCGATTTTCAATGATGAAACCGACCCGGACGCCAAGCGCGATTTCTTCGGTGGCGTCGCGGCGAAGCAGGGTGTGGTGAATGCTTTGATGCAGGGGCCAGAGGCGCATTATGCGGTGGGTGAGGCGGTGGCGCAGGCGATTTTCGCGCCCGTTGTGCGCTCGCACCGGGTGACGGTGGAGCAGATGGCGATGCTGGAGCCGGGGTTGTCGGAAACGGTTGTCGCGTCACTTTTGGTGGTGATGCGCGAGGCGATGGATGAATGCGTGGCGCGCGGGGTGCCGCAAGCGGCGGCGCGGGATTTTCTGCTGGGGCATATGAACATCCTCGCGGCGGTGATCTTTGACGAACAGCCGGGGGTGTTCTCAGACGCCTGCAACAAGGCGATTGAGTTTGGCAAGCCGATGCTGATGCGCGATGACTGGAAAAAGGTGTTCGAGTGGGACGAGATTACTGCGTCTATTCAACGGATTACCTGAGGTAGTTCCAGTAGAGAGTGTGCCCCCGGCTGCAAAGCCGGGGGTTGTTTCATTTAGCGGCCGAATTTCTGAAGAGCTTGCGCTAATTCCTTGTGATCTTTGGCATAATCGCTCAAGGCTACGCCCTGCACCGCCGCCTCCCACGCCTGCCGGATTGCGGCAACACCTGAGGCCGCACCGCCCGGATGGCCGTGGATGCCGCCGCCGCCGAGATACATAAGATCGGTGGTCTGGCCAGTTCTAGCATAGGTTTCAACGGCTTGACCGCCCCATTGGCCGGAACCAACCACGGGCAAAGGTCGATCTGCGGGGCTGAAAATCGGCGTGCGGCAAGAGTGGAACGAACGTACGAAACTGTCATCCGGCTCCCAATATTTCGCGGCTATACCATTGATTTGAAACTGATCTACCCCCAGAAGCCGCCAGATTTTGCCATAAGCGGCGAATTCCATGCCCAAACCGGGATGCCGGGTCAGGATGTCCCAGCCGTTGCGATGGGCATGCAGGCAAAGCGCTGAACGTTTGCGCAGGAAAGTCATGCCACCGTAGCCGATCGAATTGATATTGATCACCGCTGCGTTGCCACCAGCTTTGACCACAAGATCATGATTTTCCAGCATTTGATCGGGGTCGGCCGAGGAGATTCCCCAAGCATACATCACCCGCTTGCCCGTGCGCTGCTCGTGCGCGTCGATCACCGGCATCACGGCTTTGATGCGGTCGGCCAAGGGCGAATAGCCGGGACTCATCAGTTTTTCGTCGTCTTTGATGAAGTCGACGCCTGCTTCGCAGAGTTCCTTAACCATGACTGCTGTCTCGGCAGGGGCAAGACCCAAGGCGGGTTTGATGATCGAGCCGATGATCGGGCGGTTGTAGACATTGGTGAGTTTGCGCGAGCCGTCGATGCCGAATTGTGGGCCGGGATGCCGGGCGAAGGCAGGCGGCAGGTCGAAATCCATCACCCGCACGCCCGACAGGCCCCGCACGGCAAAGACGCCACCGACGGTAATGGTCATCAGCGCGGCGATGTCGGTGCCGACGGCTTCCAGCGGGTAGCCGATCACCACATCGGCACGGCGAAACGGGCCGCCTGCGGTGGGGAAGGACGGCGTTGGCGTGTCGGGCAAGGTGGTGACGGACAGCACGCGGGCGGCGCAGCGGGCTTTCACCGCCGCCGTCTCGCCAGGCAGATCGGTGAAGGTTCCGGTGGATTGGTCCGAGGCGATTTTCGCCGCCAAGGCCGCAGGATCGCCGGGGGTTTCCAGACGGTAGGTGACTTTGATCAGATCATCGGACATCGGCAGGCTCCCCATAGATGTAGCTTGCATACTCATCATACCTGTTGAATTCAAGCGTCCTGCATGGCAAGTTGGATGCAGTTTGGAAGGAGCCTCGTTTTGCCACAACCCCTGATCGGTGCCGTGATCGGCTGCGGATTTTTCGCCCAAAATCAGCTACATGCTTGGGCCGATCTGCCCGGCGCGCGGATTGTGGCTTTGTGTGACCGCGATCCGTTGCGGCTGGCGGAAACCGCAGCGCGGTTTGGCATTGCGCGGACTTATGCCGATGCGAGCGCGATGTTTGCCGCTGAACGGTTGGATTTCGTCGATATCGCCACCACGGTTGCCTCGCATCGGCCTTTGGTTGAAATGGCGGCGCAAGCCGGGGTGCACGTGATCTGCCAGAAGCCGTTTGCCAGCACGATGGCGGATGCACGGGCGATGGTGGCAGCGGTCGAGGCGGCGGGTAAGGTGCTGATGGTACATGAGAATTTTCGCTGGCAATCGGCGGTGCGCCGGGTGATTGAGATTGTGCGGTCGGGGGAATTGGGTGAGGTATTCTTTGGCCGGGTCAGTTTCCGGTCGGGCTTTGATGTGTTCTCGGGCCAGCCTTATCTGGCGGAGGGCAAGCGGTTTATCATTGAGGATTTAGGCATCCATGTGCTTGATATTGCACGGGCTTTGTTCGGTGATGTGGTGCGGCTGGCGGCAACGACTCGGCGAATTAACCCAAGCATCAAGGGAGAGGATGTGGCGACCATGCTGCTGACGCATGGGACGGGGGCGACGAGCGTGGTCGATTGTTCTTATGCGACACAGCGCAGCCCTGAGACTTTCCCAGAAAGTTTGATCGAAATTGACGGAAGTTTGGGCAGTTTGCGGCTGGAGGCGGGGTATCGGCTGGTGATGAAGGACCGGGTAGAGGATCTGTCGCCGCCGGTTTTGGCTTGGGCCAGCCGCCCTTGGCACAATATTCAGGAAAGCGTGCTGATTATTCAGCGGCATTTTCTGGAGTCTGTTGCGGCGGGCAGCCAGCCCGAAACCTCTGGCGCCGATAATTTGCAGACCCTCGCCTTGGTGGAAGCCGCCTATACTTCGGCAGCCGAAGGACGGATGGTGGAGTTGGCAGCGCTATGAAAATCAGCCATGGCCCGCTGAATTTTGACTATGACGGCGGCGCGCTGCGGCGGATTTGTTTGGGCGAGGTTGAGGTGATCCGCGGCATCGCCTATCTGGTGCGCGACCGCGATTGGGGCACATTGGTGCCGCAGATCGGCGGTGAAGTAATTGAACCGACACGGATTTCCTACCAAGCGCGGTTCGTGTGCCAAGGCGCGGCTTTGGTGGTCGCTGTTGTGATCGACTTTGCTGAGGGGCTGCAGTTCAGCGCCCATGCGCAGGCGGAGGGTGATTTTGAGACCAATCGCGCGGGCTTTACCGTGCTGCATCCGATCACGGGTGTCGCGGGCGCGCCCGTGGCGGTGGAGCATTGCGATGGCACGCGGCGTGATGCGCAGTTCCCGCTGCTGATCGAGCCTTGGCAGCCGTTTCAAGACTTGCGGGCGCTGACGCATCGACTGGGCGGCTGGCAGGTGCGTTGCCAAATGGAGGGCGACGCGTTTGAGATGGAGGATCAGCGGCAATGGGGCGATGCCAGCTATAAGACCTATGTTCGGCCTCTGGCGCGGCCTTGGCCGTATCAGATCGCGGATGGGGCGGGGTTTGATCAGGCGGTGCGGCTGAGTTGGCAGGGGACGGAGGGGGGTGAAACCACCCTGCCCCGCACGACCGCCAACGGAATTTTCCCGCAAACCGCGCTGGTGATCACCGCCGAAGAAGCGCGGCGGGCGGTGGAGCGTCCGGGTGATCTCGCCATGATCAAACCGCAGCGGCTGCTGTGCCATTTCGATGCGACCCGGCATGGGCTGGCGGAGTTGCAGGCCTTTTCGGTGCTGCAAGCCAGCTACGAGGCGATGTATGATCTGGAACTGATCGCGCGTTGTGACGCCGATCTGGATACTGAATTTTCAGCCCATGCCAAGGACTTGACCGCATCGGGGCTACAAGTGGCCTCGATCTTGATCTGCCCCTCGGTGGACCGCCAATCGACGCCGCCGGGCTCAGATTGGCCGCCCTGCCCGCCGTTGGCGGAGGTCTACCTTGCCGCGCGCAAGGCCTTTCCGGGGATAAGCTTGGGCGGTGGCATGGTCAGTTTCTTCCCCGAATTGAACCGCAAACGCCCGCCGGTTGCGGGCTTGGATTTCGTCAGCCACGGCCTTTGCCCCATTGTGCATGACGCCAGCGACCAAGGTGTGATGCAGACGCTGGAGGCGGTGAGCCATATCACCGCCTCGGCCCGCGCGATCATTGGCGGCAAGGCTTACCGCTTGGGGCCGAGCACGATTGCGATGCGGCAGAACCCTTATGGCACGCGGGTGATCCCCAATCCCGATGGCGTGCAGGTTTGTATGACCGATGATGACCCCCGCCATCGCACGGTGTTTGGCGCGGCTTATGCGCTGGGGCTGGCGGCGGCGCTGGTCGGGTCTGGGGTGGAGGTCTGGACTCCGGCGGGGCTGTATGGGCCGCGCGGGATGATGGATTGGAACGGGCGGGCCTATCCGCTGGCGCGGGTGCTGGCGGAACTCGCGGCGCGGGCGGGTGAGCGGGTGGATGCCGACCTGCGGCCCGGTCTCTCGGCGCGCTTGCAGTTTGCCGGGGCCGAGATGACAACCAATCTCGCGAGCTATGTGCGGACAGAGCTTGCTTGAACGCGAGGTTTGCGCCTAAGCGGGGTTGAGTGTGGTGGTAAGATTGGGGGCGTGATGGTTTCGGAAAAGATCACCCGGCGCAAGCTTTCGGATCAGGTGTTTGACCGGCTGCGGGCGATGATCCTGACCGGCGAATTGGCGGCGGGGGCGGTGGTGCCGTCGGAACGCGCGCTGATGGCGCGGTTTGAGGTGGGGCGACCTGCGGTGCGCGAGGCTTTGCAGCAGATGCACACCATGGGCCTGATCACCATCGCGCATGGCGAGCGCAGCCGGGTGAAGGCGCTGAACGCCAGTGCGGTGCTGGGGCAGGTCGATGCGGTGGCGCAGCTGCTGCTGTCAGCAGAGCCGGGGGCTTTGGCGCATCTGAAAGAAGCGCGGCGGATGTTTGAGGCGGGCATGGTGCGGTTGGCGGCCGAGAAAGCCGTGGCGGCGGATGTGGCGGATCTGCAGGCGATTCTGGCGCATCAGACGCAATGTCTTGGCGATGCGCAGGCCTTTGTGGCCGCCGATGTTGCCTTTCACACAAAGATTGCGGCGATGACCGGCAATCCGATCATGCTGGCGGTGTCGGAGGCGATGCTGAAATGGCTGTTCCATTATCACGCGGCCCTGCTGCATTGGTCGGGCAAAGAACAGGTGACGTTGCAAGAACACGCTTTGATTATCGCCCGCATCGCCGCCCATGATGCGCCGGGGGCGGTAGCCGCGATGCAGGCACATATCGCGCGCTCGGCGGATGTGATTGGACATCACGGCTGAGGGATTTCATCTTGGTCTAAATATCCCCGCCGGACGCTTCTGCCGCCAATGTCGGATGCCTCCGGCGGGGATATTTGAGCACAGAGGATGAACATTTTAGATAAGTTTTAGTGGTTTAACCGAGGGCTTTGGCAAATTCTTCGATGATCATGCAGGCGCTGACGGCACCGGGGTCTTTGTGACCTAAGCTGCGCTCACCAAGCCGTGCCGCGCGGCCTAAACTGGCTTGCATCCGTGCTGTGGCATCGGCTCCGGCTTGGGCGGCTTGCAGAATTTCCGGCCAAGTCGAACCGGATTTGGCAGCTTCGGCAGCAGGGTGCCACGCGTCGATCATGGTTTTCTGACCCGGTTCGGCGCGGCCGCGATGGGCGATGCCTTCGGCCATGGCGACAATCAGGCGCGGTGTTTCTGACGCGGGCATCGCGACACGGGGGCCTGCGGCTTTGGCGGCGCGCATCAAAGCGGTGGCGTAAAGCGGGCCGGAGGAGGCCCCGACGGCGTTCAGGAAGGCTTTTGCGGCGGCGTTGAATTGGTCTTGCAGGGTGGGCAAGCCGGGGACCTCTGCAGCTGCGGCTTGCATCCCCTGCTCCATTGCGATGCCATGATCGGCGTCACCGATCAGGCCATCCAAGGCGCACAGAGCGTCACGTTCGGCGGCCATACGGGTGGCGAGGGCTTGGAACAGCGCGGTGCAGTTTTGCGTTGTAAAATCCATCGCTTAACCCACCCGGAACATGGCGCAGTCGCAAGGGTGATCCAGCATTCGCGTCAGCTCATCATCCAAATGCATCACGGTGATTGACGCGCCTGCCATCTCCATCGAGGTGCAATAGGGGCCGACGAGGGCGGTGTGGACGGTCAGCTCGGCAGCGGACAGACGTTCGGCGACGCGGGCGTAGAGGATGTAAAGCTCCATCAACGGGGTGGAGCCGAGGGAGTTCACCAGAACCGCGACTTTTGCGCCTTTGGGTGCGGCCATTTCCGCCAAGATCGCATCCATGATCTCATCCGCCACTGCATTGGCGGGCTTCAAAGGCCCGCGCCGGATGCCGGGTTCGCCGTGGATGCCCATGCCGATTTCCATCTCTCCGGCGGGCAGATCAAAGTTCAGGCGGCGGGTTTGCGGCAGCGAACAGGCGCTGAGAGCCACGCCCATCGTATAGGTGCGGTCGTTGGCGCGGGCTGCGATACGTTCCACCTCATCCAGCGGCAGCATCAGATCGGCGGCGGCTCCGGCGCATTTGAAGATGAAGACATTTCCGGCGACACCGCGGCGCTTCGCGCGGTCGGGCGAGGAGGCGATATCGTCGGTGGTCAGAACCGTGCGGGCCTCAATGCCCTCCATCTCCAGCATCTCGGCGGCCATATCGAAATTCATCACGTCGCCGGCGTAGTTGCCATACATGAACAACACCCCTGCCCCGCCGTGGCTGGCCATCGCCGCATCAACGGCGGGCTGTGGCGGGGGCGAGGCAAAGACGTTACCGACGGCGGCAGCATCCGCCAAGCCTTTGCCGACGAAGCCTAAAAACGTCGGTTCATGCCCCGATCCGCCGCCAATCACCAGCGCGACTTTGCCCGCGCGCGGCCCATGCTTGGCGATGACAGCGCGGGGGGCGGCGAGGGTCAGATGCATCGGATGGGCGGCGAGTACGCCCCGCAGCATCTCATCCACCGCATGATTGCCATCGTTGATCAGCTTTTGTGTGGGTGCCATCTGCGCCTCCGATTTGCGCCAGAATGGCGGCTCTGCGGGATTGAGACAAGCCCGGCGGAGGAGGCGCCGGGCTTGTCAACCTGCGGCGAAAGTGCCGCCACGGGTTAGGAGTATTTCTTGTCCAAAGCGTTGATCGCATCAACATTGGTGGCGGAGCGGCCATTTTCGTCGAAAGTCTGGGCGAGGAAAGCGTCGGCGATGGCTTTGGCGAGTTCCGAGCCGATCACCCGCGCGCCCATGGTGATGATTTGCGCGTTGTTGGACAAAGCCGCGCGTTCGGCGGAATAGGTGTCATGCGTCAGGGCGGCGCGGATGCCGGGGACTTTGTTGGCGGAAATACAGACGCCAATGCCGGTGCCGCAGACCAGAATGGCGCGGTCGTATTTGCCAGCCAGCACGTCATTGGCGACCCGGTCGGACAGGTTGGCGTAGAAGGCATCCGGGCCCGCTTCGGTGCGCGAAATCTCGGACACGTCATGGTTGGCTTTCAGGTGGTCGGCGAGGATTTTGGCCAGGCCTTCGCCTGCGCTGTCGCCCGCGATTGCAAGTTTCATTGGGTTCTCCTTCACAAAGTTGCGGCGACGCGGGCGAGGATGTCGAGATAGCCCGCGACATTCCAAGCCGAGCGGCCAATGAACAGCCCGTCGATATGCGGGCAGGCGATAAGTTCAGCGGCGTTGCCGGGGTTGACCGAGCCGCCGTAGAGGCAGGGGATGCGGCGGTTCAGGATGGACTCCGCCGTGGCGATGATTTCGGCTTGGCGGGCGTCGGCATAGTCGGATGTGGCCGGGATGCCGTTGGCACCGATCGCCCAGACGGGTTCATAGGCGAGCAGGATTTGTGCGGATTTCTGGCTTTCCGACAACTTGCCCAAAGCGCCTGTGACTTGGGCGGCGAGGGTTTCGGTGGCGCGGCCCGCTTCGCGTTCAGCGAGGGTTTCACCGATGCAAATCAACGGGATAAGGCCGTGCCTTACGGCGGCTTCCACCTTCAGCCCGACGGTCTCATCGGTTTCATGGAAGAATTCGCGGCGCTCGGAATGACCCAATTCGACAATATCCAGCCCGCAATCCTTCAGCATCAAGGGCGAGATTTCACCCGTCCACGCGCCATCATCCGCCCAATGCATGTTCTGCGCGCCAACCTTCACCGTCGTATCCGCCAGCATAGATTTCACCTCTCGCACGGCGGTAAAGGGCGGGATCACAAAGCGCTGGATGCGCGGATCACCCTCGCGCGGCAGAGCTTCGGCGAAGGCCCGCGCTTCGGCGAGGGTTTTGTTCATTTTCCAGCTGGTGCCGACCCAGACCTGTTTGCTCATGCGCTGTCTCCTGCGATGCGTAGGCTGATCCCGGCCCGGTCCAAAGCGGCGCGGGCTTCGGCATCGGGCTGGGCATCGGTGATGATGGTGTCGAAATCTGCCAGATCGGCCAGAACGTGCAAAGACTGGCGACCAAAGCGCTGGTGGTTAACCAGAAGGCAGGTCTTGGCGGCAGACGCGATCATCGCCCGCTTTGCGCGCACCGCGTTGTCATCCATGTGAAACGCGCGGGTGCCCTGCACGGCGGGGGTGGAAATGAAGGCCATATCAGCGTGCAGACGGGCGAGGGTTTCTTCGGTGACAACACCAAAGAAGCCATTGAATTTATAGGAATAAACCCCACCCAAGGCGATCAGGGTGATGCCATGCTCAGCCCGCAAAGCATCAATGATCGCGGCATTGTTGGTGATCACGGTCAGCGGGCGTTTCTCAGGTAGCATCGCGCCCAAGACGGCGGCCATCGAGCCATCGTTGATCATCAGCGTCATGCCCGGTTCAACCAGTTCAAGCGCCGCGCGCGCCATCCGCGCCTTTGCGGCCCCCTCTTGGCGGGCGCGAAACCGGAAATCGGATTCAAACTGGGTACCGGATTCGATGGTCGCCCCGCCGCGCATTTTGCGCAACAGCCCCTCGGATTCCAGATCATCGAGATCGCGGTGGATGGTCATTTTCGACACCGCAAAGCGTTCGGCCAGATCATCGAGATCGACCGCGTGCTGCTCGACCAGCAGATCCATAATCGCCTGTTTGCGATCTTCGCGCTTCACCACATACCCTCCTGCATCTGCAATTTGTAACATTTGCATCTGTGATTGAAAAGTAAATTTATGTGATTTTGTTATTATTGATTGTGATATTTGAGGATTTAAAGTAGCCCTAGTGTGACAGACAAACAGCGCACAAGATTCGCCATGGATTGGGCGGCCACTGGCCAATCCAGTCTTTAGGGCGCGTTGAGGGAGCACCTCAACGCGCTTGGCGATAGGCCGGGCGACCGTGGTGGGCCAGCCCGGCCTCACTTACCATTAACCAGCGCGCGGGCGGTGGCCTCATCGGTGATCAATCCCTTCAGGCGACGGCTGGACAGCACGGCGCGGATCGCCTGCACCTTGCCCAAGCCCCCCGCGATGGCGGTGATTTGATCGCCCGCTGCGGCAAAACTCACCGCCAAAGTCCGCGCCGTAAGCTGGGTTTGCAGGATGTTACCGCCTGCATCAAAGAAATGCCCCAGCAACTCGCCGACCCCACCCGCTGCCTGTATCGCTTTGATTTCCTTCGGTTCTATCATGCCTGATGCCACCAGTTGCGCATCAACCTCGACGGTGCCGATACCGACCAGTTTCAGCCCCGCACCTTGCGCCATGGCGAACACTTCCGCGACACCGCGCTGTGCGAGCAAAACCTCGCGATCCTCGGCAGTATTGGCGAAAAACGGCACCGGCATGACATAGGCGCGTGCGCCGGTTTTCTCGGCAATCCGGTGCATCACATCATGCGGATTGGCCGAATAGTTTCGGGTAAGTCCGCCTAACAGCGAGACAAATTTCAGATCAGGCGCTTCGATCCTTGGCAGATGCCGCACCATCGCGGCCAAGGTGCGACCGTGTCCCAGACCGATCACAGGGGTGGTGCCAAGCTCAATCTGGCGCTTCAGAAAGCCCGCCGCCGCTATGCCCAAGGTGCGGATCGGCAGGCCGACCTCATCCAGATCGGGGGTAACTTCGCAGAAATCCAAGCCGAAGCGGGCGGCGAGTGCGGTCTCCAACGCGACACATTCGACAATATCGCCGTCAATGGTGACTTTCACCGCGCCTTCGGCCACGGCGCGGGCGATCAAGCGGTGGGCTTTCACCGAGGTAATGCCCAGCCGTTTGGCGACAGCGGCTTGGGTGTGGCCGCCGACGTAATGCAACCAAGCGGCGCGGATCGCCAGCGAATGCTCGGGGTCCAGCGCGCGGCTCATGCGGTGGCCATCACGATCGCCAGATCAGCGGCAGAAAGCCGGGCCGGATTGGCCTGCATCGACGAGGAAGTTGCTGCGGCTTCGGCGGCTTGGTGCAGATGATGCGGCGCAAAACCCATCTGCGCAAGGCTGGGCAGCCCGTTTTGACGCGACCATTTGGTCAGCATCGGCAAGGCATTTTCGTAAGGTGTTTCAAAGGCTTCTGCGATCCAATCAATCACCTTCAGGATGCGCGTCGGGTTGGCCGCACGCGCCGCGTTCATTGCCAGCCCATGTGGTAACAGCGTGCCACAAATCGCACCATGCGGGGCGGGCAACAGCCCACCCAACGGCCCGGCAAGACCATGGATCACTCCAAGGCCCGCGTTGGCCAGCGCCAAGCCGCCGCAGAGGCTGACCCAAGCCATATCATCGCGGGCTTGTGCATCCTCGTTAAGCATTAACGACCGCAACGCGCGCAAACCCTGCGAGATCGCATCGCGGCAAAGCGCATCGGTCAACCGGTTGGCGCGGGTGCAGATAAAGGGCTCGATCACTTGGGTGATGGCGTCGAGGCCCGAGGCGAGGGTGATGCTTTTCGGCGTATGATCGGTCAGCGCGGGGTCAATGATGGCCAGCGCAGGCAGCATCCGCTTATCGCGCAAAGAGACTTTGCGGCTGTGTTCCGCCGAGCCAATCACCGCGTTGCGGGTGACTTCCGCGCCGGTGCCTGCGGTGGTGGGGATGGCGACGAACGGCAAGGGTGGATGATCCAGCGGCAGGGATTTCCCAATGACTTCAAGATGATCCATCAAGGGCCTTGTGGCGGGCACCAGCGCGGCCACGGCTTTGCCCGCATCGATCACCGCACCACCGCCGAGGCTGGCGACGACCTGCGCGCCTTTAGCGGCGATGGTTGCGGCCTCAATCATCGCGATGTCAGGCTCGCCGTTCACCACAAACCGGGTGACATCGCAGCCCTGCCCCGCCAGTGCCTCGGCCAGCCAATCGGCGCGGGTGGGGCTGCCGTGCAGCAGGAAAACCCTTGTGCCAAGCGCCTTGATCCGGCCCGCCGCTTGTGCCGCCTGTCCGCGTCCGAACAGGATTTCTGTGGCGGTTAGAAAGGCGAATGCAGACATGGCAGCCTCCTCAGATGTGAAGATCGTTAACGCCGCTGTTAATATGTGGTGCCCAGAACGCAATGCTCTCGGCGATTTGGGCGATGACTTCGCGGTCATTCGGGTCGCGCTCTTTGAACGACAGTTCCAGGCAGATTTCGTTGTCCTTTGCCCCACCCTCGGCGAAGGCTTTGAGTAGGGGCTCGGGCTGAATCCGACCCTTGGCGTTGAAGGCGGCGGTGAAGGGCCGATGGCCGCCTTTGTCCATAAGGCTTTGCTTGATATGGATAATTGGCGACACTTTTGGCACCGCCCGCGCCCAGGCGTAAGGATCGACATCATCGGGGTTCGGGCTGGTCAGATCGCCGTGGTCAATATCGGCCATCATCCACATCGGCACTGCCATATTTGCAGCGGTCAGCCGATCTTGCAGCGCCATAGCCGAAGCGATGGTCTCGCCAAACTCGCGCCCGACGCTCATCGGCTCCCAGAACACATAGGTCAGGCCCGCAGATTTGGCATGTTCGGCAACCTCGGCCCAAGCGTCAATCGCGATATTGATCAGCGATTCCCGTCGCTTGAGGTCGTCAAAATCCTGATAGGTGAAGATAGCAAACTGCGTGCCAACGCTCGTGCCCCCCAGATCGGCGGTGATATCGGCGAAGGTTTTGAACCAGTCGATATAGTAACGCCGCACATCGCGGTCGGGGTGGCCGAAATGGTTCAAACGGCCATAGGGCCCGGTCATGCCAGAGGTGACGCGGACGCCGGTGCGCTGCATAGCTGCGTCCATAGCCCGCGTCAGGCGGCGGATCACCGGGGCGGGCCAAGACGGGTTAATGAACTCATGCGTCAGTTGCAGATCGCGGATGCGCAGGTCGCGGGCAACGGTGATGATCAGATCATCCGGGTCGGCGAAGCGGTTGACGAGCGGGTTGGTGTTGAGCGACAGCGTTAACATCTCAGGCCCCTTTCGCCAGCCAAGCGGTGAATGCCGCTTGCTGTTCGGCGGTCAGATGCAGGTTGTGCTTGGTGCGCCGGGTCAGAATATCTTCCGCCGTTTGCGCCCATTCGCGTGAGGTTAGATAGCGCGCTTCGGCCTCATAAAGATCGCCGCCGAAATGCTGGCCCAGACCATCAAGCCCCTGCGCCTGACCGACCAGATCGCGGGTGCGCGCGCCATAGTGGCGACCATAATGCGCAATCAGGCTGCGTGGCATCCATGGATAAGCCACGCGCAAGTCATTGGCAAAGCTTTCATAATCGGCATTCGGCATCTCGCCGCCCGGCAATTTGGCGGTCGCGGTCCAATCCGGCCCCATCTGCGGAAAGATCGCTTTCAGGCGGTGCAACCCACGCTCGGCCAGTTCGCGGAAGGTGGTGATTTTGCCGCCGAACACGTTCAGAAGTGGCACGCCCCCCGTCTCATCCAGATCAAACACATAGTCGCGGGTGACGGCCGAGGGGTTGCCTTTGCCATCGTCAAACAGCGGGCGGACGCCGGAGAAATGATGCACCACATCGGCGCGGCGCAGCTTTTCTTTGAAATAGCGATTAACGGCGGCGATCAGATAGTCGATCTCGGCCTCACTCGCCTGCACCTCTTCGGCGCGGCCTTCGTAACCCACGTCGGTGGTGCCGATCAGCGCCTTGTCGCCCTCATAGGGGTTGATGAAAATCACCCGTTTGTCGTGGTTTTGCACCAGGTAAGCGTGATCGCCGGACCAGAATTTCGGCACGATGATATGGCTGCCTTTGACCAGCCGCACGTTGCGCGCCGAGTTCGAGCCTGCCACTCGCGTCACAATATCGGTCACCCAAGGCCCCGCCGCATTGACGATGCAGCGCGCACGGAACGCCCGCGTTTCACCATTCTTATCAATGGTTTCCACCGTCCAAGCGCCGTTCTCGCGCCGGGCCGAGGTGCAGGCGGTGCGGGTCAGCACCTCTGCGCCCTTTTCAGCCGCATCCAAAGCGTTCAGCACCACCAACCGCGCGTCATCGACCCAGCAATCGGAATATTCAAAGCCGCGTTTGTATTGATCAAGGATCGGCGCGCCTTGTGGATCACGCCGCAAATCCAGCGTGCGAGTGCCGGGGAGTTTTTTGCGCCCGCCGAGGTGATCGTACAGAAACAGCCCCAACCGCACCAACCACGCCGGGCGATCAGTCGGGCTATGCGGCAATACAAACCGCATCGGCCAGATGATATGCGGGGCTGCGTTCAGCAGCACCTCGCGCTCGATAAGAGCCTCACGCACAAGGCGAAATTCGTAATATTCCAGATAGCGCAAGCCGCCATGCACCAACTTGCCAGAGCGCGACGAGGTGCCCTGCGCCAGATCGTCTTTCTCACACAAAACCACCGACAAGCCCCGCCCCGCCGCATCGCGGGCAATGCCTGCGCCATTGATGCCGCCGCCAATGACGAACAGATCAACCAAGCTATGCTCAGAAAAACTATCATTAGTTTTTCTATGGTCATAATTACTAGGCTCAGAAATACTAAGGCTCATGCGTCGGTCCTGTCTTTGGCTTGGCGGCTGTCTGCAAGGCCAGACCATGCGGCGGTCAGCCCCTCGCGGGCGGATTTATAGGCGGGGTAGGTTTGGGCATAGGTGGCGGTCAGGCCCGGATCAGGCGCTTCGGCCTCGCCCAACAAGGGTGTGACCCATTCGGCGATGCAGGCCTCCATCGACGGATATGCGCCAATCGCCACGGCAGACATCATCGCGGCTGCGGCAGCGCCGGCCTCTTCGCGCGCCGACACCCGCACCGGCGCACCCGTCGCCGCAGACAACACACCGCGCAGGCCTTTTGATCGCGCAGCGCCGCCAGTAAGCCGCAATTCCAAGGGCATAGCGCCCATCGCGGCATAGCAATCGCGGGTCGCCATGCCCAAACCTTCGACCACGCCGCGCAGCAAATCGGCGAAACGGTGGGTGAAATTCAGCCCGACAAAGCCCGCGCGGGCGTCGGCGTTCACAAACGGGCCGCGCTCACCCGCCTCAGAAATATAGGGGTGATAGAGCAAAGCACCGGGTTTGCTTGCCGCCAGCCAGCTTTCAATCAGCGGCACAAGATCGGCATGTTTGGTGGGTTTGCCGAAATCTGACATCAGATCCGCCGCCATCCGCAGCAGCCAATCAATGTTCAGCGTCGCCGCCATATTGGTCTGCACCTGCGTCACCATCCCCGGCACCGGCAGGCAGATCACATAGCCAGTACCCTCAGCATTCAGATGCATGTCCGAAACCGGGGTGGATCGCATATGCACCCCGGTCGATCCGACCGTCGAACACGCGGCCCCTTTGGCCCCGGTATGCACGCCAGCGCCAAGCGCCGTCATCACCATATCGACGAAGCCAAGGCTGACGGGCGTACCCGCGCGCAGGCCGGTTTCAGCGGCAGCTTCGGGCGTCAGCGGATGGGTGATCTGGCTGCCGTCGAGGATCTCAGGCAGCAGGTTGCGGCGATGGTTCAGGCCCAAAGCGTCGATCACTTGGGCATCATAGGCGCGGGTGCGGAAGTTGCCGAAGGTAAAGCTGGCCTCAGACGGATCGGTCGCCCGCACGCCTGTCATGTTAAGATAAATCCAGTCTTTACAATGCAATACCACCTCGGCTGTATCGAGAAGTTCGGGGTGGAAGTGGTCGATATGCGCCATCTGCGCGCCCTGCTGACAGGTGTTCAGCCCGGTGCCAGTCGCCTCAAACCGGGCGCGATTGGCGGGGCTGGCAGCAAGACGTTCCACGGTCGGTGCCGCGCGGGCATCCAACCACAACCACGCATCACCGACCGGAGTATTGCCCGACCCGGCCAGCCAAGTGCCATCGCCTTGGGCGGTGACCGAAATGGCAGCGGTGCGCGCGGCCAGGTTCGGCACTTTCTCGGCCAAACCGCGCAGCGCGGTCGCACAATCGGCCCAAGTCTGCGCAAGGCTCTGCGTCGCAGCACCATCGGCACCCGTCATATAGGCGTTCGGCACCGCAAAGGCCGCGATTTGCGCGCCATTCAGGGTAAACGCCACCGCTTTGACCACCGAAGTGCCCGAATCGATGCCGATCAAAAGCTCTGCCATGCCACCTCCTCCGCGCCCGCGCGCATTCCCAGCCCCTCCGACTGGCCTTTCCGAATTATCACAGAGAGATAACACGGAAAGTGAATTATTTTACGGACAGGGTAATTTCTTTCAGATAAAATGACCCCTGTCAACCAAAGCGCACAGGTGACGGGTAAGATCACAGTCCGTCAGAGGGGAGTGCGGCTACCGAGCATTGCGCCGGACGCTGTCAAAGCGATGGAATTTTAATTTTTTCTATACTTTACAATGCAATACGAAACATCCGGCGTCGAGATTTCCGCCATGTCGTTGCCGCACCGCAGCGCTTTTCGCAGGCGCAGAAACCCAGAGAGACTCGGCGGATCAGTGCAAAACCCAAGGCAAACCGCCGAGAATTAAGGCGGCTCGCCTGCAAAAGACTCGATTGACAGACAGGGAAACTTATAACAGTATCTCGAGAGTTGATACCATAACTCTATCACAGTTATAGATGTAAGACAGGCCAGATCGGCGCGGCGGGAGGAAATCGCCCTGCAGATCTGCAGAAAGGGGGGGGGGAGTCATGCTGAATTTGCAGCCGTATCGCGGCTTGGCGCACGGGTTCTGCATGGCCCGATGGGTGTTTTTCACCCCGCCCCCCTGTAACCCATCACCTTCCCCCGCCTCCAAACCCAAGGTCCCTGCAAGATGAGCCACCAGCCTGATACCGCGCCGCCACCCCGCGCCAATCGCACATTGCTGATCACTGCGGCTGTGGTCGTGGCAGTGCTGGGCGCGATAGCGCTGGATACCACTGTGGTGCGGATCGGGTCGGATCAAGACGTGCGTGCGGCGGTGTTTTCGCCCGAAGCTTACGGCGCGGAAACTTTCCCGAAAGTGCAGGCCAATGTGACCGCGCGGGCGGTGGATGCGGTGGAATTGGCCACGGCGATTGCTGCCGACCCAAAGGCGGCAGAGGCGAAATATGCAGTCGGCGGCGTCTATCCGGTGAAGCTGGAAGGCGTGGTTGGCGAAGGCAAATCTGGCATCTACTTCGTTGATGTTGCAGGGATTCCGGCACCTTTGCGCTTGCGTGTGCAGACCGGCCCCGCGATCAACGGTACCGAGTTGCGCGATGCCACGGGCGAGATCAGCTTTAGCCAGTTCACCAACCAGATCGAGTATCAGGATGCAGGCTCGGCGCTGAACAAAGAGATGAAAAAGCTGGTATTGGACGGCATTGATAACAGCGCTTTGACCGGCAAAACCGTGGCTGTGGTTGGCGCGTTCAAGCTGGTGAATCCGAAAAGCTGGATGATCACCCCGGTGTCTTTGGAGGTGAAATGAGCCTCGACCTGCCACAAGAACCGGTGCTTTCGGCGCGCAATATTGCCAAGGCTTACGGCAATATTCACGCGCTGAAAGGGGTGAATTTCGACATTCATCGTGGGCAAGTCACGACATTGTTTGGCGAGAATGGCGCGGGCAAATCGACGCTGATGAAGATCCTGTCGGGTGTGGTCAAACCCACCTCGGGGCAGATCGTGCTGGATGGCGCACCTGTGACCTTCACAAACTCCACCGATGCGCGCAATCGCGGGATTTCGATTATCCACCAAGAGCTTAGCCTTGCCACCAATATGAACGTCCGTGACAATATCTTCATGGGCCGTGAGATTATGGGGCGATCCGGCGTCGATTATGCCGAGGAAGAACGCCAGACCCGCGCTTTGATGGCCGAGCTTGAGGAAGACATTGATCCGCTGACCCCGGTGGAAGAACTGCGGCTGGGTCAGCAGCAAATCGTTGAAATCGCACGGGCTTTGTCGGTGAACAGCCGCATTCTGATCATGGATGAGCCGACCTCGGCGCTCAGCGCCACCGAAGTGGAAGTTTTGTTCAAGGTAATCCGCGATTTGACCAGCCGGGGGGTGTCGATTGTCTATATTTCGCACCATCTGGAGGAGGCGTTGCAGATCACCCATCACGCGGTGGTTTTGCGCGATGGCGCAATGACCGCCTATGCCGAGCGCGCCGATATTGATCTGGAATGGATCGTGCGCAACATGGTCGGTGAAAATTTCGACCTTGGATCGCCGCCCGACGGCTATGTGCTGGGCGAGACCGCGCTCAGCATTGAAAATCTGTCGGTGCCGGATGCGGCGGGGGTGGGTTTTTCGGTGGTGGACAGGCTTAGCCTGTCGGTGAAAGCCGGGGAAATCGTTTGTATTTATGGGCTTATGGGGGCGGGTCGCAGCGAACTGCTGGAATGTGTGGCGGGGCGGCTTGCCCCATCGGGGGGCCGCGTGATGCTTCAGGGTCGCGATGTTTCCGGCCTGACCATCGCGCAGCGCATCGCGCGCGGGCTGGTTCTGGTGCCGGAAGACCGTCAGCGCGATGGTTTGGTGCAGACGATGTCTGTCGGGCAAAACCTGTCTCTTGCCAGCATTGGCGCGTTTACCAAGGGGCTGTTTACGTCTCGGAAGGCCGAAGCCGCAGTGGTCAGTGACGCGATCCGCAAGGTGACGGTGAAGACCGATGCTTCGGGGACTGCGCCGATTGGGTCGCTGTCGGGCGGCAATCAGCAAAAAGTGGTGATCGGCAAGATGCTGGCGACCAATCCGAAGGTGATCGTGCTGGATGAGCCGTCGCGCGGTATCGACATCGGTGCGAAAGCCGAGGTGTTCCGGCTGTTGTCGGAAGGCGCGAAACAGGGGCTGGCGGTGGTCTATTCCACCTCGGAAGTTGGCGAATGCCTGTCGATTGCGCACCGGATTATCGTGATGCACCGGGGCCGGATTTCGGCTGAATTTGATCACAGCGTCAGTAAAGAAAAGATCATGGCCGCCTCTGGCGAAGCCGTGGCCCACTAGGAGAACCCGATGTCATCTACCGCTAAACCTGTGACGAAACAAGGGTTTGACCCGATTGCCCTGCTGCTGGAAGGCCGCGCCTTTTTCGCGCTGATCGCCATTATTGTGGTGTTCTCGCTTCTGTCGCCGCATTACTTTTCGGTCGCGAACTTTCTGGTGATGGCCAGCCATGTGGCGATCTATGGCATTCTTGCCATCGGCATGCTGCTGGTGATCCTGAACGGCGGCATTGATCTGTCGGTAGGCTCGACCCTTGGGCTTGCGGGCTGCATCGCGGGCTTTCTGATGCAGGGCGTGCAGATCGAATCTGCGGGCGTGATCCTGTTTCCGCCGGTCTGGGCGGTGGTGGTGCTGACCTGTGCGATGGGCGCCTTGGTGGGTTTTGTGAATGGGGCGCTGGTGGCGTGGTTCAAGGTTCCGGCCTTTGTGGCTTCGCTGGGCGTGATGTATGTGGCGCGCGGCGTTGCCCTGCTGATGACCAACGGGCTGACCTTCAACAATCTGGGCGGCAAGGCCGAGCTGGGCAATCTTGGTTTCAACTGGCTGGGCTTTAACCGCTTGGGCGGCGTGCCGATTGGCGTGGTGGTGCTGGCGACGCTGGCGATCCTGGCCGGTCTGACGCTGTCGCGCACCGCTTTTGGCCGTTGGCTTTATGCCTCGGGCGGCAATGAGCGCGCGGCAGAACTGTCGGGCGTTCCGGTCAAGCGGGTGCAGATCACCGTCTACGTTTTGTCGGGCATCTGTGCCGCCATTGCGGGGCTGGTGCTGTCATCGCAATTAACCTCTGCTGGCCCGACCGCAGGCACCACTTACGAGCTGACAGCCATCGCCGCCGTTGTCATCGGGGGTGCTGCGCTCACAGGCGGCAGAGGCACCATTCGCGGCACCATGTTGGGGGCTTTCGTGATCGGTTTTCTGTCCGATGGCCTCGTGATCATCGGCGTGTCGTCCTACTGGCAGACCGTGTTCACCGGGGCGGTGATCGTTCTGGCGGTGCTGCTGAACTCGATCCAATACAAGCCGAAGGCGAAAGCCAAGGCGTAACAATCTTCGCCGCAACGGTCCCTATCCGCTGCGGAAAGACCGAGCCAAGTTATTGGCAACTAAAGACGAAATCAACCAAGGGAGAGAGACTATGTTCACCATGACCAAGCGCGCGCTGCTCGCCGCTGTTGCGATCAACGCCCTGCTCGCAGGCACTTCGTTCGCCGATGGCCTGATCACCATCATCGTTAATGATCCTGCGAACCCCTATTGGAAAACCGAAGGCGATGTCGCGGCTGCCACCGCCGAAAGCCTCGGCTACACCGCCAGCGTTTCGGCGCACAAGGGCGACACCAACGCAGAATCGACGATGATCGACACCGCGATCACCAACAAATCCGTCGCGATCATCCTTGATCCGGCGAATGCGGACGGCTCGGTCGGCGCGGTACAAAAGGCCGTGGACGCGGGCATCCCGGTGTTCTTGGTTAACGCTGAGATCAACAAAGAAGGCCTCGCCAAAGCGCAGCTGGTGTCCAACAACGCGCAGGGTGCCGCGATGGGCGCACAGCAATGGGTGGCTTCGGTTGGCGAGACCGGCAAATACGCTGAACTGTTCGGCAACCCGGCCGATAACAACGCCGCGACCCGCTCGAACGGCTATGAGACCGTGCTGACGCAGTATCCCGATCTGGTGAAAGCCGCCAAGGAAGTGGCTGACTGGGACCGCACCAAGGGCCACGACAAGATGCAGTCGATCCTGCAAGCCAATCCCGACATCATCGGCGTGATCGCTGGCAATGACGAGATGGCTTTGGGCGCGATTGCGGCTTTGAAAGAAGCTGGCAAGCTTGACGGCGTGAAAGTCGGCGGCTTTGACGGCTCGCCGGATGCTGTGGCCGCGATCACCGCAGGCGAAATGCAATACACCGTGTTGCAGCCGGTTGCCGTGTTCTCGGCAGAGGCTGTGAAGCAAGCCGACAGCTTCATCAAGACCGGCGCGACGGGTGCTGCGACCGAAAAGCAGCTGTTTGACTGCCTGCTGATCACCAAAGACAATGTGGACAAATACACCGGCCCGTTCACCCTGTCGCAATAATCTGATCTGAGGGAGCGCTGTCCGCGGCGCTCCCTTGCTTTTCGCCGTCCGTCTTGGCATCGGTATACAAAGGGGGCGAGAATGACCGATATGAAGCCACCCTCTGGCCTGATGGCCGATCAACTGCCGTCCGATAGCCGCCATGCCCGCCAAATTGCCCGCCGCCAGTTGATCACCGAAGCGGTGATGGCCGAAGGCTCGATGCGGATCGAGGATCTGACCGAGCGGTTCGGAATTTCGCTGATGACCGCGCATCGCGATCTGGACGAGTTGGTCGCGCGTGGTCTGTTGCGCAAGGCGCGCGGCATTGTCTCTGCAGCGCCAACCAGCCTGATTGAGGCTTCCGACGTTTACCGTTTCACCCGCCAATCGGCTGAGAAAAAGGCGATTGCTGCGGCGGCGATGCAGTTTGTCGAACCTGGTCAGGCGGTGTTTTTCGACGATTCCACCACCGTTTTGCAGATGGCAGCCCACCTGCCCGCCAAGGTGCCGCTGACCGCGATCACCAATTCGCTGATCCTGATGAACGAGTTAAACGGCATCCGCGATCTGACCCTTCTGGGTCTGGGCGGGCAGTTGCACAACTGGTGCAATGCCTTCATGGGCCGGATGACCATAAATGAAATCAAACGCTTGCGGGCGGATACGCTGTTTATGTCGATGTCGGCGATCACCGATGATATGGTGTTTCACCAATCCCCCGATATGGTGGAAACCAAGCGCGCGATGTTTGAGTCTGCCTCAAAACGCGTGCTTTTGGCCGATCACACCAAGTTTGGCCGCCGCGCCTTGCACGCCTTTGCGGACCTCATCGAGTTCGACGTGGTGATCGTCGATCAGCTGACTGACGCCGCTCATATCACCCGGATGCGCGCCAAGGGCATTAACGTGGTTATCGCCGCGCCGCAGTCGCATCGAGTTGAGGTGGACGCCGAGGTCGATTAATTTGTAACGCGCATTGCCGTTACAATCCCATCATGTCATGTTCATTTCATCAGATTCGCTCAAGCGATGGGGAAGCATATGACCAGCCTGCTCGGCATCGACAACGGATTGACCGTCACCAAAGCGGTGATTTTTGACGTATCCGGTCAGCAAATCGCCGTCGCCCGTCGCCGTATCCCGCAGCTTTTGCCCGCCCCGCATCATGTTGAACGCGATATGGAGGGCCTGTGGCGCGCCACCGCCGAGGCGATTGCGGAAGCGATCCAGCTTTCGGGCCGCCCTGCCAGCGATATCGTCGCCATAGCTGCCACAGCACACGGCGATGGGCTCTACCTTTTGGATCACGAAAACCGCCCCTTGGGCAATGGCATCCTGTCGCTGGATGGCCGTGCCGGGGCGATTTGCGCCGGATGGGCTGACCGCGCTGAGGCGGCACTGAAACTGACGGGGCAGATCCCGCCCGCCTGCTCGCCCGCAGCCCTGCTGGCTTGGGTGCGGGACAATGAGCCCGAACGTTTCGCCCAGATCGGCACCTTTCTCGCCTGCAAAGACTGGCTGCGGTTTTGTCTGACGGGCAGCCTCGGCACCGACCGCACCGAGGCGTCCACCGCCTTCACCGATGTGCAGACGCAAGACTATACCCTTGATGCGCTTCAGCTATTTGATCTGGAGAATGTCGCCCACGCCCTGCCAGACATCGCGGAATCCGCCGAAATCATCGGCCATATCACCGCCGAGGCGGCACTGCTGACCGGACTTGTCGCAGGCACACCCGTCGCCGCTGGCCTGCATGACGTGACGGCTTCCGCGCTTGGTATAGGCGGCCATGCCGAGGGCGTTGTCGCCATCGTCGCGGGCACTTATTCGATCAACGAAGTGGTCTCAAACGCCCCTGCGACCGACCCACGCTGGCTATGTCGCAATGCCATTGAACACGGCCAATGGAACAACATGGCGCTGTCGCCCGCCTCTGCCGCGAACTACGATTGGTTTATCGAGACGCTGTGTCAGGCCGAAATTGCCGCCGCGACCACTGCAGGCGAGTCGATCCATGCGACACTTGCAAAAGAAATCGACATCGCCCTGCAAAAGCCCACCACCTTGATTTTCCACCCCTATCTCTACGGCTCACCCTTCGGCCCGCAAGCCAGCGCCAGCTTTATCGGCCTACGCGGCTGGCACACCCGTGGCGATATGCTGCGCGCGGTGCTGGAAGGCATCGTGTTCAACCACCGCGTCCACGTCGATGCTTTGCGTGCGGGCTTCCCGGTGCGTGAGGCCCGTCTGACCGGCGGCGTCGCCCGCAACCCCGCCTTCGCGCAGATGTTCGCCGATATTCTGGGAATGCCCGTTACCACCAGCCAAACCGAGGAAGCCGCTGCTTGGGGGGCCGCTTTGTGCGCGGGGGCGGCTATCGGGCTTTACGACAGCCCGTTGCATGATCCGCGCGATATGTCGTTGTTGGGCCAGACTTATAGCCCCGACCCGACCCGCGCCGCAGCCTATGAAAAACGTTTTCAACTCTACAATAAAATCGCCGCAACAATCGCCCCGCTCTGGCCCGAAATCGAAGCCCTCGTGCCATGACCCCCGAACCCCGCGTAAAGGAAAATCGCCGCGAAGAAATCGCCGCTTACGTGTTGCAACAAGGAGAGGCAAGGATTGACGATCTGGTGCAGCGCTTTGGCGTCTCACGCATGACCATCCACCGTCATATTGATCAGCTGGCGCAAGCGGGCCTGCTGCGCAAACTGCACGGCGCGGTCAGCGCCCTGCCCTCTGGCGTCTACGAAAGCCTGTTCCGCTATCGCCAAACCGTTGCGAGCGTTGAGAAATCCGCCCTCGCCCGCGCCGCACTGCGCTATATTGAGCCGGGCCAAGTGGTGATGATCGACGACTCATCTACCACCCACGCGCTTGCGCCCCTCTTGCCGCACATCGCGCCGCTGACGGTGATCACGAATAGCCTCGCCAGCATCCAAAGCCTGACCGGGGCCGAAAATATCACCCTGATCTGCCTTGGCGGCCAGTTTCATGCCACCTATAACGCCTTCATCGGCCATCTTTGCGAAACCGCTCTGCCGCACTTGCGTGCCAATGTGCTGATCTGCTCGGCTTCTGCGGCGCAGAACGGCATGGCCTATATCCAAGACGCCCAAGTCACCCGCGCCAAACAAGCGATGATGGCCGCCGCCAACAGCCGTATCCTATTGCTGAACCACGAGAAATTCGGTCGCTCGGCGCTGCACGCGCTCGCGCCTCTCACCGCATTTGACGCCGTACTGACGGGCACCACCCTGCCTGCCGCCGAAGCCAAAGCCCTGAAAGCCGCTGGCGTGCGGCTGCATTTGATCGAAACGGACACCGTATGAACCACGACACCCGCCTACAAGACCTGTGTGAAAACGGCATCGACGTGCTGATCCTTGGCGCAGGCATCAACGGTGCGGGGCTGTTTCGCGATCTCGCCGAGCAAGGCCTGCGCGTGCTGATCGTCGAGAAAGGCGATTACGGCGGCGGCACCTCGGCCGCACCCTCTCGGATGATCCACGGCGGCTTGAAATATCTGGAAACCGGGGAATTCCGTCTGGTCGCCCAGTCCACCCTAGAGCGCAATCTGCTGCTCAGAAACGCCCCCCATGCAGTGACTCCCCTCCCCACCCTGATCCCGATTTTCTCTTGGACCAAGGGGGTTTGGGCGGCGTTGCGCACCTTATTCGGCTCGACCACCGCCGCGCGCAGCCGGGGCGCGCTACTGCTGAAAATCGGCCTGACGATCTACGATTACTACGGCAGCCGCGCCAATGTGATGCCGCGCCACAAGATGAAATCTCGCGCCAAAACGCTGGCCGAATTTCCGCAGATGACGCCGCGCATCGTCGCGTCGGGCCTCTATTACGACGCCAAAATCGCCGGGCCAGAGCGACTGGTTTGGGAACTTATCACCGATGGGATGGCCGCCAATCCAACGGCTGTTGCCTTGAACTACACCGAAATCTCCGCCCACAACGGCCCCGAAATCAGCTTCAGCCGCGAAGATGGCAGCACTTTCACCACAAATCCCAAGCTGGTGATCAACGCCGCTGGCCCTTGGATCGACCGTGTGAACGCGGCTTTGGGCAGCGATACCAAGCTGATCGGCGGCACCAAAGGTTCGCACATCCTGCTCGACCATCCCGCACTTTTGAAGATGCTCAACGGCCAGATGATCTATTTTGAGGCCGACGATGGCCGTATCCTGCTGGTCTACGACTACCTCGGTAAAGCTCTTGTCGGCTCCACCGATATCAAAGCCGCCGACCCCGAAAACGTCCGCTGCGAGGATGACGAGATCGCCTATTTCCTGACCTCTCTGCGCGCTTTGCTGCCCGGTCTGCCGTTTGATCATGAGCATATCATCTACGCCTATTCCGGCATCCGGCCGCTGCCTGCGTCCAATGCCGCCACCCCCGGCCTGATCAGCCGCGACCATTCCGCGCCTGTGCAAGAGCCGACCTCGCAGCGCCCCTATCCGATCATCTCGCTTGTGGGCGGCAAATGGACCACCTTTCGCGGCTTTGCCGAGGAAGTCGCCGACACCTGCCTTGCCCGCCTGAACCAGAAGCGCCGCATCAGCACCCGCGACCTTGGCATCGGCGGGGGCAAGGCCTATCCCACGGACAACGCTTCAAAATCCCGCCTGATCGCCAGCGCCGCCGCGACCGGGGGCCTGAACCTGACCCGTGCCGAGGAACTGTTCACCCGCTACGGCACCAGCCTGACCAGCCTTGTCGCGCATAAATCGCCCTACTCCGACGCCACCCCCCTGCCCCATGCCACCGCCTATAGCGCGCTGGAAATCGACTGGATCGCCCGCAGCGAACAGGTCGAACATCTGTCAGACCTCGTGCTGCGCCGCACCACCCTCGCCGTCACAGGCGCGTTGAATGCCGCCGATCTTGACCAGATCGCCAGCATCATCGCCACTGCCAAAGGCTGGCCCCCGGAACGCCGCGCTTTAGAAATAGCGCAGCTGACCGCCCAGCTTGCCCACACCAACCGCCAGAGCCTGCGGCCTTAACCGCTTGCATTGCGCGCGATTTGGCGGGACCATCACACCATGACAACCACCCCACACACTCTGCTGCGGTTCTATTTCGGCGGCCTGAAACTTGGCCCCGGCAAGGTGCAGCTGCTGGAGCATATCCGCGATACCGGTTCAATTTCCGCTGCCGGTCGCGCAATGGAGATGAGTTACAAGCGCGCATGGATGCTGGTTGAAGAAATGAACGCAGCCTTCCGGGCGCCACTGGTGGAAAGCGCGCGCGGTGGCGTGAAAGGTGGCGGCGCACAGCTCACCGAAGCCGGGCTTGCGGTGATCGCGGCTTACCGCGCCGCTGAAACCGCCTCTGCGCAGGCCACCGCGCCGCATATCCAAGCCCTGCAAAACCTTCTGAGCGATATTCCCGAACAGAAATAACGCTTGCACCGCCGCGCCTCGTCGATATGTTCGCAAAAACATATCAATGGAGACCCCATGCTGACCCGCCGCACCGCCCTGATCGCCGCTATGCTCACCAGCTTCGCGCTGCCCGCCGCCGCACAAGCCGCAGAAATCACCGTCTTTGCCGCCGCCTCGCTGAAAAACGCACTGGATACCATTGCAACTGATTGGCAGAAAGAAACTGGCAATACCGTGGTGATTTCCTACGAAAGCACCGCGAAACTGGCGAAACAGATCGAGCAGGGCGCACCCGCCGATCTGTTCATCTCGGCGTCGAAAAAGTGGATGGATACGCTTTCCGAAGAAAAGCTGATCAAGGATGACAGCCGCAAAAACCTGCTGGGCAATACCCTCGTGCTGGTGGCGGCAGGCAAAGCCAACCCGGTGGAGATCAGCAAAGATCTTGATCTGAAAGGCCTTTTGGGCGACGGCAAGCTGTCGATGGGCACGGTGGACTCGGTCCCCGCAGGCCAATACGGCAAAGAAGCCTTGGAAAGTCTTGGCCTTTGGGTCAGCGTTGAAGCCAATGTCGCGCAATCCGATAACGTCCGCGCCGCCCTTGCGCTGGTTGCCGCTGGCGAGGCCCCCTACGGCATCGTCTATGGCTCAGACGCGATCGCCGATGACGAATCCGGCGATAAAGTCACGGTCGTCGGCACCTTCCCGGCAGACAGCCACAAGCCGATCGTCTATCCTGCCGCCACCTTGGCCTCTAGCGCGAAGCCCGAGGCGCAGGCCTTCCTTGACGCTTTGTCGAGCGATACCAGCGCCGCCGTGTTCACAGCGCAAGGCTTTACCGTTCTGAAATAAGGCCCGATGCCCGACTGGTTCACCCCCGATGAATGGCGCGCAGTGGCTTTGTCACTGCGCGTTTCGGTGTGGGCGACGCTGCTGAGCCTGCCGTTGGGCATCTATGTGGCGCATGTTCTGGCAAGGCGAGACTTCTGGGGCAAGCAAATCCTGAACGGCCTCGTGCATCTGCCCTTGATCCTGCCGCCCGTCGTCACCGGCTATCTGTTGCTGCTGGCCTTCGGGCGAAAAGGCTTTATCGGTCAATATCTTGACCAGTGGTTTGGCCTTGTGCTGGCGTTCAAATGGACGGGCGCTGTGCTGGCCGCCGCCGTGATGGCCTTCCCCTTGATGGTCCGCGCCATCCGGCTGGCGTTCGAGGCGGTTGACCCGAAACTGGAACAAGCCGCAGGCACTTTAGGCGCCTCGCCGCTCTGGGTGTTCCTGACTGTCACCCTGCCGTTGATCATGCCCGGCATCATCGCAGGTGCGGTGCTGGCCTTCGCCAAAGCCATGGGCGAGTTCGGCGCGACGATCACCTTTGTCTCTAACATCCCCGGCCAAACCCAAACCCTCCCCTCGGCGATCTACACTTTCCTGCAAGTGCCGGGCGGCGACCCGCAAGCCTTCCGCCTCGTGCTGGTCTCCATCGCCGTCGCCATGCTGGCGCTGATCCTGTCGGAATTCCTCAGCCGCGCGGTCGCGCGCAGGATTGCTGGCACATGAGCCTCTCCGTCGCCCTTAGCCACCACTTCCCCGGCTTCACGCTGGAGGTCAACTTTGAGGCCCCTCCCGGCCTTACCGCGCTGTTCGGCAAATCAGGCTCAGGAAAAACCAGCGTGATCAACGCCGTGGCGGGTATCTTGCATCCGGATCAAGGCCGCATTACCGCAGATAAAACCACCCTGCTCGACACCGCCCAAGCCATCAACCTCCCCCCCCACCGCCGCCGCCTCGGCTATGTTTTCCAAGACGCCCGGCTGTTTCCACACCTAAACGTCCGGCAAAACCTGCGGTATGGCCGTTGGTTCGCAGCCCGCAACCAAGGCGCCAATTTCGACGACATCGTAGACATGCTGGGCCTGAGCGCCCTGCTGTCGCGCAGCCCCGCAACGCTTTCGGGTGGCGAGAAATCCCGCGTGGCCATCGGTCGCGCTTTGCTGTCGAACCCGGCGCTGCTGCTGATGGATGAACCCTTCGCCGCCTTGGACGACGCCCGCAAAGCCGAACTGCTGCCCTATATTGAGACTTTGCGCGACCATACCAAAATCCCGATTCTCTATGTCAGCCATGCGCTACCCGAAGTTGCCCGCCTCGCCACCACGCTCGTCGTTTTGGACCAAGGCCGCTGCTTGCGCGCAGGCCCCGCCGCCGATTTGCTGGCCGACCCCAGCCTTGCCCCCAGTCTCGGCCTGCGCGATGCAGGTGCCGTGCTCACCGCCACCGTCACCGCGCAAGACCCCGACGGGTTGACACAACTGCACACCCTTGGCGGCCCGATCTGGCTGCCGAAAATCGCCGCAACTCCCGGCACACGCCTCAGAATCCGCATCGCAGCCCAAGACGTGATCCTGTCGCGCAGCCGACCCGAAGGACTGTCGGCGCTGAACATTCTGCACGGCATCGTCAGCGAAATCCGCCAAGGCCCCGACGGCGCGCTGATCCAGATCGCCATCGGCGCTGATCATTTGCTCGCCCGCATCACCAGCCGCTCCGCCACTGCGCTGAACCTCGCCCCCGGCGATCCGATCTTTGCGATTGTGAAATCCGTCGCGGCGGCTCAAACAGACATCGGCACCCGACAGGAAGGCGTAGTATGATCATCCGCGACAAACCCCGCGCTTGGGAATTGGCCTTTGCGATGCGCGGTTCCGTGCTGCCGCATATCGCCTTGCCGCTGCTGGGCGTGATCGCCCTTGCCGCCGTCATGGTGTTTGTGGATCACCATTTCGGTGTGCTACCGCATATTGAGGGCATCCCGTTCACCGTCTTCGGCATCGCTTTGTCGCTGTTCCTCAGCTTTCGCAACAACGCCGCCTATGATCGCTGGTGGGAGGCGCGCAAGCTGTGGGGTGGTCTTTTGGCCGATCTGCGCAGCCTTGCGCGCGAGTTGGAAGTCTTCACCCCAGACCAGCCTTTACGTCACCGTATCCTGCTGCAATCACTGGCGTTTCTGCACCTGCACCGCGCGCAACTGCGCCGCTTGACGCATGATGCTGAAACCCAAGCCCGTTCGCCCGAGCTGCTGGCCGATCCGCATCCGCCCTGTTCGGCGCTGAATGGGATCAACACCGATCTGGCGGCAGCCTATGCGGAAAACCAAATCGACGGCTTCGGCGCGCGCACCCTGACCGCGCGCTTGGGCAGCATCGCGCTGGCGCAAGCAGGCTGCGAACGGATCGCCGGAACCCCACTGCCCTTCGTCTATTCCCTGCTGATCTACCGCACCACATATCTGTTTTGCCTGCTGCTGCCGATGGCCCTTGTTGGCACCTCCGGCTGGCTGACGCCTTTGTTCGTTGGCATCGTGGCTTATGTTTTTCTGGGGTTAGCCGAAGTTACAGAAGAACTCAGCCACCCGTTTGGCACGACGCTGAACGCCCTGCCATTGGACGCAATCTGCCGCGCTGCCGAGATCAGCCTTGCGCCGCATCTTGGTCAACCCGCGCCAAAACCGCTGCAACCGGTCGATTTTCACCTCAGCTAAGCCGTCCGAGCCGCGGCAAACGACCCTGTTTCACAGGCATCGCCTATGCTGTCACAGCGTCAATCTCGGCAAGGAAAGAATTCCCCTCCATCGGCCCCAGCTTTTGCACAGCCAAAGCCCCCGCCGCATTGGCGCGGGCCAAAGCCTGCGGCAAAGCCTGCCCCGCCGCGAGCAACGTCACCAAAGTTGCGCAGAAACAATCGCCCGCCCCGGTTGGGTCGACAACCTCAACGCGGTGCGCAGGCAGGGCAAAACTGCCCGTTCTATCCCGCCCGATACACCCCAGATCGCCACGCTTCAGCACCACGACTTCCGCCTGATCCGCCAGCAACCGCTGGGACCACTCCTCAAACGCCTGCCCCGGATACAACACGTCCGCATCGGCATCCGAGGGCAGCACATAATCGGCCATCGCGATGATCCGCGTCAGCGCATCGAGATACCCCGCATCCGAGATCAACTCCGCCCGGATATTCGGATCAATCGAGATCGCAACCCCTTGCGCCACAAGGCTTTCGCACAAAGCCAGCCCCACCGCCCGCATCGCGGGATCGCCGAGCATGGAGCCAGAGATATGCAGCACCGAAATCCCCGCTGCCAGAAATCCTGCGGTAATCTCGGTCAAATCTGGCAAATGCGACGCCGCCGAATGCGCGATGTTGAACACGAAATCCCGGCTGCCATCGGTATTATAGCTGACAAACGCCGACCCCGTCGGCACCCCCGCCACCACCCGGATCAGCCTCGGATCAACGCCGTCTTCCACCAGCCGATCCAACACCACCCGCCCAAACGCATCATCGCCAACAGCCCCGGCAAACACCGCCCGCCCGCCGAAAGACGATGCCACCCGCGCAGCCTGATCAATGAAAATCCCCGGCGCACCCGATGGAAACGGCCCGACATAGGGGGCGGCGCGCAGGTTGCGGCCATCCTTCTCGGCGCAGACAAACTCCACCAGCAACTCGCCGATGGACCCAATCACAAGGCCCATGGTTCAGCCGCCGACCATCAGCTTGACGACCTCATCATGCGTGGTCTCGGAAATCTTGCGCTCGCCCGCCTGCACACCACGTCGCAGCACCACGATGCGGTCGGCCACCGCAAAGATGTCCTGCAAGTTATGCGAGATGAAAATCACCCCGCGCCCCTGCGCTTTCAACTGATGGATCAACTGGATCACCTTGCGCTGTTCCGGCACGCCCAAAGCCGCCGTCGGCTCGTCCATGATCAGGATTTGCGCGTTCCAATACACCGCCCGCCCAATCGCCACCGCCTGCCGCTGCCCGCCAGAGAAATTGGAAACCGGAGCATCCAGGCGGCTGACATGGAAGTCCAGCAACGCCATGGTAGACTTCGCCGCCTCGGCCATTTTGGCGCGGTCCAGCACAGGCAAGAAGCCAAACGCGCGGCGCATCGGCTCACGCCCCAGAAAGATATTCGCGCCGATCGTCAAGTTGTCGGCCAGCGCCAAATCCTGATAGATCGTCTCAATCCCGATGTCGCGCGCCTCTTGGGGCGAGTTAAAACTAACCTTCTGGCCTTTCAGCAAAATCTCACCGGATGAGGGCTGATACACCCCCGAGATCGCCTTGATCAGCGTGGTTTTGCCCGCGCCATTGTCGCCTGCCAGCGCCACAACTTCGCCCGCCCGCACCATCATCGTCAGGTTGTTCAGCGCCTGCACCGGGCCGAAATTCTTCGACAGATTGCGGACTTCCAACAGCGGATCGCCAATTTTGGTCTGGCCGATTGGGGTCATCTCACTCACTTTGCCGCCCTCCAGAGAACCGACGTTGCGCCTGATCAATCAGCACCGAAATGATGATCACCACGCCGACGGATATAAACTGCCAGAACGGCTCGACGTTGATAAACACCAAGCCATACTGGATCACCGCGATCACAAACGCGCCTGCAACGGTGCCCAAGATCGTGCCCGATCCGCCAAACAGGCTCGCGCCGCCAATCACCACCGCCGCCACAGCGTCAAGCAACAACGGCTCTCCGGCTTGCGCCGCCCCTGCGCTGAACCGCGCCGCATACAAAACACCCGCCAAGCCTGCGCACATCCCCGACAGGATATACAGCCGCAGCAGGTGCCATTTCAGGTTAATCCCGGCCCGCCGTGCGGCTTGGGCATTGGCCCCAATCGCATAGTTATGCTGGCCAAATTTGGTCTGCCCCAGCAGGTAATGCATGATCAAAACGAACACCGCTGTCACGATGATGATATACGGCACGCCGTGAAACTTGCCGTTGCCAAGGGCTGCGAACACCTCGTTTTTCACCGGAACCGTGGTGCCGCCCGCCAGCAGAAACGCCACGCCGCGCGCGACGCCAAACATCCCCAAAGTGCCGATGAACGGCGGCACTTTCAGAAATGCCACCAGCAAGCCATTGATAAATCCGGGGATTGCCGCCACCGCGACCGCCACGACCGATCCCAGCAACACCGCAGGCAGAAAGCCCAAGCCCGGCGTCAGCCAGTTGATCACATGCGCCGCGACCACCGCCGCCAGCCCCATGATAAAGCCCAAAGACAGGTCAATCCCGCCCGAAATAATCACAAACGTCTGCCCCGTCGCCAGCAGCAGGGGGGCCACCGCAAACACCGCAATCGACTGGATGTTGAACGGGTTGAACAGGAAAGTGCCGCCGAAACTTAAGCGCGACCAGACCTCAAACCCCAGAATCAGAAACGCCAGAAACAGCCAGGCCCGAAGGTCAGCCACGCGCTGCATGAAGGTGCGCGCTTTGTCGGCATGGTCGGCTTGCGGGGCGACATGAGGGGAGGAAACCGGAGGGGTGGCGGCGGGGGGCGATGTCATATGAGATTCCTAAACTTGGGCAGGCGTAAGCCTCCCGCGCAACAACCATAGGCCCACCAAGAGGGGCCGCTCTAGATCGGGAGATGGTGGGGGATTGGGGGAGGGCTTTGCCCTCCCCCAAAATATCTCACTCAGCGTAGATGTATTTTGCGATTTCAGGATCGGCGATGTTCGACTTGTCCATGATGGTAAAGCCAGTGCCAATCGAAACCGGAATCGAATGCCCGGTCAGATGGGCATAGGCCGAAACCACGCCATAATAGCCGATCTCTGCCGGATGCTGCGCGATGGCCACATCGACCAGCCCGGTGCTGATGTTGTCCACGATGGACCCCGGTGCATCAAACGCCACAACCTTGATATTGCCGGTCTGGCCCGCTTGCTGCACGCCAGTGCCCGCGCCCAAAGCCGAGAACAGGTTGGCCCCGAACACGCCTTTCAGATCGGCGTCACGGGCAAACACGCCTTGCAACTGTGACGCCGCTTTGTTGGCGTCATTGTCGTTGAACTGGGTTTCCAGCACGGTGATCTTCGGGAAATTCTCGGCCATTTCAGCCTTGAAGCCCGCTTCGCGCTGATCGGTGGTGGAAATGCCGGGCTTGACGTTCGACACGAAAACCTTGCCCTCGCCGCCAATCGCATTGGCCAGCGCGCGGGCTGCCATCCGGCCCCCCAGCACGTTGTCCGAGGCAATATAAGCCAGCGGGAAATCCGCATCGCCCGCACCAGTTTGATAGACGCCGGTGCCGATGAACGTGTCGACCGTGATCACCGCGATGCCCGCATCATGCGCCTTGCGCAGCGGCTCGATCAACTGGGTGGTGTCGGTCGGCGCGATCAGGATCGCATCGGGCGCGCGGGCAATCACCGCGTCCAGCACCGGAACCTGCGTCACCGGGTTGAAATCCGGCGCACCCTGGAACACCAGCTCGACGCCCAAAGCATCCGCTGCCGCCTGCGCGCCCTTTTGCATGGTGATGTAGAACGCATCGGTGGTCAGACCGGGGACCAGCGCGATGGTGTATTTCTTATCTTCCGCAACCGCCGAAGTGGCGAGCGAAAAGCTCAGCGCCAAAGCCGAGGCAGCGACCAGAAAATTACGACGTTTCATTTTATTCCTCCCTGAAGACCCGTCCTTGCCCCCTCCTCAAGCGGCAAAGCGGATGGCTGTGTCACCCGTCTTGGGTGCGTCCAGTGCGGTGATAACACGTCGCCGCGCGGGCTTCGTCAAGAGAAATATTTTGCTGCAAGTATTTTCTTCAACTTGCCGCCCAGTGCAAAACCCCGAATCGCGGTCAGACTTTACTGCGCCAAAGCATCCAGAACCGCCTCAGCCGTGCGGGTATCTGTCAGCAGCCCCGAGATCAGCCCCGCCTTTGCAGCCCCAATAATCGAAGGCACTTTCGCCTCGCCCACCGCCACGCCAATCACCAGCGGAGTACGGCGCAACTGCGCGCAAGACACCGCGATCATCGCCCCCTCACCGCGCCACTGAATGACCTTGCCCGCGTCATCAAAATAATGCCGCACCACATCGCCCGCAGCATCAGCCAAATCCGGGTCGCCCACATCCGTCGCACCTTGCGTCGGTCGATCCAAACCGTAAGGCAGCCCTACGCCCACCACCGCCAGATCAATCCGATCCCACAGCGCGACCGAGGCTTGCACCGCAGGTTCGGCCAGAAAAAATTCCAACGCCTCTGGTGCCGGCAAATACGGCGCATGGATGAAATGCGGCACGCCGCCCGTCACTTCAGCCGCCCTGCGTGCAAATTCATTGCTTTGAAAATGCTGGGCGTGCTGGCTCATCCCGCCCGTCGAGGGCACCACCGACACCCCCGGCAAAGACGGCAAACCGCCGTCGATAATCGCCGACACCGTCCGCCCCCAGCCGACCATAAGCACAGATCCCTGCCCCAGCCCCTGCCCAGCCACCATCCGCGACAACGGCCCCGCCAAAGCCTGCACCCCCGCCGCGACAGGCGCATCCACCGCCACCACCGCCTTCAAGCCCAGCCGTTCCGCCAACAACCCGCCCAACGCATCCGGCGCGTGAATATCGCGCACCTCAATGCGCACGATTCCCTCGGCCCGTGCCCGTTGCAACAGGCGCGAGATCGTGGCCGTCGACAGCCCCAACTTCTTGGCGATCTGCACTTGGCTCAGATCGCCCTCGTAATGCAGCTTTGCGACGGTGTGCAGCATGGCTCGGTTTTCACCGATGACGGCTCCGCTGGAAATTGACAGGTTGCAATTCCTTTCTGCAAGGTGTTACACGTTTCACAGATCAAGCTTATCCCGCAATATCCGCGTTCAGGCAACTGGCATCTTCGCCACCCCTGCGCCGCGCCAAATATCTGGAGACTTCCGATGGCTAGCATGACAACCGCCGAACGCCGCGGCTATCAACAAATCTGCGGCGACGATGGCGCGATGATGGTGATCGCCTGCGATCAACGCGGCGGTATGCGCACCCTGCTGGCGAAAACCGCCGAGGAACAGGCAGCGATTTCCAACGCCACCTTGGGCGAAACCAAGATGGACATCACCGCCTACCTTGCCCGCCAAGCTGGCTGCGTGCTGGTCGATCCGCTCTGCGCCGTGCCTGCGATGGTTGATGATGGCGCTATTCACCGCTCCACCGGATTGCTGATCGGCCTTGATGCCTCAGGCTTCGATCTGACCCCGGAAGGCTACCGAATCTCTAACATGGTTGAGGGCATCAACGCCCGCCGGGTGCGCGAATTCGGCGGCACGGGTGCGAAGATCATGATCTACCTGCGCTCGGACACCCCTGCGGCGAACACCGCCAATATGCAGACCTTGCGCGATTCGATTGCGGATTTCGCCGCCGAAGACCTGCTGTTGGTGGTCGAATTCCTCACCTACTCCCTGCCCGGCGAATCCCCCGAAGCCTATGCCGCCAAGATCCCCGAGCTGATCGAAGGTGGCTCAAAGCTCTGCCTTGATGCGGGCTCGAAAGTGCTGAAAATCCCTTATCCGGGCACGCCGGAAGCCTGCGCCAATATCACCAAAATGAGCGGTGATGTGCCATGGGCAGTGCTGTCGGCAGGCGTCGATCACGCCACCTTCCTCGGCCAAGTTGAGATTTCGATGGCAAACGGTGCCTCCGGCGTCATCGCAGGCCGCTCTTTGTGGAAAGACTGCATCTCGCTGGACCGCGCCGTCACCAAAACCCGGCTAGAGACCATCGCCGTCCCCCGCCTGCGCGAAATTCAGGCGGTAATTTCTAAATATTTCAAGGCCTAAGCATGACCACGGGCACCGCCATTGGTATCGACATTGGCGGCACCCGCCTGCGCGCCGCCCGTGTATCGGGCGGCGTGATCGAGGCCCGCGCCAGCGCTGACAGCGCCCGCGACCCCGCCACCGTCACCGCCCGCGTCTTGGCGCTGGTGGCACAGGTGCGCAACGAAACTGTCACGGCGATAGGCATCGGCGTCCCCGGCCAAGTCCACGCCGCCACAAGGCAAGTGCTGTCCGGCGGCTATGTTGACCTGTCGGGTTTCGACTTTGCCGGGCAGATCGAATCTGCCACCTCCCTGCCCGTCACCCTAGAAAACGACGCCACCATGGCGCTGCTGGGCGAAGCTGCTTATGGTGCGGCCAAAGGCCAGCAAAACGTGGTGATGCTGACCATCGGCACCGGCATCGGTGGTGCGATCTTGGACCAAGGCCAAGTGCTGCGCGGGCGTGGAGCGGCGGGCCAGCTTGGCCATATCGGCATTGATCCCCAAGGCCGCCAATGCGTCTGCGGCAAGATCGGCTGTGTGGAAACCACCAGTTCCGGCACCGCTTTTGGCGTGCATCTGGCCGAAGCGGGCCTGCCCGCAGACACCCGCGCCGAAGACCTGCTCAGCCGCCAAGACCCCACCGCCCGCGCCGTGATCCACGCTTGGGCCGCGCCCCTGCGCCGCGCCATCGACACCCTTACCGCCACCCTCAACCCCGATTGTGTGCTGATCGGCGGCGGCGCAGGCGCTGCTGCCTACACCGCCCTCGGCCAATTCCCCGCCGCAGACTCATGGTACACAGCTCCCGTCCTTGCTGCCAGTTTGGGCGATGATGCGGGCGTCATAGGTGCTGCAACGGCGGCGCTGAAAAGCCGCCCGCACAAACGCGCCGTCTTCGTCAATGGTGTCCCCGCTTCCGGCAAATCCGGCGTCGCGCGCGCGTTGTCCGCCGCCACAGGATGGCCGATCCTCGCGCTCGACACGGTGAAAAACCCATTCCTGACCATCCTGCCGCCCGGTGATCGGCTGTTCAACCGCACCTTGGGGCGCGCCTCTTATGCCGCAATTTTCGATCTGATCGCTGACGCCCCCGCCAACACCACCGTGATCATCGACGCATGGTTCGGCTTTCAACCCATTGAAACCCTGCAAGACCATATCGCCCGCGCGGGCCTTAGCGAGATCGCCGAACTCTGGTGCCACGCCCCGCCAGAGGTGATCGGAGCCCGTTACGCCGCCCGCCTTGGTGACCGTCCCGCAGGCCATCCCGGTGCTGATTACGTCCCCGAACTGATCACCCTCGCGCAAGGTGCAAAAGCCACAGGCCTCGCCCCGCGCAGGGATGTCGACACCACGCACCCCATCAGCGCCAAACCACTGACCGACTGGCTGGCGCAACTCTGGCGCTGACACGCACAACCGCTACATCTCCGCCCCAGCAATTTGCTCTTTTCAAAATACTCCCTGCGGAGCATCCAACCGCCAGCCCCCGGCGAAGATTAAGAAATCCTTAATCCGTCCCCCCAACCTACTGACAAAATTCAATAAAAAAATGGTCCCGAGTCGGGACCACGAAAAAGGGCCAGCCCAAAAGCCAGCCAGCCCCTTCAAACCCCAATCAGATAATCGAAAACTCACCCACGCCAAAGCCCAGCAGATTCGCGCCGACATTGGCAAAAATCTTCCCTGCCACCCCGCCAAATCCATCGGCGTCATAGAAAAGATCCCCGGTATCGGTCTCATAAATGATCCGATCCGACGCCCGCACCGCCAGCCCGGTCAGGTTCGCCGCGAAATTCGCCGCCGCCAGCGCCCCCACCGACAGCGCACCAAACACCGCATCATCCAGCTCGATCCGATCCTGCGCCGAAACATAGCCGCTGATCGTATCCGAGCTCGCAATCCCAGCGGCGGCATTGAAGATGAACACATCCAACCCCGCGCCGCCGATCAACAGATCCTTGCCCAAACCGCCGTTCAGCACATCATTGCCGATGCCGCCATTCAGCGTATCCGCCCCCTCCAGCCCATTCAGCGTGTCATTGCCGCCAAGACCGATCATCTGGTTCGCCGCCTTATTGCCGATAATCGTCTGCGCCAAACCATTGCCTGTCAGATGGATCACCGTGGAAAGCGCAGCGTTGACCGTGCTCAGAATCTCGATGTCATCATCCGCCGCCAAGGCAAAGCTGGCCGAGGCCCAGACGCGATCCGCCGTGCCTTGCCCGGCGGTCTCGATGATCACGTCTTGCTGGGCGTTGACAAAATACCAGTCGTTTCCGGTGCCGCCGCTCAGCGTATCATTGCCCGTACCGCCATCCAGATGATCCGCGCCACCCAGCCCGTTCAGATGATCATTGCCGCCCAAACCCGCCAGATTATTCACCCCCGCATTGCCGGTGATGGTCTGCGCCAGATTGTTCCCCGTCAGATGCAGCGCCAACGTCCCCCCAGCGCTGGTGGTGCTGAGAAACTCGATATTGTCATCCAAGGCGAGGCTGAAGCTGACCGAGGCCATCACCCGATCCGCCGTTCCGCCGCCAGCAATCTCGGTGATCTGATCCAAAGCATTGTCAACGACATAGGTATCGTTGGCCGCACCCCCCGTCATCGCATCCCGGCCCAATCCGCCATTCAGCGTATCGGCGCCAGCGCCACCCTCCAACGTGTCATTGCCGCTGCCACCGATCAGCGTATCGCTGCCATTATTGCCACGCAGCAGATTGTTGCTGGTATTGCCGACAATCGAATCATTGCCGCTGCCACCAAACGCCCGCTCCACCACCGTGCCATAAGCGATGCCCATATTCAGCCGCCCGCCCAGCACATCCGACGACGCGCCCTGCTGCAAATCAATCCGCTGCGCCCCGGCGAATCCTGACATATCAACGGTATCGGTGCCGCCATTATCAAAGATGGTGAAGGCGACGTAATTGTCATTCGCCGGATCGTTCAAACTCACCGCCGCATCCAGCGCCGCGTTGCCGGTGTTGGAATGATAGCCATAGGTAGTGTTGCCGGTGCGGGTGGTGGTCGACAGCCCGTAAAGATTGCTGATCGCCAGAATATCCGCGATCATCGGCGTCAGCACCCAGCGGAACTGCGCGTTGACGAAGGTGTTGTAATCCACCGAGTCGCGGGCAAACTCGTCATGGTCCGACTGCATGTAGGACATGATCGACAGATGCTGCGAGTCGTTCAGATAGTAGTTGTCGATGCCATAGGTGGCCGAGCCGTTGTAGTTGCCGCCATGGCCCAGCCCCAAAGCATGGCCCAATTCGTGAATCGTGGTCTCAAAGGCGTAACTGTCCAGCGTGGTGCCAAACTCCGTCAGCCAACCCGTCGTGATCATCAACGACGAGCTGGTGATCGTGCCATCCGCCAAGGTGGTGTTGTTGTTGTAAGCGTTGATACCTGCATCACTGTCGTCAAAGGTTATCTGCGCCGCACCCGCCGTCGCGACAAAATTGATGCCGCTGATATCCGACCACATTTGCAGCGCCTGCACCGCCATTGATGCCCCGGCCGCCGTCACCTGAGTGACGTTATAGGTGATGGTGCGCCCGCCCGTCAGATCATAAGCGGTAGCTGGGACGTTATCTGACACGTTCCCGCCGAAAAACCGCTCAAAATTATTGGTCAGCTGCCACGCCACCTCATCCGCCGTCAGCACCATGCCCGCCGCTTCATGGCGCACCGTCGAGATCAGGAAATCCCCTGACGATGAGCCAAAACCGCCGACATCAAGATAATACGTCCCGGTCGTTGTCGCCGTAAAAGTCACCGCCGAGTTCAGCGACAACGCGCCACCCGCATCGTCATTCGAGGCCAGCGATGTCCCCGACGCATTGCGCAGCGTCAAAAGCGTATCCGGCAGCGGCGTGCGCCCCACCCCTAACAGGCGGAAATCATAGCTTTGCCCCGCGACCAGCGTGATCGCAAACCAGTCGTGATCCCCCGACGCATCCACGGTGCCATAAGTGCTGGTGCCAAGGGTTAATCGCGCAGTTGTCGCACTGCTGCCCGCGACATCCACCAGCGGCAAAGGCAGCGCTTGGATCGACATATCTTCAGTGGCCAGATCTCTGATCGAAAAGCTGTGGGGGGCGGAGGCAGGCATATGAATTTCCTTCATCTCATCGTGAAAATTGCCGCAAAATCTGCGGCCTTGAATAAAATGCTTGGTCAACCAGATTGGGTTGTAAGCAGCGGCATGGTCCCAAACGGGAATTTTTTAGGCGTTAGGCAATTTTTAACATTTGGCAAAGATTCTGTCTATGCCGCCATCCGGCACAAACTCCGCCCAATGTTTCCTCAACGCAATGTTTCCTCAACGCAGCGTTTCCAGCAGGCTCACCAGCGGATAGATCAAAGCCGCCGCAGAGCTGGCCTGCAACGGCGCATCCACGCTGCCCAACCGCATCTGCTGCGTGCTGGAGACCACGAACTGCCCATCCAACTGCCGCCCGACCGCCAGCGTCACCATGGCGCGATGCGCATCGCGCGGTGCTACGGTGACAACCAGCACCTGCGCCCCCTCCGGGGCCACAGCCTCGGGGCCGATCACACGGCCCGACTGCCGGACGAAATCCGCCCGCAGCCGCGCGCAAAATCCCGGCACTTCTGGGGTTTGATCTGCTTCAAACCGACACTGTAGCCAGACCGGAGCCTGTTGTTTCACCATGATAACCCCTTGCTCACCCCACACCGGCACAGGCTGCGCTGTCGCTGCACCAAGCGCTAAGCTCCAGACGACACTCAGCGCCAGCCTCCCGCCGATCTGCAATACATGCTTCAGCATCAGCCCCTCCAACCTCGACAAAGCGCTCTTAAACGCCGCCTGCCAAGTCCCAGCTTACAAATTCTCTTTAATGAAAATCTCAATCCTGATCTTTTCCTGCGAGGCTAAAATCTCGCGCCGATCACACCGCGCGCGCAAAATCCGCATCGCCGATCGCACCAGATGGCCGGGGTCCTGCGTGATCAGCGCGTCGATTTCGCCCGACAGCAACGCAGCCTCGGTAAACGGCGTGCGCTCATGCGCGATGATAGTGGCGCGACTGGGCTGCGCCGTGACGATCTCCAATGGCAGCCGCGCTTCCGGCCCCAGCACATAGACCCCGGCAATCCCGGCGTGGCTGGCAAAACTGGCGCGAATGATCCGCGCAGACCGCTCGGGGTCGCCGTAGGTTTCCAAAGACGGCAGCACGGTCAGATGCGGATAATCGGCATGGATCACCTCGTCAAAACCCAAGCGACGTTCCAGACTGTCCCGCGCGTGCATGGTCTCGGCCACCACCAGAATTTTGCCGGGGCTGAGGGCCGCAAACCGCCCCATCAACCGCCCCGCCGTCGCCCCCGCCGCGCGGTTGTCGATGCCGACGAAATCTTCGGGCGCAGAACTGATATGCCCCGAGATAAAGCTGACCGTGGCAATGCCGCGCTCGGCCAGTCGCGCCATCGCATCGCGCACCTGCGGAAATTCCGGTGCCATGATCGCGACGCCGTCCACTTGATCGCCGTCCAACGCCCCCAGCAGATTGGCAATCTGATGCGGATCGCTGTCATGGATATGGCGCACCTCGGCCCGCATCATCTCTGGCGCAAAGGCCAGATTGGCTTCCTCGATTCGCGCCACGACCTCGGCCAGAAACTGATCACCACCACGCGGCAGCAGAAACAAAAACCGATAATCCTTGCCGCGCGCCAGATTGGCCGCAACCAGATTTCGAATAAACCCCAGCTTTTCAATGGCTTGATTGACACGCGCGACAGTATCTTTGCGCACGCCGGATCGGTCGTTCAGCACGCGGTCCACCGTGGCCAAACTGACCCCCGCGGCAATCGCCAGATCCTTCGTCGTCGGTCGCATCGGATGTAGGCCCCTCTCCTGCAATTCTTTTCATCGATATTTCCACAGCTTGCAATCTATTTGAGGTACGCACCTCAAAATTCGCTTGCCATGAGGTACGTACCTCATCTAGCCTCTCCTCAGCAAAGAGTCGTGGCGAGGAGGCCGTGGCCTGCAACCGGGAGGAATAAAATGAACGCGAAACTGCTGTTGACCACGGCATCCGTGGCGATCATGGCCACAACCGCCGCCATGGCCGAAGACCTGACCCTGTGCTGGGCCGCATGGGATCCGGCCAACGCCCTGATCGAATTGTCGAAGGAATACGAGGCGCAATCCGGCAACACCATGCATTTCGAATTCGTGCCATGGACCAGCTTTGCCGACCGCATGCTGAACGAGCTCAATTCAGGCGGCAAGCTCTGCGATCTGATGATCGGGGACAGCCAGTGGATCGGTGGCGCGGCTGAAAACGGCCAATATATCAAGCTGAACGATTTCTTCGACGCCAACGGCATCAAGATGGATGATTTCATCCCCGCCACCGTGACGGGCTATGCCGAATGGCCGAAAGGCACGCCGAACTACTGGGCGCTGCCCGCTTTTGGCGACGTGGTCGGCTGGACCTACCGCAAGGATTGGTTCGCCAAGCCGGAACTGCAAGCCGAGTTCAAAGAGAAATACGGCCACGACCTCGCCCCGCCCGCCACCTTTGACGAGCTGAAGCAGATCGCCGAATTCTTCCAGAACCGCGAGATTGACGGCAAAACCGTCTACGGTGCCTCAATCTACACCGAGCGCGGCTCGGAAGGCATCACCATGGGCGTGATGGATGTGCTGTATTCCTACGGCTTCAAATACGACAATCCGGAAAAACCCTATGATATGGAAGGCTTTGTGAATTCCGAAAGCGCCGTCAAAGGGTTGGAGTTCTACAAATCCCTCTACGATTGCTGCGTGCCGCCGGGGTCTTCCAACGGCTATATGGGCGAGGGCGTCGATGCCTATAAATCCGGCCAAGTCGCCCTGCAAATGAACTTCGCCTTCACCTGGCCCGGCTTTAACACCGATGCCAATGTCGGCGGCGACAAGACCGGCTATTTCGCTAACCCCGCTGGCCCGAACGGCGATAAATTCGCCCAGCTTGGCGGCCAAGGCATCTCGGTGGTGGCGGCCTCTGACAAACAAGACGCCGCCCTCACCTATATCAAATGGTTCGCGCAGCCGGATGTTCAGGCGAAATGGTGGAAGCTCGGCGGCTATTCCGCCCTGCGCGCCGTGGTCGAAGACCCCGGTTTCGCCACCAGCCAGCCCTACGCGCAGACCTTCCTCGATTCTATGGCAATCGTGAAGGATTTCTGGGCCGAACCCAGCTATGCGACCCTGATGCAATCGTCGCAAAAGTGGTTCCACGATTATGTGGTGGCAGGCAATGGCACCGCGAAAGAGGCACTTGACGGTCTGGTTGCCGATTGGCACGCAACCTTCGAAGAAGAAGGCAAATACTAAGCCAACCCTGCCGAAAGGTAGGTCCGCGCGAGGCTCTTGAGGGCCAACAGAGCCTCGCGCATGATGCTTAAAGCGGCCCTCAGGAAAGCTCATCCCATGCCAGACCTCGCACAGCGCGTCGCAACCGCCACGCCGCCGAAACTTGCACACCAAATTCGCGGGTTATCCGACCGCACCATCGCGTGGCTGTTCGTCGCCCCCACCATCTTCCTCCTGCTCGCCGTCAACATCTTCCCGTTGATCTGGACAATCCGCCTGTCGCTCACCAACTTCCGCACCAACCGCCCCAACAACGCGGTGGAATGGGTCGGGATTGAGAATTACCGCAAAATCCTGACCAACCCGGACACTTGGGCATCCCTACAAGCCACCGCACATTTCCTGGTCTGGACCATCACGCTGCAAGTTCTGATCGGCTTCACCCTCGCCTACCTGATCAACAAAAAGTTCCGCAGCAACGATCTGTGGACCACTTTGATCGTGTTGCCGATGATGCTCTCCCCCGCCGTGGTCGGCAATTTCTGGACCTTCCTCTATCAACCCCAAATCGGATTGTTCAACTATTTCATTGGTTTCTTGACCGGGGCCGATCCTGCCAGCTTCTCCATGATCGGCGAAGTCGCTCTCGCGCCTTGGGCCATCGTCATCGTCGACACTTGGATGTGGACCCCCTTCGTCATGCTGATCTGCCTCGCCGGATTGCGCTCGATCCCGCCAAGCATCTACGAGGCCGCCGAATGTGACCGCGCCTCCAAATGGCGGCAATTCTGGACCATCACCTTGCCGATGGCTCTGCCCTTCCTGATGCTCGCCGTCCTCTTTCGCGGCATCGAAAACTTCAAAATGTTCGATCTCGTCGTGCAACTGACAGGCGGCGGCCCCGGTGCCACAACCCAGCTAACCTCCATCGACCTCAAGCGCGAAGCCTTCGAGAAATGGCGCACCGGATACGCCAGCGCCTACGCCGTGATCCTGTTTGTCACCGTCTTCGGCCTCGCTTCGATCTACGTCAAAGCCCTGAACAAGGTGAAAGACAGATGAGCTATTCCATCACCGAACCCTCATCCCGCCAAAAATGGATCGCCGGTGGCTTAGTCATAGCCTACGCCATCCTCACCCTGCTGCCCCTCGCATGGATCATCGCCACCGGCTTCAAAACCCCCGCCGACGCCATCGCCTACCCGCCGAAAGTGCTGTTCACCCCGTCCCTCGAAGGCTACGTCAACCTATTCACCAGCCGCTCCCGCGTCACCCCCGAAGACCTTGCTGCCCTCGGCCCACCGACCACATGGTATGATAGCATCGTGCGGCAATACGGCATGGTGATCACCGGGGCCTCGCGTTATGGCGAGCGTTTCCTGAACTCGGTGATCATCGGATTCGGATCAACCTTCCTATCCGTTTTCCTTGGCACCATAGCAGCTTACGCGTTCAGCCGTTTCAAAGTGCCGCTGAAAGATGACCTGCTGTTCTTCATCCTGTCCACCCGGATGATGCCCCCCATCGCCGTCGCCATCCCGATTTTCCTGATGTATCGCCAGCTTGGCCTATCCGACACCCACCTCGGCATGATCCTGCTGTATACCGCCGTTAACCTATCGCTTTCGGTCTGGCTGCTCAAAGGCTTCATCGACGAAATCCCCATCGAATACGAAGAAGCCGCCCTGATCGACGGCTACACCCGTTTCCAGGCCTTCTACAAAGTGGTGCTGCCGCAAGCTGCCACAGGCATCGCCTCTACCGCCATCTTCTGCCTGATCTTCGCGTGGAACGAATACGCCTTCGCCGTCCTGCTCACCTCCGGCACCGCCCAAACCGCACCGCCCTTCATCCCCACCATCATCGGCGCAGGCGGCAAAGACTGGCCCGCAGTCGCCGCAGGCGCGACCCTGTTCCTGCTGCCAATCATGGTCTTCACCATCCTTCTGCGCAAACACCTGCTGCGCGGCATCACATTCGGGGCAGTGCGCAAATGAAAACTTTTTTCAACGGCATCCTGCGCTTCCGCCGTGGCCCGTGGGAAATGCTCGCCACCATCCTGATCGCCCTAGGCGTCTTCATGCTGATGCAACCCTTCGCCTTGATCTTGTTCACCTATTCCTTCGTGGTGACGCTTATCGGCACGGTGATGTTCATCATCACCAGCCATTTCCCGGAGTAGCCGATGGCCCAGATCGTCATCAAAAGCCTGCGCAAAGAATTCGGCGCGTTTACCGCCGTTCAATCCTCCAGTTTCACCATCGAGGACGGCGAGTTTTTCATGCTGCTCGGCCCGTCGGGCTGCGGCAAAACCACCACCCTGCGGATGATCGCGGGCCTTGAATTGCCCACGGCAGGCGAGATTTTCATCGACGGCGCAGAGGTTTCGCAAAAGCCCGCCAGCCAACGCGACATCGCCTTCGTGTTCCAGATGTTCGCGCTCTATCCGCATATGAATGTTCGGAAAAACATCTCTTATCCGCTGGTCAGCCAAGGCATGAAGCGCGACCAAGTCCGCGCCAAAGTCAACGAGGTCGCAGAAATTCTCGGCATCACCGCGATCCTCGAAAAGCCCGTCGGCGGCCTGTCCGGCGGCGACCGCCAGCGCGTCGCCCTCGGTCGCGCCATCGTCCGCGACCCCGCCTGTTTCCTGATGGACGAACCCTTGGGCGCTTTGGATGCCGAATTCCGCGAGCATATGGCCTTGGAACTCCGCGCCCTGCATGACCGGATGCGCGCCACCACCGTTTATGTCACGCATGATCAGCTGGAAGCCATGCAAATGGGCGACAAAATCGTCGTGATGAACCACGGTGTTGTCGAACAATTTGGCCGCCCGCAGGAAATCTACGACTGGCCCGCCACCACCTTCGTCGCCCGCTTCATCGGCTCGCCCGCGATGAACCTGCTGAATTTCGATGGCATGGTCGGCAACGGTTCCACCCAAGTCACCCTCTCCGACGCCGCGATAAAAATCCCGCCGATGATCAGCGGAGCCAGCGGCCCCCTCACCCTTGGCGTCCGCCCCGAACATATCCGGCTTGACGATGCCGCCCCCCTGAAAGCCCGCATCCGCGCCGCCGAATACTTAGGGACCACCCAGATCATCACGCTGGATACCCCGCACGGCCCGGCCAAAGCCCGCATCGCGTCCGACCAGCCCGCCACCATCGGCGACACCACCGGCCTCGCCTTCGATGCCCGCTCGATCACATTGTTCGACCCCACAGGCCACGCGCTGATTTCTGAGGCTAATCAAAAGGTTCTGTCCCATGGCTGAGGTAATCTTACACAACGTCAGCAAATCCTACGGCCCACAATCCGCGCTGAACCAAGTCTCCATGACCATCCCCGATGGCGCTTTCGTCGTCCTCCTCGGTCCAACAGGTGCCGGAAAAACCACCACCTTGCGCCTCGTTTCCGGCCTCGATACCCCCACCACAGGCGATATCCAGATCGGCGGCCAGACCACCAAAGGCCTAACCCCCGCCCAGCGCAATGTCGCGATGGTGTTCCAGCAATACTCACTCTACCCGCATCTCACCGTGCGCGAAAACATGGAATTCCCGCTGAAATCGCCGCTTCTGCGCACCCCGCGCGCGGAAATCACCCGCAAAGTGGCCGAGGTCGCGGAAATCCTGCAAATCTCCCACAAGCTCGACAACAAGGCGACCGCGCTTTCCGGCGGTGAGATGCAGCGCGTGTCCATCGGTCGCGCTTTGGTCCGCAACCCTGCCGTTTACCTCATGGACGAACCCCTCTCCTCCCTCGACGCCAAACTGCGCGCCGATCTGCGGGTCGAGCTGAAAAACATCCAATCCAACCTCGGCGCCACCTTCCTGTATGTCACCCACGACCAGATCGAAGCGATGACGATGGCCACCCATGTCGGCGTTCTCGACCACGGTAAACTCGTGCAATTCGGCACCCCGCGCGAAATTTACGAAGCCCCGGTCAGCATCTATGCCGCAGGTCGCTTGGGCCAGCCGCATATCAACATCCTGCCCGCCGATATCTTCGGCCCCGCCCCGGCCAATGCGGCGAAAATCGGCCTGCGCCCCGAACAAATCCAGCAAGGCGAAGGCCAAGACGCTTTGGTCAAACGCATTGAACACCTGGGCGACCAGACCCGCCTGCATTTGTCGTTCAAGAACCACGATCTGACGACAGTGACCGAGGCTCACACCCAGTTGCGCAGCGGTGATATCCTGAAAATTCAACCGCTACGCCCGTTTTACTTCGACGCCAACGGCACCCGCATTTAAGGAACCCGCGATGACCCAATTCATGAACAAACGCGAAAACATCGTGACCGAGGCGATTGACGGCTTGCTGATGGCCTCCGGCGGGCGGCTGATCCGGCTTGATGGCTACCCCCATATCCGCGTCGTCCTGCGGGCCGATTGGGACAAATCAAAAGTCGCCCTCGTCTCGGGTGGTGGTTCCGGCCATGAGCCCGCCCATGCCGGTTTCGTCGGCCCCGGTATGCTGACCGCCGCCGTTTGTGGCGATGTCTTCGCCAGCCCTTCCGTCGATGCAGTCCTCGCAGGCATCCTCGCCGTCACCGGCCCCGCAGGCTGCCTGCTGATCGTGAAAAACTACACCGGAGATCGCCTGAACTTCGGCCTCGCCGCCGAACGCGCCCGCGCCTTTGGCCTGAAGGTCAGCATGGTGGTGGTCGATGATGACATCGCTTTGCCGAACCTGCCGCAATCGCGCGGCCTTGCTGGCACGTTGTTCGTGCATAAAGTCGCGGGGCATCTGGCGGAAGCTGGCCACGACCTCACCAAAGTCACCGAAGCCGCCGAAGCCGTTATCGCAGGTTCCACCTCTATCGGCATGTCCCTAGACACCTGCACCGTCCCCGGCTCGGCAAAGGAAAACCGCATCCCGCAAGGCATGGCCGAACTCGGCCTTGGCATTCACGGCGAACCGGGCGTGCAGCAAATCGCTTTCAGCGACGCCGCCCACGCGATGGCGGCGATGATCGACAAACTGAAACCCAAGGACGGCCCCTATGTTGCATTGCTGAACAACCTCGGCGGCGCGTCTGAATTGGAAATGTCTGTTCTCGCCTATGAACTCCTCCACTCCGCTTTAGGCCAGAAAATCAAATACGTCATCGGCCCCGCCGCCATGATGACCTCACTCGATATGCGCGGCCTTTCCATCTCCCTCCTCCCGCTCACCCCCCAAATAGAAACTTCCCTCACCGCCCCTGTCCCGTTGTCCGCATGGCCCGGTTGCCAACCGAACACACCGATCAAAACCAAAGCCTTGCCCGATGGCCTGACTCCCATCCGCCCGATTCCATCCCAACACAAACCCACTAAGGATTTCCTAATCAAATGCTGCCAGATCATGATTTCCTTGGAATCTGACCTCAACGCGTTGGATGCCAAATCCGGCGATGGCGACACTGGATCCACCCTGTCAGGGGCCGCCCACGCCCTGATCGACGCTGTCGATCAGCTGCCGCTGTCCGATCACACCCAGCTTTACCGTGCCATCGGGCTGGAGCTGAGCCAAACCATGGGCGGCTCATCGGGTGTCCTGCTCGCGATCTTCTTCGCCGCCGCTGGCGATGCTGCCTCAAGCGGCCTGACCATGCGCGATTCCTTACGCGCGGGGTTGGAGCGGATGCAGCAAATCGGCGGCGCAAAACTTGGCGACCGCACCATGATTGACGCGCTGCAACCCGCGCTTGATGCGCTTGACCACGGCCTGCCCGCCGCAGCTTATGCCGCCCGCACAGGGGCCAACCACACCGCGACAATGCTCACCGCCAAAGCTGGCCGCGCCGCTTATATCAACGCGGGCAACCTCAGCGGCCATATCGACCCCGGTGCCGAAGCCGTGGCGCGGCTGTTTGAAGCACTTGCCACGAAGTGATATGAATCAAGGCAAGCCGGGCTATAATCTGGCAATCGGGCGCGAAACCGCACCCGATTGCCAGCCCTAACAGGAGCCCGCCGCCATGAAAGCCGCCTTTGCATCTGCCCTGATTGCCCTTGCCCAATTTACCACCCCGGCCCTCGCCGAAGGCGACGCGGCCAAGGGCGAAAAACTGTTCAACCGCTGCAAAGCCTGCCATTCGATCATCGCCGCCGATGGCACCGCCAAACAAATGGGCGGTAAGACCGGACCGAACCTGTTTGGCGTCATCGGTCGCCCCATCGGCAGCTATCCCGATTTCACCTACGGCACCGGACTTTTGGCGCTGAACGCCAAGGGCGATGTCTGGAATGAGGCCAAACTCGCCGCTTATATCACCAACCCGACCGCTTGGGTGAAAGAGGAATCCGGCGATCCCTCTGTCAGCGCCAAAATGGGCTTCAAAATGGGCAATGGCGCCGAGGATATGGCAGCCTATCTTGCCTCGATGAAGTAAGGCGCGACACACCGCGCCAAATCCAACGGTTTCTGGGCGGTAAACCCACGCCGCCGCCCTATAACGCTTGCAGAATCTCGCCATTCCCCCTAAAGACGCCAACGATTGCAGGGTCGGGCACAAGCCACGGCCCTGTCCTCATTGCAACCAAGACCGGCGGAGCCAACCGCATGGCCAGTGACATATCGAAAAAAGGACCCAAACTACATGAACTCCAAAGCTATGGACGAATTTGAAGCACTTTTGAAAGAAAGCTTCGAAATTGACACCCCCGAAGAGGGAACGGTTGTCAAAGGCAAGGTTATCGCAATCGAAGCGGGCCAGGCCATCATCGATGTCGGCTACAAGATGGAAGGCCGCATCGA
>JAZKCV010000008.1:0-441707 GCA_040387915.1 Pseudomonadota bacterium
AGTTCTCAGTGAAAATTATGCGCCTAACCGGCTCAGTTCTGGGTGCAAATCAACATTCAAAGCCGTCAACAATCGCGACAAGAACTTCACCAAGGGCAAGATCGCCAGCCGCCTTGAGCATCTGGAGGCTGATGTCGAACGCTATATCACCGAGATGGTGCGCATCGACCGGCAAGAAGAAGGTGAAGCGCGGACCGAGAAGGTTGCGCATCTGGCACAACGATATGGGCGCCTGAAGCAAGAAATCGAGAGACTTAAGTCAATGGACAAGGCTTTGGCCGATGCACCTGACGGCCAGATATCCCTGACAGATCCAGATGCCCGTTCCATGGCCACCAGCGCGCGCAACAGCGGACTGGTGGCATATAATGTGCAATCTGTCGTGGATGTTGAGACCCACATCATCGTCAGCCACGACGTCACGAACAAAGGATTCGACCGTGATCAACTCAGCCCGATGGCGATTGCCGCTAAGGAAGCGCTCGGACGGGAAGATTTGCATGCCCTTGCTGACAAGGGCTATTTCAGCGGCGTAGAGATTGCCGCCTGCGACAAGACAGGCATCATGGTAACGATGCCGCGCCCTGAAACATCCGGAAATCGCAGCAAGGGCATGTATGTGAAAGCCGACTTCAAGTATGACGCCGTGCGGGATGTCTACATCTGCCCAACAGAAAATGAGCTAACCTACCGCTACACGCGCGAGGAAGACGGGCTCAATGTCGGGCGATATTGGACCAATGAATGCCAGCATTGTCCTGTTAAGTCGCGCTGCACAACGGGCACGGAACGCCGTGTCACCCGTTGGGAATATGAGCATCTGGTGGATGAAATGCGCGACCGCCTACGCAGCGCCTCTGATCCGATGACACAGCGCCGCAGCACGGTCGAGCATCCCTTCGGGACGATAAAGGCCTGGATGGGGACCACCCATTTCCTGATGCGCCGCCTGAAGAATGTCAGGACCGAAATGGCGCTGAACGTGCTGGCTTACAACATCAAGCGCATGGTCACCATCATCGGGATCAGCGGACTGATGGCGGCCATACCCTCCTGAAAGGGGGGGCAGTCCCCAAAAGCCCTCAAAAGGCCCTCAGCAACCGCTTATATGGGCGCGCCCACAAGGTTGGATAGGCCCAAACAGGCCAAGGCACCGCGTCCAATGCCGTCACATTGTGAGCCGGCTTTCGCGCGAGTGTTTCCACACAGCCTCGGCCCTTTGCCGCCGTTCGCGTACGTCACGACAAGGCGACTTAGCCTTCACAAAGCGGCCATCGGCAGACTGGCAAAATTCGTACCTTTTGCAAACAACCCCGCACTGAGGATGCGCAAGTATAAACGGTGGGCGAGAAGTTGATGCATTAAGGTGTTCCCTCAGTTCGGCTAGCTTGCCCGCAAGTCGTGCGCGGCTCTGGTCAAGTCTTTCGATGGCGGTAATCCAAACAGCCGGGCGTATTCCCGGCTGAACTGGTTGGGGCTTTCGTAGCCTACACCGTACGAAACCGAGGTCGCGTTGCCTTGTCCTGCGATCAGCAATGATCGGGCGTGCAGCAGCCGGACGCGCTTTTGATACTGCAGCGGGCTGAGGGCTGTGACCGCCTTAAAATGACGGTGAAATGCCGACACGCTGAGGGCTGCCATTTCTGCCAAGGCCTCGATACGGATGGTCTGAGCGAAGTTTCGTCGTATCCAGTTGATCGCCACGCTGATCCGCGACAGCGCAGTATCGGGAGAGGCAATGTCGCGCAGCATCCATCCGAGCGGACCCTGCAGCACCCGGAACAAAATCTCGCGCTCATATACGGGAGAAAGCACCGATATCTCGTCTGGCCGCTCCATCAGCCGCAGCATTCGCAGCCAAGCGTCGAGAAAGTCCTCGTTTACCGCTGCGACTGAAAATCCCGACCTGAACAGGTTGCTACAGACCTGCTTGGGCAGGTCGCGGATCAACCCTGCGACGATGACAGGATCGAGGGTTAGGCTGACCGCCAGATAGGGTTCGCCCGTCGCGGCCGGGTGGACCGATCCGACGGCTGGAAGTTCCACCGACATGACGAAGTAAGTTGCCGGATCATAGTGGAACGTCCGCTCGCCCACGGTCATTGTTTTTGAGCCTGTCAGGATCAGGTTGACCATAGGGTCGTAGACGGCGGCGAGTTGGTGCTCCGGGATCTCGCCCTGAACCATCGCCACGCGGGGAATGCCCGTGTCAGTACGCCTATTTTCGGCTTTGGAGGCCAACGCGCGCAATTCTTTGAGTTTCTGTTCCATGTGCCGACTTTGACAGAGGCGACCTGCGCACGCAACACAAGAGCAGGAATAGGCAAGTTTTTGACAGGAATGGGTGAGCGCAACATGCCGCCCCGGCCTATCTACATGTTAGATCAAAGACAGGGAAATCACATGAAGATCGTCATTATCACGGGAAGCAGCCGAGGCCTAGGTGCCAGCACCGCAGTTGAATGTGCAGGCCACGGCATGGGTGTCATCGTCACCTATAACAGCAATCCATTGTCTGCCGAGGAGGTGGTCAGCAAGATCACCGCGCAGGGCGGCAAGGCAGCAGCACTTAAGCTGGATGTCGCGGACAGCAGCAGTTTTGCGGCTTTTCGGGATGCGGTCACTGCACAGCTTGACGCGGTCTGGGGTCGGCGGACTTTCGATTACTTGGTTAACAATGCCGGTTACGGCCTGTTCAATCCGATTGCCACTGTGACTGAAGAGCAATTCGATGGACTGTTCAACGTGCATCTCAAGGGACCGTTCTTTCTGACCCAGACGCTGCTTCCGCTGATGGAAGACGGAGGTCATATCGTCAATCTGACCAGCGCCACCACGCGGGTCGCAACATCCGGCGTCGCCCCCTATGCCGCCTTCAAGGGCGGGCTGGAGGTTCTCACCCGCTACATGGCCAAGGAGTTTGGCGCGCGGCAAATCCGGGCGAACTCGATTGCCCCGGGCGCGATCCGCACGGAGCTCGGCGGCGGGCTCAACGATGAATTCGAGGCCATGCTGTCGGGGCAGACTGCACTGGGTCGTGTCGGAGAGCCTGAAGACATCGGCGGTATGATCGCCAGCCTGCTTTCGGACGAAAACCGCTGGATCAACGCCCAGAACATCGAAGTGTCTGGCGGCTACATCATCTAATGCCAAGGAGAGCAACATGCTCGATCACGTCTTTATCACGGTCAGCGATACTGACCGCTCAATAGCCTTCTACGAGGCAGCACTTTCGCCCCTCGGCATTGCGCATGCGCACGACTACGACGGCAAGGACGGTCCTCCCGGCCATCCCGACCTCAAGGGCTTTGGCGCAAATGGTCGGGTGTTCTTCTGGCTTCGTGCAGGCGTGGCTGATGGCCGTGCCGCGCATGTCGGTTTCGTCGCCAATGGCAGGCCGCAAGTCGATGCCGCCTATGCGGCCGCTATGGCGGCGGGTGCGTTAGAAATCCATCCGCCCGGACCGCAGCTTCACTACGATCCGCGCTATTACGCGGCGCAGGTTCGTGATCCAGACGGCTATTCTCTCGAATTCGTCTACAAGGACTGGCAGCACTGAAATGAAGAAACTGATGATCTATGGCGCGACCGGTTACACCGGGCGTATGGTGGCTGAACATGCCAAAACCGCCAATACTCCGATCGTTTTGGCGGGACGCAACGCAGGTTCACTGGCCAAACTTGCCGCCGAACTTGGCGTTGAGCATAGGGTGTTTACTCTCGATAACGCGGCGGCGATCGACATGAACGTAGCGGATGTTGCCGTCTTGGTTAACTGCGCCGGCCCCTTCATGCGCACCGCAAAGCCGCTGCTGGAGGCGTGCCTGCGCAATCAGGTGCACTACATCGACACGGCGGCTGAACTTGACAGCTACCGGCTTGCAGAGGCTTTCGACGATGCGGCCAAAGCCGCTGGCGTCATGTTGATGCCCGGCGGTGGCGGTAGCGTGGCGATGCTTGGCAGCTTGGCCGGACATGCGGTGGCAAGGTCGACGAATCCTGTGCGGATCAGGATCGCGCTGCATGTTTCTGGCGGCATGTCGCGAGGCTCTGCCATCAGTGCCACCGAGAATATGACTGCCGAAACCCTTGCGCGGATCGATGGCGCATTGGTCACGGTCATCAATGACATCCAGAAGTTTGACTTCGGGCGCGGCGCTGTCGATTGCTTCAAAGTCACGCTGCCCGATCTTATCACGATCTGGCGGGCAACCGATGTTCCCAACATCGAGACGTTTGTTCATGTCACCGGAGATGGGTTTCCCCAAGGCGATTTATCCGCCCTTCCCGACGGCCCGTCCGAGCAGGAGCGTCTAGCGAACCGGTATCAGTCAGTTGTCGAAGTGACGGCTGCCAACGGCACTCTCGTCCGCTCACTTCTCGATACGGTCAATGGTTACACGTTCACCGCGATAGCGGCGGCCACAGCTGGGCGGCGGGTTCTGAACGGCGAGTCGCGTCCCGGTTTCCAGACACCCGCAGGGCTGTTTGGCAACAGGTTTGCCGAGACGATCTCTGACACCACGATCACCGACCTCTGAGGGCCCAACCATGCAGAAACTTGTCGAGACCTTCATCCGAACCGCCAACGCTTTCGATATAGACGGAGCGTTGAGCCTGTTCACCCCCGATGCCGTCATTGACGATGTATCCGTTGGCGACGCGTTCGTCGGAAAAGCTGGTATCCGGCGTTATTTTGAGCGGTTCTTCATAGGCTACAACACGGCAAGCCAGCTTCTGTCGATCAAAGACCTGGACGGCTTCAACGCAACCGTACGCCTCGATTTCACGGGCGATTTTGGTCACGAGATCGGCATCCTCAAGATCGGGATCAATGCTGACGGCTTGATCGAACGGATCGACGCCGATCTCGAATAGGCACTTTTGCCAACGCAAAGTCCATCGGGCCAAAGGCGCAGATGCCGGGAAAGGTGTGCCTTCTGCACACTTCCGGATAACAAAGGATAAACTTATGACAACGCCATCACTGGCGGCATTGGCCGCAGACAAGCTTGCAGTCGTTGACGCGCTCTACCGCTTTGCCGCAGGCATTGACCTGCGCGACAATGACCTTCTTGCATCGTCGCTTGCAGAGAATGCAGTCTCTGATTTCCGCCCCGCTGCGGCAAAGGCAGGCTTTGAATATCCTGTGATCGAAGGCAGGGACAATATCGTCGCGGCTCTGACCACGTCGCTTCGCGCGCTCAACACCACCCACTCGGTGACGAACCCGCGTGTCACCATTAATGGCGACACCGCGCGATTGGACGCCCTGGTGGAAGCCCAGCATGTGCCCAGAAACGACCACACCAGACATTACTTGATGAAAAACCGCTATGACGTCGAGTTGGTCAGAAGCGGGAACACCTGGCTCATCCTGCGGACCACCGTCGACAACGTCTGGCGCTCGGGAGATCTGGCAGTGCTCATGGTTATTTGACCAGTAGTGCCAGAATGATACAGGCGCCGCGCCTGGCGAAATTACCGCCGTGCCGCTTCTCCGTCCGGCCACTTCCCACCCCGTGGAGCTATACTGGCTTAGAATGTGATATGCGTTAATTGCCGGATTGGCCGGAGATTGGGAGGGACCGGGGGCAAGGAGGAAAACCCATGCCTTCCGAAACTCTTCCAATCATCATCCCACGACGTCCTGCCTGGAACAAGGGCCGTATCGTCGGGCAGAAGCGCCCATTGGCACCCAAGCATGTCTGGTCGATCAGAGTCCGGCTTGAGATGGCCGACAACAAGCGCGATCTTGCCCTATTCAACACTGCGATCGACTGCAAGCTGCGGGGTTGTGATCTCGTTGGCCTGAAGGTGCGGGATGTCTTCGCGGCAGGCCACGTTAAGGATCGCGCCTCTGTGACCCAAAGCAAGACCGGTAAGCCGGTTCGCTTCGAGATCCCCACACAACGCGTCAATCCCTGGAGACATGGATCTCCGATCCTGAAATGATCGGATCGGAATTTCTGTGGCCGAGCCGGTTGCATGCGAGCCCGCACCTCTCAACCAGACAATATGCTCGGACCTGCATTGGCCTTGAACCCTTCGACGCCGGATGAGGCAGTTTGGCCGCAAAACTGGCCCACGCCGATACGAGAGCGGCAATCGACATCGAACCAAATTTAACCGACTTGATCTTAATATTTGAATTGCCCGCAAAGACCAAGACGACCACATGACCGTCCATGCTCTGCAGCGAGTTTCCAACCAGATCAGACAGTGATTATCAGTGAAATCCGTTGCATCTTAAAGTAGTGGATCGGCATGCAAGCCCGATCCTTTATTTTTAGGATCAATAGCTTATCGCAATATGCAAATAGCCCAGCGAACCTGCAACACCACTGTGGTGTCAACACACACTAATTACTCGGCGGCCTCTTTCATCATGCCTTTGGCGATGACGATTTGCTGAATTTGCGTCGTTCCTTCGTAAATGCGGAACAGGCGTACGTCGCGGTAGAAGCGTTCGATGCCATAGTCCGAGATATAGCCCGCCCCGCCGTGGATCTGCACGGCGCGGTCGGCCACGCGGCCCACCATTTCAGAGGCGTACATCTTGCAGCTAGCGGCATCGATAGAGACGTTGCGACCGGCATCCTTGCGCCGTGCGGTTTCCTCGATCATGCAGCGGGCGGCGAATGCTTCTGTGCGGCTGTCGGCCAGCATCGCTTGGATCAGCTGCTTTTCGGCGATGGGCTCGCCGAACTGCTTGCGCTCCATCGCATAGCGCAGGCTGTCGCGGATCAACCGTTCGGCGGCCCCGGTGCAAACGGCCGAGATGTGCAGTCGGCCACGGTCCAGCACTTTCATCGCCGTCTTAAAACCCAGACCTTCACGCGCCGGGCCGCCGATGATGGCGCTGGCGGGCACACGACAATCTTCAAGGATCACGTCACAGGTGTGCGAGCCCTTCTGTCCCATCTTGATGTCGATGGGGCCAAGGGACAGGCCGGGTGTCCCGGCCTCGACCAGAAACGCCGTGACGCCAGCCGAAGTCTTAGATGCCGGATCAGTGCGGGCAAAGACCGTGAACAGTCCGGCCCGTGGCGCGTTGGTGATGTAGCGCTTGGTGCCGTTCAGGACGTAATGGTCGCCATCCTTGCGCGCCGAGCTGCGCAAGCTGCCCGCGTCCGAGCCCGCCTCAGGTTCGGTCAGGGCGAATGAGGCGATGAGCTCACCGGTTGCAAGCCGTGGCAGATAGGCGGCCTTTTGTTCCGCCGTGCCGTCGATGATGATGCCTTGGCTGCCGATTCCGTTGTTGGTGCCCACCAGCGAGCGGAAGGCGGGCGAGGTCTGGCCAAGGACGAAGGCGGCTTGAACCTCTTCCGCCATGGTCAGGCCGATGCCGCCGAATTCCTCGGGGATCGACAGACCAAACAGGCCCATATCTCGTATCTCTTGCACGAGTTCGGGCGAGATCGCGTCATCGTCGGCGATCTTCGCCTCGTTAGGGATCAGCCGCTCTTTGACGAAGCGGTCGAGCGTGTCCAGGAATTGCGCGAGCGTATCGGCATCAAGGCTCATCGGGGCTATCCTCAGCTTTGGGTTTGGCATGGGCTTACCAGTCAGGCGCTCGCCCGCCCACTGCGCGATTGCACCATGCGGCACGGCCAAGCCTGTCGCAGAAGAGACAGTTGTTCGGGGCAGGCCCTGCGCCTCTACTTGCCCCATCGCAGCCTTGCGCGCGCTGCGCCAAATGAACATCAGGGGAGGAAACCCAAATGAAGGCACTGCGCTTTCACGCCGCCAAAGACCTGCGGATCGAAGACATTCCGCTGCCGACCGAACCGGCCGATGATGAGGTGGTGATCAAGAACCGCTTCGTCGGCATCTGCGGGACGGATTTGCACGAATACGCTTACGGCCCGATTTTCGTGCCCAAGGACGCCTCGGGCGCCGCGACGCTTCAGGTTCTGGGCCATGAATATGGTGGCGTCGTCACCAAGGTCGGCAAAAAGGTCACCCATGTGAAGGTGGGCGACCGGGTATCGGTGCAGCCCTTCATGACGCCGCGCGGCGGCGACTACTTCACTGATCTGGGCCATTTCAACCTGTCGGACAATTTGCAGATTGCGGGCCTGTCGTGGATCGGCGGCGGCATGGCGCAGGAAAGCCTGCTCAAAGGCTATTGCGTCTACCAGGTGCCGGACAACCTGACGGACGAGGATGCGGCGCTGGTCGAACCGACCGCCGTTGCGGTTTACGGTGTCGAACGCGCTGGGGTCAAGGCAGGAGACTCCGTGCTGGTCACCGGCGCTGGCCCCATCGGTCTTTTGACGCTGCTGGCGGCGCGTGCGGCAGGGGCGACGCAGCTCTTCGTCTCGGACCCCAATGGCACGCGTTTGGCCATCGCCAAAGGGATCATCCCCGACGTCGTCACCATCAACCCGCGTGAACAGAACGTGGGCGACGTGATCCGGGCTGCGACCGAGGGCCATGTGGGCTGTGACGTGGCGCTGGAATGTGTGGGCAACACGCTGGCTTTGCAGGCTTGCGTCGATGCGGTGCGCAAGCGTGGCACCGTGGTGCAGATCGGTCTGCATGCCGGTGAGGCGCCGATCAACTGGTTCAACGTCGTCTACAAGGACATCGATATCCGGGGCTCCTGGGCCTATACGGCGCAGATGTGGCCGCGCGTGATGCGACTGATCGCCTCGGGCCAGATCCCGGCGCGCAAGGTCGTGACCAAGACCGTGACACTGGACACCGCGATCAAAGAGGGCTTCGACGCGCTTCTTGATCCGGCAGGCACCCAGTTGAAAATCCTGATCGACCTTGCGGGCTGATCCGGGCGGCCGCTGAAGCTATAGGCCGAATCTCCCGTCGGCCGCGTCAGCGGGTCAGAAAGCCAAGGCATCCCGGTGCCTTGGCTTTTTGCTTTTCCGAATTTGGACGATTGCGACACAAAGCAACCCGCAAAGCACAGGGCTTTGCGGGCTGTTTGCAGGCGCGAAGACGGCGGAAAGGAAGTGCTTAGACACGCTCCAGCAGCAGCGCCACGCCTTGCCCGACACCCACGCACATAGAGACAACGGCGCGGCGGGCGGAGCCGAGTGATAACTCCAACGCCGCACTGCCTGCGATGCGGGCGCCAGACATGCCAAGCGGATGGCCAAGGGCGATTGCCCCACCATTGGGGTTCACGCGGGGATCATCTGCCGCGATCCCCAGTCCTTGAAGGCAGGCCAGAACTTGCGCCGCAAAGGCCTCGTTCAACTCGAAAACGTCGATATCAGCGGTGGTCAGGCCCTGTGCTGCCAACAGTTTCTGCACTGCGGGAACGGGACCATAACCCATGATGCGGGGGGCCACCCCGGCTGAGGCTCCGGCCACCACCCGCGCGATGGGGCGCAAGCTGTGACGGAGCATCGCGGCTTCTGACGCTAGGATCAGCGCTGCTGCCCCGTCATTGACGCCCGAGGCATTTCCCGCTGTCACCGAGCCATCGGACCGCGTGATTGGCCGCAGGCGAGTCAGATCGGCAAGGCTGGTGTCCGGGCGGGGGTGTTCGTCTTGGCTGACCTCAATCACCTTGCCTTTGCCTGCGGGGACAGACACCGTCAGAATCTCGCGGGCAAAACGGCCAGAGGCCATCGCCGCCCCGGCTTTTTGCTGCGAGGCAACCGCGAAAGCGTCCTGTGCTGCGCGCGAGATTGCCATCTCGTCAGCCAGGTTCTGGGCGGTTTCGGGCATCGAATCCGTGCCATGCATCGCCTGCATCTTGGCATTGATGAAACGCCAGCCGATGGTGGTATCTTCCATCGCCACAGTCCGCGAGAAGGCAGTTTCCGACTTGAGCAGCACGAACGGCGCGCGGCTCATGCTTTCCACACCGCCCGCGATGGCAAGCTCCATCTCGCCGGACTTGATGGCGCGCAAGGCAGAAATGACAGCTTCCATCCCAGAACCGCACAGTCGGTTGACCGTGACGCCCGGCACCGTGTCAGGCAGCCCTGCAAGAAGGGCAGCCATGCGGGCGACGTTGCGATTGTCCTCGCCGGCCTGATTGGCGCAGCCCATCCAGACTTCTTCGATAGCCTTGGGGTCCATCCCCGAATTGCGCTTCAGAAGCTCGGCCAAGGGCAGGGCGGCCAGATCGTCAGGCCGCAACTTTGACAGCGCGCCGCCATGGCGACCGATAGGCGTGCGGATATAGTCGCAAAGATAAACTTGGGTCATGCAGAAACTCTCTCGCGGTTCAGGCTGTCAAAGCTGCGACCCCCGGCGACCAACTGGCGCAGCAGGGCGGGTACGGACCATGACAGCGGATCATCAGTTGCCAAAGCCGCGATCTTGGAAAGGATCACCGGCGGCGTCAGCGCATCGGCGGTGTGCATCAGCCCACCCCGCCAGCGTGGGAAGCCAAAGCCATGCACCATCACAAGGTCGATGTCCTGCGGACGGGCGGCGATGCCTTCCTCAAGGATGCGGGTGGCCTCCATGATCATGGCAAGCAGGGCGCGTTCGGCAATGTCTTCTTTCGAAAGGGCGACCCGAGTCACCCCGGCCTTGTCGCTGGCCTGATAGATCGCATGGGCCACGGCATCGGATTCGACGGCCTTGCCCGCCGCATCATAGTCATACCAGCCCGCCTTGGTCTTGCGACCCAGACGGCCCAGTTCCTCGACCAATGTGTCGGCGATGGTCACATAACGGATGTCGCGCCGATCGCGCAGGTTCTGCCGCTTGCGGTTGGCATAGGCGATGTCGAGACCCGACATGTCCTGCGCCTCATAGGGGCCCATCGCCATGCCAAAGCCGCGCATGGCATCGTCCACCCCCTTCGGGCACGATCCTTCCAGCATCAGCACGTCGACCGCCTGCCGATAGCGCGACAGGATGCGGTTGCCGATGAAGCCATCACACACACCCGAAACGACGGGGATCTTGCCCAGCCGCTTTGCTAGCGTAAAAGCCTGACCAAGCGCCGCATCCGAGGTTTGCGCGCCCCGCACGATCTCCAACAGTTTCATCACATGGGCGGGGGCGAAGAAGTGCAGGCCAAGAAAACGCGCGGGCAGGCGCAGGTCTGCCGCCAGCAGGTTGACATCCAGATACGACGTGTTGGTGGCCAGGATCGTAGGATCGGGCAAGGCGGCCTCAAGGGCAGCAAAAATGCTGCGCTTGACCTCCAGGCTTTCAAACGCCGCCTCGATGGCCAGATCGACCGGGGGCAGGTCTGCATAGCCTACACCACAGGTCAGCCGGGTGCGGAAGGCTGCCGCATCTTTGATGGAACCCCGCTCGGCACCTTGGCTGATCAGCTTGTCCAGATTGACCGCAGCCCTTGCCTGACCGGCGGCATCGGTTTCAACGACGTGGACGGCCAGTCCAGCCAGCGTCAAAGCATAGGCGATCCCGGCCCCCATCAATCCGCCACCCACGACAATGGCACTTTGAATCGGCGTTGCAGGTGTTGGATAGACCTTGCCCTGCGACTGTGCCGCGCGTTCGGCAAAGAAGATGTGGCGCAGCGCACGGGCCTGCGGGGCGTGACGCAGACCGATGAAGGCCGCGCGTTCACGGATCAGGGCGCTGTCGATTGCCTCGGTGGCCGAAGCTGCGACAAGGTCGATGGCGATATGGGGCGCGTCTTGACCCGCGGCGCGGCGGTTGGCCAGCGCATGGGCTGCTGCGACGGCGTCTGCGTCCAAAGCGCAAGCGGGGCGATGATCGGCGGCGATGGCGCGGCGCAGCGTTTCAGGGTCGATGGCGAGAGCTGCGGCCAAGGGATTATCTGCCAGAGCATCGACCAAGCCCAGCCGTAGCGCCTCGGACGCGGATACGATGCGCCCCTGACCGATCAGGTCAAGCGCTGCGACCATGCCGATCAGTCGGGGCAACCGTTGGGTGCCGCCCGCGCCGGGGATCAGACCCAGCGTCACTTCGGGCTGACCCAGCGTCGCGTCATGGGACGCAATCCGCATGCGACAGGCGAGGGCAATCTCCATCCCACCGCCCAAAGCCGGACCCGTGATGGCCGCGATGGTCGGGCAGGGCAGATTGAGCAGTTCCGCAAGGACATCATTCAACTGCGGTGCCAACGGCGGGCCGTCGAACTCCTTAGCATCTGCACCCGCCACAAAGGCCCGTCCGGCCCCAGTCAGGATCAGCCGCTCTGGCCGATCAGCCCGTGCCAGCGCTATGGCCGTCTGCAACCCGGCCCGCATCGATTGTCCAAAGACATTCAACGGCGGATTATCGAAGGTGATGACCGCAGCGTCGCCGTGACGTTCGTAGGTGACGGGCATGGCTTCTCCTTAACCCTTTGGGCGCAATTACTCCTGTCTGGAACCGCGAACGCCTGTGCCGCAACTGTCAATTCTGAGACAGGCCGCCGTCTTCCCCTTGCCGCATCTGGGCCAATAGGCATCCGATAAGTTATTGAGAATGCTGCGGAGAAGCGGCGTCTTAAAGCACGCTGCAAGTCAGGGAACCGGGGAGGTCCGTGCAAATGGCGGCTCAAGATTTGATTAACAAGCCCATGAGCGATACGTTTCGCGCCAGTATGCGGCTTGTGGCAGCCTCGGTATCGCTGGTCACCGCCCGCGACGCAGGCGGCGTTTGGCACGGAATGGCGGTGACGAGTGCGGGTTCCCTTTCGATGGACCCGCCGTCGATGATGGTGGCCGTCAATCGCACCGCCTCGATCCATCCGGTCATCGCCGCGACCGGATATTTCACGCTGAACCTGATGGATGAAAGCCATCTTGGGCTTTTGGAGCGGTTCTCGCGCAGCGATATGCGCGACCAACGTTTCACGCCCGAGGATTGGATTTCAACCGGCAACGGCGGCCCGGTCCTGAAAGGTGCGCTTTGCGCCCATGTCTGCACCGTTGCTGAAGCGCACGAATTCGGCACGCATACCGTGTTTTTTGGCCGGGTCGATGAGGTGGTTCTTAACGAGTCCCTTGCCGTGAACCCGGCACCGATCCTTTGGCTGAACGGCAAACGAAACTCAGTTGCGGCACAACCAAACCTTTGAGACTGGCTAAGACGGGGTAGGGATCGCTGTGATAGTGTAGGCCCGTGCTGACGCTACTCGGGATGAATTTACAGCAGAGCAGTGGCATCTGTCTCATGTGAGACTCGGTGAGACACTTGCCGTTTGCAGTTTAAACATAGCTGCGTCGAGCAATCGCGCGTAGTTTGGGTGTTGGAACTGATGATCGGGGCCAAGATGCCCGGGAGAATGATCATAATGAGCCAGGCGCGACCCTGCCAAGACGGAGGACCGGAGTTTTCGGAAAACTTGCGCATTGCTTTGCGCAGTACGGCGGTGAATGTCTCGATCTTGACGACGCGGGACCGGGCAGACGTAAATCATGGCTTGGCTGTCACCACGGCAGTCCCGTTTTCTTGCTATCAGCCAGCGATGATCGTGGCGGTGAAGCACAGCGCCTCGGCATATCCGGCGATCTGCGGCAGCAACTATTTCTGCTTGAACCAGATTGCGGCGGAAGAATTTGACCTTTTGGACCGCTTCGGTCGCAGTGACCAACGCGCGTCTCGCTTTGCCACCGGACTTTGGTCCACCGGCCCCTATGGGTTGCCCTATCTGGACAACGCCATGGCGTGCTTCTTTTGTGATGTGCAGGGCGCTCATGCCCATGAGGATCAGACGGTGTTCATCGGCAGAATTATGGGCGTAAGACTTGGCCCCGAACTGGGCCGCGACGGCAACGACCGCCGTGAGCCTTTGATCTGGTTGGACGGAAAGGCCGCAAGGCTTGCAGAAAGCGAATATGCGTAGGTCTCACGTCAGGTGAGGCCCACACATCAACTGTCTTGGGAGGGGCACGATGTGGGAGACAGAAGCTATTGGGGCAGGCGGGCATATTGACGCTTTGACCACCGAAATCGAGAGTATTCTTCGATCGCGAGGCTCGTCTGAAGCGCGACTGCCCGACTTGGTCGAACAGTCGTGGAAGCGCTGTCTTGCGGATTACAATCTTTTGCCAGATGCCGTCCCAAGAGCGGCCGTCCTCAGCCAATCCGAAATCAGGTTGCAGACCGAACAGCGTGAAGAGTTCATGCGGGTTGCCGAGCCGGAGATCGAGCGGCTTTTTCGGCAACTGGTTGATAGCGAATATCTGGTGTCACTGGCCTCACCCGAGGGTGCCATGGTGCTTTTTCGCTGCGACTACCAATATCTCGGCGAATTGGCGGGGTCCGGGGTTATCCCAGGATCGGTCTGGACAGAAGATCAGCAGGGCACCAATGGGGTGGGCACCTGCTTGCGGGTCGGCAAACCTGTCACCATCGCAGGCACCCAGCACTATGGTTCGGCGATTCAGCGGCTGACCTGTCTGACCGCGCCGGTTCTGGGCCGCAATGGGGCTATCGAAAGCGTCATCAATGTCACAACCGCCCGCTATGCTGATGCTCGCGTCAATCGCATGGTGCAGAAGATCGTCGAACGCTCTGCCCGCCGGATCGAGAACGGCTATTTTGGACGTCTGAACCGTCGCAATCTGATGCTGCGTATCCTCGACAATGGCGACACCGCGGATATCGCCGAGGAGGGCCGTTTGGCTTTGGATGAGAACGGAAGGATTCTTGACGGGTCGTCCTTCGCCACACGTCTTCTCGGGCTGTCGGTCGGCCAGTTGGTCGGTCAACCCGCCGAGGAACTCTTCGAGATGAACCTTGCTTTATCCGATATCCGCCCGGATGAGCCTATCACCCTGACCCATCGCGGCCGCACCTTGAAAGCCGTGCTCAGTCTGCCCGAGGCGCGGCCCCGTGCGCCGCGCAGTCTGGGTGTGGCGCAGGTTGCCGCCCCCGCGTTGCGCACCATTGACCTTGCGGACGAAGAATTGCGGATCAACCCGATTCTGTCGCAGGTGATGGACCGGGCGCGACGGCTTTTGTCTGCGGGTCTGCCGCTGGTCGTTACCGGAGAATCCGGCGTCGGCAAAACCGCCTTTGCAAAGGCTATGGCGCGCAGTTGTTTTGGCGCGGAGAGTGAAATCGTACTTATCGACTGCGCTTTGCTTGAGACGCAGGGCGATCTGAGTGCGGTTTTCCAGCGCAGGCTTGCGGGGCAAAAGTCGTGCTTGCTGGTTGACCGGATCGACGAAATGGACGTGGGCCGCCAAACCGCTCTGTTGGCTTTGTTGGAAAGTGACCGCCAGTCGGGGGCCAATGGCATCGGCGTCATCGTGATCTCGACGCTTGATCTTGAACAGTTGGTGACCGAAAAACGGTTGCGATTCGATTTGATGCATCGGCTGAATGGCGGACAAATCGTCTTGCCACCGCTGCGTTCGGTGCCTGATCTTGAGGCAACCATCCAAGACTTGCTTCGAATCGAGCGCGACGCTTTGGGAAAACCTCAGGTCGAGTTGGACGCGGACACGCTGCTGGTGCTGACTCACTACCATTGGCCCGGAAACCTGCGCGAGCTGCGCAACACCTTGCGCCATGCTGCAGCGCTTGCCGATGGCAAGCTGATCGGGCTGGAGCATCTGCCTGAAAATACGATGGCCAAGATCGCGGGCAAGGACCTGACGGCACGCTCGCAGTCCGAGGCGTCGAAGATCGAGGCGGCCCTGCGGTATAATGGCGGCAATGTCTCGTTGACGGCACGCTATTTGAACGTCTCACGGGCCACCTTGTACCGTAAAATTCAGATCCAAAAGGCACGGTCCGAGGCCTGACGGCAGGTCGACTTGGGCTCCGGGCGTCAGTCAAAGTCATAACGCAACCATGGTGCGGGCGGCACCATGGCCAATTGGCGTGTCGCTTTGGCTCGCCCACTGCCTCAACCGCGCCAACGCGAACGGGGGCTGGTGTCACAGAAGGTACAATTGTGCTGCCCTGTCACTAGGCAGCATCATGCCGCGATTGGGGGGACACCATGACGGATACATCTTATGCGGGAAGATCGAATACGACCGCAGGCTTCATCCCGTGTCGACCTTGACCGTTGGTAGGGAGGCGGATCACTTGCAAGGTTCATACGAAAAATGACGATCACCGTATTTGCCCCCGATTGTCTGAAAGGCCGTACCGCGCTTGTGACGGGCGGCGGCGGCGGCATTGGCTTTGCCATCGCGCAGGCCTTGGCGGGGGCGGGCGCGCGTGTTGTGCTGGCTAGCCGCAAGCCGGATCGGGTGAGAGAGGCGTCCGAGGCGATCCGGGCGCAAGGTGGGCAGGCGCTGGGCGTTGTGGCCGATGTGCGCGAGCCCGAGGCGGTGCAGGCGGCGGTGGCTGCTGCGGTGGGTGCCTTTGGCGGGCTGGATATCTTGGTTGCCAATGCGGCAGGCAACTTCGTCGTGCCCTTTGCTGACATGTCCTTCAACGCGTGGCGGACGGTGGTGGATATTGACCTGCACGGGACGTTCCACTGCGCCAAGGCCGCCCATCCATACCTGAAAACCTCGCCCCATGGCGGGCGGTTCATCGCGATCACCACCATGCGCGCGCTGGAAGGTTGGCCGGGCTGTGCCCATGCGGCGGCGGCCAAAGCGGGGGTGATGTCGCTGATCCGCAGTCTTGCGGTGGAATGGGGGCCGGAAGGCATCCTGTGCAACACGATTGCTCCGGGGCCGATCGGCGGAACCGAGGGCGTCAAGCGGCTCTACGAGGAAACCGGCCTGTCCACGGGCGTGCCCCTCGGGCGTCTGGGGCGGGGCGAGGATGTAGCGCAGGCCGCACTTTACCTGTGCTCGGATGCGGCAAGTTTTGTGACCGGAACCGATCTGGTCGTGGATGGAGGTCGCCAGCGCGGCCAAAGGGGGGAATTATGACCGCACTACCGATGGCCTTGCGTGGCACCGTAGCCCATGGCGACAAAAGGGGCCGTGTCTTGGGCTTTCCAACCGCAAATTTAAATTGCGCAGCACCTCTGGCCTACGGAGTCTACGCCTCGAAGACCCGGATCGCCGGGGGCAAGAAGGTTTGGCCATCTGTCACCTCTTATGGCACGCGACCGACGTTTGAAGGGGCAGACCATCGCATCGAGACGCATATCCTTGATTTTGCAGGGGACATTTATGGCTGCGAGATCGAGGTCAAGCTTGTGGCCTTCATCCGGCCCGAGCTGCGCTTTAGCTCGGTCGATGCTCTGGTGGCCGCCATGCAGACAGATGTTGAACAGGCCCGTGCGCTGATTGCCGATGCAGAATAGGCGCGGGAAGTGAATTCAAATCTGTAGGGTGCCGGCTTTGCGATGCTGGCGGGTATCCTGATTGTGTTCGCGCGATCGGCCTGTCTGCTGGGGTCTGAACCGGGCCATGCCGCACTGAACCGAAAGGCCTGCAACGCCAAAGGACGGCGCAATCAGCGCCGCCCTTTGGCTTTGGTCAAACCTTCGTTCCAGCCGACAGAGCGGCACCCTGATCGTAAAGACTTTGAGCCTCGACGCTGGAATACCCAAGCTGATTGAGAATTGTTGCGGTATCCCAGCCGCGTGGGGCCGAAGGGCTGCGTGGCGGCAGAGTCTGACCATCCGCCCGCACAGAGCTGCGCACCACGGCGGTCCGGCCTTCCGTCGGATGATCTTCCTGCGTGATCAGTTCCACAGCAGCAAGGTGCGGATCGTGGCGCAGGCTTTCGATGGAATGCACGGGCATGGCGGCGATATCCGCCGCCCGGAAGATCGCCAGCCACTCGGCGCTGGTCTTTTCGGTCAGCGGTCTGCCCCGTACTTCGAACCACGCCGCCACATGCACCGCCCGCGCCGAGACGCTGGCAAAACGCGGATCGGCGATCAGTTCCGCCCGTCCGGTCGCGGTCAGGAAGGCCTTGACCTGCGGATCAGTGTTGATGGTGACGGCGATAAAGCCGTCCCCGGTTTGCAACGGCTGGTTATGCGGGCTGAGAAGCCGCTGATCGCCGTATGATCCGGCCGGAGGATCAAAACTTTGCGCGGCAAGGTGTTCTTGCAGAACCATGGCCGCCATGGTCTCGAACATCGGCACCTCAAGCGTGACACCTTGGCCGGTGCGGCCCCGGTTCAGCAAGGCGGCCATGATTGCGCCAGCGGCGATCTCGCCCACAACATGGTCGCAGATCAGCAAGGGTACGAATTTCGGCACCCCATCCCGCGCAAGCGCCAGCCCCGGCAAACCAACGGCCCCCTGCACCACCGAGTCATAAGTGGGGAAGCCGCCATAAGGGCCGTCCGATCCATAGCCCGTCAGCAAGCAATAAATCTTCTGCGGATACAAAGCCCGCACCGTTTCCGGGTCAAGTCCCAACCGCGCCAGCGCCATCGGGCGCATGTTGGCCACGATGACATCCGCCCATTGGATTAACCGCTGGACCACGTCCGAGGCTCCGGGTGCCTTCAGGTTCAGACAAATGTTGCGCTTGCCTCTGTTCAGATGCAGGTAGGCGCCGGAATGCTGCCCAGTTGGCGACAGGCCACCAAGGCCACGCATCAGATCACCCTCGGGGTTTTCGATCTTGATGATGTCTGCCCCGTATTGCCCCAGACGCCATGTCGCCGCAGGGCCAACGACGACAGAGGTCAGATCAAGCACGCGTATGGCGTTCAAAGGTTCATAGCTCATCGAAAGAAATCACCAGTTCTGCCGCAACGATCCCGTCGCAGTCGATAAGAAGCAAGTTGGCCTGCGCAGTGGTCAGGTCAGGGGCGAAGATGGTCAGCGGTCGGTTGATGTAAAGCGGGGCGAGGTGGCGGGCGGTCAGGGCCTTGACCCTTAACCCGTGGCCCTGCCGCAGGAATTCTGTCGCCAGAAGCGTGGCGAGACCACCGTTGACCACAAGGTCGGGATGGCCCTCGATCCGGGTGGCATAGTCGCGGTCGAAATGGATGCGGTGGGTGTTGAAGCCCAAGGCGGAATACTGGAACAGCATCAACTCGTCGGGCGTGACCGTCTTGATCGCACCCTCGGACGGCAAAGCCACAGGTGGTGGCTTGGCAACGGCCTCGGCGGGCGGGCCAGCCAGAAAATAGGTTTGCGTTTCAACAACCTGGGGGGGGGCATCGCCACAAGCCAGGCTGTGATCAATCTTGGCGATGGCAAAGCGGCCATTGCGCCCGGTTTTTTCCACCATGCTGGTCAAGGCACTGTTTCTGGTAACATTGGCGCCGATCATTAGGTCAGAGTGGAAGCTTGTGCTGCGCTGGCCCAGCAGCAGGCGCGGCAGGTCCAGTTGCGGCATAGCAACCCCAAGACCCGGAAACCCGTCCGAGCGCAGGACATGGCGCGGCGTCTCTCCGGCGAGCAGGGCAAAGTGCCAACCCCTTGGAAGCGGATCGCCTTCGCAAAACGATTGCGGGTCAATGCCCAACATTACCGCCACGCGCCGCACCTGCGCAAGCGTCAGAACATCGACGGTCGGCATGGACATGCCCTTTCTTCAAGGTAGCGCCGGCCGCCAAGACGGCAGCCGGCGCGGGGTCATTTGATCTGGTCGCGAATCTCGGCCATACGCCGCATTGACTGATGCTCGCGATCGAAATTCGGGCCGCTGCCGTCGGTCATCCCCATCAGCAGGGTGCCAAACGGGCCGGATTTGGCGCGCAGATCCTGGATCTTTTCAAGGACGGTCTTTTTGGACCCCCAGATGATCGAGGAACGCATGAAACGTTCCAGCGTCCAGTCTTCGTTCGAGATCGTTGGATCAGGTTTGCCCACCGTGGTATAGTCGGCGGCCAACAGCACTTTCCACATGTAGTCGTAGTAGTACCGGCTGGAGCCGTTCGGATCCATCATCCAGTCTTCGGCTTGCGCATCGCTTTCCGCGATCAGGAAGTTGCGCGCAACGGTCCAGTCGTCGCCGGTAGGCTTGCGGCCCACGGCCTCGCAGCCCAGAACATACTGTTTCCAGTGTCCGTAGACGGTTTCATGCGGGGTGAAGTTGGCGGTGATTGGCACCCAGCCCTTGCGGGCGGCCAACGCAACAGTCGGGCTGTCGGGTGACATGGTCGAGATGTGGATCGGCGGATGCGGCAGTTGGAACGGTTTGCTCATCGAACCGATGCCCAGTTCCGGGTAGATCGAGTTCTTGATGGAGATGTTCCAGTATTTGCCTTTGATGTCGTAGGGCGGGTCCGACTTCCAAATCTCCAAAACGATCCGCAGATGCTCGGCAAGCATCTCGTTGCGTTCGGCATGGTCGTTGTGGTCGAACACTTCAAGGTCAGACGCCAGACCGCCCGGCCCGATCCCCCAGATGAAACGACCGCCGGACATGTGGTCCAGCTGTGCGACCTCGGCGGCCACCAGCACGGGATGGTGCTGCGGCAGACCCATTACGCCGGTGGCGAATTTGATGTTCTTGGTCTGGTTGATCAGGCTGGCGAAGAAGATCAGCGGCGAGGCGATCTGTTCTGTCGTGCAGGAATAGTGTTCACCCACATAGGCGTAGTCGAAGCCAAGCCTGTCCGCGTTGATGATCTTGTCCTGGTTTTCCTTCAGGATTTCGCCAAGGGCGCGGTGGGGCGGATGCAGGGGCATCGCGAATGTGCCAAGTTTTACCATGTTAGTTCCTCTCCGTGTTGGGGCCGTCAGCCGGCTTTTGCCCAATGGGCAATTTGTTAAGAATTTTGGCACATGACTTTCAGCAATCCGAGCCGATCTGTATATTTCGCCACAATCATATCCCGACCAGAAATTATGAAATATAACCCCGTGTCAGGCTTTAGTGAGCTTGATACTTTCGATTAACGACCGGCCAAATTATTGAATTGGAAGGCATGTCTCCAAAAGATGCGCAACTCCTCCGATTTGCATATCAGGCATAAACTCATGCGGCGGGGATGATTTGTCTATTGCTCCATGCGAGGCGGAGGATTTGCGCAGACCTGTCTCAGAAGAGACAATTTTCAGAATGTGATGATGGCTATCCCAAGCAAATCTGGCAAAGTCCCAATCAATTTGTAAAGTCCTGGACTTTCGCTGCCTTGGGCTGCGTCGATCTGTCTCACCTCGCCGAATTCCTGGTCAAAATTGTCTTATGAATTTTGGCTTTATCCGTGTTTTACCAATTTTTGCAATGGCTTGAAGCCTGAGACAGCAAGCGACGCCCATACTGTCACATAAGGCCAGTTGTCCAAAGCTACCCAGGCGGAACATGCTTCGGGCAGCGGGAACGGAAGATTTCAGCAAAAATAACAGGCATCTGGCGAAAACATTATTCGCAAGGTGTTGAAGGGGATTTTAATGCTTACAATATCCAACGTTTCAAAAAGCTTTCCAGGAGTGAAGGCGCTTTCTGATGTCCGCCTCGAAGTCAAGGCGGGCGAAGTGCATGCATTGGTTGGCGAAAATGGTGCCGGAAAATCGACCCTCACGCGGATCATCGCGGGGGTTCATCAGCCTGATGAGGGCAGTATCGAGTTCGATGGTGAAATTGTGCATTGGCCTTCACCTGCGGCAGCAAAGGCTGCGGGTATTCATGTTATTTATCAGGAATTCGTGCTGTTTCCAAATTTGACTGTTGCCGAGAATATCTTCCTTGGCCATGAACGCCGCGGCTTTCTGAATGGCATTGATCATTCGCGCACGCGGCAGGATGCGGCAGATCTGTTAAATCGACTGGGCGTAAAGATCGACCCAGACGCGTTGGTTGCCGAATTAAGCGTTGCGGATCAGCAAATGGTGGAAATCGCCAAGGCGCTGGTCCACAAGGTGAAGCTTCTTATTCTTGATGAACCCACAGCCGTGATTGCTGGCCATGAGGTAGAGTTGCTGTTCGGCCGCCTGCGTGCCCTGCGCGATGACGGCGTGGCGATCATCTACATTTCGCACCGGTTGGAGGAAATCTTTGAGCTTTGTGATCGGGTGACCGTGTTCAAAGACGGGCAGTTCGTTGCGACCGAGGCTGTTGCAGCCATGACCCATGATACCTTGGTATCCCTGATGGTCGGCCGGAACATGAGCGACCTGTTCCCAGCCAAAGCGGCGGTGGGCGAAACGCGCCCCGTTGTGCTGTCGGCGACGGACGTTTCGGTTAAGGGCCGGGTTTACAAAGCGAACATCGAACTGCGTGCCGGGGAAATCACTGCGCTCAGCGGTATGGTGGGGGCGGGGCGCACAGAATTGGCCATGGCGCTGTTTGGTGGCCTGTCGATGACGTCAGGTCAGATCACCATTGGCGGCGAAACTTTCCGCAAGATGACGCCGTCACGGGCAATCGAGAAGGGCATCGGCCTGCTGACTGAGGACCGCAAAGGCCAGGGACTTGCGATGTTGACCGATGTATCGACCAATATCAGCGCCTCTGATCTGGGCAGCGTCAGCCAATCGGGTTGGCTGAACCACAGCAAAGAACGCGCCATCGCCGCCGCCGAGATCGAGACCTACCGCATCGCTTGCCGGGGGCCACAAGGGGCGGTTCTGACCATGTCAGGCGGCAATCAGCAAAAGGTGTTGGTGGCGCGCTGGGCCCGCACGTCACGCAAAGTCATCATCATGGATGAACCGACACGAGGCGTCGATGTGGGGGCCAAAGCGGAAATCTACCGCATCATGCGGCAGTTGGCCGACAAGGGCCTTGCTGTCTTGATGATCAGCTCGGAAATGCCCGAAGTCATCGGCCTTGCAGACCGCGTTTTCGTCATGCGCGAGGGCGTCATCACCGGAGAGTTAGGGCCAGACGAGATCCACGAACAGCGGATCATCCAACTGGCCACCCAGAAACGCGCGTCCTGAGGGGTTAGCATGACCACTGTCGCATCCACTTTCACATTTTTGACAAAACGTCGTGGCGGTTTGCTGACCGTGATCGGCTTGATCTGCGTCTTGGCCATTTTCGGCATCGTCATGTCAGACAAATTCGGCACCGCCTCGAATGCCAGCAACATCCTTGAACAGGCAACGCCGCTGGCGCTTGTCAGTCTGGGCCAGACGCTGGTCATCATCACGGGCGGGATCGACCTGTCAGTCGGCTCATTGGTCAGTCTGGCGTCTGTGCTGCTGTCGGGCATCACAGCCGGTGATCCGACGATGATGTATGTGGCGCTGATCACCATCATGTTGGTGGGCATTTTTGTCGGGCTCATCAACGCAGGGGCGTCGCTTTATCTGGGGGTTCACCCGCTGATCGTGACCTTGGGGACGGGCGCGATCTTGCAAGGTGTTACGCTGCTTTACACGCAAACGCCGATTGGCAAGATGCCCAAAGGTTTTGACGAGCTGGCCTATGGTCGCGTCCTTGGCCTGCCGATTGGCGCGGTGTTCACCATCGCGGCCTTTGTTTTGACAGCCGTGTTCATGCGCAAGGTGCCTTTGGGTCGCTACATCTATGCGACCGGCGATGATGCGTTGGGTGCCCAGCTGATGGGGTTGCCGCGCACGAAGGTTTTGTTCTTCGCCTATGGGTTCTGCGGGCTGATGGCCTCGGTCGCTGCGATCTTTCTGGTCGCCCGGCTTGGCGCGGGGCAGCCCTATACCGGGCAGAACTTTACCCTGACCTCCATCACGCCCGTGGTAGTCGGTGGCACCCTGCTGAGCGGTGGCCGGGGTGGCGTGATGGGCACGCTGATGGGGGTCTACCTTGTGTCGCTGCTGAACAACTTGCTGAATTTCATGAGTCTTTCGACGCATTACCAACTGATCATCCAAGGGCTGATCGTGATCATCGCGGTGTCCGTCTACGTCGAAAACAAGAAGAGGGTGTGATGACGCAATCGGCACAATCCCAAGCGCAGCAGCCAAGCCGGATGTTGGATGTTGCCCGCAGCTACGGCATCCATCTGGTGCTTCTGGCGCTGATCGTGGTGACGGCGATGCTGTCGCCGGCCTTTGTGACCGGCAACAACATCTCAAACATGCTGCTGCAGGCAGCCCCCTTGGGGATTGTGGTGATCGGGCAAGTGCTGGTGATCCTGGTGCGGGGGCTGGATCTGTCGGTCGCCTCGGTCATGGCGACGGCGGCAGTGGTGGCGACGACGTTCAGCGGGCAGGACAGCGATGCTTTGCCGGTGTTTTTGGTGGCCATGGCGATTGGTCTGGCAACGGGTCTGCTGAACGGGCTTTTGATCACCAAGCGCAATGTCTCGCCATTTCTGGCGACTTTGGCGACCATGACACTGCTGCAAGGGATGCGCTTTGCCTATACCCAAGGTGCGCCCTCGGGCAACGTGCCGCCGATTTACCGCGTTCTCGGCTCGCAGACCTTCTATGGTGTGCCTTACAACCTGATGATCCTGATTGTGCTGGCCACGGTGTTCTCGGTGCTGCTGCACAAGACAACATACGGGCGGCGCGTGTACCTGACTGGCGGCAATCCGGCGATGGCGCGTCTGGTGGGCATCCATTCTGACCGCATCACGATTGCCAGCTACGTCATCTCCGGCGGGCTCGCGGCACTGGCGGGGCTGATTTACTCGGGCTTTGTCGGCATCGTCGACAACTGGGTAGGCCGCGGGTTCGAGCTGGATTCCATCGTGGCGGCGGTGATGGGGGGGGTCGCACTTTCCGGGGGGCGTGGGTCAATCATCGGTGGCCTGTTCGGGGCGGCGATCCTGGTCGTGGTGTTCAACGCCGTCCTGATGATCGGTTTCCCGATCGAATTCCAGATCATCATCAAGGGCTTCGTCATCATCGTCGCCGCCGCCTTCTACGTGCGCAAGACCATCTGACGCAAGGGGCGCTGCCCCTTGATGAACCTTACGAGAGAAGGGGACTCTCGTGACCGATTGAGGCGACGCATCCCGGCGTCTCAAGGGAGGAAAACCCCATGCGGAAACCCGCAAAGCTACGGAAGCTTTCAGGTGATTAACAAGCTGCTCGCAACAGAAAGTTGCGACGAAAATATCGGTCCAAGGGAGGGCAAAATATGCTTAAGAAGATTTTGAACTATGCGTTAGTCGCAGGTCTGGCGACGGCGAGTGCAACGACAGTGTTCGCACAGGATGCCGAAAAGACCGGGTATACCGGCGCCTCGCGCACCATGTTGTGGAGCACGACGCCTGCGACCATCATGGACACGACTCAGTATAAGAAGGATGGCCCCTACGTGATCGGCTTCTCGAACGCGTCGATCTCGAACAGCTGGCGCGTCGGTATGCTCGCCTCGATCCAGCAGGCCGCCCATGACAACGCTGACCAGATCAAGCAACTGATCATCACCGACGCCAACGACGACCCGGCCAAGCAAGTCTCTGACGTGCAGGACCTTATCTCACGCGGGGTTGATCTTTTGATCGTTTCCGCCGCGACCGCTGAGGCGCTGGACGCCATCGTGACCCGTGCCTACGAATCCGGCATTCCGGTCGTGCTGGTTGACCGCCGCATCACCAGCGAGAACTTTACCACGTTCATCACCGCGTCGGACCTAGTCTATGGCCACATGAGCGCGCAGTGGATGGTGGAAAAGCTGGGCGGCAAGGGAAATATCGTCATGCTTCCGGGCATGGCAGGGGTTTCGGTGGCCGTGAACCGCATCGCTGCCGCCAATGAGGTCTTCGCGAACTACCCGGACATCAAAGTGCTGGACATGCAGTACACCGACTGGAGCCCTGCCAAGGGCAAGCAGGTCATGGCGGCTTTGATCCAGAAGTATGGCACTGAAATCAACGGTGTGTGGAATGACCACGGCCTGCAAGGATCGGGTGCCATCGAGGCCATGGTGGAAGCTGGCTGGACAACACTGCCGCCGATCACCTGCGCTGACCTGAACGGCTGCGTGAAACTTGCCGTGCAAAATAAGCAGCCAGCGTTCAACTACGATTACCCCCCGGCCATGGGTGGCGTCGCCCTTAAGGTCGGCTTGGATATTCTGGCTGGCAAGCCTGTGCCGCACCAGTACGAGATGAACGTGGAAGTTGCGATCACCAAGGGTGATGAGACAACCTCAGTCAAGGCCGACAAATGGGTGGAAGACTACGCCCGTCTGGACAAACCGAACGATCTGATCCTGTCGACGGGCATCAAGGATTACGACCCCACCACTTTCAAAGTCGACTACCCGCAGTAAGATCGGCGTGGGGGGGGTGCTGCGGCCCTTCCCGGCCGCAGCACGATTGCTTGCCAAGGTCGTCTTTAAGGTTAGACCAAAACCACGATGAACGCTGTCGCTGATTGGCTGGAGTATCAGGCTGCGCCGCTTCAGGCCGAGTCTTGACCCGCCTAAGCTTATCCCACCGTCACGCCGCCGCAAACGAACAGCGTTTGCCCGGTGACAAATCCGGATCGGGCATCACAAAAGAAGCTGACCGCGTTTGCGACATCTTCTGCTGTGCCCATGCGCTGCACCGGGATAGAGGCCATCAGGGCGCGGGTATAGTCCGCGTCGGGCGGGTTGTTCGCCCAGAAAACGCTTGTAGCGATTGGTCCGGGTGCCACACAGTTTACGGTAATCTGATCCTTCCCCAATTCCAGCGCCCAGGTCCGCGCCATGGCTTGCAAGGCACCCTTGGAGGCGCTGTAAAGGCTGCGCGCTTCTTTGCCCAAGGTGACGCGGCTGGTGTTCATCACGATCCTGCCGCCGCCCAGCTTGCGCATCCCCGGAACCAAGGCCTTGGCAGCGATCAGGGCCGCCCGGGTGTTGAGATTAAGCAGTGTCTCAAAATCATCGACGCGCACATCGTCCAACAGGGCAGGGCGGACGATCCCGACGTTGTTGACCAACACAGTCACCGGATGTTGGGCCGCGATCTGTGCAAAGACCTGCTCTGCAACCATCCGGTCAGAAAGATCAACTTGGATGGCGTCGGACTGAAGGTCAGGGTCTTCGGGCGTCAGCACGTCCAGTGCCACGACTCGAAAGCCATCATCCAGCAGTCTGCGGCCAATGGCCTGCCCGATGTTGCGCGCGCCTCCCGTCACAACAGCCCACTTTTGGTCCATCTGGTGCCCCCAGTTGAAAAATGACGCTCGCGAAGGGCCGCAACGGGAGCGGCCTTTACGATCCAGCCTGTCTTGTCTGCGGCGGCGCGCGCCCGTGTCGCAACTGTCAATTCTGAGACAGACTGTCACGCCCCCCTGCTGCATCTAGGTCAGTGGTCACCGACTAAGTTATTGAGAATGCTACCCCCCAAGAGGCGGCGTTTCCACAGCGCGCCGCAAGATTGCGAACTGGGGAGGGCCGTTCAAATGTCAGCACAAAATTTGGTCGTAAGACCTATGCTTGCAAACCCATGCCTGCACTGGCGCCGAGCGCCACGACTTCAGCTCCCACACAATCTTTTTCGGCAGGGTCGATGACGTGATCCTGCCAGACCCGATCGCGCAGCCGACTGCGCCCATGCTTTGGCTGAACGGCAAACGGACTTCGGTCGCGCCCCAGCCAATCCTCTGACACCGCCGCGAAACGGAGCCAGACATCACCGCCCCCGAGGGGGCAAACCATACCAGGGAGGTTACTATGGAAATCGGACTCTTTCACATGCCGCTGCACCCGGCGGACAAGCCGTTGGTCGACGTTCTTGCGGAAAACACCGAAAAGATCATCTACGCCGACCAGCTCGGCTTTTCGGAAACTTGGATCGGCGAACACTACTCTGCCTCGACCGAGCCAATCACCGCACCGATGATGTTCATGGCCTCGCTGATCAACCAGACGAAGAACATCCGTTTTGGCACCGGCGTCATCTGCCTACCAAATCACCATCCTGCACAGATCGCGGGCCAAGCTGCGCTGTTCGATCACATGTGCAAGGGCCGCTTCAACATGGGGATCGGGCCGGGTGGTCTGGCGTCCGACATGGAGCTGTTTGACGTGCTGGACGGCTCGGTTCGCGCCGAGAAGTTTGCGGAATCGATCAGCATGATTAAGCAGATCTGGGCTCAGGACCCGCCCTACGACATCAAGGGCAAGCACTGGCACATCAAACTGACCGACAACATCATCCCGAAACTGGGCGTCGGCTACATGGCCAAACCCTACACCAAGCCGCATCCGCCGATCTCCCTGTCGTCGATGTCACCGGATGGCAATTCGGTCGCGCATGCCGTCAAGATGGGCTGGAAGCCGATCACCGCGAACTTCTCGCCGGAAAGCACCGTGATCAACCACTGGCACAAATATGTCGAAGGCTGCGAAGCTGTCGGCAAGAAAGCCGATGGCAAGGATTGGTCGGTCGCCCGCAACATCCTGATCGCGGATTCGGACGCGCAGGCCGAAGATTGGTTGCTCGATCCGGCAGGTTCGGACTTCTACTACTTCGACTACCTTTGGGAAGTGCTGAAGGTGGCGAACTACACCGCCGTGATCAAGCCGATCCCGACCATGGAAGACAAGGACGTGACCGTCGAGTCGATCGTCAAGGCCTCGGTGATCTATGGCTCGCGCAAGACTGTGATCGACAAGATCATGGACCTGCGCGAACGTTCGGGTCCTTGGAATGTGCTCTTGAAGGCGGCCATGGATGGTTCGGGCAAGAACCGTGAGCGTGAGCGTCTGACGATGCGCCGTCTGGCCGAAGACGTTCTGCCCGTTATCAACGCGGGCTGATGCCCCTCGGGCGCGGGGGGCAACCCTCGCGCCCATCTTCTGCAAGGAGCCGACACATGACCCAATTCCCCGCCGGCAGCCTTGCGGGCACCGTCGTTCTGGACGCCTCGCGCGTGTTGGCCGGACCCTTCGCGGGCCAGCTTCTGGGCGATCACGGCGCCGAGGTCATCAAGGTGGAATCCTTCGACGGCGATGACACCCGTGGCTATGGCCCGCCCTTTGTGAACGGCACAGCCCCCTACTTCATGGGCCTGAATCGCAACAAAAGCGATCTGGCCTTGGACCTGTCGGGACCGGATGGTATTGCGCTGCTGTTCGAACTGCTGGGGCAGGTCGATGTCTTCATTGAGAATTTCAAGCTGAGTACCTGGAAGAAATGGGGGGTCGAGGATCTCTCCGACCTCACCCGTCGCTTCCCGCGTCTGGTGCATTGCCGCGTCTCGGGTTTTGGCGAGACCGGAGAGTTTGGCGGCCTTCCGGGCTATGACGCCGCCGTTCAGGCGATTTCAGGATTGATGGCGGTGAACGGTCCTCCGGACATCAGTGCGTGCCGAATCGGCATTCCCATCGTGGACACCTGCACGGGCATGTATGGCTGCATGGGCATCCTTCTGGCCTTGCTGGAGCGCAACCGTTCGGGCCGGGGCCAGCAGGTCGAGGTGACACTTTACGACACGGCGATTGCGATGCTGCACCCGCATGCTTCAAATGTTCTGAACGGCGGCAAGGCCAGCCGGACGGGCAACGGCCATCCCAATATCGTGCCCTATGATCTTTTCCCCACCGGCACCGTGCCACTGTTCCTGGCTATCGGAAACGACCGCCAGTTTCGCACGTTATGCACCGAACTGGGTATGCCCGACCTTGGCACTGACCCCCTCTACCGCACCAATGGCGACCGTGTGGTGAACCGTGACACGCTGCGCTCAGCCCTTTTGCCGCCGCTGTCCACGAAAGAGGGCATGCCGCTTTTCCAACGGCTTATGGCCTTGGGTGTGCCCTGTGCACCCGTGCTGACGGTCGAAGAGGCCCTTGCACTGGACCATACCGCCACCCGAGAGATGGTGGTCGAGCTTGAAGGCTATCGCGGCCCCGGCCTTGCGGTGAAACTTGGCCGCACGCCTGGTTCGGTAAGACTGCCGCCGCCAGCCATCGGCGCGCACAGCCGCGAGGTTTTGACCCGCTTCGGCCTGGATGCGGACCGCATCGAGGCCCTGACCAGCGCCGGCGTCATAAATTGAGATGGGTTACTGTCTCATTTGAGACTCGGTGAGACACTTGTCGATCTCAGGATAAGCATGGCCCTGCGGCGTGTTCGCGGCTAGTGTCGGTTTTGGACCTGAAGATCGGATCCAATGCACCTTGGAGATTGATCATGCCAAGCCATGCGCTTCCTTCTAGGGACGGCGATCCGGAGTTCTCTGAAAGTCTGCGCACGGCTTTGCGTGGAATGCCGGTGAATGTCTCGATACTGACGACGCGGGATAGGGACGGGGTTAATCATGGGCTGGCAGTCACGACTGCCGTCCCATTTTCCACCCACAGGCCCGCGATGATCGTGGCTGTCAAGCACAATGCCTCGGCTTATCCGGCGATCCGCGACCGAAACTATTTTTGCCTAAACCAGATTGCCGCAGATGAGATCGACCTGTTGGACAGGTTCAGCCGCAGCGATTTACGCGCGCAGCGCTTCAGCACCGGACGCTGGTCAGAAGGGCCGTATGGGCTGCCCTATCTCGACAGCGCCACCGCGTGTTTCTTTTGTGACGTGCAGGGCGCTCATGCCCATGAGGATCAGACGGTCTTCATCGGCAGGATCGTGGGCGCGCGCATTGGCAGCGACGGCAACGACCGGCGCGAGCCACTGATCTGGATAAACGGACGAGCCGCAAGACTTGCCGGAACGGAATATGCGTAGGTCTCACGTCAAGTGAGGCCCACACATCAACTGTCTTGGGAGGGACACGATGTGGGAGACAGAGGTTTTTGGAGAGCGTGGGTTCAGTGACCCGCTTTCCAGCGAAATAGAAAATATTCGCCGCTCTCGCGGTGTCGCTGAAGTACGCCTGCCTGACCTGGTCGAACAGTCTTGGAAACGCTGTCTGACCGACTATAACCTGTTGCCAGATGCAGTGCCGCGGGCGGCGGTTCTCAGCCACGCCGAAATTCAGTCCTTAATGCAAGAGCGCGAAGAGTTCCTGCGTATTGCGGAACCAGAGGTCGAGCGGTTGTTCCGGCAGCTGGTGGACAGCGAATATCTGGTGTCGCTGGCGTCGTCTCAAGGTGCCATGTTGCTATTTCGCTGCGATTATCAATATCTCGGCGATCTTGCAGGGTCGGGGGTGATCCCCGGATCGGTTTGGACCGAAGACCAGCAGGGCACCAATGGGGTCGGCACCTGCTTGCGGCTTGGCAAGTCGGTGATCATTGCCGGTAGCGAGCATTATGGGGCGGCGACACAAAGGCTGACCTGCCTGACCGCTCCGGTGCTTGGCCGCAATGGGATCATCGAAAGCGTGATCAACGTGACCTCTGCGCGTGAGGCAGATGCCCGCACCAATCGCGTCGTACAGAATATCGTCGAACGCTCGGCCCGGCGGATCGAGAATGGCTATTTCGGACGGCAGAATCGCCGCAATCTGATGCTGCATATTCTGGACAATGGCGAGATTGCCGATATCGCCGAAGAGGGGCGTCTGGCGTTGGACGAGAACGGCAAGGTGCTGGACGGATCGTCCATCGCCGCGCGTATTTTGGGGCTGCCGGTTGGCCGTATGGTTGGCCAGTCGGCCGAGGATCTGTTCGAGATGGATCTGGCGCTGTCTGATATCCGTCCCGACACGCCCATCGCCCTGACCTATCGCGGCCGCACGCTTCAGGCGGTGCTCAGCCTGCCCGAGGCCCCGCGCCGCACCCCACGCGTGCCGGTGGTGGCCCGAACGACAGCCCCGGTTCTGCGCACCGTCGATCTGGCCGACGAGGCGCTGCGGATCAATCCGATCCTGTCGCAAGTGATGGACCGCGCACGTCGCCTGCTTTCCGCCGGACTGCCGCTTGTCGTCACAGGCGAGTCCGGGGTAGGCAAGACCGCGTTTGCGAAGGCGATCGCCCGGTGCTGCTTTGGGGAAGACAGCGAGATTGTCTTCATCGACTGCGCCTCGCTTGAGGCCCAAGTCGACTTGGGCACATTGTTGCAGCAGCGGCTTTCGGGCCAAAATTCCTGTCTGTTGATCGACCGGATCGACGAGATGGATCAGACCCGCCAGTCCGCTTTGCTGGCCCTGCTGGAGAACGACCGCCAGACTGGCGCAAACGGGATCGGGGTTATCGTCGTGTCGACCTTGGACCTTGACCAACTGGTGCGTGACGGTCGGATGCGGATGGATCTGATGCACCGGTTGAAGGGCGGTCAAGTATTCTTAGCGCCGCTGCGGGCGGCACCAGACCTTGATGCGACGATCTCTGACCTGTTCCGAGTCGAGCGCGAGGCCTTGGGCAAACCGCAGTTAGAGATGGACGAGAATTCGCGTTTGGTCCTGACGCATTACCACTGGCCCGGCAACCTGCGCGAATTGCGCAATACATTGCGCCATGCGGTGGCTCTGGCCGACGGCAAGATGATCGGGATGGAACATCTGCCGGACGATATCGTCGATGAAATCGCCCGCAAGGATCTGACGGCGCGCTCGCAGTCCGAAGCGTCGAAGATCGAGGCGGCCTTGCGGTACAATAGCGGAAATGTCTCGTTGACCGCGCGGTATCTGGGGGTGTCGCGGGCGACATTGTACCGCAAGATCCAGATTCAGAAGGCGCGTGCCGAGGCGTGACAGCAAGGCCCGGAGCTTGCGCTCCGGGCCTTTTGTTCAACCCAGCGAGAAACCGCCATCAACGGCTAGGGCTTGCCCCGTCACATGCGGCGCGCAGGCGAGGTAAACAACCATCTGGCCCATATCCTCGGGCGTCTGCGCCACGCCTTGCGGCAGGAAGATCTTCTGATGCCGTTCCCACGAGGCTTCTTCACTCTCGCCCGGAGCGGCCCATTTGCCCGACAGGCCAGTTTCACCGCGCCACATGCCGGTGCCCACGATACCGGGGCAAAGCGCGTTGACGGTGATGCCATCCGTCGCCACTTCTTTGGCCACGGCGTTGCTAAAACCGATGACGCCGAACTTGGTCGCCGAGTAATGCGACAGCGCCGGGAAGCCGACCTTGCCCGCGATGGATGCGGTGTTGATGATGCGGCCATACTGCTGCTTGCGCATCACAGCGACCTCGGCCTTGGTGGACAGAAATACGCCGCGCAGGTTGACGGCCATGCAGTCGTCCCACATCTCCTCGGTCAACTCACCAATGCCGCCAAGGCTGACGATGCCGGCGTTGTTCATGGCGATATCCAGACGGCCGAACTGTTTTACCACGGAATCGACCATGGCATTCACGCTGTCGCCCTTGCGCACATCGACCAGAATGGCCGCACTACGCCGACCCAGCTTGCTGATCTCATGCGCGCCCGCTTCGGCCAATTCCTTGGTATAATCTGCGATCACCACATCCGCCCCGGCTTGCGCCAGACTAGTGGCGATCCCCAGACCGATCCCCCGGCCACCCCCGGTGACCAATGCGATCCGGCCCTCAAGTGAAAACTGTGACATGTGTTCCTCCCTCCAACTTCCTGTGCGCCCTTCGGGGCTCAGGCCGAGCGGACCATGCGGCAGGACTGCGGGCAATAGTTCCAATCGTGCCACCCAGACAGGTGGGAACTGTCACACATGACACAGTAGTTCAGGCGCAACGCTACGCCCAAGATGCCATATGGATGGAGGAGGAAACCCATGAAAGATGACATTTACTGGCTCTGCACGTTTCGAGTGAAGCCAACGGATTTTGAGGCATTCAAGGCGGTTGTCGCTCCTTTGGTGATCGAGACACGGAAAGAGGCCGGGTCGATGGCCTATGAATACTGTGTAACGGCGGATCACACAGTCATCCATATCTTGGAACACTACCGCGATTCCGCTGCAGTTGTGCATCATGTGACCAAGACATTCTCGCAGTTCGCAGCTAACTTCACCGCTTTAGCCGCGGTGGAAAGCTTTACGGTCTATGGCTCGCCCCTGCCTGACGCCAAGGCGATCCTCGACGGATTTGGCGCTGTATATGTGACGCCCTTCGACGGGTTCACAAAGTAACCTGAACGCTCGCCCCGCCGTCTGCAATGGCGGAACGCCGGGCTTGGTGCCGGATTGAAGGTCCTGAAAAAAATGGGCCGCGCAACACGCGCGGCCCATTTTCATATCGACAGAACCTCAGACCATGGCCGAGACGAGCATCGGCGTCGTATAGGCCTCCAGCCCTTCGATGCCACCTTCCGAACCAAAGCCGCTGTCAAGGATGCCGCCGAATGGCGTTTCGGGCAGCCCCATCGAGAAGTGGTTGATCCCCAACATCCCCGCGCGCACCGTCCGTGTGATCTTGGCGGCGGTATGCGCGTTGGTGGTGAAGGCGAAGGCGGCCAGCCCCACCGGCATCCGGTTCGCCTCGGCCAAAGCTTCGTCGATCGAGCCGATCCGTGCCACCAAAGCCAAGGGGCCAAAGGGTTCGTCGTTCATCGCCAACAGCCCCGCATGGGCATCGGCGATGACGGTCGGCGCGTGGAAGTTGCCGACATTGCCAATGGCATCGCCGCCCGCAGTTACCCGCGCGCCCTTGGCGCGCGCGTCGGCCACCATGGCCGAGATCACGTTGCGCTGGTTGCGGGTGCACAGCGGCCCCATCGCGGTGCCGTCGTCTAGCCCATGCCCGACTTTCACTCGGGATGCAGCTTGCGACAGGCCGTCGACGAACTCGTCATAAACCGCATCCTCAACAAGGAACCGCGTCGGCGAGACGCAGACCTGCCCGGCATTGCGGAACTTCCACTGTGCGGCCAGAGGGATCAGCTTCGACATATCGGCGTCGCGGGCGACGATCACCGGGGCATGACCGCCCAATTCCATCGTTACCTTCTTCAGATACTCGCCCGCCATCGCCGCCACGATGCGCCCGACGCGGGTGGAGCCGGTCAGGCTGACCTTGCGGATTTCCGGCGACTTGATCAATGCTTCTGAGATCAGCGAGGAGCTGCCCCAGATCACGCTGATCGCCTTCGGCGGCAGACCGGCTTCGATCAGGCACATGGCGATGTGCCATGTGGTGATCGGCGTGACCTCCGACGGCTTGGCGACAACCGAACAACCCGCAGCCAGCGCCGGGGCAATCTTCTGCATCATACCCCAAGCCGGGAAGTTCCACGGTGCCAAGGCCGCCATCGGGCCGACCGGCTTGCGCAACACGCGCAGGTCCGCCTCAGCCACGCGGCCGGGGATGACACGGCCGTAGGTGCGGCGACCTTCCTCTGCGTACCAGTCCAGAAGATCTGCCGAACCGCCCCACTCCAACCGAGCCTGCGCGATCGGCTTGCCCTGTTCCAGCGTAAGACACCGTGCCACTGCCTCGGTCCGCGCCCGCATCAGATCAGCGGCCCGCCGCAGAATCTTGGAGCGTTCATAAGGCGAGAAAGCCGACCATTCGGCAAAGCCTTGCAAAGCGATTTCAGCCGTCTCGCTGACTTCGCTCAGGCCGGCTTTCGGCAGGACGGCAATCACGTCGTCAGTGGCAGGGTCGGTCAACTCTAGCGTGCCCGCGCTGCCTTGGCGACGCTGCACGCCGCCGATGATCAAACCTGCTTCAGGAAACATATTTGCCTCTTCTCTTGATGTTCATTTCACAAGGCCAATCTTGGCCCGGTCGGTGGTCAGGGCGACCGCAATCAGGATGGTGATGCCAAACGCCACGTCCTGGCTTTCCGGCGGCAGGCCCGAGATCGTCACGCCGACCCGGATCAAAATGGCGATCAGCCCGCCGATCAGGCTGGACAGCACGCCGCCCACGCCCCCCGAAATCGCCGTGCCGCCGACGATGACGCCGACAAGCGTCGGCAACAGCAGGCTGCCCGCAACAGTGGCGCTGGCGAACATCGTCTGCGAAATCATCATGACCCCGCCAAGAGCCGCGCATCCCGCCGAGGCTGCAAAGGCAAAGCTACGCACCCAATCGCGCCGCACGCCCGAGATATAGACGGCGATTTCATTGGCACCAAACGCGTAGATATTGCGGCCAAGGTTGGTGAATTTCAGCATTGCCGCGAAAAGCCCGGCCACGATCAGCACCAGAACGAACGAATTCGACATGCCAAACACACGCCCGCCCAACAGGTCGTAAACCCAGATACCCGGCTGGATGCCGACCATGGCCGCCCCTGTCAGATACATGGCGACACCCTTGAAGATGCCCAACGCCCCCAGCGAGATCACGAAAGACGGCACCTGCAACCGCCCAATCAGATAGCCCTGCACCGCCCCGATCACCGAGGCACCTGCCACCACGACAACCGCGCTGAACGATCCCAACGTGGGTGCCAGCATCGCCGCCACCACCGCCGCAAGGGAGGCCATGGCGGCGATCGACAGGTCCAGACAGCCCAGCAGGATCGGCAGCGTCGCGCCCACGATCATCACCAACATGGGTGCGTTGTCCTTCAGCAGCCCGTTGATCGCCCGCCAGCGCAGGATGCCCGGCGCTGCCGTCGATACGGCGGTCAGGATGACAAGAAGCACCAAAAGCGCCCCGTTGCGGCGTAGAAACCTCAGGATATTGTCTTTGGTCATCGCTTTCCCCTTACACCATGGCTTTCACAAGCTCTTCTTCCGACGGCGGTGCTGCCTGCACGCCTTCGATCCGGGCGCTGACGCGGCCGTCCTTCATCACGATGATGCTGTCGGCCATATTCAGAACCTCGTCCAACGTGTCAGCGACCAGAAGGATCGCAAGCCCTTGGTCGGCCAGTTCGCGGATCACAGCGAACAGGTCAGACCGTGCGCCGGGGTCCAGTCCTCGGGTTGGATGGTCCAGCATCAGCACCTTCAGCGTCTTGCCGAACAGCCATTTGGAAAGCACAACCTTCTGCTGATTGCCCCCGGACAGATTGTCGATGCGGTGCGAGATCGAGGGCGTCTTGATGGCCAGCTTCTTCACCCAGCCTTCGATCAACCCGCGCTCCTTAGCGCGCGAGATCATCCCGCCGCCGCGCCCGTGTTGCCAGCCGTAGGTGATGGCGACGTTCTCGGAGACGGAGGTGTTACGGATCATGCCTTCGGTTTTGCGCTCGGCGGGCAGATAACCGATGCCCTTATGGACAGCCTCTGCCGGGCTGTCGATGGTCAGGGGTTTGCCGAAATACTCGATATTGCCCGTCCACTCATCCGCCATGCCGAAAATGGTGCGCAGGATGGTTTCCGCACCCGAACCCTGCACGCCAATCAGGCCCAGAATTTCACCAGGGGCGAGGGTCAGGCTGATGCCCTCAATCTCGCCCGGCACGGTGACGTTCTTCAACGTTAGGGCAGGTTGGTCGCCCAGATGCGCCTCTCGCGGTTTGCGGTCTTGGCGATTGACGCGCTGCTTGCCCACCATCAGCTCGTAAAGCTCATCGACGTTGACATTGGCCTTGTCGCGGGTGGCCACATTGCGCCCATCGCTCATTACATAAACCCGATCGGAAATCGTCAGGATTTCGTCCATCCGGTGCGATACGAACACCACCGAAGAGCGGTGCTTGATACGGCGGATCTGGCTGAACAAAGCATCAATCTCGGGGGGATTCAGAACGGCGGTGGGTTCGTCAAACAGGATCACCAGATGGCCCTGAACCAGTTCTTCAAGCGACAGAACCTTGGCCAGTTCCACCATCTGCCGCTGGCCAAAGCTCAGCTCGGACACAGGCGTGAACGGGTCGATGTCCAACTCGACCTTGTCCAACTGATGCTTGGCACGGTCGCGCAGATCGCCCCATTTATAGACGCCCATCCGCGTCGAGGTCGCGGGTTTGTCAAGAAACAGGTTCTCGGCCACGGTCAGCGAGGTGATCAGCGATTGCTCTTGATGCACCATCCCGATCCCGGCGCTCGCAGCCTCCAGCGGAGAGCGCAGTTGCACAACGCGGCCCCCGACCTTGATCAGGCCGCTGTCAGGCCGGTGCAGACCCGCCATGACCTTCATAATGGTCGATTTGCCCGAACCGTTCTGCCCGATCAGGCCAAGAACCTCGCCTTCAACCAGCGAAAGACTGACATTGTCCAGCGCTGTGACCTCGCCAAAGCGCTTGCTGATGCCTTCGAGTGAAAATGCAGTCGTCATTTTATGACCCTGATCTTGCGCCGCAGATGCCAGGTTGATCCTGCTACGGCTACGATGATGACAGCGCCTTCCAGCGCCGATTGCAGAAGTGGATCCACGCCAATCTGGATCAGCCCATTGCGCAGGGTAATCAGGATGAGAACGCCGATCATGGATTGCCGGACCCCGCCATGGCCGCCCGATAAAAGCGTGCCGCCCAGAACGCAGGCCGCGATAGATGGGAACAGCAGGCCCACGCCGGATTGCGTATTGCCAACCCCGATCCGCGCACCCAAAAGGATGCCCGCCAGTGCGTAGCAGCCTCCGGCTAATGCGAAGGCCGCAACCTTGTGACGGTTGACTCTGATGCCAGACATGATCAGCACCGGCTCGTTCTCGCCAATCGCGCGGCTCATCCGGCCAAACCTTGTGTGTTTTTCAACAAGAACGGCCACGACGATCAGCAAAAGCGTCAGATAGACGACCGAGCTCAGCCCGAAGTGCTTGTCGATGGCAAGCGAGGTAATCCGCGTCTCCAGAATCTGCGGCAGGCGGCCGGGAAAGAGAAGGGCAGCAAAGCCCACCGTCGTCAGCCACATGCCCAGCGTCACGATCAGCGACGGCATCCGCACATAGATCGAGACAAGCGCGCTGGTGGCACCGATCACCAATCCCACGCCGATGACCAGCGGGATGGCCCACAGGCCAATATCGGTCGCGGTAACGGAATTGGCGACCGTGATCGACAACAGCACGTTGGCAAGCGACGCGACACCTTCGACGGACAGGTCGATGGACGCCTGCATCAGCACAAACGTCAGCCCGACAGCCACGATGGCCGGTATGGCCGCAGCCTCCAGCACGGCGGCTAGATTGGGCAGGGACGCAAAGTTCGCGGTGAAAGCCGAGAACAGCAGAACCAGCACCAGCAAAGCCAGCAGAGGTCCCAGAGATTGAAGTCTTTTTGACATCGCTGATGTCCGCCTTATTTTGTGCTGCAAGAAGATGAAGATAGGCTCCCCCACATAGGGAGAGCCCCTTGACACGCGGGGCGGGCGTTCAGGCCGCGCCCCGCTTTTGGCACAAGGTCAGTTTACACCGTTCGGGATCTGCCCAGCGGACTTGGCCCAGATGTCTTTCTTGATCGCCTCGTAGGTATAGTCGGCCGGATCAGGCTTGCGGGCCAGAAACTCGGTCGCGTTGTCCTTGGTGATCAGGATCTGCTGCACGAAGAAGTCGCGCTGCTCGGGCTTCAGGTCAGCCATCTTGATGTCGCCCACACGCACGCCGTAAGCCAGTGCAGCGGCAATAGCGCCTTGATACTCGTTCAGACCGCTCATCGTCGACAGCATCTCTCCAGTTTGGATCAACTTGACCACATCGCTGGACCCATCGGTGCCGGTGACGAACACCTTGCCAGCGAGGCCAGCTTCACGAAGGGCGGCAACCGCACCCAGCGCCATGGCGTCGTTCTGACCCACAACGCCTTTGATCTTGTCACCGTATTTGGTCAGCCAGGTCCGCATGATGTCCTGCGCCGGAGCCTGCTGCCAGCTGCCAACCTGCTTGTCCAGAATGGTCATGCCGGGGCATTCCTTGATGGCTTTTTCCAGACCCATCGTGCGCTGCTTGGCCGGAGCATTGTCCAGAACGCCTTGCAGCACGACGATCTCGCCCGTGCCGCCAAGCGCCTTGCACAGCGCCATGCCGTTTTGATAACCGGCGTCCACACCGTCGAACGAGATGTTGGCAATCCAGGCGTCGGGCGCGGTATCCCACGGGTGGATTTCCTCGGCACGGTTCCAAAGCGTGGTGATGAAGCCACCCGCGTCAGCGATCTTCTCGACGAAAGTCTTGGTGAAGGCGGGCGAGTCCGGGAACCATGTGAAGATGCAGCCTTCGCAACCCGGAGCCGTGATCGCGCCGATGTTTTGCAGCGACTTCTGCGGATCGAAGTCGTTGCCGATCACTTCGACATCGCCACCGACCGATTGCATGACTTGGGTCGCACCCCAGATCATCTGAGTCCAGTATTCAGCGCTGGTGTTGCCCACGCCAAGATAAAGTTTCTTGGACGTATCTGTTTCGGCAAAAGCCGCCGTTGATCCGGCCGCGACCATCGCCGCGACCATGCCGAGCGTGGACAGTTTGTTCATTATCATTCTTTTTCCTCCCTGAAGTGATGGACCTAGCCAAAGCTCTCTGGGGCCATGTTTGTCCGCAAAGTTAATGAGAAATCGTGCCGCCAAGACGAACTGGTGCAGGATGCACCCGGTCGACTCCTACGTTTGCCGCCGGGTCTGTCTATCGGCGGTGCCCTGTGACACGTTTCTCCCTCCGCCTCTTTGGCTCTCCCGTCGAGGATGCTGCGGCAATGCCGTTCTTTTGGCCACTGACCCATCAGCGGCACGGTCCGCATCAACGGTTGTCTCAGACGCGACACTTTGACTGCTGACTTTGGGGCAGCGTCTCACCCTTTCTCGCGCAGATTGATGTTAGCCATGGCACTGGCGTTGCAAAGCCACTGGAAGCGCTCGACAATCTAGACTGAGCCGCCTGCAAGCTGCCCGTAGCCTCCATCGCAACTCGCTGGCAAAAAGTCGCGCGGCGCGGTTTTGGTTTGCTCGCACGGGCAGCGGCTTGAACGGCGTCTGCTCTATTCAACAGTACCGCTCCGGCAAAAATGTCCGCCGTCCAGCAGTTGGTCGATTCTATCTTCAAGAAGTGTTGGCGGGAGTGCCGAGGTTAGTTTCGGACAATGCTGCGTGCCACGGCCCAACCTAACTCATCTCCTATAGGTCTTCCTCAATTTCGGGTGTAAATTTCTGTCGGATGACATTAAAGAGAAGGATAAATATAGCTAACGCCATTGCAGTCTGTGGTACTTTTTGTGGTATTTCTGGATATGTTGTAATTTTTATACATAATTATCAGTGTGTTAATTATGTAGTTCTAAAGCCTATCGATCCGCCAAAATCCCCACTCTGTGCGCGCTGCATCTAATTGGTTTTGTTATAAAATGTAAGTTGACTGTAACTCTGTAGTTTTGATCTGCATATTTTTGTTACACATTACGCTGCACAGGATGCCACCCCTTATCTCGATTGGCAGGACGGATGTTGTTAGCCTTCCGCTATGACACCAATTCTCTGCGGTAAAACCTATCAACTTTGAAAGCGTGTGCCGCAGCGCTTTGGATCTGTTGAGTCTCGAGCGACGGTTTGGATCAGCTTGCACACCGATTCCGAAAAGGTTGCTAAGGCAAAGGCACCTGCCGCTTGGTCGGAGTTGCTAGAAGCATGGGAGGCAAAGCTTGCTGGGCATACCGCCGATGCTGAGAAATACTTTGACGCTGCCAAGCAACTCGCGCAGGCGCGTGGCTTTCGATATTTGCCCGCCGGGCGGGTGGCGCCCCTTCCGATCAAAGGTTTGTTGGTTCGGGTCGAAGCTGTGCGTAACATTGTGGGATGGGCCAGCAAGATAGCGGTTGCGGCAATCTTGGGTGGCGTTACTGAGCCAGCTCTTACGGTTACATGTGCTTTGGAAGTTTACTGGGGGCTGGCCAAGGATAACACTTTAGGCGAGTCCGAGGATCAGTTTCGACGCTGGAAAAACCCGCGACTGCAGGCGGCGAAGAACTTTGTGGAGGTGGTGGGTAACAAGCCGATTTCTGAGATCACTGGCGATGATATGCTGGACTTCTGCCAATGGTGGGTGGAGAGAATAGAGGCCGAAAATCTTCCCCCGAATTCCGCGAACAAGGACTTAGTGCATCTGGCCGATGTGCTGAAAACTCTGAACTGGATGAAACATTCAGGCCTTGTCTTGCCCCGCGGCGATCTTGCGTTGAAGCGGGGTGAGAAGCAGTAATCCCCCCGAAAGTAAGGGGCTGCATAAGTAGAATTTTCTCGGCAAGATGCATGAGGAGATTCTGAATGAAGACAAGCAGATACACTGAGCCGCAGATCCTCGCGATCCTGCATCAGGCTGAAGACGGCATGCCGATGGCCGCGCTGTGTCGGGCGCAGGGCATGACGCCATTGCCGGGTAACAGGGCATCGGCGGCATCACACCCGCCCAGAAACTGAAAATGGCCGCGTGAATTCTATATGTGTGCACCCCGTTAGAAAAGGGGGGATTGCCCCAACGACATGACTCTAGGCGGGCGATTTCAGCGGACTAGGCCGACGGCTTGCAACACTGACTGTGGCGCAGGCTTGCGCCAGATGCGTTGGTAGCTCTCCACCACGTTGGCGCGGGTCACGGCGATGCCGGGCAGGGCGATCCAGGCCGGAGTTGGTCGCCCCAGAAGTGTCAGGATCGTGGTTTGGGCCGCCGCCACTCCCTGCAGGTAAGGCTGCTGCGCCGCGATCACGGCAAAGGATGTGCCTTGGGCCAGACTGATGGCGACCTCTTCGCCCAGATCGACGGTGGCTATAGGAATGTGCTTTGGCAGACGCCCGAGGACCTCGGCGGCTTTCAAGGCGGGTGTGTCCCAGACCACGAACAGCCCGGCCAGATCGGGGTAGCTGGCCAGCATCGCTTCGGTCCGGCGGGCCGCCTCTTCGATGCGGCCAAAGCGATCTTGCCGGATCGTCACGTCAGGGCGATGCGCCCGCATCCATTTGGTGAAGGCCAACTCGCGTTCATTGGTGGCAAAGAAATCGGCGGCATAGCCCAGGAGCCCCACTTCCGCGCCTTGCGGCAGATGCGCCGACAAACCCTCTGCCGCAATCTTGCCAAGGCCAAAATTATCGGCAGAGACCAATGTGCCATAATGGTGACCCGGTAAAAGGCCGGTGGGCGCATTGTCCAGAAGCACCAGCTTGATACCAGCCTCGGCGAGCCGGGCGTGGGACAAGGCCACCTCTTGATTGGCCACGGGCAAAGAGATGACGGCATCCGGCTTTTCCGCCAGCAGCCCATCCAACGCTGCGATCTGAGCAGAGGGGGAAAAGGCGCAATCAATGACATGGGTGACCGCCGCGCCGCATTCGCCGAACGTTCCCACCATGCCCGACAGTTGCTGGCTTGCCCAGTCGCTTTCCAGCGTGTGCATCACGACCGCCAACCGAAACGCGCGGGCCTGTGCGGCGGCACGGTCCTGCGGCAGCAGGGTGACGCGTTCTGGCGGGGCCGCGCGCTCACCATGCGGGCCGAGACCGGAGATTGTCATGGCGCACCTCGTCTGTCTTGCGGAAGTCTGGCGGAGGGAAGTCTGGGAGGCGGAGCAGGGGTGGGCGGTGGCGGGGCGATGTCAAGGCCAGCGTGAAAGGCTACAAAACCAGGATGCTGCAAGGGGCTGCCCTGCATCACCCAATCCTTAAGGAACCCGGGCGCAAACAGCAGTTCAGCCCCGACCCGCGCTGCGCCCACCAACCCGGCAGACGATCCCATCTGACTGCGGATGATGCGCAGATCCCGTGTGACCAGCGGGTGGCTGGAACCATAGACCGCCTCGCGCACTGCCGCGAGAATGATGTCATTGGTTTGCACGATTGACCCTGACAGAACGATGACTTCGGGGTTCAGGGTGTTTGTCAGCGTGGCGACCACCTGACCGATCAGACGGCCCGACAGGGTCAAAATCTCGGCACAAACCTCATCTCCCATCTGTGCCGCCTGCGCCACGTCAATGGCGGTGATCTCGCCACTTCGGCGCAGGCTGTCGGTCAGAAAAGCGCTGCGCCCTGTCTCCGCCGCCAGCCGACCCTCACGCAGGATCATGTCTGATCCGGCCATCGCGTCCAGTGTGCCGGTGCGGTCGCCCGATGTCACCTGAACAGCGCCTATCAGCCCGGTCGCCCCCAGCGCCCCACGGTAAAGCCTGCCTTCGGAAACGATGCCCGCGCCGATCCGCCGCCCAACCTTGACGAACAGCATGGAGGATACGCCCTGCCCGGCACCGGCATGAAGCTCCCCCATGGTCATGGTGTCCACCGAAGAGCGCATCCAGACCGGCACGCCAAAGCTGCGCGTCAGCATTTCGACCAGCGGAAACCCCTCCCATGCGGGCACGGCGGGCGGGGTAGAGGTGAGGAAACCGCCCTCCGCGCCGGGAACGGTGCCGGGGACGGATAGCGAGATGCCCCACAGGCCCGCAGGTGACGCCTGCCGATCCAGCGACCAGCGCAGTAGCGTTGTCAACCGCTCTGCCAGAAGCCGCGGCGGGGCTGTCAGTTCAAATTCTTCATGGTGTTCGGTCAGAAGGTTTCCGGCAAGATCGGCGACGCCAACCCCAAGCGCTGTCTGATCCAGCGTGGCCACCAGCACCCGGCCCCGCCGCGCCGCCAACCGCACCAAGCGCGGGGCACGTCCGCCAGTCGCCGCACCCAACTCGCTTTCGTCGATCAGACCCAGATCGGCCAGCATGGTCAGCCGGTCTGCCACAACCGCACGGCCAAGTTCGCTTTTGCGCTCCAGCTCCTGACGCGTAGTCGGATCATCAGCGCGAATCAGATGCAGCAGTTCGACCAGCGAAGGCGCAGCCGTTTCGGCCACCCGTGGTCGCCCCTTGCCACGCCCGGGGGCACTTTCTGCTGTTTGGGTGTGCGGCATCGCGTCTTTGATCCTCCCGCTTTTTTCTTGATAAATCGGGGGCTTCATCTGATCAAGCGAATACTTATGTTTAAAAACAGCAAAAGAATGCAAAGTTAAGACGTTAATATATTGACCTTGTATGATTTGAGTCCTAGGTTTGGGTCATCGGCTGAAAATGCCAAAAGTCATAGGTCGAGGAGGACCTGCGGCGACAAGGAGGGGGGGAATGATGACTGCGTGGAAACTGGCGTATCACGCCAACTGCTGGGGACCGTTGGGCGGCGATGCCGTGGGCGTAACCTCGATTGCGCAACTTGCCTATCGCACCTTTGGCCAGATGGACCGCGCGCTGAGCGATATTGCTGCGGCGGGATATCAGGGTGTCGAACTGTTCGACGGCAACCTTCTCGACTTCTCCGCAGCCGAATTGCGCCAGCTTCTGGCCAGCACCGGTCTTGAACTGGTGGCAGCCTACTCCGGTGGCAATTTCATCTTCGACGACATTCTGCCTGAGGAATTGGCCCGTGTGACCCGTGCGGCAGACCGCTCCGCCGAGCTGGGGGCAATGCATCTGGTGGTGGGTGGTGGGGCCAAACGGTTCGATGGCATCCGCGAAGCGGATTACCACAAACTCGCCGCTGCCCTCGACCGTGTGAAAGACTTGGCCGAGGCGCGTGGCCTGCGCGCCCACTATCATCCGCATCTGTCCACCATCATCGAAGGCCCGGCCAGCGTGGCCAAAATCTTCGACCTGACCGCCATCGACTTCGTTCCTGACACCGCTCACCTCGCAGCAGCGGGGGGCGATCCGGCGCAACTGATCCGCGACCATGCCGCGCGGATTTCCTATGTCCACCTCAAGGGCCTCCAACGCGAACCCTTTGCGTTTCAGCCGCTTGACCGTGGCGATGTTCCGACCCTGCCGATCCTGCAAGCCTTACGCGATGTGGGCTTTGCGGGCTGGGTTTGCACCGAACTCGATGCTTGGGCCGACCCTGCCGAAGGGGCGCGGCTTAGTATGGACTACCTGAAAACACACTGAAAACCGGGGCCTTATAGCCCTACTTCTGGGAGGAAGAACCATGATCACAAGACGCAGCCTTTTGGGCGGCGCGGCCTTGCTTGCGCTTATGACCGCGATGCACCCGGCCTATGCTGGCCCGGATGAGGCTTTGGCGAAACTGGTCGAAACCGTTCTGTCCAAGGGGCCGAATGGCGAAGACCCAGCACCTGCCTCGTCCGTCACGCTGACCGACGAAGAATTGGCGAAGATCAAGGCGATGAACGCCACCGCCGCCATCGTCATGCACTACGGCGGAAATGACTGGAGCCGGGCGCAGATCAACGGTCTGCAAACCCAGTTCGCCGCGATGGGGATCAACGTGATTGCCGTCACCGATGCGGGCTTCAAGCCAGAAAAGCAGGTGTCCGACCTTGAGACGATCATGGCGCAAAAGCCCAGCGTCATCGTCTCGATCCCGACCGATCCAACCGCGACCGCCGCAGCTTACAAGGCTGTCGCAGACGCTGGCGTGAAGATCGTCTTCATGGACAACGTGGCCGCAGGGCTGACAGCCGGCAAGGATTACGTCTCTGTCGTCTCTGCCGACAACTACGGCAACGGCGTGGCTGCGGCGCATCTGATGGCCAAGGCATTGGACGGCAAAGGCAATATCGGTCTGGTCTTCCATGCCGCCGACTTCTTCGTGACCAAGCAGCGCTATGACGCCTTCAAGACCACGATCACCACCGACTACCCGGATATCAAGATCGTGGATGAACAGGGCATCGGCGGCCCGGACTTCTCGGGCGATGCTGAAAAGGCCGCTGGCGCCATGCTGACTTCTCATCCCGAAATTCAGGGCATCTGGGCGGTTTGGGACGTACCGGCAGAGGGAGTGATTTCTGCCGCCCGCAACGCTGGTCGGGATGATCTGATCATTACCACCTGCGATCTGGGCGAGAACGTTGCGATCTCTATGGCGCAGAACGGCTTTGTCAAAGGTCTTGGCGCACAGCGCCCCTATGACGCGGGTGTGGTCGAGGCGATGCTGGCGGGCTACGGCCTTTTGGGCAAAGCCGCCCCAGCATTCGTGGCGCTACCGGCTCTTCCGGTCAGCCACGACAATCTGATGGATGCCTGGAAGCAGGTCTACTCCACGGAGGCGACCGACAACGTCAAATCCTCGATGGTCAACTGACCCCAAAGCGCGGGCAGCGGCTCCGCTGTCCGCGCCCCCTTGTCCCCGCGACCTAGGGTGCCACCTCGGCAAAGGCGTATTCTTTTCAGGAGAGAGATGATGACCAAAGTGATGAACGTCGCCATGATTGGCGGCGGGTTCATGGGCAAGGCCCATGCCATGGCCTATGCCGCGATGCCAATGTTCTTCTGGCCCGCCCCCGCTATTCCGCACCGCAAGGTCGTGGTCGATGTGACCGATGGAGCCGCCGATACGGCCCGTCTGCGATTTGGCTTTGACGAAGCATCATCCGACTGGCGCACCGTGATTGCCCGCCCCGATATTGACGTGGTGGACATCTGCACCCCCAACAACGTCCATGCCGAGATCGCGATTGCCGCTGCCCAGGCAGGCAAACACATCATCTGCGAAAAGCCGCTTGCCCGCACGGTGGAGGAAGCTCGCGCCATGGTTGCGGCGGTGAAACAGGCGGGCGTGATCCACATGGTCGCCTTCAATTATCGGCGCACGCCTGCGGTGGCTTTGGCCAAGAAATACATCGACGAAGGCCGCATTGGCCGTATCCTGAACTTTCGCGGCACCTATCTGCAAGACTGGTCGGCGGATGAGAATGGCCCGCTGTCTTGGCGCTTTCAGAAGAAGATTGCCGGGTCGGGTACAGTGGGCGATATCGCTACGCATGTGGTTGATCTGGCACATTACTTGGCCGGACCCATCGCTGCCGTGAATGCGCTGACCCGCACCTATGTCAAGACCCGCCCCTTGCAACAGGGTGGCGTGGACAAGCTTGGCGCATCCGAAAAATCGGCGGATGCGGAGCGTGGCGATGTCGATGTCGATGACGAGGTCGTCTCGATGCTGAAATTCGAGAGCGGTGCCATCGGCTCGCTAGAGGCGACCCGCAACGCCTGGGGCCGCAACAACTTTATCACGCTGGAAATACACGGCACCAAGGGCTCTATCGCGTTCAACTACGAGCACCGGGACGAATTACAGGTGATGTTTGCCGATGATCCGGGCGATGCGCGCGGCTTCCGCACAGTTTATACAGGCCCGGCGCATCCCTATGGCCAAGGCCTCTGGCCGATCCCCGGTCTTGGCATTGGCTATTCGGAGACCAAAATCGTGGAATGCCACGACCTCTTCAGCGCTATCGCGACGGGCAAGCAACCAAGTCCCAATTTCGAAGACGGGCTGGCCTGCGAGTTGGTGGCTGACGCCCTGTTGCGGTCAGGCGAAACCGGGCTGTGGGAGGCCGTGGGTAAATGACCTCAGCAGTCGTCATGAAGGGAATTTCCAAGGCATTTGGCGGCGTCAGAGCCTTGGACAACGTGGATTTCGAGGTTTTCCCCGGCGAAGTTCACGCCCTTCTGGGCGGCAACGGGGCGGGGAAATCTACCATTCTCAAGGTATTGAACGGCGTCCACAAACCCGATGCCGGAACGATCGCGGTGGCGGGTGTGCCCTTGACCACCCATACGCCCGAAGCGTCCCGCGCTGCCGGGATTGCTATGAACTTTCAGGAGATGAGCTTGATCCCCACGCTGACCGTGGCGCAGAACATCTTTCTGACCCGCGAATCCCGCACCGCGCGCGGCTTTCTTGACGATCCGGCCTGCGAAATCAAAGCGGCGGAGATTTTCGCCATGCTGGAGGTCAAGGTTGATCCCAAAGCGTTGGTGGGTGATCTGGGTGCCGGACAAAAGCAGCTGACAGAGATTGCTAAGGCGATCAGCCAAACCTCCAAGGTGCTGATCCTCGATGAACCCTCCACAGCTTTGGCCGTATCGGATGTCGAACGCCTGTTCACCTTCCTGCGCAAACTAAAGGCGCAGGGAGTGGCGATCATCTACGTGTCGCATCGCATGGATGAAATTGCCCGTATCGCCGACCGCGCGACGATTTTGCGGGATGGCAAGCATGTCATCACGGCGCCCATAGCCGATCTGCCCATCGACGTGATGATCGAGCACATCGTCGGCAAACGCTCCAAAGGTTTGGCCGACGTACACCGGGGCGATGCCGCGCGGGGTGAGGTGTTGCTGGAGGTGTGCAACCTCACAGGCCCCCACAAGCCCGACAATGTCAGTTTCACCCTGCACCGGGGCGAGGTTCTGGGTTTGGCGGGACTGCTGGGCTCAGGCCGCTCTGCCTTGGCCCGCGTTATCGCCGGGGTCGAACCCGCCGTATCGGGAGAAATCCGCATCAAGGGCCAGTCCATCACCATCCGCAAACCCTCTGACGCCATCCGTGCAGGTGTGGCCTTGGTCCCCGAAGCCCGCGCGACCCAAGGCATCATTCCCGCCCATTCGGTGGCGACCAACATGGTGCTGGCGGTGTTGGACCGCATCTCGGCCAAGGGGGTGGTGGATCGGCAAAAGGCAAAGGTCATCACCGATGACATGATCAAACGGCTGCAGGTCAAGACTGCCAGCCGGGACCATGCCGTCTCAACCCTGTCTGGCGGCAATCAACAAAAAGTGGTGATTGGCAAATGGCTGGCCACCGACCCGGATATTCTGCTGCTGGATGAGCCCACTGCGGGCATCGACATCGGATCAAAGTCTGAGATCATCCGGCTGGTCCGCGATCTGGCTGCGCAGGGCAAGGGGATCGTGATGATCTCCTCTGAACTGTCCGAACTTCTGACCGCATGCGACCGTATCCTTGTGATGGCGGATGGTCGCGCGCATCAGATGATCGACCGCGTCACGCTGGATGACCTGTCAGAGCCTGACGCAGGCCACCGCCTGCAAGCCGCTGAACGGAAGTTGCAAATCGAAATTCAGAAAGCCCTCGCCTTCGAGGCCCCACAGACACAGGAGGTGTCCCATGGCTGACGCACGCACTACGCCGATGGGCGGTTTCTTCTCTAACTGGCGGCAGAACATCATCTACATCGGCTTTGTGCTGATCTTTGTCGTGTTCGCCGTGACGCTGAGCCAAAAGGGATTTCTTAATCCGACCAACCTGTTGAACATCATCCGCCAGACCGCGATGATTGCCGTCATGGCGGTGGCGATGACCTTCGTGCTGGCAAGCGGAGAGATTGACCTGTCGATTGGCGCTGTCGCGGGCTTGGCCACTGTGACTGTCGCCATGGCGATTGCTGTCGCAGGCCCTGTCGCCGGGGTGTTTGCCGGACTTGCCACCGGGATCGCGGTCGGTTGTTTCAATGGCTGGCTGACTACGAGGGTGGGCATCCCTTCTTTCCTGACCACGCTGGCGATGATGGGCATCGCTAAGGGTGTTGCGATGTGGATATCCGCCACCGCTGCCGTGCCTATCCTGTCACCGAACTACGCTTGGGCCTTCGGTGGCGGTTCCATCGGCCCGATCCCCGTTCTGCTGTTCTGGATGCTGGTCGTGGGTGCGATAGGTCATTTCGTCCTGCGCCGCACCGGCTTTGGCCGCAGGGTTCTGGCGACCGGGGGTGGTGAGACTGCGGCCCGTTATTCTGGCATCGACACCGCGAACATCAAGTTCAAGGTTCTGGTCCTATCCTCTACCGCCGCCGCTTTGGCCGGGATGCTTTATGCAGGCCGCCTGCAATCTGGTCGCTTCCAGCTGGGCGAGGGGGATGAGCTTTCCGTCATCGCCGCAGCCGTCCTTGGCGGCACCAGCCTGTTCGGCGGCAAAGGCACCGTCATAGGCACTATCGTCGGTGCGCTGATGATCGGCCTGATCAACAACGGCCTGATCCTGATGGGGCTGGAGTTCAGCCAGCAACTGATAGCACGCGGTGCCATCATCATCCTCGCCGTTGCCCTTAGCCAGAAAAAGGCCTGATATGTATACGATCATCGGCACCGTCACCGCCCGCCCCGACACCCGCGAGGAACTTGAAACGCTGCTGATGGCCCAGGTCGCCCCCACTCGCGCAGAACTCGGCTGCATCAACTACGACTTCCACGTTGATGCCGCCAACCCCTGCGTTTTCGTCTTTTACGAAAACTGGACCAGCCGTGCTGCACTGGACACCCACCTCGCGATGCCCCACCTGCAACCGCTGTTCTCGCAACTTGACCGGCTTTTGGCCGTACCGGTTGATATCCGACCGCTGACAATGCTTAGCACACCCACATTATAGGGTGCAGGGCCGCATTTCCCGGCACCCGCGCCCAAAGAAGCCGTCTCGGACGGATGTGCCTACATTGCCCGAAAGCACATGCCAAGCTGGCAGGCAATGTCGGGTCTTGCGATATGACTTTCGGAAGTTGAGTGGCCGCTATGGGCTGCCCGATGCATTTCGCGCCGGGCGGGGATTTGTCAAAGATCAATGCTTTCCGACAGAGATAGGGCGTCGTCAATGTCGACGCCTAGGCGCCTTACGGTGCTGTCCATTTTGGTATGTCCGAGCAAAAGTTGCACAGCGCACAGATTGCCCGTCTTCTTGTAAATCTGTGCAACCTCGGAATTTGCAATCGATGGCCATGTTGAACAACGCGAGATCGTGCTTGTTGTCAGCCATTTCCAGCCGCACATGGATGCGCCAGACATGTTTGGGCAGCAGCGGCCGCTTCTGGCCAACGATTCAGCCCTTGTTCCAAGGTGCGCGCACGAGACGAAGGGCGGGAAGTGTTTTGATGGCATGACTTCTCTGCGGTCCACCAAACCCGCCACGTCCTCGGCTTTGCCGACAGAGCATTGTAGCATCGACCGCCATTTCTGCGCTGATCAATCGTATCGGGCGGAAAGCAGCCATTTGCAAAACAGATCCATCGGCGCAGTCATTGGCGATAGCGGTCGCTTCGTTGCATCAGGCCTCTAGCCTATAGGGGCTGATCCCAATAATTTGCCCGTTATATCCGTTTCGCGATCTATATCCCCGCATACCAATCATAGCCGATCTGGTCTTCCCAGAAGCCGCCCTTGCCAAGGCCGGTTTTGGCCAACGTCGCGGTGGCCTCAATCCGCATGATGTATTTCGCTTGCTTGTAGCCCAGTTGCCGTTCCACCCGCAGCCGCAGCGGCGCGCCGTGGCCGACAGACAAAGGGGTGTCGTTCATCGTATGGGCGAGGATGGTTTGCGGGTGGAAAGCGTCAACCAGATCAATGCTTTCGTAATAGGCATCGCCGCTGAAATCATCGGCGCAATGTAGCACCAGATAGCGCGCAGCGGGCAGCAGGGTGACTTGCGCCAGCAGCGCGCTGAGCGGCACGCCTGTCCATTTGCCAATCGCGCTCCACCCCTCAACACAGTCGTGGCGGGTGATCTGGGTGCGAGCTGGCATGGCTTTCAGTGCCGCCAGCGAGAAGGATTTGGGGGCGGCAACAAGGCCATCAACCTGCAACTGCCAGTTGGCAAAATCAGTTTCCATATGGCGCTGGTAATCCGATGATTTCGGCATGGTATTGCCGTTGGTGCGGAAATCGGGCGACATATCGGCTTCGGTAAATTCGGGCGCAAGCGCGTTGCGGCCAATCAGGCGGTGGGTCTGGTAGGACAGTTTCTCACCGCTGGCAAGGAACAGGTCGCGGAAGCTGGGGCTGAACACAAGGCCAGCGGTGGTGCCGATGATGGTGGAAAAACCAAGCCCGGTCAGCACGGATCTGCGGGTGATCAGAGTCATCAGTTTTTCTCCTTCGGCAGGCGGTAGCGGCCTGTGATCATCGAGCGCACTTCGTTGATTGGCCCCGCCAGCACCACCATCAGCAGATGCACCACGATGAAGCCCACGATCCCCATCGCGAAGATAAAGTGCAAAGACCGCGCCGATTGCCGACCACCAAACAGATCAAGCAGCCATGGCATCGACGCGTTCAGGCCGGGCGACATGGTGAACCCGGTCAGGATCATGCCGGGGATCAGGGCTATCAGCACCGACAGATAAGCGAATTTCTGCAAGATATTATAGCGCAGCGCCGCCAATCCGGTCGGGAACTGCAATTTGGCGTGGTGTTTGATGTCGGCCCAGATATGCGCGGGGCGGATTTCTTCAGAGGTCGGCAATAGGTCGCGTTGCAAATGGCGGTTGACCAGACTGCGGATCAGATAGGCGGCAAGGCCCACGGCAAACACCCAAGCAAAAGTCAGGTGCCAGCGCCGTGCCAATGCCAGATTGTAGCTTTGCGGCAGCGTCGCCCAGGACGGAAATGCGCGGTTGCGCACCATGCCGTCGCTGTCGGTCCAGCGCCCCAGAACGCCGGTGGTGTTGACGGTGACAGGGCCTACACGCAGAAAGCCGGTGTTGGCCTCTGTCGCGCCGATTTGCAGCCAGGCGTAGTCAGTGTTCGCACCATAAGCGCCCCAATACAGTCGGGGATGCGCGTTGAAGATCATCAGCCCGCTCATCAGCATGATCACGATGGTGATGGCATTGGTCCAGTGCCACAGCCGCGTCGACAGGCGGTGCCGATCGACCATATCGCCGCCCTTGGCTGGGGTTTGGGCAGGCATTGCCATGGGTTCGATGATGCTCATCTGCTGTCCTGATCGGGTAAGGGGCGGGGTTTGGCAAGAATGGGCGGGCAAGAAGGGTGGGGCACCAGGAATTTCCCGGTGCCCGCAGCAGATCACATTTTGGGGTGCATTGCATCCATCAGCATCATGTCGGGATGCTCTTTGCAGGTTTTGACCACAGCGGCCATTTCATCTTCGGGGCTCATCGCCATCGCGTCGCCGGAGGCCATTGCGTCGCCCGAAGCCATTGCGTCACCGGACGCCATCGCGTCGCCGCCTGCCATCGCATCGCCGGCCATTTTGGCGTCTTTCATCGAAGCCATCATGCCATCGGCATCCATTGCCGAGAAGGCGCTGCAGGCCATATCCTTGGCCATAGAATCAGCAAAGGCCGGAGCGGTCATTGCGGTCGACATCGCCAGGATGATCAGAAAACGGTTCATGTGAATCTCCAATATGATGCGGGCTTTGGTCGCTGGCCCGTCAGGTTAGAACCGATCCGTTACGGACCGATTAAAATCAAAGTGCCCCAGTTGGCTTAAAATAGAAAATACCACTTACCTATGCTTTCAATACCCGTAGGCTATAACGCGGGTGCGTCCATGCATGGCGTGCATGAAACCCATACAAGCAAGGCTCTTTATATCGGCTTGGATTTGCGGGATGATGGCAGCATGAAAAACCCTGTCCCCCTTGCCACGCGCCTTGCTGCCTGCCGCACGTTTCCCGGCTCTTGGTTGGCCAGTTATGATGCGCTGATCGCGCGGCTGCGGGCGTCGGATGCGATGGCGGGCGCGCCGGATGTGGGGGCAGTGGCACCTGATTTCGCGCTGCCTGATGCCAGTGGTCGCTTGCGCAGGCTTAGCGATTTGCTGGCCGAGGGCCCTGCGGTTCTTAGTTTTAATCGCGGCAGTTGGTGTCCCTATTGCGCCGAGGAAATCAGCGCCTGGGCCGAGAATCGCGATGCACTGGTGGCAGCGGGCGGGCGGTTGATTATCGTGACGCCGGAAACGGGTGGGCGGTTGGCAGGTTTGGCGCAGATTGCGGGCGAAGGCGCGGTGGTGTTGTGCGATCCAGATTTGGGCGTGGCGTTGCGCTATGGCTTGGCGTTTCCGGTGGGGCCTGTGGTGTTGCAAGAGTTCCGCACAGATGGCTTTGATTTGGCCGAGGCGTACGGCACCGCAAACGGTTTGCTGCCCGCGCCCGCGACGTTTCTGCTAGACCGCGCGCGGCAGGTGCATTTCGCGTTTGTCGATCCTGACTTTCATCACCGGGCCGAGCCTGCGGCGGTGCTGTGCGCGTTGTCCAGCCTGACACGGCCTGTTTGATTGGGGCTTTCTGGCGCGCATATCTGCCAATCGCGTGCGCGTGCTGCGCGCAAGAACGCATCAGCGGCGCAGTTTCGGCGGCGACCTGCGACGGCAGCGAGGACGATATTTTGACATATATCGCAGTCGTTTAGGCGGACAGTCGCTGTGCCGCAAGCCGATACGCCCGCAGGCACAATCGCATGGCCAAGCCCAAGTGCCACCAGCCGCAGGGCTTGATTGCGGCTGCTGGCGCGGTGACGGAAGCTCGGGGCCAGACCTGCCGCCAAAGCCGCAGTGCGCCATAAGGCCGTGCCCGCACAGCCGCCGTCAATCCAAGTGTCAGCCGCCAGATCGGCCATGCCAAGCGGCGGGCCATTGGCAAGGCGGTGCCCGGCGCTGATCGCGATTTCATAGCGCTGTGTGAAAAGCGGCCAGGTTTCTAGCCGGTCCGGGGCTTGGTCAGGCTGAGCGATGATCAGCAGATCAATGCCACCTTTCAGCGCAGACACCAAAAGCTGATCAGACGTGCCGCTGTGCAGATCAATCGCAAGCGCGGGCAATGTGGCGGCCAGATCGGCCAAAATCTGATCCAGCACTGGCAAATCCAGACCATCCGCCACGCCGATCACCAAGGGCGCGACTTCGGCCCGGCCAATGCTGCTGGCGAGCGAGGTCGCGGCCTCGGCGGCGTCATAAGTCTGCTCCAGATGCGGCAGCACCATGCGGCCCAGCTCGGTCAGATGGGTCAGCGCGCGTTCGCGGTTGAACAACGCGCCGCCAAATTCATCCTCTAGCTTCTGGATCGCGCGGGTCAGCGACGGCTGGGTGACGTTGCATTGATCCGCCGCACGGGTGAAATTCAGCGTCCGCGTCACCGCCAGAAAGTATTTGATCTGGTGCATTTCCATGGGATTTACGGGCTACCTGCTTGCGTTGCGCGACTTTGGCGTCAAATAGCCCACGGCATCTTTTATGCCTGACGCCGTGGGTTTGATGTTTTAACAGTTCACGGGTTAAAACTTAGTTCATCACCAAAACCGGCTTGGTTTTATAATCATCCGGGAACATCTGTTTCAGATCGGCGACTTTCGGCAAATCATTCACCACGATATAGGGATAGGTCGGGTTCAGCGTCAGAAAGTCCTGATGATAATCCTCGGCCGCAAAGAATTTGGCCTGCGGTTCAATCGTCGTCACGATGGCCGCGTCGAACACTTTGGCGGCATCAAGCTGGCCGATATAGGCCTTGGCGATTTTCGATTGCGCGGCGTTGGTCGGGAAGATCGCCGAGCGGTATTGTGTACCGTGATCGGGGCCCTGGTAGTTCAGCGTGGTCGGGTCTGCCACCACGGAGAAGAAAATATGCAGCAGCTGGCCGTAGGTGACTTTCGCCGGATCATAGACGATCTTCACCGCCTCGGCATGGCCGGTGCTGCCGGTGCTGACCATATCATAGCTGGGGTTCGCCCCCTTACCGCCGGTATAGCCAGAGGTGGCGCTGATCACGCCATCGACATGCTGGAACACGCCCTGCACGCCCCAAAAGCAGCCGCCCGCAAAGATCGCGGTTTCGCTGCCTGCGGTGGCGGCCTCATCCAGGCTGGGGGCCGGGATTGCAACGCCTTCGCCCGCGAAACTGGCGGTGATCGGCAGCAGCGTAGCACCACCCATCAGCGCGGTCAGCGCCAGCACAGCACGGAAAGCCGGGCGGCGGGTGGATTTCAAGGTCTTGGTCATGATGTTTCCTTTCAGTGATAGTGGGGAAATCGGGAGATGACGGGGGTGGCCGTTACGGGGAGGCCTTGTCACGCTCGGCAATCAACTGCCGGATCGCTTGTTCAGACTGATCGTATTTGCCTTCGCCAAAGTGGTGAAAGCGCACTTGACCGTCTGCATCTATAAGGTATTGCGCGGGCCAGTAGCGGTTGTTGAACTGCCGCCAGATGGTGAAATCATTGTCCAGCGCCACCGGGAAGGTGATGCCCAGATCGGCGACGGCGTTCTTCACATTGTCGCGGTCTTTCTCGTAGGCGAATTCAGGTGAATGCACGCCGATTACCACAAAGCCCTGATCTGCGTATTTCGCCGCCCACGCTTTGACATAGGGCAGGGTGTGCAGGCAGTTGATGCAGCCAAAGGTCCAGAAATTCACCAGCACGACCTTGCCTTTCAGTTGCGCCATGCTCAGCGGTTCTGAGTTCAGCCATTGCACAGCGCCTTTCAGGTTCGGCGTGGTTGGCTCGACGGGCAGGGTCAGTTTGACGCGCTCGGCCTTGATCTGGATGACATCGGCTGTCGCGCTTTGATCGGTCGCGGCGGCTGGGGCGCTTTGCAACAGCGCGTCGTCGGGGCTGGGCAGGGCTTGCGGATCGCTTACGCTATCGAGCAGGCGCTGTTCCAGATTGGCGGTGCTGGCATAGGATGCCTGCGCCAGAAATTTGGTGTCAACGCCCAGCCCAATCGCCACCGCCGCTAGGATAACCGCAGCACCAAAGCCGCGACGCAGCCATGCGGTGGCGTGAAGCGAGCGTTTCATCGCCTGGAACACCCGGCCCCCGATCAACAGCGCCAAGGCAAGCGAGGTGGCAGCGCCCAAGGCATAGGCCAGCAGCAACAGGCTGGTGGCAAGGTTCACGCCGTTGATTGCAGCGCCCGTCAGGATCAGCCCCAGCATCGGCCCGGCGCAGGGCGCCCAAAGCAGGCCCGTCGCGACGCCCAAGGTCAGCGAGGCCACCACCACCGACCCACCCGCGCGGCGGTTGCGGTCGGCAGTGTCGGACAGCCGCGCGCCCAATGCCACCACGGGGCGGGTCAGCCTGTCGGCCATGGCAGGGAACAGCAGGATCATCCCAAAGCCCGCCATCACCGCCAGCGCCACGGCGCGGCCATATTGGTTGGCTGTCACCGCCCAATCGCCGCCCACTGCCGCCAACGAGGCTACGGCGGCGAAGGTTGCGGCCATGCCTGCCAGCATCGGCAGGGTGCTTTTGACAAACGGTTGTCCGGCGCGGGCGAAAACGAACGGCAACACCGGCAGGATGCAGGGGCTGGCGATGGTCAGCATACCGCCCAGATAAGCTAGAAATAACAGGAACATGATGCGATCCTTCTGATGGTTGGGGTCAGGCGGCGTGGAAGGTCAGCGCGACCCCGTCCATGCAGTAGCGCAGGCCAGTGGGTTGCGGGCCGTCGTTGAACACATGGCCCAGATGACCGCCGCAGCGGCTGCAATGCACCTCGGTGCGGGTGCCAAAACCCGAAGTATCCTTGGATGTGCCAACAGCGCCTTTAAGGGGCTGCCAAAAGCTGGGCCAGCCAGTGCCGCTGTCAAATTTGGTGTCCGAAGAATACAGCGCCAGATCGCAGCCCGCGCAGGCAAACGTGCCCTTGCGGTGTTCGTCCAAAAGTGGGCTGGTGAAAGCGCGTTCGGTGCCCTGCTGGCGCAGCACCTCATACTGTGCGGGCGTCAGCATGGCGCGCCATTCGGCATCGCTATGGGTGACGGCAAAACTTTCACCCGCCACTGCGGCGCGGCCCATCAGCCCAAAGCGGGCGGCGGCGGTGCCGAGGATCAGGCTGGTCAGAACGGAGCGGCGCGAGAGGTGCATGGTAATCTCCTGAACGTTAAGGACGGTTGCGCGAGGGTACGCTTGCCGGGTTTTTCATTGGCTGTCTGGCGTTGGCTGTCGGGCAGTCCATTCGCGCAAAATTCGGCGCTGTTACGCGGCTCACGCTTTGGTGTTCAAAGAAAGTCGGGTGATGGAGTAATGCAGAAAAATCACCTATCGCTTGTAACGAACCCACCTAGCGCCGCGAAAGGACAAGGGAATGCAGCTGACCGAAGATCCTTTGGCCATGCTGCTGAAGGCGGCGAATGCGGATGACAGGCAAGCCTACGCCCGGTTTTTGCGCGCCGTCACACCTATTGTCCGGGGAATTGTGCGTGCGCGCTGCCGCAGCCTTCCCCCCGATCAACACGAGGATATTGTGCAGGACGTTTTGCTCGGGCTCCATCTGAAACGCCACACTTGGAATGAAGCGCATCCGCTGCGGCCATGGCTGTATGCGATCACCCGCTACAAAATCATCGACGCCTATCGCAAGCGTGGGCAGGCGGTGCATCTGCCGATTGAAGATTACAGCGATGTGTTGCCCGCCGAAGATGTCGCCGATCCGCTGGCCGCCCGCGATGACCGGGCCGAGGTCGATCACCTGCTGGGCCAGCTTGACCCGCGCTCGGCCGAAGTGGTGCGGGCCTTGGCGCTGCGCGATGAGCCGCAAGCCGATGTCAGCGCGCGTTTGCAGATCAGCCCGGCGAACCTGCGCGTCACCCTGCACCGCGCGATGAAGCGGATGGCCGCACTGGGCCGCAGGGATCAGCCATGATGCAGACCGATGATCTGATCGCCCGTTTGAGTGTGGAAGCTGTGCCGCAGCGCTTAAGCCCGGCCCGGCTGGGCATGGGTATGGCCTTGGCGATGCTCGTGCCCGTTGCGGTGTTTCTGGGCGTGTTGGGCACCCGACATGGCTTGCTGGCTGCATGGTCTAACCCCGTTGTGCCGTTCAAAACCATTCTGCCGCTGATCAGCTGCGCCCTGTCTTTCCTGCTGGTGCTGCGCCTGATCCGCCCCGAGGCGCGGGCCGGGGCAAGCCTGTGGCTTTATGCTGGCCCCCTGCTTGCAGCGCTGGTTTTGTGGATCGGAGCCTTTGCGCTGCGCGCACCCGCTGCCCGCTTCGCCGAGGTCGGCGCGTTTTCGCTAGAGGAATGTCTGGGCTCGATCCTGATGCTGTCCATCGTCCCGGTGATTGTCATGATGCGATTGGTCCGACAGGGGGCCGCCAGCTCGCCAACCTTGTCTGGCGCCCTTGTCGGATTGACCGCCGCGAGCGGCGTCACCACCGGATATTCGCTGTTCTGCACCCGCGACAATCCGCTGTTCTTTGTGACGTGGTATGGCTTGGCGATCCTGATCGTCACCCTGATCAGCGCGGCACTTGGGCGTCGGATGTTGCGCTGGTAGTGGCTGCACCCTGCGGCCTAAGATCGGCAAGCTCGGCCTCTAGCGCCGCAATACGCGCATCACGCGCGGCCAAGGCGCGTGCCACATCCACGGCATCAAAACGCTGCGGGATATGCTGCGGGCAGTTGGCATCCCAGGCCGAGACGCTGAACAAGATCACCTGCTCTGGCCTGGCCTTATAGCCTGCGGGCATCAGGCTTGCGACCAGATCGGCGTCGCCTTCAACCACCCGCGCCGTGCCCCAGATTTTGATGCGGCGGCGCTGGGCGTAGTCGATCAGGAACAGCTGTGCCTTGGGGTTTTCCGCCAGATTTCCGGTGCTGATATACTGACGATTGCCGCTGAAATCGACAAACCCCAAGGTCTGGCTGTCGATCACCCGCAGAAATCCCGCCGGACCACCGCGATGCTGGATATAGGGCTGGCCATCCGCGCTGGCCGTCGCCAGAAACAGGCTGGTTTGCGCGGCGATGAAACCGTGCAAATCCTCGCTGATCTCGGTCTGCCAACTGCCCGCGTCTTCCTGCTGCGCATAGGCACGGCGCGAGCCTTTGCGGCTTTGCACCGCTTTGACAGCGTCCGAGAAGGCCACGTCGCTGGAATAGCCCATCTGTTGCCCCCTCAAAGCCCAAGTGCGGTCAGGCCGGGGTGCTCATCCGGCCTACGCCCCTGCGGCCAGTGAAACTTGCGCTCGGCCTCGGCTATCGGCAGATCGTTGATGCTGGCGTGGCGCTGCTCCATCAGACCATCGGCATCGAACTGCCAGTTTTCATTGCCATAGCTGCGAAACCACTGCCCCGCCGCATCGCGCCATTCATAGGCAAAGCGCACCGCGATCCGGTTGTTCATAGTGCCCCAGATTTCCTTGATCAGGCGGTAGTCCAGTTCACGCTCCCATTTGCGGGTCAGGAAGGTGATGATTTCGGCGCGGCCCGTCAGGAATTCGGCGCGGTTGCGCCAGCGGCTGTCCTCGGTATAGGCCAGCGCCACGCGGGCGGGGTCGCGCGAGTTCCACGCATCTTCGGCCATGCGGGCCTTTTGGGCGGCGGTTTCCAAAGTGAAGGGCGGCAGAGGCGGGCGGGACATAGGTTTACTCCGGTTGCTGTGCCGCCCGCATCCGGGCAGCACAGGGTTGCAAGGATCAGGCGGCAAGCGCTTTGGCGACGGGAAAGTCTATCACGGTTTGGGCGACCTCGTTGATGTAGTTCGTCCAGGTGTTCAGTGCGACATGCAGCACGATTTCAACCACTTGGCCGTCATCATAGCCTGCCAGCTTGACCGCACGCAGATCGTCATCGCTGACCTGGCCGCGCGCCTTGGTGACAAGGGCCGCAAAACGCACTGCCGCATCGGCTTTGGGGTCGTTGGAATGGCCCATCCGATTGGCCAGAATTTCCGCCTCATCCAGCTCGGCGAGGTTTTTGCCAAGATAGCTGTGCGCCGACAGGCAATAACCGCAGCCATTGATCTCGGCCACCGCCAGCGCGATGCGTTCGCGGGTTGCCGCAGGCAGTGTGCCTTTGCCCAACGCGCCCGACAGCCCAAGGTAACCTTCCAGGGCTGCGGGGCTGTTAGAGACAACACGAAACAGGTTCGGCACAATGCCAAGCTGCTTTTTCACCGCCTCCAGCAAGGGTTGTGCGGCAAGCGGGGCGTCGGCGATGCTGGCGGGGGTGGCGATGCGGGTCATTTTGCTCTCCGGGTTGATCGGGCCGGTGTGGCCCGCTGAGATCAAACTAGTGCCTTTCATTATTGCGGAATATCTGGCAAAATCGGCGTATATGCTTCCATTTATCGGAAGGAATAGCGATGGACCGCTTCGATGCTATGCAGGTTCTGTTGCAGGTGGTGGAACAGGGCAACCTTTCGGCGGCAGGCCGCAAATTGGGTGTGCCGCTGACCACGATCAGCCGCAAAATCTCGGATCTCGAAAATCATCTTGGCGCGCGCCTACTACAACGCTCCAACCGCCATGTGACGCTGACCGAGGCGGGGCAATCCTACCTCGCCGCCTGCAAACGCATTCTGCGCGATGTGGCCGAGGCAGAGCTTGCGGCATCCGGTGCGTTTACCACCGCGCGCGGCGAATTGACCCTGACAGCACCCGTGGTGTTTGGCCGCTTGCACGTTTTACCCGTCGTCACCGCGTTCTTGCAGGCTTACCCGGAGATCGACATCAAACTGACGCTGGCAGACCGCCTATTGCATCTGCAGGATGATCACGTCGATGTTGCGGTGCGTATTGGGGCGCTGCCCGACAGCCGTTTGCGGGCGGTGCGATTGGGTGAGGTGCGGCGGGTGGTTTGCGCCAGCCCGCAGTATCTTGCCGCCAATGGTCTGCCCCTTGAACCAGGGGACATATCCCGTCACCACTGCATCACTTTCATTGGCCTTGAGCATCCAGATCGCTGGAACTTCCAGACGAATGGCGTCGAAAGCACTGTGCCAATCCACGCGCGACTGGCCGTCAACACCGCAGAAGCCGCGATTGATGCGGCCATCTCAGGTGTGGGGCTGACGCGCGTGCTGTCCTATCAGATTGCAGCCGCCTGCGGTGCGGGACACTTGATGACAGTGTTGGAAGCTTACGAGCCACCATCTGTGCCCATCAGTCTGGTGTTTGATGGTCAAGGCGCCTTGCCCCTGAAGCTGCGGGCTTTTCTGGATTTCGCTGGCCCGCGCATCAGAGAGCGTATGGTGGTGCAGACAGGCTGATGATGATTTTGCAAAACCAAGCTTGAGCGGAAGCTGGGCAGAGGCAACAATTCTGTGAAACATGCCATAGGTGATCATGCGAGTTCACGGTCTGGCTGATGCAGGCGACGCGATCTATTTAAAACGCAAACTGCGATCATGTGCGGTATTTCCGCTGGAGGTGTTCTGGTCGCAGCGCGCAACGCTTGGTCGCGGTCGTTCCGTCACGCCATTTGCGTGCAGTCCCGGATCCAGTTTCTAACACTCAAAACTCTCGCATCCGCATGTGTCCGATTGCAAAAGACTGTAGCCAAACTGACTGCGGATGGCAGTGTCACACTCCACGCCCGCCCACATGCGCAATGACAACGAGGGCGCAGTCCCTTAGGTTGCTTTGAAGACTGCAATGCACTTGGGTTCAGGACGGAATGGCGATCACCTTAAAAGAAGTGGCGGAACTGGCGGGCGTTTCGCGAGCGGCGGTTTCGCGGACGTTTACCGAAGGCGCCTCGGTCTCGGCGAAAACCCGCAGCAAGGTCGAAACAGCTGCGGCTGCGCTGGGCTACAGCCCGAACATGCTGGCCCGCAGTTTGACGACTCGGAAGACCCAGTTGGTCGGGCTGGTGTCGAACAATTTTCACAACCCGGTCTTTCTGCAGATTTTCGACCTGTTCACCCGCATCATTCAGGAGCAGGGGCTTCGCCCGCTGTTGGTGAACCTGTCGGATGAAACCGACCCGGCCCGGTCGGTTCAGTTGTTGCGGCAGTATTCGGTGGAGGGGGTGATCGTTGCCACCTCGCACCTGCCAGATGGCTTTGCGCGGGCGTTTCGCGATGCGGCTTTGCCGGTGGTGCATACCTTTGGCCGGGCGTCAGAAGCACCGGATGTGCATGTCGTGGGCATCGACAACGTGGGCGCAGGGCGGATGGCGGCAGAGGCGCTGATCGCGCGGGGCTACCGTCGGTTGGGCTTTATGGGCGGGCCAGAGCAGGCTTCGACCACGCAGGACCGGCTGGCGGGGTACGTGGCCGCGGCGCGCGCGCATGGTTTGCAGGTCAGCGCCAGCTTTGCCGGTGCCTACAGTTATGAAGCGGGCCGTGCCGAGATGGGGCGCTTGCTGGCAGAACCCTTTGCCGAAGCCTATTTCTGCGGCGATGACGTGTTGTCGATCGGGGCGATATCGGCGGCAAAAGAGGCTGGCCTGAACGTGCCTACGGACCTTGGGATCATCGGGTTCAACGATATGGAAATGGCGGCTTGGGCCAACATTGCGCTGACCACCATCCACCAGCCGTTTGAGGCGATCATCAGGTCATCCATCGAGCTGATCATGTCGAGTTTCGCCGACCCCGGACGCCCGCCCGAGGTCCGGCTGTTCCCCTGCCACGTGGTGGAGCGTGGCACGCTTCGGCCGCTTGCCTAGCGGAACAGCTTGGGCCGCGCGTCCACCCAAGAACCTTCGGCCGCTGCCGACGCCACTGCGGCATGGATGGCGGCTATGGACCTTAGCCCGTCTTCTGCGGTTGGAAACAGCGTGATGGCCGGGTCTGGCGTGCGGCCTTGCTGGGCGGCAAACAGGCTTTCGGCAAGATCGCGGTAGATGTTGCCAAAGGCCAGCGGCATGCCCTCGGCATGGCCGACTGTCACGCGAGAGGCGCGGTCGGCTTCGGGCGAAAGATTTCCCTCACCACGCTCGATCACCTGCAAGCGCTGCCCAAGCGGCATGTAGAACAACTGGTTGGGCTGCTCTTGCGACCAGCGCAGGCCGCCGGTTTCGCCGAACACTTGCAGCGCCAAGCCGTGCTGCCGCCCGATGGCCACGGATGAGGTCCACAACCGGCCCACGGTGCCGCCGTCCATGCGGAAGTTGACCATCGCGTCATCCTCCAGCACCCGTTCTGGCAGGCAAGAGGCGAAGTCAGACGACAGTTTTGCGACCTGCTGACCCGTCACGAAACTGGCCATATGCAGCGCGTGGATGCCGCAATCGGCAAATTGCGCGGATACTCCGGCCTGCGCCGGGTCATAGCGCCAACGGACGCGCGGATTGTTCGCATCGGCGGCATTGGCGTGGTGGCCATGGGAAAATTCGGCCACCACAAGGCGGACGCGGCCAAGATCGCCCCGCGCCACCATCGCCCGCATGTGCCGCACCAGCGCATAGCCGGTATAGCCGTAGTTCACCGCACAAATCCGGCCCGCTGCGCGCGCGGTCAGCACAAGGTCTTCCGCCTCGGCCTCGGTCACGGTCATCGGCTTTTCGCACAGCACGTTGATGCCCGCCTGCAGGAAAGCCTTTGAAATCTCGTAATGGGTCGCATTGGGCGTGGCGACCGTCACCAGATCAACCCGGTCGGGGCGGTTTGCCTCGCCTGCCAGCATCTCGCGCCAATCGCCATAGGCGCGGTCCGAGGCGATGCCCAGTGACTGCGCAAAATCGCGGCCAGCGGCGGCGTCATGGTCCAACGCGCCCGCGACAAAGCTGAAATGGCCATCCAGCCCAGCCGCCAGCCGATGCGCGGGGCCGATCTGGCTGCCCTTGCCGCCGCCGATCATACCCCAGTTCAGTCGTTTCATGGCTTGTCCCTTCTCAGAAACCGATGGAGGAAAGAAACGCGCGGTTGGCGCGCGCATCGTCGATGGGAGAGGTATCGCCCGCCGGGTCGCAATCTTGTTCGACCGTACACCAGCCGCTGAACCCGGCGTTTAGCAGGATGTGCCGGACGCTGGCGAAATCCACGTCGCCCTTGCCAAGGTTGCAGAAAATTCCCTGACCACAGGCGTCATAAAACCCGGTGCGATTGGCCACGGCGCGGGCTTTGACGACTGGGTCGATGTCTTTGAAATGCATGTAGGAAATCCGCCCGATATGACGGCGCATGAAGGCTACGGGATCGTATCCGGCATAGGAATGATGCCCGGTGTCAAAGCAGATTTTCAGCAGGGTTTCGTCGACCTCGTCCAGCAAACGCTCTAGTTCCGGCTCGAAATCAATGAAACCTGCGGCATGGGCGTGGATGCCCACCGTCAGCCCGTGATCTGCGCCCAACTGCGCGACCCGCCGGATGCGGTCCACAAAATCCGCCCACTCGGCCCGACTCATCTGTTCAGCCTCATGCGCCCGTCCGGCAGTCGGGGCGCGGCGCGGCGAGATCGAGTCGATCAGCACCAGATGCTGTGCGCCATGCGAGGTCAGCGCCTTGCAGGTGCGGGTTGCGGCGTCCCATACGTCATCCCACGCCGTTGGGTCATGGAACGGGCGAAACACCACGCCGCCGATCAGAGTCAGGTCATTCTGGGCCAAAGCATCCGCCAACACGGCGGGGTCTTCAGGCATGAAGCCGATGGGGCCAAGCTCGATCCCCTTATACCCCGCCGCCGCGCAATCGGACAGCACACGCCGCCAATCCGGGTTGCGCGGATCGCCCGCGAATTCGACGCCCCAAGAGCAGGGCGCATTGCCGATCTTGATCATCTTGTGTCCTTTTACAAATCTATCCAAGTGCCCGACGCGGCAGAGGTGCGCGCCGCGTCGATGATGCGGTTGACCTCCATCCCGTCGTGAAACGTCGGCCAGATCGACGCCCCGGTGGCGATAGCCTGCAAGAAATCGCGGGCTTCGATGATGATCTGGTCCTGATAACCGGTGCCGTGGCCAGGCCCTTGGCAGAAGGCCAGATAGTCTGGATGCTCTGGTCCGGTCAGAATCTTGCGGAAACCGCGCAGGTCGGGGGCATCATCCGCCCGGTAGAGCCACAGCGCGTTCTGATCCTCTTGATCAAAACGGATCGCGCCCTTTGTGCCCGTGATTTCATAGGCATAACCCATCTTGCGCCCCATAGCCACGCGGCTGAACGACAGATGCCCCATGGCACCGCCCGCAAAGCGGCACATGAACTGTCCGATGTCGTCGTTGACGTAGCGCCCGTCTGTGCCGGGTCTGCTGTGGTGGACGGTGGCGATGTCCGCACTCAACCGCGCGATCGGGCCGATCAGGGCAAGTGCGGCGTTGATCATATGCGGGGCCAGATCGCCCATCGTGCCATTCGCCGCGCCAAAGTTGCGCCACGACGCGGGCCTGCTGGCATCGGCGTCAAAATCCTCGGTATGTTCGCCGCGAAACCATGTGACTTCGCCAATCTCACCGCGTTGCACCAAGGCGCGGGCGAATTGCGACGCAGGGGTGCGGATGTAGTTGAACCCCACCATATTGACGCAGCCCGACGCCTCCGCCGCTGCGACCATCGCGCGGCTGTCGTCAAGGCTGGCCCCGAGTGGCTTTTCGCAAAACACTGGCTTGCCCAGTGCAAAAGCCGCCTCGGCAATCGCGCGATGGGTTTCCTGTGGCGCGGCGATCACCACGGCCTCGACCTTCGTGTCCGCCACCAGAACGCGCCAGTCAGCCGTCGCGCGGGCAAAGCCGTATGCGGCGCGGTAGCGTTCGGCAGAGGCGTCAGAGGTGGCGCAGATCATCTCCAGCCGTGGCCTGAGTGCTGTGTCAAACACCGAAGCCACCGCCGCCATTGCGACGGAATGGGCCTTGCCCATATAGCCGCCCCCGACGATCCCCATGCCAATTTCACGCATTTTGATTGACCTTCAAAGGCTATTGCAACCGGTTGCAAAATTGATAACGTAAGTTGCAACGGATCGTCAATGCGATTCCTGAGCTGCTCAAAAAAGGTGCAAGCATGGCCGTGACCACCCCCGATCTGCCGCCAGATGCAGCACAGCAAACCCTGCGCATGACGGTGGCGCAGGCCATTGTCGCCTTCCTGACGCAGCAATTCATCGAGATTGATGGACGCGAACAGCGCATCTGCGCCGGTGGTTTCGGCATTTTCGGCCACGGCAACGCACCGTCGTTGGGTGAGGCGCTTTATGCCGCCCGCGCAGAATTGCCGCTGTATCGCGGACAGAATGAACAAAGCATGGGGTTTGCGGCTGCGGCCTATGCCAAGGCGCAACTGCGGCGGTGCTTCATGTTCTGCACGGCCTCGGCTGGGCCGGGCACAGCGAACCTGCTGACGGCTGCGGCCTTGGCACATGCCAACCGTCTGCCGATGCTGATGCTGTGTGGCGATAACTTTGCCACGCGCCTGCCCGACCCGGTGCTGCAACAGCTGGAGCATTTCGGCAATCCGGCGCTGGGCGTCACCGACGCGTTTCGCGCCGTCAGCCGCTATTGGGACCGCATCACCCACCCGGCGCAGATCCTGAACAGCCTGCCTGCTGCGCTGAACACGATGCTGGACCCCGCCGATTGCGGGCCCGCGTTTCTGGCCTTGCCGCAAGATCTGCAAGGCTGGGCCTATGATTACCCTGCAGCATTCTTTGCCCGCCGCGTCCACCGCATACGCCGTGCAGCACCCGATGCCGCAGAGGTTAGCGACGCAGCAACTCTGCTCGCCGCCGCCCATCGCCCGCTGATCATTGCAGGTGGTGGCGTGCAATATTCCGGCGCGGTGGCCGAGCTTATCGCCTTTGCCGAGGCCCACGCCATCCCGGTGGTCGAAACCATCGCCGGGCGGGCCAATATGGTCTGGGATTATCCTTTGAACATCGGACCGATTGGCGTGACCGGATCGGACAGCGCCAATACGCTTGCCGCCGAGGCCGATGTGATCCTTGCCGTTGGCACCCGGCTGCAGGATTTCACCACCGGGTCATGGTCCGCCTTTGCCCGCGACAGCCGCATCATCAGCCTGAATGTCGGGCGTCACGATGCCGGCAAACACCTGTCCTTGCCTTTGGTTTGCGATGCGAAAACCGGGCTGCTGCAACTGGGTCAGGCGCTTTCCAACTATCGCACCCCGCCGACATGGGTCGCCCGCGCCCAGACCGAGCGTCACACCTGGAACGCCTACGTCGCCCGCAACGTGGCACCGCGCAATGGTTTGCCGAGTTATGCGCAGGCGATCGGGGTTGTGAATGACCTCTGCACCCCGCAAGACCGCATCATCGCCGCCGCCGGGGGATTGCCCGCCGAAATCGCGGCCAACTGGCGCAGTCTGGGCGTTGGTACGGTGGATATCGAGTTCGGGTTTTCCTGCATGGGATACGAGATTGCCGGAGGCTGGGGGGCTCGGATTGCACAAGCGGAAACCCAAGAGCAGGCGCAGACGGTGGTGTTCGTTGGCGACGGGTCATATCTGCTGATGAATTCTGACATCTACTCATCGGTTCTAAGCGGCCACAAGCTGATCATTCTGGTGCTGGATAACGGCGGCTTTGCCGTCATCAACAAGCTGCAAAAGAACACTGGTAACGCCAGTTTCAACACGCTGTTTGCGGATTGCCCGACGATTGCGGCACCATTTGCCGTCGACTTTTCGGCCCATGCCCGCGCGATGGGGGCGATTGCCGAAGATGTCGTCTCACTCGACGCATTCGGCGCGGCGTTTGCGCGCGCACGTGCAGCCGACCGCACCTCTGTCATCGTCATGCGCGTTGATCCCCACGATGGTTGGACCGAGCAGGGCCATACATGGTGGGAGGTTGGCTTGCCGGAAACCAGCACGCGCCCGGCAATGGATGCCGTTCGCGCAGCATCGGCTGTCGGTCGCGCCAAGCAGCGGGCGGGTTTGTGATGCAAAGACTTTGGCAACGAATGCGACTGAACCGGTTCGTGGTTCTGGGGCGGGTGGGGATGGACCTTTACGCCGATCCCCCCGGCACCCGCATCGAAGACGCCCTGCACTATACGGCGGCCATCGGCGGATCGGCCGGCAATATCGCGGTGGCGCTGGCGCGTCAGGGGGCAGGGGCCGCGCTGCTGACGCGGGTGTCAGATGATGCGGTTGGGCGGTATTGCGTGGCAGAACTGGCGCGCTTTGGCGTTGACACCAGCCATCTGCGCCCCGTCGGGGGCGAGGCGCGCAATTCTTTGGCCGTGGTGGAAACCATACCCGCCAAGGCGCAGACGGTGCTGTATCGCAATGGCGCTGCCGATTTTGCCTTGTCTGAGGCCGATGTGCAGCCCTTGGACTTCACTGGCGTGTCGGCGCTTGTCGTCACTGGAACGGCTTTGGCCTGCGAACCGTCACGCAGCGCGACATATGCCGCGATGACGGCGGCCCGTGCTTCGGGCGCGCTTGTGGTGCTGGACATTGATTATCGCGCCTATTCTTGGGCGTCCGAAGCCGATGCTGCGCGCCTAAGCCACGAGGCCGCAACCGCCTCCGACATCATCATCGGCAATGACGACGAATTCGGCCTGCTGGCGGGCGATTACGCACAGGGCCGGGGTTTTGCGCGCGCACTCGCCCAGAATGGGGCGCTGTTCACGGTTTACAAACGCGGCGCGCTTGGTGCGACGACCTTCACGCCTGATTTCAGCTTTGACACCGGCATCTATCCCGTCAAGGCGCTGAAACCGATGGGGGCCGGGGATGGGTTCATGGGGGGGCTTTTGGCAGCACTTGGCCAAGGACATGCCTTGGAAAATGCGGTGCGGCGCGGGGCTGCAACGGCGGCGCTGATCGTCGCGGGCATCGGCTGCGCACCAGCCTCGCCCGATCGGGCGACGCTTGAACACTTCATCAACGGACATCGTCCGTAACCGGAAAGGCGCATCATGCATATCGCCCCCTATGACAACCAAAATCAACCGATCATCGGCGCGGGCCATCCCCTGATTCCGCTGGTTTATTTCAACATTATAAAGCTGAAACACGGCGAAAGTTTTGTCTCGGAAGTGCCGGGATATGAGACCTGCATCGTGCCTGCCACGGGAACTGTCGACGTGCAAACGGCGGGTCAAACCTTCGCCCGCATCGGCCAGCGCCGTCTGAACGTGTGGGATGGTGAGCCAGAGGCGGTCTATGTGTCTTCGGGTCAACCCGCCACCCTCACCTGCCAAAGTGAGGCGGCCGAGGTTTTTGTCGCTGGTGCGCTGACGGATGAGGTTCTGCCCGCCTTTGCCATCCGTGCCGCCGAGATTGACCCGATCCAATACGGCTCGGATGACACCAAGACTCACCGCAAGATCAAGCACATCCTTGGGGCCAAATACCACGGCCGGGTCGGTCGCCTGCTGGTGTCAGAGCTTTACACCGTGGGCAGTGGCGGCTGGTCCGGCTTTCCCAGTCACAAGCACGACACCAATCGGCTGCCGTTGGAAACCCGCCACGACGAAGCATATAACTTTCGCTTCAACCCAGCCCACGGCTCCGGCCTGCAGATGTTGCAGCGCGAAGATGGCAAGCCGGGCGATGCCTATCATCTGGTCGATGGCTCTACCGTGTTGATCGACAAGGGCTATCACCCGTGCTGCGTCTTGCCCGGCTATCAGATGTATTACTTCACCATTCTGGCGGGCGAGACTCAGCGGTCATTGGTGCAGTTCTTTCAACCGAGCCACGCCGATCAGATCGAAACCATACCGGGCATCAAAACCATGATTGCCGCGTTCAAATGAGCCTTGTGTCCCTGCGCGACGTGCTGCGACCCTGCCTTACCGATGGTACGGCTGTGGCGGGGCTGGTGGTTCTGGGTTGGGAAGATGCGCTGGCCTATGTGCGCGCGGCAGAGGCGGCGCAGCGCCCGGTGATCCTGCAAGCCGGCCCCGGATGCCGGGCGCATATGCCCCTGACTGTTCTGGGGGCGATGTTCCGCAGCCTGGCAGAAGTGGCGTCGGTGCCTGTCGTGGCGCATCTCGACCACGGCGAAAGTCTGGCGGTCTGTCAGGCAGCCATCGCCTGCGGCTTTACCTCTGTGATGTATGACGGATCGGCCTTGCCGTTGGCGGAAAACATCGCGGAAACCCGTGCAATCGTAGAGATCGCCCATGCCGCAGGGGTGTCGGTGGAGGCCGAACTGGGTGTGGTCGGTTATCACGACGGCGCACCCTCGACCGGCACCAACCCCGCCGAAGTGGCCCGTTTTGTCAGGCAGACCGGTGTCGATGCCTTGGCGGTATCCGTCGGCAACAGCCACCTGATGACCGCACCCGGCGCGGCAGTGGATCTGGCGCAGTTGCAGGCAATTCAGGCAGCGGCCCCGGATTTGCCTTTGGTGCTGCATGGCGGATCGGGGATCGAACCCGGCCTGCGCAGGCGTCTTGCGCGCGAAACCTCGGTCTGCAAGTTCAACATCGGCACCGAGCTTCGGATGGTGTTCGGCCAATCGCTGCGCGCGGCACTTGCCAGCGACCCGACGCGGTTTGACCGCAATGAATTGCTGAAAGATACGGTAAAGCCGATGATTGCTGCGGCGCGAACCGTGATCCAAAACTTGGGCTGACCAAGGCCGGTGAAGGACTCCGCTTCGTAGAGGGCAGCCGGCTCATAATTAGCGGCAAATCTGCTGGTGGCGGATGCGGATTACGCAAGCTCACCGTCAGCTATTCTTGATACCGCAGTATTTCACGGCTTGGATGTCTGCCTATTGATCCGCCAACATCAACCAGCCCTCTCGCCGCCTGTCGTACGGGTCGCGCTATTCCGCTTCCGCAGCGGATCACATGAACGCGCTCACAGCGTCATAGCCGTAAAGGTGCTGCGACAGCGCGTTGATGTCCGCCAGGCTGTCGAACCGTAATCCATGCGCAAAATCCTCACCTGAAAAGCCTTTGAGGGTGATGACCTCGCCATAGCTGAGCACAAATGCGGTATTGGTGCCGTCGTCGGCAACGTCCGAGATTACAACCCGGCTTCCCATCTGCAGGTCTATCACCAACGAGTCGTGCTGCGCGAGGTTGAAGTCGAGGATGCGGTCATTGCCGACGCCATAATCCGCCGTCGGCCCGCCTTCGTCGCGGTCAACGTCGTCGGAAATCAGGTAGACGAACGTGTCGGCCCCGGCACCGCCGGTGAAATCATCTGCCCCCAGACCATCGGTGAGGGTGTCATTGCCGGCACCTCCGAACACAACATCGTCGCCGTTCGATGGCCGCGTCTGATCATTGCCCGCGCCGCCATAGATGGTGTCATCGCCGGTGCCGCCCGCAAAGAAGTCGTGGCCCGCGCCGCCGAACAAAAGATCGTTGTCCAGCCTGCCATAGATTCGGTCGTCGCCGGAGCCGCCGTAGATTGTGTCGGTGCCGCGATCAATCGCATCGGGGTTGCGGAAATCGAAAAAGGAATCGCCGACCAGAAGATCATTGCCAAGGCCGCCGAACACAAGGTCATCGCCCTCATTGCCAAACAGCGTATCGTTGCCATGGCCACCATAAACGCTGTCGTGACCCGCAGCGCCCGCAAGCCAGTCATCGCCATTGCCGCCGTAGAAGGTTTCGTCTGCGCTGCTGCCCCCAAGCCCATCATTGCCGCGCGTGCCCAGAATGACATCGAGGCTGGCGCGAAAGTTCTCGGTGTCGGGCGCGCCGATCCCATTTCTCAGCGCGGGGAAGCCCACGTCATCAAGCCCGGTCCAAGGGTCTATCAATTTCATATGGCGCAGCATTCTGAGCTCTCCTACAATCAGGGTGATCCTTAAATTCCGCGCGAGTCTCGGCTTTGGTTTCGAGCTTCCGAATTGATGAATATGCTAAAGCAGTAACCTCTTCGTGCAAGCGCGGCAGCAAGTTTGCCGCAAGGCCGCCGCTTGCCATTTTGCGCGAAATATGGCTGGGCGGTGGTTTTTCCTGCGGTAAATGGCCTTGAAATCATTGCAGTATCCAGCGTTTCTTGGTGGGGGCACCCCGGTCAATCCATCAAAAAAGACCAACATGATCGCCTTAAAATGCGCCACCACCACGATGGTCTTGCCGCGATTCAGCGCGCAAGTTGGATCATCAGATGCCGATCTTGGCAGCGGCTGTCCAAGCCGGTTCTGTGCCTTCGCGGGGAGGCACTGACCAAGTCGCCACTCTTTGGGCCGCGCCAGCGCCAGTTTGCTGCTCTGCGGGTGATCCTTTTTTCGGGCACGGGCCGCAACGGCAGCCGCGCGCTCGCGCGCAAAATCAAGCCGATCCCACGCCGCGAACAGGCAACTTGAGGCGCACTGGCAGGGCCTGCAATTCTATACTTTGAAATTATTTTTCTGATAGACTACCGCTGTCGGTATGACGTCCGAGTCGTCACTATTCAAATCGTGGAGGAATTTTTATGGCACTGGTAACCGCCTATACGGCTTTAGATATGATCAACCCGCCGATCCGGGATTGGTCGCTGCAAAGCTTTAACAGCACGGCAATAAACATTGTAGATGGCTTGGAAACTGGCGTTTACCGGGGGGATTTCACCTACGGCGGCTTCGGCTCGGTTTCGGGCGAGCTGCATAGCTTTGAAACACGCTCCAATGGAGTATTGCAGAATATGATTTCAGGGCTAACCTTGGATGCCAGCCAGGTTTTAGCGCTTGTTCAAAGCGGCCATGCCGAGGATCTTTACGCCTTAGCGCTAGATGGCGCTGATACGCTGGTCGGATCGGCCTTTGGCGATGTACTGGCTGGTTTTAACGGCAATGACAGCCTGCGCGGCAATGGTGGGGTCGATTATTTATACGGCGATGGCGGCAATGACACGCTTATCGGCGGCTTGGGTGCGGATCATCTTTTTGGCGGTATCGGCAATGATGTTTATATCCTAGGCGCCGGCGATGTGATTGTCGAAGCCAGCGGCGAAGGCACCGATACTGTGCAATCTGCGATTTCCTATGTCTTGGCGGCCAATCTGGATACATTGGTGCTGACCGGGACTGCCGATATTAACGGTACGGGCAATATTCTTGCCAATCGCATCACCGGAAACTCCGCTGCAAACCAGCTTTCGGGTGGATTGGGCAATGACACCATCGGCGCAGGGGCGGGCGCGGATACCCTGATTGGCGGCGCGGGGCGTGATTTACTCTATGGTGGCGTCGATGCAGCGGGCGATGACTTTGTGTTTACGTCCCGCACGCAAAGCGTGGTGGGGGCCAATCGAGATATCATCTACAATTTTACCACCGGTGCGGATGATATAGATTTGATCGGCATTGATGCCAATGCCAGCTCTGGTTTGACAAATGAGACGTTCTTATTCAACGGAACCACGGCACAAGCCAATTCGGTTTGGTACACGGTGGTGGGGGCGAACTCTATCGTGAAGGCCGATGTGACGGGCGATACTGTGGCTGATTTTGAAATCATGGTGATTGGCGTGACCAGTTTGAGCGCGACAGATTTCCTGTTGTGATCGCAACGTATCACAGCACTCTTGCTTGAACACCAATACGAAAATCTGCCCTCCAAGTTGACACTTTGGGGGGCATTATAATGCTTTAAGCAGGTCTTATTGGATATACAGGATTATAAGGGTAGCATTATGAAAATGATTTTCAACCCGCCAGCACGCAGTCAATGACTTCCATTCATAGCGGCTTTTACCAACATCGCTATTGGCACGCTGCCTTGTCGTGAAACGACCAAAGATATTCTCTCACCCGCGTCAGTGACCTGATGCGGTATCAATATGCAGTTGCGCGGCGTGAGGTCGAAATCTGCGGGACAGGCTGCGTCAAACCTATTGCACGGCAACAAGCGTTCGGCGCCCAGTGCGGGACACTCCGCCGTTGAAATCACTCAATAATTCAGGAAGTTGGTGGGCGATCTTGGAATCGAACCAAGCATGAGTCGCCTCGGCGGAGTTACAGTCCGCTGCCGCACCTTGCAGCATATCGCCCACTGCGGCGGTGATTAGCGAAGCCCGCCGGGGGCGTCAAGGGTGGTTCGGCGGATTTTTCAAAGCTTTCGCCTTGCGCCCAAACCCTGCAGCCCGCATTGTCGCGCCCGGATGAACGGGGGCTGAAACGCGATGTCTGGCGATAAAAAACCAACTTGGGTTGTGGATAAAGAACGCAACCGCCGGGCTGAGGCGCGCGAAACCGTCTGGCTGTTTGGCCTGCACGCGGTGCGCGATGCGCTGATGAACCCCGCGCGTGAGAAAATCCGTCTGGTTGTCACCAAAAACGCGCTTGATAAGCTGGAAGAAGCCGTGGCCTTCGCCAAAATGGAGCCCGAACTCTCTGATCCGCGCAGCTTTTCGGTGCCTATTGACGAAGGCTCTGTCCATCAAGGGGCGGCGCTAGAGGTCAAGGCGCTGAACTGGGGCAAGCTTGCTGATGTGGCAATCTCTGGCGCGGGGGAGCCGCTGATCGTGCTGCTCGACCGCGTCACCGATCCGCATAACGTCGGCGCGATCCTGCGTTCAGCCGAAGTGTTTGGCGCGCGCGCGGTGGTCGCCCCGCGTCATCATTCCGCGCCGGAAACCGGGGCCTTGGCCAAAACCGCCAGCGGCGCTTTGGAGCGTCAACCTTACCTCAAAGTCACCAATCTGGCCGAGGCGATGGTCGAGTTGAAAGCCATGGGTTACACGCTGATCGGGCTTGACGGCGATGGCACGGTGGAACTGTCCGCAGCGATGGCCTCGGTCGGCAAACGCCCGGTCGCCTTGGTCTTGGGCGCTGAAGGCCCAGGTCTGCGCGAAAAAACCCGCGAGACCTGCGATATGATCGCCCGCATCCCTTTCGTGGGCGAATTTGGCAGCCTCAACGTGTCAAACGCGGCCGCTGTCGGGCTTTACGCGGCCGCGACTCGCTAAACTTTATCTAAAATTGTCATCCTCTGTGCTCAAATATCCCGGGGTCTGGGGCTGCGCCCCAGGCGCTTGCCGCACATGCATCATCACAAATCCGCGACTGGGCCTTAAATTCGCCGCTGTGGCATCCATATCATAGAGACGCGAGCCGGAACCCTCGCGGTGCCTGTTTACTGTCCCTCGTTCCACACCTTGACGTCCGGCCCACGGGTTGATCCTGTGCCCCGGACGTCTTTTTATCTGGAGCCTGCGATGCAGCAAAGCACCGATGCCGAAATCCGCAACATCCTCACCAAAGTGCAGAGCATCGCCGTGGTGGGCTGGTCGCCGAACCCCGACCGCCCTAGCCATGGCGTGGCGCGGTATCTCGCGCAGCAGGGCTATCGGGTGATCCCGGTCAATCCGGGGCAGGCGGGCCAGATCGCCTTGGGTGAAGTGGTGCGCGCCAGTCTGGCCGAGATCGAAGGCGGCGTCGATATGGTCGATATTTTCCGCAGGTCAGAGGAAGCGGGCGCGGTGGTGGATCAGGCTTTGGCGGCTTTCCCCAACCTGAAAGCCGTCTGGATGCAGCTTGGCGTGACGGATGTTGAGGCCGCCAAACGCGCCGAAGCCCGTGGCGTGACCGCGATCATGAACCGCTGCCCCGCCATCGAAATTCCGCGCCTTGGCATCGTGCGCAAGTCTTAACAAGTGGTGAATGACCCCGTCATAACCCATTGATTTTATATAGGTTAAATCCCTGTCCACGCGTGGACACCGCGCGCGGCACAGCGTTTGCAGCGCCGATAGCCGCCCGCCTCGGCCTGCTCGGCCTGCCCGAAAATCCGCAGATTCTTCCGCAAAGGCGGGAGCGAGGGGCAGCCGAAATCACAATAAATCCCGGTGCTCGCAACCCCATAAAACCCCGCCCGCGCGACCTTGGCCAGTAAATCCTGCCAATCCTGATCGCTCGCCTCAACGCCGCCTAAGAAAGCCATTTCAAAACCCTTCCATCCAAAGCCGCCAGCCCCGCCGCGATCAAGCCAAACCCGGCGAGCTGCCGCGCCAAAATCGGCTCGCCGAGGAAAACCGCCCCCAGCAGGCAGGCCGAGACCGGCACCAGAAACGTCACCAACAACAAATTTGACGGCCCCGCCGAGGCCAGCAGCCGGAAATAGATCAGATAGGCCAGCGCCGTGGAAAACGCCGCAATCGCCAGCACCGCCCCGATCACCGGAAGTCCCGGCAAGGGCAGCGTCCACGGCTGATCAATCACCAACCAGATCGGCGCCAACAGCACCGCCGCCGAAGCCACCTGCCCGAAAGCCGTGGCCAGCGGCGGCACCCCAAGCGCGCGGAACCGCCGCCCCCAAATCCCCGCCAGCCCATAGGAAAACGCCGCCCCCAAACAGGCCAAGCTGGCCCAAAGATCCCCCAAAGCCGCCCCGCCCATCATCACCACCACGCCCGCAAAACCGCAGGCCAACCCGGCAGCCTTTGGAATGGTGATCTTTTCCTCGGTCAACAAATGCGCCAACAGCACGCCCCAAAGCGGCGTCGTCGCGTTCAGGATTGAGGCCATGCCGCCCGTAATCCGCCCCTGCGCCAGCACGAACAAGGTGAACGGCACCGCATTGTTCAAAAGCCCCATCACGGCAAGGGCACGCCACACCGGAAGCCCGCGCGGAAACGCGGTGCCACTGACCCACAAAGCCAGCGCCAGAAACCCGGCCCCCAGCCCAACCCGCCCCCAGACCACGCTTAAAGTCGGTAGGCCTTGCAGCGCCACCGCCACAAAGTAAAACGACCCGCCCCACAACAGGGACAGGATCGCCAGACGGTTCCAATCTTTGACAGACATCGCAGGCTCCCTTCACAGGTCGCCAGATAAACCGGGCCTGCCCGCAAAGGCGACCCGGTTTATGCGGTTTGAGGTGCTATTTCACCCTGCTCCAGGTGCCACCGTCGCGGCAAATCCCGATCACGCAGCCGCGCACCGACAGCTTGTCACCCGCAAGCGTCATATCCGAGTTATAGGTCTTGTCGCGATCCGGCGACCAGATCTGGCCATCGTCGTACAGCCCGTCCGGGTAGGCGACCATATCCCAGACGATCTTTTTACCGATGTTCACGCTTGGCCTTACCTTGCCCGATGAATCAAATGCCTTGATCAGCGTGCCGCAGAACATCGCCCCGCAAGGCTTGATCTGCACATAGCCGAAATCCCCGTTGTCGTCGGGCTTTGTCTTCCAAACCCCCTCAACCGGGTCGGCCAGTGTGGCGCTTGCGCCAAAGCTCAGCGCAGCGGCAAGTATCAGTTTCTTGATCATGGTCATCCTCCCTCAAGGTCTTTGTCCAGCTTGCCTGCAATTCCGGGCAAATCAACACTGACGTAGGGTCGCGCGGGTCTTGGCAATTCGCCCCCCGCAGCCTAAAGCCTGCAGCAACCATGGAGGCCCCAATGATCCTATACCCGGCGATTGATCTGAAAGACGGCCAATGCGTGCGGCTGCTGCGCGGCGAGATGTCAGAGGCCACGGTTTTTGGCGATGATCCCGCTGCACAGGCGCTGAAATTTCAGGATGCAGGCTGCGCGTGGCTGCATTTGGTCGATCTGAACGGCGCGTTTGCCGGCGCTCCGGTCAACGCGGTGGCGGTTGAGGCGATCTTGTCGGCGATCAAGGTGCCAGCGCAGTTGGGCGGCGGTATCCGCGATATGGCAACGATTGCGATGTGGCTGGAAAAGGGGCTGTCGCGGGTGATCCTCGGCACGGTGGCTGTGGAGAATCCTGACCTCGTGCGCGAGGCCGCGAAGGCGTTCCCTGGTCAAGTGGCAGTGGGGATTGATGCGCGTAAAGGCTTCGTGGCGACCAAAGGCTGGGCAGTGGAAACCACGGTGAAAGTCACCGATCTGGCGCGCAGCTTTGAAGACGCAGGCGTCGCTGCAATCATCTACACCGACATTGACCGCGACGGCGCGATGCAGGGGCCGAATATCGAGGCGACCGAGGCTTTGGCGCGGGCGGTTTCTATCCCGGTTATCGCCAGCGGTGGTGTCAGCCGTATGGAAGATTTGATCGCTCTGCGCGATACCGGGGTGATCGCGGGTGCGATTTCGGGGCGTGCGCTCTATGATGGGGCGATTGATCTGAGCACTGCTTTGAAAGCTCTGAACGCTTAGGTCATCCTCTGTGCTCAAATATCCTCGGGGTGAGGCGAAGCCGAGGGGGCGAGCCCCCTTTCGCCGCCCCGCCGCACGCGATAAGGTCAAATCATGCTGAAAACCCGCCTGATCCCCTGCCTTGATGTCGCCGATGGCCGCGTGGTCAAGGGCGTGAATTTCGTGTCCTTGCGCGATGCGGGCGATCCGGTGGAAGCCGCCCGCGCCTATGATGCGGCAGGGGCGGATGAGCTGTGTTTTCTGGATATTCACGCCACCCACGAAAATCGCGGAACGATGTTTGATCTGGTGACGCGCACGGCGGAAGCTTGTTTCATGCCGTTGACGGTGGGCGGCGGGGTGCGCACGCATGAAGATGTGCGGGCGTTGTTGCTGGCGGGGGCGGATAAGGTCTCGTTCAACTCGGCAGCCGTGGCGAACCCGGATGTGGTGGCCGAGGCGGCGGATCGGTTTGGATCGCAGTGCATCGTGGTGGCGATTGATGCCAAGACCGTCAGTCCCGGAAAGTGGGAGATTTTCACCCATGGCGGGCGGAAAGCCACCGGGATTGATGCGGTGGAATTCGCGCGTCTGATGGTGGCGAAAGGGGCAGGGGAAATCCTGCTCACCTCGATGGACCGCGACGGCACGCGGGCGGGGTTCAATCTGGGCCTGACGCGGGCGGTGTCGGATGCGGTGTCGGTGCCGGTGATCGCAAGCGGAGGGGTGGGGACGCTGGAGCATCTGGTCGAGGGCGTCACCAAGGGCGGTGCATCGGCGGTGCTGGCGGCCTCGATCTTTCATTTCGGCGAGTTTTCGATTGGCGAGGCCAAGCAGCATATGGCGGCGGCGGGTATTCCGATGAGGTTGGTATGAGTGATCCGTTTCCCACGCTTAGCTATAAGCAGAACAACTTTCCATACGCGGCTGCCAATGCCGTCTTGCGCAAACGCAGTATTGCATGGTGGCTGCGTATCGCGCCAACAGTGTCAACAGCGCTCATTTTTCTTTCCCTGATACTTTCTGCTGGCTCAAGCTGCGAAGAACGGCCCCTTATCCTCGCAGTTACAGCATCAGTCTTTCTCTTGGGTTTGGCTATATTTCTATTAGCGATTGTGGCGGGTAAACGCATTGGATACAAAAATCTTGCAAATTCACCGCACCGCTCAGGTCTGAGGAATTTGAAGATAGAGTCAGAAGGTGTGACGGTCACTGGACCAAACAGCCGTTCGCACTATCCATGGCGGGATATTTTTGATGTAATGGAAGGGCCGCAAGGCTCGGCACTGATCTTGCTGAATCCGTATGAATATGAGCCCGTTCCAACCAATGCTTTTGCCGATAGTGCTCAGCAAGCTAAATTCATCACCGTGTTGCAGGCGCAACTGGCCGCCGCAAAGGAAAACCCGTGACCGATCCGCTTGCCCCGCTCGGCCGTCTCGAAGCCACCATCGCTGCCCGCAAGGCGGCGGACCCGGAGAGTTCGTGGACGGCGAAATTGCTGGCTAAGGGGCCGGAGAAATGTGCTGAGAAGTTCGGGGAAGAGGCGATTGAGGCGATCATTGAGGCGGTGAAGGGGGACCGCGTCAAGCTGACTTCGGAGGCGGCAGATGTGGTCTATCATCTGTTGGTGATGTTGGCATCGCGGGACGTTTCTCTGGGGGATGTTTTGGCGGAGTTGGAGCGGCGCGAGGGGGTCTCGGGGATTGCCGAGAAGGCCGCGCGGTAGCGGTCCCGAGTTGGGACCATGAGGTGTATTGAACAATATCAATGGGTTGATTATTCAGTTTAAGAGATTTTTAACGATTGCGCTGTGCGGGGCGATGGAGCCTCCGGCGGGGATATTTGAGCCATTGTGACATTGTTCAGGCAGGCTCTATCTTTAGCCAAACACTGACCACCCCATGCCGCGCGCGAGTTTTTCCACGGCGATTGAGCCGAGTTTGGAATTGCCATACTCGTTCAGACCCGGCGACCAGACCGCGATAGAGGCTTTGCCGGGGGCTATCGCCAGAATACCGCCGCCGACGCCGGATTTGCCGGGAAGACCTACGCGGTAGGCAAATTCACCTGAGGCATCGTAATGGCCGCAGGTCATCATCAACGCGTTGATGCGGCGGATGCGGGCCAATGATACCAAACGCGGGCATCCCGGCGCGCCAAGCAGAAAGCGGCCGGCGCGGGCGAGTTGGGCGGTGGTCATCTCAACCGCGCATTGGTGGACATAGGTGCCGATGGCGAGTGCGGTTGGGTTGCGCAGGTTGCCCATCGCGGCCATGAATTCGGCCAAAGCGATGTTGCGGTGGGCGGTGGCTTGTTCGGATTTTGCCACGGCTTGGTTGATGGTGATGGTCTCATCCTCGGCTGCGGCTTGGATGAAGCGGAGGAGTTCGGCCAGTACTTCACGCGGTTGGCGGCCTTGCAGAATGGCGTCGGTGACGGCAATCGCGCCCGCGTTGACGAACGGATTGCGGGGAATGCCGTTTTCTTGCTCGAGCTGCAGGATTGAGTTGAAGGCGAGGCCAGAGGGTTCGCGGCCCACCCGCGCCCAGATTTGATCGCCCAAGCGGCCCAAGGCGATGGCGAGGGTGAAGACCTTGGAGATCGACTGGATTGAAAATGGGGTTTCGGCGTCGCCTGCGGTGAGCGTTTCGCCGGAGGGCAGGGCGACCGCAATGCCGAATTGCTGGGGGTCGATTTTCGCCAGTTCCGGGATGTAATTTGCGACCTTGCCGCGGTCAGTCGCATCGCGCATCTCGGTTGCGATCTGGTCGAGCAGGTCCTGCATCTATGGCTTCCAGCGCAGGAAATTGGCGATCAGGCGCAGGCCGGTGGCTTGGGATTTTTCGGGGTGGAACTGCATCCCCAGCATGGTGTCGCGGGCGATGATTGCGGTGATATCGCCTGCATAATCGACATGGGCGAGGCGGTGGGCGGGGTTTTCGACGCGGAAATGGTAGGAATGCACGAAATAGGCGTGGTCGCCGGTTTTGATGCCTGCCAGCACCGGGTGGGGGTGATCTATGACAAGATCGTTCCAGCCCATATGCGGGACTTTCAGGGCGGGGTCTGCGGGGGTAATTTTGACGACCTCACCCGGAATCCACGCGAAGCCCTTGGTGTCTTCGTATTCGCGGCCCCAGGTTGCCATCATTTGCATCCCCACGCAGATGCCGAGGAAGGGGCGGGCGCGGGTGGTGACGGCTTCCTCGATAGCCTCAAACAGCCCGCCATAATTGCCCAAGGCGCGGCGGCAGGATGGGAAAGCGCCGTCGCCGGGCAGCACGATGCGGTCGGCGCGGGCGACATCTTCGGGGCGGGAGGAGACGAGGACTTCGCCTGCGTTCGACTCTAAGGCCATGCGCTGGAAGGCCTTTTCGGCGGAGTGCAGGTTGCCAGAATCGTAGTCTACGAGGACGGTGAGCATTTTGACAGGCCTGTGTTTTCGGGGGCGTCGGATGCCTCCGGCGGGGATATTTGAGCACAGAGGATGGCCCAAGGCGCAGAAATCAGGGGTTAGAGCGCGCCTTTGGTGGAGGGGAGGACGCCTGCCATGCGGGGGTCGGGCTCTACCGCTTCACGCAGGGCACGCGCGACGGATTTAAAGGCGGCCTCGGCGATGTGGTGGCTGTTGAAGCCATGGATCAGGTCAACATGCAGGGTGATGCCGCCGTGGGTGGCCAGCGCCTGGAAGAATTCGCGCACCAGTTCGGTGTCGAACGTGCCGATTTTGGCGGCGGTGAACGGGACGTTCCAGACGAGGAAGGGCCGCGCGGAGAGGTCCAGCGCGCAGGCTACTTGGGTGTCGTCCATTGCGAGGCGGAAATGGCCGTAGCGGCGGATGCCTTTTTTGTCGCCCAAAGCGCGCGTCAGGGCTTGGCCCAAGGCGATACCCACATCCTCAACCGTGTGGTGATCGTCGATGTGCAGATCGCCGCTGGCCTGAACGGTCAGATCAATCAGCGAATGGCGGGCGAGTTGATCGAGCATGTGATCAAAGAAGCCGACGCCGGTTTTGATCTTGGCTTGGCCGGTGCCGTCAAGGTTGATGGCGACGGCGATCTTGGTCTCATTGGTATCGCGGGTGATCTCGGCTGTGCGCATCGGGGGCTCCGGTGTCAGGGATGCGGCCTTATAGGGTGGGGGGGGCGGTTTGGAAAGGCTTTGGCTGCTGGACCTTTGCCGCAGGCTGCCTATTGTGGCGCGGATATTTGGCGACAATCTGGTGAGACATGACAACTTATACCTGCTTCAAGGCTTATGACATTCGCGGCAAACTGGGGCCGGAGTTGAACCCGGAGATTGCGCGCCGGATCGGGCGGGCGTTTGCCGAGGGGCTGGCAGCTAAGCGGGTGGTGCTGGGGCAGGATTGCCGGGCGTCCTCGCGCGAGTTGGCGACAGCGGTGGCCGAGGGGCTGGTGGCGGCGGGGGTGGAGGTGTTGGACCTTGGCCTTTGCGGCACAGAGGAGATGTATTTTGCCACCACGGCGCTGGAGGCCGATGGCGGCATTGAGGTGACGGCCTCGCACAATCCGATGGATTACAACGGCATGAAGATGGTGCGGCGCGGGTCTGCGCCGTTGGATGCGGCCACCGGGCTGGCGAAGATTAAGGCCTTGGCGGAGAGCGGGGCGTTTGCGGCTGATGTTGCGGGGGGGCGTGTGGTGGATGCGTCGGCGGTGCGGGCTGGCTTTGTCGAGCGGGTGCTGTCGTTTGTGGATGTGGGCGCGTTGCGGCCTTTGAAGATCGTGGTGAACGCCGGGAATGGTGCTGCGGGTCCGACATTTGATGCGATTGCCGAGGCTTTGGCTGCGGCGGGGGCTCCGTTGCAGTTTGTGCGGATGCATCATGATCCGGATGGCAGTTTCCCCAATGGCATCCCGAATCCGTTGCTGCCGGAAAACCAACCCGTGACGGCGGCGGCGGTGCTGGCGGCGGGCGCGGATATGGGCGTGGCTTGGGATGGCGATTTCGACCGTTGCTTCTTGTTTGATGCCTCGGGTGGGTTTGTTGCCGGGGAATATCTGGTCGGGTTGTTGGCGGAAGTGTTTTTGGCGAAAGAGCCGGGGGCTGTGATCATCCACGACCCGCGGGTGATCTGGAACACGCAGGATGTGGTGGCAAAAGCGGGTGGGACGACGGTTGCTGCACAGACGGGCCATGCGTTTTTGAAGCAGGCGTTGCGCGATACGGGTGCGATTTATGGTGGCGAGATGTCGGCGCATCATTATTTCCGCGATTTCATGTCTTGCGATTCCGGGATGATCCCGTGGCTGCTGGTGGCGGAATTGATGGGGCGGTCGGGGTTGTCTTTGGCTGCGTTGCTAGAGGCGCGGCGGGCGGCGTTTCCGTCTTCGGGCGAGATCAACTTTCGGGTGAAAGATGCGAAAGCGGTGGTGGCGCGGATTGAGGCTGCTTATGCGCCGCAGGCTGTTGGGCGGCAGGATATCGACGGGATGTCGTTGGAATTTGGCGATTGGCGGTTCAATCTGCGCTCATCGAACACCGAGCCGTTGTTGCGGCTGAACGTGGAATCGCGCGGGCGGGTGGATTTGGTCGAGAAGGCTGTGGCGGAGATTTCGGCTTTGATCGCGTTGGAGGGGTGAGGCGTCGGATGCCTCCGGCGGGAATATTTGAGCCAATGTGAAATTGGCAGAGGCTCTTTGGTCATCCTCTGTGCTCAAATATTCCCGCCGGAGGCTTCTACCTATCTGCGGGGCGCGTCAGTGGGCTACATCACCGCGCCGATTTGCCATGGCACGAACTCGGCGCCGCCGAAGCCGAGGTCTTCCGAGAATGTGCGTTCGCCCGAGGCAACAGCGATGACTTTCTCAAGGATTTCAGCGCCTTTCGCGGCGATGCTCACGCCGTTTGTGAGGATGTCGCCGCAGTTGATATCCATGTCTTCGGCCATGCGGGCATACATTTCACTGTTGGTCGCAAGCTTGATGCAGGGGCTGGGTTTGTAGCCGGAGACTGATCCTCGTCCGGTGGTGAAGATGATCATCGTGGCCCCGGATGCGATTTGGCCGGTGACAGAACAGGGGTCATAGCCGGGGCTGTCCATATAGGTGAAGCCGGGGGTGGTGATCGGTTCTGCGAATTTGTAGACGCCGACCAAGGGGGCTGTGCCGCCCTTCGCCACAGCGCCGAGGGATTTTTCGAGGATCGTGGTCAGGCCGCCCTTTTTATTGCCGGGGGATGGGTTGTTGTCCATCTCGCCACCGTTGCGGGCGGTGTAATCTTCCCACCACTGGATGCGCTCCAGCAGTTTATCGCCGACTTCTTTTGACACCGCGCGGCGGGTGAGCAGGTGTTCGGCGCCGTAAATCTCGGGGGTTTCAGACAGGATCGTGGTGCCACCCATCTGCACCAGCAAGTCGGACATATGTCCCAGTGCGGGATTTGCGGTGATGCCAGAGTAGCCGTCGGATCCGCCGCATTGCAGGCCGATCATCAGCTTCGACACCGGGGCAGGCGCGCGGGCGGTGTGAGAGGCGACCTCGGCCATCTCACGCAGAACCTTCAGGCCCGCTGCAATCGTCGCACGCGTGCCGCCGGTTTGCTGAATGGTCATGTAGCGGAAATTTCCATCCGGGCGCAGCCGGCCTTGTCCCACGAGATCAGGCACTTGCATGACTTCGCAGCCCAGACCCACCAGCAGGATGCCGCCGAAATTGGCGTTGCGGGCATAGCCTTTCAGGGTGCGCATCAGGGTGTCATAGCCCTCATTCACGCCAGACATACCGCAGCCGGTGTTATGCACAATCGGCACAAAGCCGTCGATATTCGGCATCGCGGACAGCACGGGATCTTTCTCGGCAGCCTCGGCAATAAAGCGGGCGACGGAACCCGAGCAGTTCACCGAGGTGAGAATCCCGATGTAGTTGCGGGTGCCAACCTGACCGTCAGCGCGGTGATAGCCCATGAAGTCTCGCGGTGGCAGCGCGGGCAAGGCGTGGCTTTCGCTGCCAATGGCGTAATCGTCGGTATGTGGCCCCATGCCGAGATTATGGCTGTGGATATGCGCGCCGGGGGCAATATCGCAGGTGGCCTCGCCGATGATCTGGCCATAACGGATCACCTGTTCGCCCGCAGCAATCGGGCGGGTGGCGATTTTATGGCCGCGGGGAATCGGTTGGGTGGTGGGGATGTCGAGGCCGCCGGGTTGCGCGCCCATCGGCAGATCGACCAAGGCGATCACCAGATTATCGGCTGAATTCAACCGTATCACGCTTTGATTGCTTTGTAACATTTCGCTGTCGCCTTTGCTTGATCCCGAGGCGTGGCTCGGCTAACATGTTAGCATGTTACAGTCCGATGATGCCTTCTCACAAGACCCGATCGCGGATAATCACCGCTTGCAACCGCTTGAAGCGTTCTCGGGATCGCTGGGCGCGAAGGTCTATCAGACCCTGCGGCAGGCGATCCTGTCGCTCAGCTACCGTCCCGGTGAAATCCTGCGCAAGCCCGAGATTTGCACCGAATTGGGTGTGTCGCGCAGCCCGGTGTCGGATGCGGTGGCGCGACTGGCGGGTGAGGGGCTGGTCGATGTGATCCCGCAAGCCGGCACCTATGTGGCGCGGTTTTCGATGGCCGAAATCCGCGAGGGCGCATTTCTGCGCGAGGCGATTGAGTTGCAGGCGATTGAGCTGGTCGCGGGCAGCATCAGCGATGAGCAACTGGTGACGTTGCGGCGCAATATCACTGTGCAGGCGGCGCTGTTGGCGGATGGTGATTTCCCCGGATTTTACCAGTTGGATGGCGAGATGCACGAGTTGATCCGCAGCTTTACCGGCTATCGCAAGCTGTCAGCGGTGGCGGAAACCGCTTGGGTGCATGTCGAGCGGGCGCGGCGGTTGGTGCTGCCGGTGGATGGCCGGGTGAATGCGACATTGGAGGAGCATCGGGTTATCTTGGCGGCACTAGAGGCGCGTGATCCGGTGGCCGCTAGGGCGGCGATGCGGGCGCATTTGCGCAAGTTGGTGACATATTTGGAGCCGTTGGAGCGCAGTCACCCGGAGTTGTTTAATCCTTGAGGCGTTGATCTGCTGGGGGCGTGGGACGGGGGTTTCACACCCCTTTTACCCGGCCCGATCTTTGCAGATAGGGCGTTCGACGCTGACGATCTTCCACTGGAAGATCGTCCGGGCGCGTCTTACCCCATGGGATATTTTCGCACAGAGGATGACAATTTTAGACAAAGTTTAGTCAAACTGGGGCGTCGGGGTGCAGCAGGCCTTGGGCTTTCAGATCGGCCCAGAGCGCCGCTGGAATCTGGGTGTTTGCGGCGCGGGCGTTACTGTCCATCTCGGCCACGCCTTGACCGCCGGGGATCATTGAGACCACCGCCGGGTGGCGCAAAGGGAATTGGAAGGCTGCGTCGACGAGGCGAACGCCATGGGCTTGGCAGGCGGTTTGCAGGGCGGTGACGCGGGCGAGGATCGCCTCTGGCGCAGGGTCGTAGTTGTAGAACGCGCCGGGTTTTGGTCCGGTGGCGAGGATGCCGGAATTGTAGGGACCGCCGATGATGATGCCCGTGCCGCGCTTTGTAGCAAGCGGCAGGAAGCTGGTGAGCGGGGCTTGTTCCAGCAGGGTATAGCGGCCCGCGAGCAGGAACAGGTCGAAATCGCCGCGTTCCAGCAGCCATTGGCAGGGTTGCCATTCGTTAACGCCCGCGCCGAAGGCTTTGGTCACGCCTTGGTCGCGCAATTCGATCAGGGCGCGGTAGCCGCCGGACATGAACTCGGAAAGTTTGGCGTCGAGGCCGGATTGCGAGCGGTGGTTGGCGACATCGAGATCATGGGCGTAGAGCACGTCGATGCGGTCCAGACCCGTGCGCTCCAGCGAGGTTTCCAGTGACCGCATCACGCCATCATAGCTGTAATCGTAGACTTCGTTGCGGGCGGGGACTTCAAACCATTTTCCCATCCCGTCACGCTGATCGGGCGGGCAGGGGCGCAGGTGGCGGCCGATTTTGGTCGAGATGATGTAACTGTCGCGAGGTTTGTCGCGCAGGAAATGGTTCAGCCGGGTTTCCGACAGGCCAAGGCCGTAAAGCGGAGCGGTGTCGAAATAGCGCACGCCCGCGTCCCAGGCGCGGGTCAGCACGGCTTGGGCATCAGCCTCGGAAATCGCGCGGTAGAGGTTGCCTATGGGTGCCGCCCCAAAGCCCAGCTCGGTGAAGTCCAGCCCGCCATTGCCCAAACGATCCCAGTGTCTGATCCGCATCTTCGTCCCCTTCAATTTCACTGACATGCTAGTATGTTCTGTCTTCCCGGCCAATGGCTTTCGCGCTAGCCTTTGCAAAACGGGAGGGTTTTTATGACACGCTTTGCGCAGGTGTTTGGGGCGAAAAAGCCGGTGATTGCGATGGTGCATCTGGGGGCGATGCCGGGGACGCCGCTGCATGATGCAGAGGCCGGGGTGGAGGGAATTATCGCCGGTGCTTTGGCGGATTTGACGGCGTTGCAGGCGGCGGGCTTTGATGCAGTGATGTTTGGCAATGAGAATGATCGGCCTTATGAGTTGAAAGTGGACCCCGCCAGCACGGTGACGATGGGCTATGTGATTGGGCGGCTCCGCGGCCAGATCTCGGTGCCGTTTGGGGTGAATGTGCTGTGGGATCCGATGGCGACGATGGCCTTGGCGGCAGCCACCGGGGCGGCTTTCGTGCGTGAGATTTTCACCGGCACCTATGCGTCGGATATGGGGGTCTGGGCGCCGGATGCCGGGGCTGCCTTGCGCTATGGCCAGCGGATTGGCGCGGGTGGGGTTGCGAAATTGTACAACGTTTCGGCAGAGTTCGCGGGGTCTTTGGACCCTCGGTCTTTGCCGGACCGCGCGCGCTCGGCGGTGTTTTCTTCGATCCCCGATGCGGTGCTGGTGTCGGGGGCAATCACCGGCGAGGCCGCAAGGATGGTCGATCTGGAGGCGGTGAAGCGGGTGCTGCCGAATACGCCCGTACTGGCGAATACGGGCGTCAAGCATGACACGGTGGCAGAGGTGTTGCGGGTGGCGGATGGCTGCATTGTGGGGTCGGCCCTGAAGCACGGCGGCGACACTTGGGCGGCGGTGGACCCCGTGCGGGCGCGCGATTTCATGGACCGCGTCCGCGCGGTGCGGGGGGCATGATGCGGGCGCTTTTGACCGAATTGATGCTGATCTCCGGCCTTTCAGGCTATGAGGAACGCGTCGCAGGCTGCATTGCGCGGCATCTCGATGGCTTGGGGATTGCGCATCGCTCGGATCGTTTGGGCAATCTGATCGCCACGATCCCCGGTGATCCTGCTGCCCCCTCGGTGATGGTGTTCACCCATATGGACCAGCTGGGCTTTATCATCCGCAAGGTTGAGGATAGCGGGCTAATCCGGTTGGAGCGGTTGGGCGGCGTGCCGGAGCGCGCGCTGGCAGCGCAGGCGGTGCTGATCTGCACAGAACAAGGCGATCTGCCGGGGCTGATTGCCAACAAAAGCCATCATGCCACGACGCCGGAGGAGAAATACCGGGTGGTGCCTTATGCCGAGCTTTACGTTGATGCGGGCTTTACAAGTCGCGCCGAGGCCGAGGCGGCGGGCGTGCGGATTGGCTGCCCGGTGGTCTATATGCCACGGGTGATCGACCTTGCCGGGGACCGGTTGGCGGGCACTTCGGTGGATGATCGCGCGGGCTGTGCGGCGCTGATTGATCTGGGGCGGCGGCTGGTGGGGCGGACATCCGGCCCGACCGTGCATCTGGTCTGGTCGGTGCAAGAGGAATACAACCTGCGCGGGGTGCTGCCTGCGGCCACGTCCTGCGCCCCCGATATCGCCTTGCAGATTGATCTGCTGCTGGCCTGCGATACGCCAGATATGACCCAGCGCGGTGAGGTGACTTTGGGCGGTGGGCCGGGGATTTCGCTGTATTCTTTTCATGGCCGTGGCACCTTGAACGGGGTTATTCCGCATCCGGCACTGGTGAAGCTGTTCGAGGCTGCGGCAGAGGCGCGGGGTCTTGCGCTGCAACGCTCCGCCCATACCGGGGCGCTGACCGATCTGTCCTATATCCAGTTCATGGGCAGCGAAGGGGTGGCCTGTTTGGATGTGGGTTTCCCGATGCGCTACAGTCATTCCGCCTTGGAAGTGCTGGATATGGCGGACCTTTCCGGCTTGATCGATCTGCTGGAACAGGCCCTGTCGCAGATTGGTCCGGGCTTTGATCTGTCGCGGAAGCCGCGATGAGCTACACTCTGGGCGTCGACATTGGCACCTTTGAGACGAAGGGCGTGCTGGTGGATGCTTCGGGTGCCATCATCGCACAGGCCACGCGGTCGCATCAGATGCTGGTGCCGCAGTCGGGCTGGGCAGAACACCGGGCAGAGCAGGATTGGTGGGGCGATTTTGTATGTGTAACCAAGGCTTTGCTGGCGGATTCTCAGGTAAGGTCTGAGGATATTGCAGCGGTTGCCTGTTCGGCCATCGGCCCCTGTATGCTGCCGGTGGATGCAGCGGGCAAGCCCTTGATGAACGCGGTACTTTATGGGGTTGATACGCGGGCCTCGGCGCAGATTGCCGCGTTGAACGACCAGATCGGCGGCGATGTGATCATGGCGCGGTGTGGCAACGCGCTGACCTCGCAATCGGTGGGGCCGAAGATTTTGTGGCTGAAACAACAGCGACCAGAGATTTACGCCAAGACCGCGATGGTGCTGTCGGCGACGCCCTATCTGACGTGGAAGCTGACCGGGGAATATGTGATCGACCACTATACGGCGGCGAATTTCTCGCCTTTGTATGATGTGAACCGGCTGGCTTGGACGGATGAGTTGGCGGCGGATATCCTGCCGCTGGACCGTCTGCCACGTCTGGCGTGGTCAACGGAAATCGCGGGCCATGTGACGGCTGCGGCTGCGGCGGAAACCGGGTTGGCAGAGGGGACTCCGGTAACGGTTGGCACGATTGATGCAGCGGCAGAGGCGGTTTCGGTGGGGGTGCGCGATCCGGGCGAGATGATGATGATGTATGGCTCGACCATCTTCATCATCCAGCTGACGGCGGGTCCGGTGCGCGATGCACGGATGTGGTATGCGCCTTGGCTTTATCCGGGGCAACATGCCTCAATGGCGGGGCTGGCCACGTCTGGCACGCTGACGCATTGGTTCCGCGATCAATTTGCACGGGAATTGGGCGCGGGCGCGTTTGGGGTGTTGGCGGCCGAGGCGGCGACCAGCCCGAAGGGAGCGAAGGGGCTGTTGTGCCTGCCGTATTTCTCGGGCGAGCGCACGCCGATCCATGATCCGCAGGCGGTCGGGGCGTTCTTTGGGCTGAACCTGACGCATAACCGCGGCGATCTGTTCCGCGCGGTGCTGGAGGGGATCGCGTCAGGGACGGCGCATGTGATGGAGGTTTGCCGTGCAGTTGGGGCCGAGCCCGTGCGGGTGTTGGCGGTCGGCGGCGGGACGAAGAATGCGGTCTGGATGCAGGCGACCTCCGATCTGGGCGGGGTGCCGCAGATTGTGGCGGAAAAGACCATCGGGGCCAGCTATGGCGATGCATTTCTGGCGGCGGTGGCGGTGGGGCGGGTGCTGCCGGAGGAAATCAGCGCGTGGAATCCGGTCGCTAGGGTGGTCACGCCCGTGGCTGAGGCGGTCTATGCGCGGCAATATCCGCTGTGGAAGCGGCTTTACAGCCAGACGCGCGATATTGCGCATGCATTGGGGGGCGGGGTGTGAAGGATTTGATGCGGGGGGCGCTGGCGGAATTGGGTGCTGTGGCGGAACGTCTGGACGCGGCGGCGGTGGAGGCCGCTTGCGCGCGGATTTTGGCGGCGCGGCGGGTGATGCTGTATGGTTGCGGGCGCGAGGGGTTGATGATGCGGGCCCTTGCGATGCGGCTGTATCATCTGGGGATTTCGGTTTCGATGCAGGGTGATCTGACCGCGCCGCCGCTGGGGGTGGGGGATTTGTTTTTCGCGGCTTGTGGGCCGGGGGACTTGGCGACCGTGACGGCGCTGTCGGGGGTGGCTAGGGCTGCCGGGGCCGGGGTTTTGATGGTGACGGCCGAGGTTGCGGGGGCGTCGCTTTCGCTGGCGGATCAGGTTTTGCTTATTCCGGCGCAGACGATGGCCAGCGATCTGGGCGGCGATTCGGTGCTGCCGATGGGGTCGCTGTTTGAGGGGGCGATGTTTCTGGTGTTTGAAATCATGGTGCTGAGATTGCGAGAAATGAAGGGTGAGCCTGCCGAGGCGATGCGGGCGCGGCATACCAATATGGAGTGATGTCCACGCGTGGACAGGAGATGCGGTTTATATAAATCAAGGGGTTAGTGGGTAGGCATTAAGACAATCTTAATGATCGCCACTGGAATTGTTGAGAAGCAAGGGTCCGTCGGCGGGGATATTTAGGCCAATGTGAAAGCCTAAGATCTGCAATTTCACATTGGTTCAAATATCCCCGCGCGGCGGGCTTCAAGGCTGCCACAGGCTCAGGCGTTTTTGGATAAGAGCGCGTCGATCTCAGCCCGTGATGGCATCGAGGGCGCTGTGCCTGCGCGGGTGACGGAAATGCCTGCGGTGGCGCAGCCGAAGCGAACGGCGTCCACCACGTCAAAGCCTTCGGACAATGCCACGGCAAAACCGCCGTTGAAGGCGTCGCCTGCGCCGGTGGTCTCAACCACTTTTCCGGCGGACATCACGGGGATGTGGACCGAGCGGCTGCGGTCGCGGTAAAGCGCGCCCTTGTCGCCCAAGGTCATCACCACGGCACCGACGCCGCGCGCCAGCAGGGCGTCGGCGGCGATTTCAGCCTCGGCGATTGTGGTGACGGGCAGGCCCGTCAAGGCCTCGGTTTCGGTTTCATTGGGCGTCACGTAATCGCAGAGTGCCAGAATATCATCGCCCAAAGTGGCGGCGGGGGCGGGGTTCAGGATGGTGGTGACGCCTGCGGCGCGGGCGATTTCCAACCCGCGTTTGGCGGCGGGGATCGGTTGTTCCAACTGGGTGATGAAGATCGCGGCAGAGGCGATCAGATCGGCTTTTTCCTCGACATCCGCCACCGAAACCCGGCCTGCGGCCCCCGGCGAGACGATGATGGCGTTGTTGCCGGTGGCGTCTTCCAGAAAGATGAAGGCGGCGCCGGTGTAGCTTTCGGCGTCGATCTTAACCTCGGGGATCACGCCCGCGCGCGCCCAAGTGGCGCGGGCGATATCGGCGAAGGCATCATCGCCGAGACGGGTGATGAAATGGGTTTTGCCGCCCGCCATGGCAGAGGCGACCGATTGGTTCGACCCCTTTCCACCCGGCCCCAGCACGAAGCTTTTGCCAAGGATGGTTTCGCCCATCTTTGGCATACGGTCGGCACGGTAGGCGGTGTCTGCGACGAAAATGCCAAGGTTTACAATAGGTTTTGTGGCTTTGCTCATGTTATTTGGCCTCTGGTGGGACAACGCCCTTGCGCAGCATGAAGCAGCCGTAGAAGCGGCGCTCGCCTGTCTGGATGACAGCGTAGGCTTGGCGGGCCATGTCGTAGAAGGCGAAACGCTCGATGGATTGCATCGGACGATCGGAGCCTTCGGCGGCGTTGATTTCGGCTTGGACTTCGGCTTGCACGGGAGGGATTTCGTCGGGCGCACCGACCACTTCCATGCGGCCCGCGAAGTCTGGCACGAAGGTATCGAGTGGGTAGACCGACAGGATGGCTTGTGCCGCTTCAGCGCAGGTCAGGTTTTCCATCCGCAAGAGTTTGCCCGTCACCGTGGCGCGGGCCACCGAATCGGAGGGGAAGTTGGTGTCAGCCAAGATCAGCACATCGCCATGGCCCATCGCGCGCAGGCAATGCAGCACTTCCGCGTTCAAGCGCGGGTCAATTCCTTTGAGCATGATGCCCTCCCATTTGTCGTCAGTTGTGCCGGATTTGACCGCAGGGTCAAGAGATGCGCTGGCCCGTCGCCTTGTCAAACAGATGCGCTTTGCTGGCGTCGGGGGCGAGGGTGACGCTGTCGCCGGGGCGGAAGCTGACGCGTTCGCGGAACACAGCGGTGACTTCGCGCGCGGCCAGCCGAACGATGACATGGGTTTCGGAACCAGTGGGTTCGACCACGGCAATGGTGCCTGCAAGGCCTTCGGAGCCTGCGGTGAAGGTTTCGGGCCGCACGCCGTAGACGACTTGCTGGCCTTCGGTGGCGGTCGATCCGGGCGGCAGGGCAAGGCGGGCACCGTTCACGTCCACCATGCCGTCTTTCACCACGCCGTCGATCAGGTTCATCGAGGGCGAGCCGATGAAGGTGGCGACAAACACATTGGCGGGGCGGTCGTAGAGTTCTAGCGGAGCGCCGACCTGTTCGATGCGGCCGCCTTGCAGCACGACGATTTTGTCGGCCATGGTCATCGCTTCGATCTGGTCATGGGTGACGTAGACGGTGGTGGTTTTCAGGCGCTGGTGCAGTTCTTTGATCTCGGCGCGCATCTGCACGCGCAGTTTGGCGTCTAGGTTTGACAGCGGCTCGTCAAACAGGAAGACTTTCGGATCGCGCACGATGGCGCGGCCCATGGCGACGCGCTGGCGCTGGCCACCGGAAAGCGCGCGCGGGAAGCGGTCAAGATAGGGGGTGAGGCCGAGGATTTCGCCTGCGCGTTCGACTTTGGCCCGAATCGCGGCGCCGTCCATGCCACGCATTTTCAGCGCAAACCCCATGTTGGCGGCGACGGTTTTATGCGGATAGAGCGCGTAGTTCTGGAACACCATCGCGATGTCACGCTCGGACGGGGGCAGGTTGTTGACGCGGGCGGTGCCGATGCTGATATCGCCTGCGGTGATTTCTTCCAGCCCCGCCAGCATACGCAAAAGCGTGGATTTGCCGCAGCCCGAGGGGCCGACGAGGACCACAAACTCACCGTCCTTGATATCAAGGTTCAGGCCGCTGATCACTTGCACCCCGCCATAAGACTTGCGCAGATCGCGGATTGTGACTTCGGCCATGTGGTTCCCCCCAGTTGTTGCCGCAAGAATAGTCACCCGGCGCGGCTCTGTCTATCTGCTGATCATACTAACATGTTAGAATCTTGACAGGGGCTTTGGCGCAGGCCAAGCTAAGGCCGAGGACAGTGTTTGCGGCGGGAGGGGAGGCCTGCGTGCAGGGTGTGCCGGACGGGCCACCGAGGTTCCATAAGTTTGGGGGTTCCAAAAGTTTCGACATAACAGCCCCCGGCCTTGCGCCGCGAAGGGCATCCAAGGGAGGAGACATCTTGAAAGTAGAACTTTATCAGGCTGCAGTTCAGGCCACACTCAGCCGCCGTCGGTTGTTGCAGGGGGCGACTGCGCTTACTGCATTGGCGGCGATGCCGCGCGTGATGGGTTACGGCCCGGCGATGGCGCAGGATTCGGTGCGCGCGCAGATTTTGCAAATTCCGGGAGTGGGTAAGGGTAGCCCCACCGATGCGGATTGGCAAAAGGTTGGCGAGATGTGCTTGGATAGCACCAAGACCAACGTCGCTGAGGGCGAGTTTGCCGGGGTTGAGCTGTCGTTCTTTGGCATCAACAACAATGGCTTGCACAACATCCTGTTCCGGGGCCTGCTGAAAGGCTGGGAGGCTTATACCGGGGCGAAGATCAACTGGATTGACCTTGCCCAAGCCGATTATAACCCGCGTCTGCAGCAAAGCATCGCCACCGGCACCGTCGATTTCGACATTCTCGCGATGGGTGCGCCGCTGGAGGGCGATACCGCCAGCAAGGGCTTGCTGGATGAGATGCCGGATTGGGTCAAGACCCAGATCGACATGGATGATTATGTGAACTACCTGAAGGCCCCGGTTGGGACATGGGATGGCAAGACCTACCGGATCTCGATTGACGGCGATTGCCATACCTTTGCCTATCGCACCGATTACTTCGGCGAGGGTGCTATTTCCGGCATGGCAGAGCCGCCGAAGACCTGGCAAGAGGTCAACGCCTATTCCAAATCCATCGTTGGCAAGACCGATCCGCTGACCGGGCAGCCTGCGATTGGCTATCTGGACCCGCTGAAAGGCTGGGGCGGCTTTGGCTTCTACTTCCTGGAAAACCGGGCGGCGGCTTATGTGAAGCATCCGTCCGATCCGGCTTGGCTGTTTGACCCGGATACGATGAAACCGCGCGTCAACAATCCGGGTTGGGTGCAGGCCATTCAAGACGTGATGGACCTGATTGCGACGCCGGGCGCTTATCCGGCTGACCAGATCAACGCCGATCCGGGCACCACGGCGTTCTCGCAGTTCCTTGCTGGCACCGGCTCTAGCCTGATGTGGTGGGGCGATGTCGGTTCCAACGCACGCACGTCCGACACTTCGGTGGTCGGCGATGTGGTGGGCTTTGGCATCAACCGGGGTTCTGACAAGGTTTATAACGCGAAAACCTCGGCTTGGGAGGAGACTTATAACGAATCGCCGAACATGGCCTTCCTCGGCTGGGGCGTTTATGTGACCAACCGCGTCTCGGCGGATGAGAAAAAGCGCAAGGCGGCGTGGTCGGCGGCGGCGCATCTGGGTGGCAAGGATATTTCGCTGTGGATGGCCGCCTATCCTTCGGGCTTCCAACCCTATCGCAACAGCCAATTCCAATACGACGAGTGGGTGGCGGCAGGCTATGACAAGGCGTTCATCGAGGATTACCTTGGGTCCAACCTTGACAGCTACAACCACCCCAATGCCGCGATTGAACCGCGTATCCCCGGCATCTTCCAATACTATTCGGTCGCCGAGGATGAGTTGGCCAAGGGCTATTCCGGCCAATACAAATCGGCACAAGAAACCGCCGATGCGATTGCGGCGGCATGGGAGAAAATCACCGACCAGATCGGCCGCGACAGCCAGATCAAGCTGTACAAGGCCAGCTTGGGGATGTGAGTTCGGCGTAGTGGTGGGATAAAAACCCCGGCCTACGATAATCGCATAGGGGATTTTTAACCTTATGCTGGCATGACGGAGGGTGCGCATGGTTTGCGCACCCTAATTTTCCCAAGCGGGGCGATACGGTGAGCGGTTCAGGCGATCTTTTACACGTTGTCAGCAATGACAATATCTCGGATCAGCGCCGCGCGTTTGGTCGCGCGATCATTTGGGGCTCTGCGGCGCTGATGGCGCTGGTGGCGCTGACGCAGCTTTTGCAGGTGCAGGGCGTGCATGACTTTGGCCTGACCAGTTGGCGGCCGACGCTGTATGCCTATATCCTGTGGGCGATTTGCCTCAGTTGGGCGCAGGTTTTGCTGCATGGTGAACATGGCAAGCGCACCTTGTTCGTGCTGCCTGCGGCGTTGTTCGTGATCTCGCTGACGGTTTTCCCGCTGCTGTTCGGGTTGGTGATCGCGTTTTCCGATTGGAATCTGTCCAGCCCCGATGGGCGGCACTTCAACGGTTTAAGCAATGTGCGGCAGATGTGGGCTGATCCGTTCTACTGGAACGCGTTGTTGAACATGCTGTGGTATGTGCTTGCGATCCTTGTGGAATATACGATTGCCTTTGGTCTGGCTTTGGCATTGAACGCCGAAATCCGGGCGCGCAAATTCTTCCGGGTGGCGTTTTTGCTGCCCTTGATGCTGTCTCCGGTGGCGGTCAGCTGGATGATCGGCAAGTCGATGCTGGAAGCGCGCTTTGGCCCGGTGGCGCGGCTGGCGAAGTTTCTGGGGTGGGAGACGCCGTCGTTCTTTGGCACCCCCGGCGTGGCGAAAGCGACGATCATGCTGATGGACGCCTGGACGTTTATCCCCTTCATGATGATCATGATTTTGGCAGGCTTGCAGGCGATCCCGAAGGAATTAAACGAGGCCGCCAAGGTTGATGGCGCGAATGGCTGGCGGGCGTTTTGGGAGGTGACTTTCCCGATGATGCTGCCGGTGTCGATTACCGCCATTCTGATCAGGATTATCTTCAAATTGAAGCTGGCTGATATTGTGATCGCGGTCACATCCGGCGGGCCGGGCGGGGCGACCGATACGGTGACGAGCTTCATTTTCCGCGAGTATCGGGATCGGTCAAACGTGGGCTATGGGACGCTTTTGGCGATGTTTTACTTGCTGGTCATCATCATCTTCATGACGATTTTGATGAAACTTGCGGATCGGTTTGCGAGGCCCCGGACATGAGTAACGCTGATATGACTGGCCAGATTTTCAAAGATTCCGCCGCAGATCGCAGCTTTCGGCCGAAATGGTTCACGGGGCGGCTGTTTGTTTATGGCCTGTTGATCCTGTGGGCCTTTATTTGTTTGTTTCCAATCTATTGGACGCTGACCACCAGCTTTAAGATGGCGCCTGACGTGATGAAGGGCAATCTGGTGCCTTGGCTGGATTTCACGCCGAAATGGCTGGGCTGGAAGTCTTTGGGCCTATCGCCGGATACGATTGGCGCGGATAGCACGGTGCGCGATGAGTTTATGAAACGCTTCACCAATTCGGCGATCACCTCGGTGACATCCTCGGTTCTGGCGGTGGCGCTGGGGTCTTTGGCGGCTTACGGCCTCAGCCGCTTTAACTATAAATTCCTGTGGATGGGCAATAGCGACATTTCGTTCTTTTTCTTGTCACAGCTGATCCTGCCCCCGGTGGTTTTGGCGCTGCCGATGCTGGTGCTGTATAAGGAACTCGCACTTCTGGATACCCGGATCGGCTTGATATTGCTGTATACTCTGTCGGTACTGCCGATTGTGATCTGGATCATGCGCGATCAGTTTTCCTCAATCCCGACTGAGTTGGAGGAGGCGGCTTTGGTTGACGGGTTGTCGATCTGGGGGGCGTTTTTCACCATCATCCTGCCGATTGCTTTGCCGGGGATGGTGGCGGCGTTCATCCTTTCCCTGGTGCTGACGTGGAATGAATATTTCTTCGCGGCGCTATTAACCTCGACCCATGCCAATACCTTGCCGGTGATGGTGGCCTCGCAAACCGGGTCGCAGGGGATTTCGTGGTGGTCGATGGCGGCGCTGTCTTGGGCGGCGATCCTGCCGCTGATCGTGATTGGCGTGGTGCTGGAGCGCTATATCATCAAGGGCATGGCGGCCGGTGCCATCAAATAGGGGGCGATCAAATAGATGCTGAAAGGGATTGATCGGCATCTGTCGGCGGAACTGGTGCATGTGCTGATGCTGATGGGGCATGGCGATACGCTGGTGATCTGCGATGTGAACCATCCGGCGGCGACGATTGCCGCCAAGACCGTGCATGGCCGGGTGGTGGATATGGTTGGCTGCGATATTCCCACTGGGTTGGCGGCGATATTAACCCTGATGCCGCTGGATACGTTTGTCGAAGCACCCGTCGCGCGGATGCAGGTGGTGGGCGATCCGGGCGCGGAAATGCCGGTGTTTGGACTGGTGCAGGGCGTGATTGACGCCGCCGAAAGCCGCGCGGTGCCGATGCAGGCGCTGGAGCGGTTTGCGTTTTATGCTGCGGCGTCTGAGGCTTATGCGATTGTGCGCACCTCGGATCCTGGGCCCTATGGTTGCTTCATTGTGAAAAAGGGCGTGGTGGATCTGCCGCGGCTTTAAACCCAGACTTGGGCCGGATCCGGCAGCGGGATCGCATCCAGCAAATCGCGGGTATAGGCGGCTTGCGGGTTGGCAAACAGATCAGGCGTCGCTGCGTTTTCCACGATCTGGCCTTGGTGTAGCACAAGAATGCGGGTGCAGAGACGCCGGATCACGCTGAGGTCATGACTGATGAAAGCTAGCGTCAGGCCAAGGTCTTTCACCAAAGATTCCAGCAAGTTGAGGACTTGCGCTTGGCTCGACACATCCAGACCGGACACAATTTCATCCGCCAGAATGAAATCCGGTTTCAGCGCAATCGCCCGCGCGATGCCAATACGCTGGCGCTGCCCGCCTGACAGCTCATGCGGGTAGCGCGCGGCAAATGTGCGCGGCAACCCGACATGGTCAAGGGCCTCTAAGGCGCGCAGTTTCGGGTTTGGCACGCCATGCAGCTTCAGCGGGGCGGCGATGATCTGGCCGATGCGGTGGCGCGGATTGAGGCTGCTCATCGGGTCTTGGAAGATCATCTGAAAGCGACGGCGCAAGGGGCGCAGTTGGCCTTCGGGCAGGTGGGTGATCTCTTGCCCGTCGAATTTTATCGTGCCCGCAGAGGGTTCCAGCAGGCGCACCAAAGCGCGACCAAGGGTGGATTTGCCGGAACCAGAGCCGCCAACGATGCCAAGGACTTCACCCTTGGGGATGGTAAAGGTTAACCCCTTGAGGATTTCCAACCGGGGTGCCGCCCCGATCAGGGGTTTTTGCGTCATATCGGCCAAAGACAGCCGCAAATTATCAATTTGGTAAAGGTTTGACGGGTAAAGTTCAGACATGCGCGCTCCGATCGGCTGCTGCCACTTCGGCGCGGGTGGCATCAATGACGGCATCTGGCACCGGGGTCAGGCTGCCGTCGGGGTCGGTGTATTTTGGCGTAGCTTGCAGCAGGGCGCGGGAATAGGGGTGTTTGGGGGCATGGAAAAAGTCAGGGATCGTGCTGTCTTCCAGCACCAGACCCGCATAAAGCACCGACAGGCTTTGACAGACCTTGCTGACCACGCCCAGATCATGGGTGACAAACAGCAAGGCGGTGCCGTGGCGGGCCTGCATCGCCGCGATCAGCTTCAGGATTTGCTTTTGCACGGTGACATCCAGCGCGGTGGTCGGCTCGTCCGCGATGATCAACTTCGGTTCAGCGGCAAAGGCCGAGGCGATCAGGATACGCTGGCGCATGCCGCCAGACAATTCATGCGGATAGCTGCGCATCACCCGTTCGGGGTCGGTAATTTGCACTTCGGCCAACAGATCTCGGGCGCGTTTCTCGGCATCGGCGCGGGTCCAGTGCAGGATATCCACCAAACGGTTGGTGATCTGCAGCCCGATGCGGCGCGACGGGTTCAGCGCGGTCAACGGGTCTTGCGGGATCAGCGCACATGTCGCGCCAATCAATGTGCGGCGCTGCGACGGGGGCAGGCTGAGCAGATCGGTGCCGTCCAAGATGATCTGACCGCCACTGATCTCGACCGAGTTCGGCAGAGTTCCCAGAATAGCCTTTCCGATCATCGACTTACCGGCACCGGATTCGCCAACCAGACCGCGCACCTCGCCCGCCGACACCTCCAGCGACACCCGGCGCAGGATTTGATCGGGGCGACCCTTCAGGCGGGCCGACAGGTTGCGGATCAACAGATAACTCATCGCAGCACCGGATCGAAGCGATCTTTCAGTCCTTCGCCCAGTTGCGAAAAGCTTAAAACGGTGAGGAATAACGTGATTAATGGGAACACCAACACCCACCAGGCTTGGTGGATGCTGGCGCGGCCTTCGGCAATCATACCGCCCCAGGTTGGATCATCAGTAGAGATCGACAGGTTGACGAAAGACAGGATGGCTTCGACGATGATGGCAATCCCCATTTCCAAGGTGAGCAGGACGGTGATGGTGGGCAGCACATTGGGCAAAATCTCGGTCAGCATGGTGGAAGCCCGAGTGCGGCCTGCGACCTGCGCCGATGCGACGTAGTCCATCGCGCCTTGGGTCATCGCCTCGGCCCGGATCACGCGGGCGAAGCGGGTCCAGTCGATCACCACGATGGCGATGATGATCGAGGTCAGACTGGGGCCCAGCACGGCGATCAGCAGGATCGAGAACAGCACAGGCGGGAAGGCCATCCAGATATCAATGGCGCGGCTGATCAGAATATCGACCCAACCGCGCAAAAATCCCGCCATCAGGCCCATGGCAGCACCGATCAGGCAGGTGATGGTTCCGGCGGTCAGCGCCACGGTCAGTGCCAAACGCGCGCCATAAATCATGCGGCTTAGCACATCGCGCCCCAAAGAATCGGTGCCGAGGAAATAGCCGGGCTCATGCCCCTTCACCCAAAAAGGCGGGAGTTGGCCAAGAAACAGATCCTGCGCTAGCGGGTCTTTTGGCGCGATCAGCGGCGCGAAAATCGCCGCAAGCGTCAGCAAGGTCAGCCAAGTGATCGACAAAACCAGCCGTGCGGGCAGTTTGCGTTTGATGGCGCTGCGTCCGTCAAGCATGGCGCAACCTTGGGTTCAGGGCGGCATAAGTGAGGTCCACCAACAGGTTAACCCCGGTGAAGATCACCGCAAACAGAATGACGATGCCTTGGATCAGCGGCAGATCGCGGTTGATCACCGCATCAATCGCCATATTGCCAAGGCCTTCGTAGGAAAACAGCCGCTCGATGATCACGGTGCCGCCGATCAGAAAGGTGAACTGCACGCCGACCAAAGTCAGCGTCGGCAGGATGGCGTTTGGCAAAGCCTCATGCAGGATGACATGGGTTTCGGGATAGCCCTTGGTGCGGGCGAGGGTGACGTAATCCAGATGCATGGTTTCTTTAAGCGATTGTTTAAGAAGTTGGCCGATGATGGCCGCCAGCGGAATCGCCAAAGCTAGCGCGGGCATGAACATATGGGCGGCGATATCCAGCCACAGATCAAAGCGCAGGCGCAGCAGGGATTCGGTGAGGTAGAAATTCGTGGTGAACGGCAGGGGGAGGGAAGGCGTGACGCGGCCCGAGATGTGGAAAATCGGGATCAGTACCCCGAAAGCCAGGATCAGGATCAGCCCCCACAGGAAATCCGGCACCGACAGCGCCATGCCGTTGCCAATATCTATCGCGGCCTCGGCTTTGGTGCCGCGCAGCCGGGTTCCGGTCAGTGCCATCGTGCCGCCGATCACGACAGCGATGATCAGTGCCATCACTGAAAGTTCCAAAGTGGCGGGCAGGCGGCCAAGCACCAGTTGCAACACGGGTTGTTTGGTGGTGATCGAAGTGCCGAAATCGCCCTGCACAACGCCGGAAATCCAGATCAGGAATTGCTGCGGGATGCTTTTGTCTAGCCCGTAAAGTGCCGTCAGCCGGGCCACATCTGCCTCGGTAGCCCCTGGCGGCAGCATCATTGCAATCGGATTTCCGGGCACCACGCGGATGACGAAAAAAACAATCACCGCCACGCCGATCAATGTGATCAGCGTGGTGAAAATTCGCAGTATAAGAGATTGAAAAAACTGCATAACTCAAGATTTCCCAAGCGCTTTAACGGCGCTCTGCTTTCATCTGTCCAAAAATATCCCACGGGGGACCGGGGGTGTGAAACCCCCGGCCGTGCGGTCACTCAGGCCCGCTTCATCAGATAGGGCAACAGCGCGCCCGAAGCATGCGGCGTGACCACCACGCCCTTGGCCGACAGAATTGGCTGGACGTATTGCAGCAGCGGGATCACCAACGCGTTTTCGGCGATAAACGCGTCGACCTTTTTCCAGCCGTCGATGCGCTTGGCCTCGTCCTTTTCGCCCCACAAGGGGCCGATCATGTCGATCAGATCCTTGCCATCCCAGACCGAATGGGGCGAGGGGCCAAACATCGCAAAGCCGGTCGATGTGGTTGGATCTCCCACCGAATTGCCCCAGTTGTAGAAGGCGGCGGGGGCGAGCTGGTCGGCGGCGCGCAGTTCATAGTGTTTCGCGATCTCGTAGACTTCGATCTCTGCCTCGATGCCCACTTTGCGCCAAAGGCCGACGATGGCCTGGATCATCTCATAATCCTTGGGCTTAAAGCCCTTGGTGGTCTGGATTTTGAATTTCACAGGTTTATCAACGGAATAACCAGAGTCGGCCAGCAGTTTCACGGCCAGATCGGGATCGTATGGCACCTTGATTGACGGATCATAGGCATCATATTCTGGCGTCTCCAACGTATCAATCGCCACGCCGTAGCCCTTCAACAGGCGGTCGATGATGGTCTGTTTGTCGATGGCATGGGCGGCGGCCTTGCGCACGTTAGGATCCAGCATCACCTCGATATCATTGAGGAAAATCATGCCGATGTCGGAAATTGGCGCAGCTGTTCCGGTCAGGGTGGCTTTCAGGCGGTCGTATTCCTCGTAAGGCACCTCCAGCGTGACGTGAGAGTTGCCGGATTCGACCTCGGCCACGCGGGCGGCGGCGTCGGTGACGAATTTGATCGTTACGGTGTCAAATTCAGGCTTGCCACCCCAATAATTGGCGTTGGCCTTCAGACGCACGAAGGCGTCACGCTCAAACTTTTCCACCATATAGGGGCCAGAGCCGATGGGCGCGGCTTCAAAACCCTCGGCGCCGACCTTGGTGTAATAGGCTTTCGGCAGCACATAGCCGGTCAGGAAATACATCCATTTGAAGATGGTGGGGTCGAATTGCGCGACATCGGCCAGCACTTTGTTGCCCTCAACGCGGTGGTTGGTCAGGGTGCCCCAGACGAATTGGATCGGGCTTCCCGTGGCGGGGTCCGCCACACGCGCAAGGCTCCAGGCCACATCTTCCGCCGTCAAAGGCGAGCCGTCATGCCAAGTGACGCCCTCACGGACGGTCATCCAGACTTGGGTTTTGTCGTCATTCCAACCCCATTCGGTCAGAATACCGGGGGCGGGTTTCAGATCGGGTTGTTGCAGGATGTATTGGTCAAACACCGATTGGTAGACGCCCTGAATCGTCGGATTGACCGCCGAAGGCCCGGTGGTGGGATCCCAGGCGGGCAGGTTGACGTTATAGGCGATCACCAGTTCTTCGATGGCCTGCGCGCGCAGCGGCAGGCTGAACGCGGCCAGTGAGACACTCGCGGCGGAGAGTTGTAAAAGCGCACGACGGTTGAGTTTCATAGCAATTCCCTGTGGTTATGGATGAAGCCGGGGTTATTTCCCGGTCAGTTTTTGGGCAAGAAGATAGCCTGAACCAGCGCCAAGCCCCGCGCCGGGCCAGACGGCGGCCCCGGTCAGGTGTAGGTTTTGGATCGGGGTGGAGCCATCGGCATGGCCGCGCACCGGGCGGAATAGAAAGTTTTGCGCCAGATGGTGGCTGCCGCAAACCTGATCGCCGCCGACCAGATTGGGGTTGTCGGATTCAAGTTCGGTCGGCGGCACGATGCGTTGCCCGAGGATTTTGGCGCGGGTGCCGGGGGCGTAAGCCTCCAGAATATCCAACGCGCGTTGGGCGAAAGGCCCGGCAGCCTCGGCCCAATCTTTGGCCGCGATTTCACCCTTGGCGTCGCCCTGGATCACGCCGGGCGCCATGCGGATTTGCAGCCAAAGCGTGTGCTGGCCTGCTGGCGCGCGGCTGGGGTCAACCGTGGTCGGTTGGCCCACGACCAAGATCGGCTCGTCCGGAAGCAAGCCTGCTTTTGCCTGCTGATAGGTGCGCGCCATCTGGTCAAGACTGGGGGCGATATGGACATAGGCGAATGATTTCAGATCGTTACCCGCTGCCCAATCCGGCAGACCAGACAGGGCGAGGTGGATCATCATCGTGCCGGGGGCATGGGCGAAGGCGGTGAGTTTGGCATCAAAATCGCTGTTGGTCGCGGTCAGCTTCGGCAAAGCGCGCGGTGCGACATTGGCGATCACCGCGCGACGGGCGATGATTTCGCGCCCATCTGCCAGCACGATGCCGGTCGCTTTGCCATGATCATGCAGGATGCGGCTGACGGTTTGGCCCGTCTCAATCCGCCCGCCGCGCGCTTCAATCGCTGCACACAGCGCGCGGATGATGGTATCCGAGCCACCCTTGCCCAAAACCATTCCAAAAGCTTGCCCTGCCATGCCCTCCAGATAAGGAAACAGCGCACCGCCTGCGACATCGGGGGCAAAATCGAGATGCATTCCCCAAGCGCCAAGCATGGCTTGCACTTTGGGCGAGGTGAAGGTTTGTGTCAGCCATTGCCGGGGTGATTGCAGCAGGAATTGACCCATATCGAGCGTGCCGCCAATGCCTTTTGCGCGGAGTGTTTTGAGCATGAAATATGCAAGCGCATGTAATTTCATCCGAGAGCCCAGAAGGCCGAACAGGTGCGGTGCCTCGGTTCCGAAGCTTGCGGACAGCCTGTCCCAAGTGGCGGCGTCGGTTTCGGAATGGCTGGCAATCCTGGCACGTGTGGTGCTTGCATCCGTGGAGACGCCGCACCAGGTGCCATCGGGAAAGACAGATGCGAAGGGGTTGGCGACAGGGGCAAATTCCAGCCCATGTTGTGCCAATTCAGCACCGTAAGCCTTCATAAACGGCGATCCGGCGAAAAGTGACAGGTTCATCGCCGCCCAATCATGCCGAAAACCCGGCAGCGTATAGGCCCCGGATTTCACCGCCCCACCCGCGACGGCAGCCTGTTCAAACACGCCAACCTTCCAGCCAGAGGCAGCAAGGTGCAGGGCAGAGGCAAGGCTGTTATGGCCCGCACCGATGAAGACCGCGTCGTAGCTCTGCGACATATTTCGCTCCGGTTGACTTAAGGATATTTGCAAATGCATTTAATTCTGTCTAGTCTTATTCCGTAAGGCGGAGCAGCCGCCGCGATCAGGGAGATCAAAATGAGTTCAGCTGATGTCTTGGCCGGTCTGGCCGGAATGCTCGCCTCGGGCGGGGTGGAAGTGGTGGATTGCACTGGGGTGCTGGGGCCGAAAACCCCGTTGTTGAAGCTGCCGCCGGATTTCGCCAAGGACACGCCCGCGATCGAGATTCACCGGATTTCGGAATATGATGCCGATGGGCCGTTCTGGGCGTGGAACTGGCTGAAAGTCGGCGAGCATTCCGGCACGCATTTCGATGCGCCGCACCATTGGATCACCGGCAAAGACTATGCCGATGGCTATACCGACACGCTGCCAGTGCAGCGTTTGGTGGCCCCTGTTAACGTTTTGGACTTCGCGGCGGAGTGCGGGGCGAACCCTGATTTCCTGCTGACCATCGAACACGTCAAGGCGTGGGAGGCTAAGTATGGCGCGATTGGCGCGGGGGAATGGGTGGTTTTGCGTTCTGATTGGGACAAGCGCAGCCATGATGAAGGGCTGTTTCTGAACGCCAATGAAACCGGGCCACACACACCGGGGCCGACTGCTGAAGTCATCGAGTATCTGATTTCAAAGGGAATTGTCGGTTGGGGCAGCCAGTGCATTGGCACTGATGCGGGGCAGGCCGGGGGGATGACTCCGCCGTTCCCGGCACACAACCTTTTGCACAAGAACAACTGCTATGGGCTGGCCAGCCTTGCCAATCTTGACCGCCTGCCTGCTAAGGGCGCGATCCTGATTGCGGCGCCGTTGAAGATTGAGAACGGCACGGGCTCGCCTATTCGGGCCTTGGCGCTGGTGGCGCGTTAACCAATGGCCGCCGATCTGGGGAAATTCGATCACATCATCATCGGCTCAGGGATCAACGGGTTGGTGGCGGCCAGCATGCTGGCGCTGAAAGGCGCGCGGGTGTTGGTGTTGGAGCGTGAGGCCCGGATCGGCGGCTGTCTTTATACGGACGAAATCACCCTGCCGGGGTTCCGGCATGATGTGATGGCGGCGACGTTTGTGCTGTTCATGACCTCGCCTGCGGGGACTGTTTTGGGGCCGCATCTGGCAAAGCATGGCTTTGAATATTGCCACAGCCCGCATCCGACGGCGGTGCTGCGGCCCGATGGGTCCGCGCTGGTGCTGACGATGGACCCGGCTAAGAATATCAGTGTGTTCAATGCTTTGTCGGCTGGCGATGGCGATCAACATGCGCGGGATGTAGGCCAGATCGAAGCCGATGCACCGTTTTTGTTTGCGCTTTTGGGCGGTAATCTGTGGTCTTGGGGCACGGCGAAACTGTTGTTCGGGCAGGTGCGCAAACGCGGGTTGCGGGGCCTTGCGGCATGGATGGGCAGCGCTTTGGCCCCGGCGCGGGGCTGGCTTGAGGCCAATTATCAAAGCCACTTGCTGCAAGCTTTGTGGGCGCCTTGGGTGCTGCATTGTGGGCTGACGCCGGAATCCGCCTATTCGGCGCAGATGGGCAAAGTGATCGCTTTTGCGCTGGAAGCGGCGGGTGCGCCGATTGCCAAGGGCGGGGCGGGGCAGGCTGCGGCGGCGTTTCGCGGCTTGATTGAGGCACATGGCGGGGTGATTCGCACGCGCGCCGATGTGGAAAAAATCACCACGCGCGATGGTCGGGTGACAGGGGTGCGGCTGGCGGGGGGCGAGGGGATTGCGTGCGCTTCGGTGCTGGCCTCGGTGGCACCGGGCCAGCTATACGGGCGGCTGTTGGATGTGAACCTGCCGCAAGATCAGGCGGCGGTGCGGCAGTTCCGGCATGGGCGTGGCAACTTCCAGTTGCATTATGCACTGGATTGCGCACCGGAATGGTTAACGGCTGGGCTGGAGGATGTGGCGCTGATCCATCTGGCTGATGGCGTGGATTCGGTGTCGAAATCCGCCAATGAGGCCGAGCGCGGGATGCTGCCTGCCACGCCCACGATCTGCGTCGGCCAGCCGCATCGTTTGGACCCAAGCCGCTGCCCGGACGGCAAAGCGATTCTGTGGCTGCAAATCCCCGATGCGCCGCGCGTGATCAAAGGCGATGCGGCGGGCGAGATCGCGGCGGGCGATTGGGATAGCGCGCGCGAGGCTTTTGCCGACCGGATTGAAGCAATTTTATCGATACATATCAAGGATTTCAACCAGATCAAACTGGCGCGGAAAGCCTATTCCCCCGCTGATCTGGAACGGATGAATTGCAACCTTGTCGGTGGCGATCCCTATGGTGGGGCGTGCAGTGTGGATCAGTTTTTCATCTGGCGGCCCTTTGCCCATTCCACCAACGGCACGGGTCCGGTGCGGGGCTTGATCCATATCGGGGCCTCGACCCATCCGGGGCCGGGGTTGGGCGGCGGATCTGGGTTTAACGCAGCAAAGAGGTTGGGCGCATGAACGACGAAACCCCCACAGTGCCGCGTCTGGGCGAGATTGGGTTAACCAATTTCGCGCCCTATCTGATGAACCGTATCATGGGGCGCTACAACGCCAGCTTGCGCGATGAAATGGTCGATCTGGGGCTTTCGACACCGAAAATGCGGGCTTTGGCGGTGCTTTCGGTGGTCGAAGGCCCGCTGATCCGGGAACTTGCGATCTATACTGTGGTCGATCCCTCTACCCTGAGCCGCAGTTTGGACCAGTTGCAAGCCGACGGCTTGATCCGGCGCGAGGTGGATAGCGCTGACAGCCGCGCGGTGCGGGTGTTCATCACCGACGCCGGGCGCGGCACGTTTGAGACGCTGTGGCCGCATATGGCGAAGGCGCAAGCGCGAATGTTCCGGGGCATTCCCGAAGCCGAACGGCAGGCCTTCACGGCTACCCTTCAGAAAATGCTGACAAATATCAGAAAGCATGAGATTTAGATGGCAGAGCGTTCATTCAAAGCCGAAGTCGAAGACCTGCGTTTGGGCGCGGGCGAAACCTTCACCGGCGAGGGGATTTTGGCGCTGACCAAGGCGCTGTTGGAAAACGGCGTCGCCTATGTTGGCGGCTATCAGGGCGCGCCGATTTCGCATCTGATGGACGTTTTGGCCGACGCGCAGGATTTGTTGGGCGAATTGGGCGTGCGGTTTGAGGCCAACGCCAATGAAGCGGCGGCGGCGGCGATGTTGGCGGCAAGTGTGCATTACCCGATGCGCGGGGCTGTCACCTTCAAAGGCTCGGTTGGGGTGAATGTGGCCTCGGATGCTTTGGCGAATTTGGCATCTTCGGGGGTGACGGGCGGCGCGTTGGTGATCGTGGGCGAGGATTACGGCGAGGGATCGTCCATTATGCAAGAGCGGACACATGCTTTTGCAATGAAATCGCAGTTCTGGCTGCTGGACCCGCGCCCGAATTTGCCAAGCATTGTGCAGGCGGTTTCAGACGGGTTTGAGTTGTCGGAAGTCAGCAATACCCCGGTCATGCTAATGGTGCGGATCCGGTCGTGTCATGTCACCGGGTCATTTCAGACGCGGGATAACCAGCGCCCGAAACTGACGGTGAAAGAGGCTTTGTCGAACCCGCGTTCGGATTTCGCGCGGGTGGTTTTGCCGCCGATGTCGTTTGCGCATGAGCAGGATAAGGTGAAAAACCGCTGGCCTGCCGCCGAGAAATTCATCCGCGCACGCGGCTTGAATGAGGTGTTCGGGCCGAAATCAGACTTTGGCATCGTGGTGCAGGGCGGTATGTATAACGGGCTGATCCGGGCGCTGCAGCGGCTGGGATTGGCGGATATTTACGGCGACAGCCAAGTGCCGATCTATGTGCTGAACGTGACTTACCCATTGATTTCAGACGAGTTTCTGGAATTCTGTGCGGGTAAAGATCATGTGCTTGTGATCGAGGAAGGTCAGCCGGAGTTCATTGAAACGCAGCTTGGCAGCTTTCTCTATCGTGCGGAATCGGGCGTGAAGCTGCATGGCAAGGGGCTGTTTCCGCTTGCGGGCGAATACACCGGGGCGGTGATGCTGGAGGCGGTGACGGGGTTTCTGAAAACTGCCGCCCCTGCGATGCTCGCCGCACGGGTGCGAAGCCCGAATGTGGATCGGCCCGCCATTCCTGACCTGACGAAAACCGTGCCAATCCGTCCGCCGGGATTCTGCACCGGTTGCCCAGAGCGGCCAATTTTCTCGGCGATGAAGCTGGTGGAAAAGGAACTCGGCAAGCACCAGATCGCGGCCGATATTGGTTGCCATTTGTTCGCAAGCCTGCCGCCGTTTGAAATCGGTGGGGCGACGATGGGCTATGGTTTGGGGCCTGCGGCGAATGCGGCGTTTGATGGTGGCGGAGAGCGGCGGCCGATAGCGATCATCGGCGATGGCGGGTTTTGGCACAATGGGTTGAGCAGCTCGTTTACCAATATGGCGTTCAATAAGTCGGACGGTGTGGCGATTGTGGTCGACAATTTCTACTCGGCGGCGACGGGCGGGCAGGATGTGATGTCTAGCCGCGCCGACAATGCGACCAAGGCGACAAAGAACCCGATTTCCAAGGCGTTGGCCGGCATCGGCATTGATTGGGTGCGCCAGATTGACCACACGTATGATGTGAAAAAGATGCGCGATACGCTGCGCGAGGCGCTGACCACCGATGCGCCGGGGCCAAAGGTGATCGTGGCCTCAAGCGAGTGTATGCTGAACAAACAACGCCGCGAAAAGCCGTTGCGGGCGGCGGCGATCAAACAAGGTCGCCGGGTTGATGTGCCGCGATTTGGCATTGATGAGGCGGTTTGCACTGGCGATCACGCCTGTATTCGGCTGTCGGGGTGCCCGTCTTTGTCATTGAAAAGATTGGATGATCCGTTGCGGGACGATCCGGTGGCCTCGATTGACCAATCTTGCGTTGGTTGTGGGAATTGTGGCGAGGTCGCTGATGCGGCGGTTCTGTGCCCAAGCTTTTACCGCGCTGATGTCGTGCATAATCCGTCTGCGTTTGAAGCGCGTTTGGCGGGCGTCCGCGCCCGTGTCATCGGTTGGTTGCAACGGCGGCGCGATGCGAAGCGCTTGGTATTCGGGGGGGTAGCATGAGTTTGCATCAGGCGATCCCGGCGGGCGGCAAGGGTATGGACGGCGTTATTAAGTTGGCGCTTTTGGCGGTGGGCGGGCAGGGCGGCGGCGTGCTGACCGGGTGGATTGAGGCGGTGGCGCGGGCGAATGGCTACGTCTGTCAGGCGACCTCGGTGGCGGGCGTGGCGCAGCGGACGGGGGCGACGGTTTACTATGTTGAGATGGCCCCCGCTGGCCCACGTGCCCCCGTATTCTCGCTGATGCCAGCGGCGGGCGATGTGGATATCATGGTGACTGCCGAGATGATGGAGGCAGGCCGTTCGATCATCCGGGGCTTCGTGACACCGGATCGCACGACCCTGATCACCTCGACACATCGCGCGCTGGCGGTCAGCGAAAAGATGGTTCCGGGCGATGGGATTGCGTCATCCGAGGAGGTGATTGCAGCAGCAGAAGTGGCGGCGCGCAGGTTTATCGCGGCGGATTTCGACGCACTGGCGATTGCGCAAGGCTCGGTGATTTCGGCCAGCCTGTTTGGCGCGCTGGCGGGCGCAGAGGTTCTGCCGTTCCCGCGTGAGGCGTTTGAAGCGGCGATCAAAGCGGGCGGCAAGGGGGCTGAGGCATCTTTGCGCGCCTTTGCGGCGGGGTTTGCGGCGGCGCAGGGCCCGGTTGCGATGCCGGTTGTTGCGGTGGCAGTTGCAGCGGCTCCGGTTGGGTCGGCCAAGTTGCTTGCAGCTTGGGCATCGCTGGCGGATCGGGCAGGGCGGATGCCTGAGGCGGTGGCCGAGATGGCGGTGTTGGGGCTGCGTAAGGTGGTGGAGTTTCAGGATCTGGCCTATGGCGCTGTCTATTTGGATCGGGTGGACGCTGTGCTGGCGCAGGACCGTGCACCTTTTGAACTGTCAAAACAGGCGGCGAAATATCTCACCAATGCGATGGCTTATGATGATGTGATCCGGGTGGCGGACCTCAAAACCCGCGCCGGGCGGGCGGAGCGGATTGCGCTTGAGATGGGGGCCAAACCCGGCAATGTGGTGCAGCTGACCGAGTTTCTGCATCCGCGTGCCGAGGAAATTGTTGGTTTGCTTCCGGCGAAGCTGGGCGCGAAGCTGGAGGCCAGCCCGGTTTGGATGGCGCGGCTGGATCGTTGGTTCAACAAGGGGCGCCGGATGCGGACGGACAGTCTGCGGGCGTATCTGATGTTGTATGTTTTGGGCGGCATGAAGCGGCGGCGGTTGGGGTCGTTGCGACACGCACAGGAAGTGGCGCATCTGGAGGCTTGGCTCGCGGACGCGCTGGGGTATTTGCCCGCCAATTATGATCTTGCGGTCGAGGTGATCCGGTGCAGGCGGTTGGTGAAGGGCTATTCGGACACCCATGCGCGGGGCTTGTCTAAGTTTGATCGGGTGCTGGCGGGGATCGCTTTGGTGGCGGCGCGGGAGGATGCGGCGGATTGGGCGCGACGGTTGCGCGAGGCGGCTTTGATGGATGAAGAAGGCCGTGCTTTGGACGGGGCTTTGGCGACGGTTCGGAGTTTTATTTGAGACGGTCCCAACTCGGGACCTTTTATTATCGTTTAGGTTCAATGTCTTGATATAGCATCGTTAAGGAATTTTTAACGTTTCGCATGGTTGGAGGTGATGGTGCCTCCGGCTCGCTAGAATTCGAGAATTCCCGACTGAGTATTTTTGAAAACAGCAATGATGAGGGGCGAATTTAGATTTGCTCTTTCCAAAATACTTCCGCAGGAGGCCTTTGGGATGAATGTAGCAGAGCTTTAGGTTTAGATTGAAATCGTTTTTCATAATGGATGATTCTAGCGACTTTGCGTGATTCTCTGCCTCGGCTCGGACCCCGACCTTCCGGTTTTTGCTGCGCTGCGGCTGAAAAATGCTGCGCTTGCGCTTGCGCTGCACGTGTCCAAGGTTTCGTGAATTCGCAACGGCTTAGCTTCGCAAATCGCCCAAAATAACGGCAAAATTCTCTCTCAAACTTCGCATTTTACATATAGTAATACTTTTGCTAGCCTGATCACAGGCCGGTGAGGGAAGACACCTGCCACAAAATCCTAGGGAGGGATCATGTCCATACTCAAAAAACTCGCGCTGGCCGCGGGTGTTAGTGCTCTGTTGTCTTCGGCAGCCTATGCTGACCTTTCGGGCAAGGTGATCGGCTTTTCGCAGATCGGCTCGGAATCGGGCTGGCGTGCTGCAGAGACTTCGGTGACCAAATCCGAGGCTGAAAAGCTGGGGATTGATCTGAAATTTGCCGATGCGCAGCAAAAACAAGAGAACCAGATCAAGGCGATCCGGGGCTTTATCGCGCAGGGCGTGGCGGCGATACTGATCGCTCCGGTGGTTGCGACCGGCTGGGAAGAAGTGCTGACTGAGGCGAAAGAAGCCAATATTCCGGTCATCCTGCTCGACCGTGGCATTGACGCGCCGCAGGATCTGTATCTGACTTCGGTGGCCTCGGATCAGGTCAAAGAAGGCCGGGTTGCGGGCGAATGGCTGGTCGGCGCTGTTGGCGACAAAGACTGTAAAATCGTGGAACTTCAAGGCACTGTCGGCTCGTCTCCGGCGATCAACCGCAAGCAGGGCTTTGAAGAAGGCATCAAGGGCCACGCCAATCTGTCGATCATCCGCAGCCAAACCGGTGACTTTACCCGCGCCAAAGGCAAGGAAGTGATGGAGGGTTTCCTGAAAGCCGAGGACAGCGGCAAGGGGATTTGTGCGGTTTATGCGCATAACGACGATATGGCGGTTGGGGCTATTCAGGCGATCAAAGATGCCGGTCTGAAGCCGGGGTCGGATATTCTGGTGGTGTCGATTGACGGCGTGCCGGATATTTTCCAAGCCATGGTTGCGGGCGAAGCCAATGCCACCGTTGAGCTGACGCCGAACATGGCGGGTCCGGCTTTTGCGGCGCTGGATGCCTATCTGGCGAATGGCACTGCGCCTGAGAAGTTCATCATCACCGAGTCGAAGCTTTATACGCCTGCCGATGATGCGCAGGGCGAATATGACCGTCGCAAGGGTCTGGGCTATTAATTTAGCCTGAATTGGACATCGGCCAGAGCGATCTGGCCGATGTTGCTTTATCTGGGCTTTCGCGCAGAGTGAGCCGCAGGGATTTGGGGAGCAGGCTATGGTCGTTGGCGCAGAGCCAGTCGTGCAAGCGCGCGGCATTGTGAAGATTTTCGGCCAGCACAGGGCTTTGGATGGCGTCGATTTTACCGTGCGCCCCGGCGAGGTTCACGCGCTTTTGGGCGAGAATGGCGCGGGAAAGTCCACACTTATCAAGATATTGACCGGCGCTTACCAACCGGATGGCGGCGAGGTGGTGCTGGAAGGCCAGCCTGTGCGGTTCTCGGACCCGCTGGATGCACAACGGCATGGCATTGGCACGGTTTACCAAGAAGTGAACTTGCTGCCGAACCGATCGGTGGCTGAAAATCTTTTTCTCGGCCACCAACCGACGCGGTTTGGCATCGTGCAGCGTAAGGTGATTGAGGCGCGGGCGCGGGATTTGTTGGCGGGGTATGGGCTTGAAATTGATGTGAAGGCCGAACTTGGCAGCTATTCGGTGGCGGTGCAGCAGATCGTCGCGATTGCGCGGGCGGTAGAGCTTTCTGGCAAGGTTTTGGTGCTGGATGAGCCGACTGCCAGCCTTGATCGCAACGAAGTGGCGAAGATGTTTGAGGTGGTCGGGCGGCTGAAGGCGCGCGGGCTTGGGATTATTTTTATCACGCATTTTCTCGATCAGGTGTTTGAGATTGCCGACCGGGTGACGATCCTGCGCAATGGTCGGTTGATCGGCACCAAGGTGCTGTCAGAGGTGACGGCGACCGATGTGGTGCGGATGATGCTGGGCAAGGATCTGGCGTTTGATCATGGCGGCGTCGGGGTGGCGGAAGCGCTGCAAGGCCCGGTGCGGGTGGAGTTTAAGTCTTTGGGACGGCAGGGAAAAGTGGCACCGTTTTCACTGTCTTTGCATGAGGGCGAAGTCGTGGGCGTGGCGGGGCTGCTGGGCTCTGGCCGCACGGAAATGGCGCGGCTGATGTTTGGGGTGGACCCGGCGGATGGCGGTGAGATTTCGGTGGGCGGGAAGCTGGTCAGCATCCGAAACCCGGCGCAGGCGGTGGCGGCGGGGTTCGGGTTTTGCCCGGAGGATCGCAAGCTGGACGGGATTTTTGGTGATTTGTCGGTGCGCGAGAATATCATCATCGCGTTGCAGGCGAAACTGGGCTGGTTCCGCGCGCTGAACCGCGATGAGCAAAACGAGATTGCCGGTAACTATGCCGAGGCGTTGGATATTCGCGCCGCGAACCACGATATGCCGGTGAAGCTGCTGTCAGGCGGCAATCAGCAGAAGGTGATCCTGGCGCGCTGGCTGGCGATTGACCCGAATTTTCTGATTTTGGACGAGCCGACACGGGGGATCGATGTCGGGGCTCATGCCGAAATTGTGCGCACGATCAATCGGTTGCGCGAAGAAGGGCTGGCGCTTTTGGTGATCTCATCGGAGTTGGACGAGGTGGTCGCCTATTCCAACCGCATCGTGGTGATGCGCGACCGCGAGATGGTGGCGGAACTCAGCGGCGCCGATATTGCGCCCTCGGTGATTGTGGCGGCGATTGCGGATAATCCGGGAGCCAAACTTACGGCGGAGGTTGGGCAATGAGGCGGATCGACTGGCGGGGCGCGCTGCTGCGGCCGCAATTTATGGCGTTGGCGGCGGTTTTGCTGATCAACTGGCTGCTGTTTCCGGGGTTTTTCGACATCACTTTGCAGGATGGGCGGCTGTTTGGCAGCGTGATTGACGTGCTGAACCGTGGCGCTCCGGTCGCGATTTTGGCGATTGGCATGACGGCGGTGATCGCGACCAAGGGCGTCGATCTGTCGGTTGGGGCGGTGATGGCGATTGCGGGGGCAGTGGCGGCGGTGCTGGTGACGGGGGGATATTCGGCGATTATGGCGGTGGGCGCGGCGCTGTTGGTGGGGCTTTTGTGCGGGCTGTGGAACGGGATTTTGGTGACCTATCTGGAGATCCAGCCGATCATCGCCACGCTGGTTTTGATGGTGGCGGGGCGCGGTTTGGCGCAGTTGGTGACGGAAGGCTCGATCGTGACATTTTCCGATCCGGTGCTGATTTTCATCGGCACGGGGTCGCTGTTTGGGATGCCGATGCCGATTGTGATTGCTGCGGTTTTGGCGATTGGAGCGACGCTGATCGTGCGCAGAACGGCGCTAGGGCTCTTGATCGAGGCGGTGGGGGTGAACCGCTCGGCTGCCAGATTTGCGGGCATTTCCAGCGGCTTACTGCTGGTGGTGGTCTACACCTTTGCCGGGTTTTGTGCGGCGACTTCGGGACTGATCGTGGCGGGGGATATTCGCGGCGCGGATGCAAATAACGCCGGGTTGTGGCTAGAGTTGGATGCGATCCTCGCCGTGGTGATTGGCGGCACGTCGCTGCTGGGCGGGCGGTTTTCGATCCCGATGTCGGTGGTGGGGGCCTTGATCATTCAGGCGATGAATACCGGGATTTTGATTTCGGGCTTCTCGCCAGAGTTCAATCTGGTGGTGAAATCTGGGGTGATCATCCTGATTTTGGTATTGCAAGCGCCGATCACCAGCCAATGGCTGCGCAAGCGCGTCTCGGAAAGGAAAACCCAATGAACCGCGCTTTACGGCCTTTGGTGGCCACGACCGCGATCTTTGCGCTGGCCTATCTTGCCGCCGTTATCCAATTTCCGGCGATGCTGTCGACCCGGGTTTTGGGCAATTTCCTGACCGATAATGCCTTCCTTGGCATCGCGGCGGTGGGGATGACCTTTGTGATTATCTCGGGCGGGATTGATCTGTCGGTTGGTGCGGTGATTGGCTTTACCACGGTGCTGAACGCGGTATTGATCATGTGGCTGGGGCTGCATCCGCTGTTTGCCTTTGCGATTTCGCTGAGTGTGGCGGCGGCGTTTGGTGCGGTGATGGGGGCGGCGATCCACTATCTGAAGGTGCCGAGTTTTATTGTCACACTGGCGGGGATGTTTCTGGCACGGGGCGGCGCTTCGGTGTTGTCGCCGGATAGTATCGGCATCAAGCATGAACTTTATACAACGATTTCAAAAAGCTACATCCTGCTGCCGGGCGGCGGACGGCTGACGGTGATCGGGATGATCATGCTGCTGGTGTTCGTGTTCGGTATCATTTTGGCACATCGCACCCGGTTTGGCTCTTACGTCTACGCGCTTGGCGGGTCAGAGGTTTCCGCCGGATTGATGGGCGTTCCGGTCGCGCGCACCACGATTTTGATCTACACGTTGTCAGCGACTTTGGCGGGCCTCGCGGGCATTGTGTTCTCGCTTTACACCTCGGCGGGCTATTCGCTGTCGGCTTTGGGGGTGGAGTTGGACGCCATCGCGGCGGTGGTGATTGGCGGCACTTTGCTGACCGGCGGCTATGGATTTATCGCGGGCACCTTCATCGGCGCGATGCTGCAAGGGTTGGTGCAGACCTACATCGTGTTTGATGGCTCACTCTCAAGTTGGTGGACCAAAATCGTCATCGGTGGCTTGCTTTTCCTGTTCATTTTGTTGCAAAGGCTGGTGTTCTCGGCGGCATCTCCGCGCAGGAAAGTGTTTTGGAAAACCTAGCATGAGCGAACCCGGCAGCCTCGTCCGTGCGCTGTCCGGGCGGCAGGTGGCGCGCAATTTCCACTCTTATGTGATCAGCGAAGTCGGCATCGGCATCGCGTCGGGGCGTCTTGCGGTGGGCTCGATCCTGCCGAATGACGCCGAGATGATGGACACTTACAACGTCTCGCGTACGGTTTTGCGCGAGGCTTTGAAGACGCTGGAGGCCAAGGGGTTGGTTGAGGCGCGCGCCAAGGTCGGCACGCGGGTTCTGCCGCGCAGCCGGTGGAATCTTTATGATCGTCAAGTGCTTGGCTGGATTCAAGAGGCCGGGCCGGGATTGGTTTTTCTGCAATCCTACGTCGAATTGCGTGAGATGATAGAAATGCAGACCGCCACATTGGCGGCGCAAAGGCGCTCGGCCGAGCAGTTGAGGATGCTTTTGTACTGGCTGAACCAGCGCAGCATGACGGCGGCTTTGGCCGAGCCGTTCGCGCTGGCAGAGTTCGAGTTTCACCGGATTCTGTGCGAGGCGAGCCAGAACCCGTTCCTGCGCGCTGCCTCGGCCTTGGTGGAATTCGGCGTGGTGCAGGCGATTGCACCACAGTTGCGGGCAGGACTTTCGGATTTTGCGGCGGCTAAGGCCGCGCTGTATCAGGCTTTGGCCGATGCGGTCGGCCATGCCGAGCCAGAGGCTGCAGGGGCGGCGATGGCTGCGATTTTGGCGGTGGATCGGGTTTGGATTTTGGGGGCGTAAGATGGACAGTCAGGTTTATAAGATCAGCGATGGCGCGGATTGTTCAGCGGTTTTAAGCCCTTACGGCGCAAGGCTGATGCAGTTGTGGGTGCCGGGGCGCGGCGGGATTTTGGCCGATATCGTGCTGGGGCATGATGATGTGCAGGGCTATTTGAGCCATCCGGGGACGTATTTTGGCGCGACCTGCGGACGTTATGCCAACCGGATTGCGGGCGGGCGGTTTGAGTGGGCGGGCGGCGTGGTGCAACTGGATTGCAACGAGGGCGTTAACCATTTGCATGGCGGTGCGCTTGGGTTTGATAAGCGGGTTTGGACGGTACTGCGGGCGGATGCGTGGGGCGTGACGTTTGGGCTGCATAGCCCGGATGGCGAGATGGGGTTTCCGGGGGCTTTGGACGTTGAGGTGCGGTATGAATTTACCGGGCCTGCGCGGTTGCAGATTGTGATGATGGCGCGGGCGGCTGCGGATACCGTGGTTAATCTGGTCAATCACGCCTATTTCAACATGGCGGGGCAGGGCAGCGGCGCTGTGGATGGCCAGTTGTTGCAGATGGCTGCGGACCGGTATTTGGCTGTGGATGCGGCGTTGTTGCCCTTGGGCGCGCCTGTTGATGTCGCCGGAACGCCGTTTGATTTCAGAGTGTTGCGAGCTTTGGACGCCGATGTCCCTGCGGGCGGGTTTGATCACAACTTTTGTCTGAACGGCGGCGACGGCCCTGCGGTGGTGGCGATTGATACAACCTCCGGGCGCGGTCTGCGGTTGTCTACCAATCAGCCGGGGGTGCAGCTATATACGGGGTCGTATCTGCCAGAGGGGCTGCCGGGCAAGACGGGCGCTGTGACGGGCGCGCGGGCGGGGTTCACGCTGGAGACGCAAGCTTGGCCGGATAGCCCCAATCATGCCGACTACCCCTCGGCCATTGTCAGGGCCGGAGGGGTTTATCGCCATGAGATGGAATTCGCGTTTTTCGTCGCCGATTAGGGTTTTTCTAGACGGTAAGACGCGTCGGCTTTAACCATTTCCCACGCGCCTTGCGTGCCATCGGGCCAGATTACCCGAACTTCGGCCTGCGCGAGGGTGCCCAAGCCGAAATGCACTGGGCCGAGGTTGCCGCCCGCCTGACCGCCGCCCACGGTGATCTCGCGGCGTTGGATGTGGTCGGGCATTTTCACCTCAACCCAAGCACCGATGGCATCGGTGTTGGGGGCGGTTTGGGTAAGGGTCAGATCAAGCCAATGGCTCGCGGATTTGGTGGTGTTGCGCCAGATTTGGGCAGGCTCGCGGCGGTTGACCACAACCAGATCGACGAGGCCATCGGCGTTGAAATCGGCCAAAGCAGCTCCGCGCGACAGGCCCATGGCGGCGACACCTGCGCGGTCGCCCGCTTCCTCAAATGTGCCGTCTGTGCGCTGTAACAGCAGGTTGTTGGGGTCTTTCAGCGCGAAATCTGGCATCGCATCGACGTTGCCTTTGGCGATGAACAGGTCGGCGAGGCCATCGTTATTCACGTCCTCAAACTGGGCGTGCCAGCCGGTGGAGGGATTGAGATCATCGCCCGTGTAGGGGCGTTGGGCGATGGCGTGTTTGGGAAAAGCCACGTCTTTGAAGGTGGGTTTGGCGGCCCCATCGGTCGGGATTTCTGCCAATGTTTGCAGTTTGTTATCGGCCATCGAGGTGACGAAATACTCAGGAAAACCGTCGAAGTTCAGATCGTAGCTGGCGATGCCCATCCCCCAGATGCGCAGGCGTTTCCAGCCCTCTTTGTCGGTGTATAAAGTGGGTTCTTTGCCGGGGTCGATGTGCCAGAGTTGTTCTTGCCCGCCTTTGTAATATTCGCGGTCGTTGGCGATGCGCAGGCTTGGCGTGCCAGAGCGGTTCCAGTCGGAGAACAGCATCGACAGGGCGCAGAAGCTGGGTTTCAGCGGGGTGGGGGCGGCGAATTTTAGCCCATCGGGGCGGTGCAGCCAGTTGTCGGTGCAAGAGCCCCACGGGAACATGTCTTGCGTGGCGTCGATGTAGTTGCCTACGGCGAGGGTAGGCCAGCTTTGGCCTTTTTCCCACGTGGCGGCGAAGGCGGCGGACCAGGCTTTGCCGCCGTCGAAGCCCCAAGCCTCATTGGCGCGTTCAAATTTGCAGTTGCCAAGGCCGCGCATCACCTCGTTTTCGCCTTGGCGCAGCAGGACGATGTCGGGGATGGTGTCGCTGTCGATGTCGATGGGATAGGCGCCGAGGACGGCAGTTTGCTCAAGCCCGCTTTGGGTCTCAACGAAGGCCAGATCGCCGCCGGGTGCGCTGTTGTTCACGAACAATTTCGCCGGATTGGTGCCACCTGCGATGATCAGATCGAGGCGGGCGTCGGCGTTGCAGTCGAAGGTCGACACACCGCCGCCGACCATATATTCCCAGTCGCCTGCGTAGATTTGGTTGACGCCAGAGGTCGCGGTTGCTTCGGTGAAGCTGGGCACCAAGGGTGCTGGCGGCGGTTGCGAGGCGGTTTCGCTGTGGGCTGCGAGGGGCAGCAGGGCGAGGATGGGTGCTAGGATTTTCATCACTTACACCAATGTTTTCAGGGCGTTGATGAAGCTGCCGACTTCGGCACCTTGGCGCAGGCCGTTCTCGTTTGCGGCGCGGAAATGGATGCCACCATAGAGGCGCGACATCGCGGCCTCGGCGGCGGCGGCGTTGAAATCGGCGAAATGGCGGGGTTTGATGCCATCATCGGCATGGGTGGCGTCGTCAAACGCGAAATTCTCGCCGAACACCGCTGTCAGCACGACGGCGGCGGCCCCCGATTGAGTGGAATGGCCGGAGGGGTATTCCGGGAACGGCGGCGTGATCAGCAGCGCCTCCCACGTTTTGTCGATCACCCGGCGGATATAGGTCAGCGGGCGGATGCGGTTGAAGTGGAACTTGTCGACCCAGCAGGCGATGAAGCCGTCGTTCACCGCCATGCCGACACGGGCCAAAGCATCGGCGGCGCGCAAGGCATCGGTGCCGTCACGGTGCAGGATTTGCAGGGTGATCGAAATCCAATGGCCGGGCGGGGTCGGCGACAGCATCGGGTCATCCGACCAGAAGCGGGCGATGGCTTTTTGCTCATCCGTCAGGGCTTTGGAGGTGTCGTAGACCTCCATCGCTTGTTTGTAGAATTCCGATCCCGGTTCTTCGGAATAGATCGGCGGATCGCCTGCGGTGCAGGGGGCACCCACCGGCATCGCGAAGGGGCGGTTTTCACCCCAAGCGGGCAGCAGGGGGGCTTGCTGTTGCACGATCGTGCTGGTCGGCATCCAGTATTCCGGGCCTGTCGGCGGCGGCCAATCGCGCGGGAAACCCATGTTTTCCACATCCGCGCCGCCGTCATTTTTACTATAGGCTTCAATATGTTGCGCGACGGAAAGCCCGAAAGCGGCGGAGCGGGCGGCGACATCCTCGGCCACACCTTCGTGCAGTTTTGCGCCGAGTTTGTCGCGCATCGCGGCCATCGCGCGCTGGCCAGTGGGGCCGGTGTTGCCGAAGAAAGTCTGAGCGGTTTCGGACATCACCGCGTGCAGCACGAGGGAGTCGTCATAGACGCCATCCGGGCGTGCGGGCAGGGCGGTGAGGCCGTTGATCTGGCCTGCCAAACTGGTGGCCCCGGTGCCTGAGGCGAGAGCTTCGTAAGTGGCGAGCCCAAGATAGCCGAAGGCGCGGGCGGCGACGGGGGGGGAATAGGTGGCGGTGTGGCGGACCAGTTCCAGCACCAGTTTGTACCATGTCAGCAGGGTATCGCTGGGACTGGTGGCCGCGTGCAACGGCAGCGCGGGAAGGGCGAAGGCGGCCCCGGTCAGGGCGAGGAAATGACGGCGCTGCATGGGGGCTCCTGAACGGGAATCGTGAAAGCGGGCGTGATAGAAGAAGGGCGCGAGGTTGCCCGCGCGCCCTAGGTTTCAAACAGCTTGCGGCGGTTTTTTGCCCATGATGATCATCCCGAGGATGTCTTCATCGGTGACTTCATTGACGTTTACCGTGCCAACACGCTGGCCATTTTTCATCACCACGGCGCGGTCACACAGATCCATCACCGCATGAATATCGTGTTCAATCAAGAAGATACCGAGGCCCTGCTTTTTCAGCTCTTGGATCAGTTCGGCCACCATTTGGGTTTCTTGCGGGCCCAAGGCTGCGGTCGGCTCGTCCATGATCAGGATTTTGGCGTTGAAATACACCGCGCGGGCGATGGCGACGGATTGGCGCTGACCACCCGACAAGGCAGAGACGGGCACGTTGAACTTGCGGAAGTTCGGGTTGAGGCGTGCCATGATCTTGCGGGTTTCAGCCTCCATCGCGGAGTCGTCGAGGAAGCCGCCCGCGCCGACGATTTCGCGGCCCAGAAACAGGTTGGATGCAGCGTTGAGGTTATCGGCGAGGGCGAGGGTCTGGTAGATCGTCTCGATATTATACTCGCGCGCGTCGCGGGGGTTGTTGATGTCGACCTTGGTGCCGTTGATGTAAATCTCTCCGGCGTCGGCTTTGTACGCGCCGGAAAGGCATTTGATCAGCGTGGATTTGCCCGCACCGTTGTGGCCCAGAAGGCCGACAACTTCGCCGGGATGCAGATCGATCGTGACGTGATCGACGGCTTTGATACCGCCGAACGCGATGGAAATGTCGCGCATCTCGACCAGAGGAGTTCCAGTATTAGCCATGATTGCAACCCCTCACTTGGTTTTCTTGCGGTAGAGATTGTCGAGATAGACGGCCAGAACCAGCGCCACGCCGACGGCAATCATCCGATACGATCCATCGCCATAGCCGATCAGCACCATGCCGGTTTGCAGAGATTGCATCACCAAAGCGCCGATGATCGCGCCGTAAATGGTGCCAACACCGCCCGCAAGCGAGGTGCCGCCAACGACCGCCGAGGCGATGACATACAATTCATCCAGCGTTCCCAAGGCGTTGGTGGCGGCGTTCAGGCGGGCAGATGCGACGACAGCGGCAAGGCCAGACAGCAGGCCCATCAGCGAGAAGATCTTCAGCGTCATCCATTTGGTGTTGATGCCCGACAAAGCTGCGGCCTCGGGGTTGCCGCCGATGGCGAAAACGTAGCGGCCAAAGCGGGTGCGGGTCATCAGGATGGTCATCAGGATGCCGACGACGATCAGGATCAGCACCGGGATCGCGAAGCCGGTCGAGATTTGCAGACCGCCCTCTGGCACCACCACATCGGGATTGGCTTTGACATAGGCATCGACGATGCCTTTCGGCCAGGTGTAGGCGTTGACCACCAGAACAGCGCCAATCAGCACGCCGCAGCCGAGCAGCGCCAATACGCCTTCGGCCCAGATCGGGCGCTGTGGGAAGCCGTGTTTGGTGCGGGTTTTGCGGCCGGCTTGGATGATCCAGAGCACGGCGATGCAGCCAAGGATACCGACGATCCAGCTGCCAACCGCGCCGACAGAGCCACTTGGGCCACCGCCGAGCAGGGCGAAGGTGGTGTCCATTGGGGCGATGGTTTTGCCGTCAGCGGTCAGGAAGGCAGCACCACGCCAGACCAACATGCCGCCCAAGGTGACGATGAACGACGGGATCGCGCGATAGGCGATCAGCCAGCCGTGGAAGGCACCGATCAGCGCCCCCAGCACGATGCCGATGATCGCCGTGATGATCCATATCACCGGGCTACCAAGGCCCAGCATCGGCGGCAGGATATTGACCTGCACGATGCCCATCACCATGCCGGTGACGCCAACAATCGAGCCGACCGAAAGGTCAATGTTACGGGTGATGATCACCAGCACCATCCCCGTCGCCATGATCCCGGTCATCGAGGTTTGCACCGACAGGTTCCACAGGTTGCGCGGGGTGATGAACAGACCCGCGCCCCAGTTGAAGCCATTCCCGCTGAGCAGGCCCGCGATAATCGGATAAAAGTGAAACGCCGACCAGATCAGCAGCAATGCGCCGACCATGCCAAGCATCCGGGTGTCAAGTTCGGTGTCGCGGATAAAACGCGCGATGGGGCCAAGTTTGGCATCGCTGCCCTGTGGGGCGTGGGTGGGGGTGTCTGTCATATCCTCGTCCGGCTTGAGAGGGGGGGATGCACCATCAGATCTGGCTGTGACCATCGGCAAGCGGGCATAGGTCAGGGCTAAGACGGTGCAACTTGGGAAAAGCCCGACGCAAGCACGAAGGCTGACGCCGGACCGTTAGTTCAGTGCGTTGGCAGACCCGCTTTCAGCAAATCTGCCTGCTGTGCCGATTACTGGCAGGCAGCAACGCCTTCCATTGCGCCTTCGCAGGCTTCGGCTTTGCTGATGTGGCCACCGTCGATGGCAAGGTTCAGCGTGTCTTTGGTGATCGCGGTCGGGGTCAGCAGGATCGCGTTCATTTCAACGCCTTTTTCGCCGTCGCTGAACTTGGTAGCACCAGCAATCGCGTCAATCGCGGTGCCTGCTGCCAGTTGCGCTGCGATTTCGCCAGCCGCTTTGCCGAGTTGACGCGAGTCTTTCCACACCGAAACGGTCTGGGTGCCACGTGCCACACGGTTTATTGCTGCCAAATCGCCGTCTTGGCCGCCCAACGGCACCACAAGACCCTGCGCTGCCAAAGCTGCAGACGCGCCGCCCGCCATACCGTCGTTTTCAGCCAGAACGGCGTCAACGGCGTTGTTGTTGGCGGTCAGGATCTGCTCCATGTTCTTTTGAGCATTTTCCGGCTTCCAGCCATCGGTGTAGACTTCGCCGACGATCTTGATGGTGCCAGCTTTGACAGCTTCCCCAATGACTTGCTCCATACCCGAGCGCAGGAAGTCAGCGTTCGGATCACCGGGGTCGCCCTTGATGATGGCGTAGTTGCCATCGGGTTTGGCCTTCATGACTTCTTCGGCGATGATCTTGCCAACACCGACGTTGTCGAAGGTCAGATAGAAGGCGCGGGCGTCTTCGATCAGACGGTCGTAGCCGACAACCGGGATACCTTCGGCAGCGGCTTTCTCGATGGCCGGGCCGATGGCGTCTTTGTCCCAGGCGTTGATGATCAGAACGTTTGCGCCCTGAGCGATCAGCGCGTCCACGTCCGACAACTGCTTTTCCGACGACGATTGCGCGTCAGCCGAGATATATTCGTCGCCAGCGGCTTCGATCGCGGCCTTCATTGCGGCTTCGTCGATCTTCCAACGCTCTTCCTGGAACTGAGCCCAAGATACGCCAATTTTTTTGCCTTCTGCCAAAGCAGCCGACGAGAAACCCGCTGCGGCGATGACCGCAAGCATAATGACCTTACGCATTTTTATCCTCCCTATGGATTCGGCCAGCGTATGACCTGTTCCGCAGATTCGCTAGAACTGGCAGAAAATTGCCGCTAATAAATTCAGTTGTCAAAATAAAACTGATGCGCGAGAACGGAACAGCTGGAATATCTTGCAAATTGGCGCTGCATTGCAGCAATAATAGATTGTGTAAGAACAATTCCGCCCTGTTTTTGTTCGGAGATCAAATAAATGGCGGGTTTTGGCGGTGCAGAATCGGCAGAGGTGGGGGGCTTGGGCTGTGGCCCGCTGATAGCACCACTGTCCGAATCAATGCGGCCATTGCGCCAGCAGGTATTTGAGCGGGTGCGCGCGGCTGGCCTGATCGCGCGGGTGCAGGTGGCGAAGGATCTCGGCGTCTCGCCTGCTTCGGTCACGACGATCACCTCGGAATTGATTGAGGCTGGCCTGATTGAGGAGGTCAGCGCGCCGCGTGATCCTGAATTGGGGCGGGGTCGTCCGGCGGTGGCTTTGGGGGTGCGGGCGGGGGCGCATCTGGTGGCGGGGATGAAGATGTCAGACCGCGAGCATTCGGCGGTGATCGTCGATTTCGCGGGCAATCTCTTGGCGAATGAGGTGGTGCCGCGCAGGCCTGGCCCGATGCCTGTGGCAGAAATGCTGGATGCAATGGCGGCTTTGCTGAACCGGGTCTGCGATAACGCCGGGATCGCGCGTGGTGCTTTGTCGGGGGTGGGTATCGGGCTGCCGGGGTTTGTCGATCAGGCCGAAGGCGTGGTGTTGTGGTCCTCGACGCTGACCGAACGCGCGGTGCCTTTGGCTTTGGCCGCACAAGAGCGGTTGGGGCTGCCTGTGAGCATCGACAACGACGCCAATCTGGTGGCTTTGGCGGAATTGTGGTTCGGCGCGGGGCGGTCTTTGGCGGATTTCGCGGTGGTGACGTTTGAGCATGGCGTCGGTATGGGCTTTGTGATGAACCACCGGATTTATCGCGGCGCGCAGCGTCTGGGGCTGGAGTTGGGCCATACCAAGGTGCAGTTGGACGGCGCTTTGTGCCGCTGTGGGCAAAGGGGCTGTCTGGAGGCTTATGTCGCCGATTACGCCTTGGCGCGGGAAGCCACTACGGCGCTGAACTGGGGCCACCGCGAGGGCCAGTCGATTTCGGTGCTTTTGGAGAGTCTGTATGACCATGCGCAGGCGGGCGATGCCACGGCGCGCAGTATTTTCCGACGGGCGGGGCGCTATCTGGCGGTGGGCTTGGCAAATGTGGTCAATTTGTTTGATCCGGCGCTGATCATTCTGTCCGGCGAGCGGCTGAAGTTCGACTACCTTTACGCCGCCGAAACCTTGGCCGAGATGGACAATCTGGTGATCAATACCGGGCGTCCGCGCCCACCGATTGAGATCCACGCTTGGGGCGATCTTTTGTGGGCGCATGGCGCGGCGGCTTTGGCTTTGTCTGCGGTGACCGAGCGGATTTTGACCGCGCCGCGGGAGTTGGCGGCGCAGTAATTGTGAGGGGGAGGCGGGTTGAGACGTGGAACTGGGGGTTTCACACCCCCCATGCCATTGGTCTCTCGAACCAATGGCGATACCAATGGCAAACCCGTGGGATATTTGAGCACAGAGGATGACAATTTTGGGTAAATTTTAGGGAGTGCCGTTCAGCTTGGCGGTGAAATCGGCGAGATGCGGGACGTAATCCTCTGGGCCATCGCCGCCATTGGCCATCGCATAGGCGAAGGCGTTTTTGGCGGCAGATGCCATGTTGGTGACGACTTTGGCATCATTCGCCATCGATTCCAGATAGCGCAAGTCTTTGTATGCATTAGAGATCGTGAAGCGATGTGCCTCACGGTTGCCGTCCAATGCGCAGGCCATGAAGGTTTGGTAAAAGCCGCAATCCATGCGGCCGCCGCGAATAACGCTGTCAAACGCTGCAATCGGGATGCCAACCTTTTCCGAAAGCGCAATCGCCTCGGCATAGAGCGCGGCATAGCCGAGGGAGATGAAATTGTTCAGCAGTTTCATCCGGTGGCCATCGCCGATGCCGCCGATATGCACGACCTTGCCCGCCCAAGTCGCGATGATCGGCTGAATGCGGGCGAAGACCTGCGGAGAGGCCCCCACCATGCAATCGAGCGTGCCCGCCCAAGCCTCTTTCGGGGTGCGCGACAGCGGCGCATCGGCGAAATCAACGCCGATGCTGCCCAGATCGCGGGCCAGACTTTCGGTCACCACCGGGTCTGAGGTGGAGCAATCGACAATCACCGACCCACGCGCAAGACCGGGTTTCAGCGCCATCACCACCTCGGACACCTGCGGTGAGCCGGACAGGCAGAGGAAGATCACATCGCAAGCGCGACCGAGGTCGGCCAAGTTTGCGGCCTCGGTCGCACCACGGGCGATCAGATCTTCGACGGGCGCGCGGTTGCGATGGGCGTAGACCGTCAGCGGATAGCCCTTGGCCACGATATTCGCCGCCATACCCTGACCCATCAGGCCCAAACCAACAAAACCCACCCGTACCTGTGCCATCTGCGCCCCCAATGTTCGGGGCAGAGTTACATCGCGGTCGGAGAGTTTCAAGACTGGGAGTTTCAAGCTGGGCTTTGAACGCAAAAGGCAGGCCGCGCTGGCCTGCCTTTCGTTGATTTTGATCGCTTACTCGGTTTGCTGGGTTGCAAGCAACGGGTTGCGGCTGGAGAGGCTGCCCTCGGGGGCAAAGATCACCACCATAACGCCGATATAGGCCAGCGCAAAAACAGCAAAAGCAACATAGGTCGCGCGCCGCGATGGACGCTGAGACATGGTCTGAGTCATTTGAACATCCTGTGCAGCTTTGGATGGATCGTGCAGCCACATTATCAAGCTTTTGTGAGTCGCGAAAGCATTATTTATCTATCAAATATATCGTGATTGATTCGGGGCTGGTGGGTTGGCGGTTTTTGCAGTGATTTCTGGGGTTTCAGGGCGGCTGATCCATCGGCGATTGTTGGCTTGTGCGGTGCGGGGCTGCAAAAACGCCCTACCGGGGCTTTGCTGTCAAGTTTTTTTACAATCCCGCCTCGCGCGGATTGATTCCTTTTTCCACGCCAGTTAGGTCTTGGAGATGATTACACAAAAGATGAAATATGCGTTGAAAGCGCTGTTGGTGTTGGCGGATGCGGCAGCGATGCCCGCACCGGAGGCCTTGACGATCGAAGCGATCGCCAAGCGCTCTGGCACGCCGAAGCGGTTTTTGGAGCATATTCTTTTGGAGGTGCGCAACGCGGGCATCATCGCCTCGACCCGTGGGCGCTCCGGCGGCTATCAGCTGATCAAACCACCGGCCGAGATTTCGATTTCGGAACTGCTGCGGCTGATCGACGGGCCGATTGCGCCGCTGCCGTGTCTGTCGCGCCGCGCCTATCAGCGCTGCGAGGATTGTGTGGATGAGGAAAGCTGCCGGATCAGGAAGGTTTTCGCCGATATTTTCTGGTCTTATCTGCTGCTGATCGAATCGCTGACCTTGGCGGATATGCTGCGCTCGGGGGCTGTGACGGCGCAGGTTTTGGCAGAGCCTTTGGCGTCTTAAACGCGGGGTTTAATCCTGCAAGGCGGTGACTTCGCGGCGGAACGGCAAAGCGTCGCCGAGATTCGGCATATCCAATTCGCGGGCGTAGCGGTGGCCAGCATAGGTCGCCCAGGCAATCGGACCGGGGGCGCAGGCATCGCCGATCACCTTGACCGATTGGATGCCTGCATCGGCCCAGTCGGCTTCACGGGCCTGCAGATCGCGGTAAAGCTGGTCTTGGCTGATGCGGCTGGCGACCATCACCACGGCTTCGGCGTCAATGTGGGATTCGGCTCCGGTGTAGACGCAGGCGGTGGTAACACCGTGATCGGTCAGCGCAATTACCCCCGCGTTCAGCACGATCTTGACGCCCGCCGCTGCCAGTTTGCGGTGGATCGAAGCTTGTTCCAGCGTGTTCAGTGTCCAATCCGAGACATAGGCTGAGGGCGTCACCAGCGTCACCTCGCAGCCATTCTGCGCCAGCAGTTCGGCCAGAACACCGCCCATATAATAGTGATCGTCGTCAAACAGCGTGATGCGACCCTTGGGCAGGCGGCCCGCCATCAGATCATCGGGGGTGTAGACGGGCAAGCCTGCGTTGGGGACCGGCTCGACATGCATCCGGGCCACGCCATCGGCGCGCCAGAGTGACCCGGTGGCGATGGCGATGTGTTGGAAACCGAAATCGAGGATGTCGGAGGCACTCAGGCGGCTGTCGAAATAGGTTTCAACATTCGGGCGCTGGCTGATTTGATAGGTGCGGTAATCGGCGACGCGACCCCAAGCGGAGAGGCCGGGCAGCAGGCGTTCTTTTGCGACGCGGCCGCCAAGGGTTGTGGAGGCTTCCGCCAAGGCCACATCATAGCCGCGTAGGGACAGGGCGCGGGCGGCCTCTAACCCTGCCGGACCCGCGCCGACGATCAGTACGTTTTGGCTGGGGCCTTTGGCGTTCATCTTTTCGGGATGCCAGCCTTTGCGCCATTCCTCCATGAAGGTTGGGTTCTGCGTGCAGCGTGAAATGCTTTGCGTCATGTCGCCGGTGACGCAGATATTGCAGCCGATACATTCGCGGATATCCTCAATCCGGCCTTCCTCGATCTTTTTCGGCAGGAACGGATCGGCAATCGAGGGTCGGGCGCAGCCGATGAAATCGAGCGTGCCTTGGCGGATCATCTTGGCCATCACATCGGGCGAGGTGAAGCGGCCAACGCCGACGACGGGGCGGGTGGTGAGCTCGCGGATGCCTTTGACAAGAGTTTCTTGGGCCGCTTCTTCCTTGAAACGGCTGGGGCCAGAGCAATCTTCCCAAGTGCCTTGCGCCAGATCCCACAGATCGGGCAGATCGCCATTCATCGCGATGAAGTCGCGCAGTTCGGCATTGGAAAAGCCAAGCTTGCCAATCTGTTCGTCTAGGGAGACGCGCATTGTCAGTGCCATGGTATCGCCCACCGCATCGCGCATATCCGACAGCACTTCGCGGGCGAAACGAGAGCGGTTCTCAAGCGAGCCGCCATATTCATCGCTGCGCTGGTTGGTGGCACGGGAGAGGAAATGTTGAAAGATTCCAAAGCCATGCGCACCGTAGAGACAGATCAGATCGAAGCCTGCGATTTGGCTACGCTTGGCCGCGTTTACAAACCAACGTCGCAGGTTTTTGATGTCGGTCTTATCCAAACCGCGCGCCTGCACCGGATCATTGGTAAAGGTGCGGATTGGGCCGGGGGAGACCGCCATCGGCACCTCTTTGGTGTAGAAATTCGGGCCGTTGATGCCGGAATAGGCGAGTTGAATCCCCGCGAGGCCACCATGGGTTTTCATCGCTGCCGCCATTTTGGCGATGGCGGGAATATCCTGATCCTCCCACAGCCGCAGTTCAATAAACGGGGTGATTTCAGAAGTATGGTGCATCTCGGTCTGTTCGGTGAAGATCACCCCCCAACCACCTTCGGCCTTGATGCCGCGCATCGCCGCTGCTGCCGAAGGGTCGCGGTAGCCTGCGCCATTGCAATGCGGCACTTGGTAGAAGCGGTTTTTGGCGACGAGCGGGCCGATCTGTTGCGGCTGAAACAGAATGTCATAGCGGGGATCACGCACGGAGATGCCTTTCGGATGGGGTGGCGGCACATTGACGCTTTAGGCTTGGGCGTAAAGGACGCGATGGCGAAGCGTGACTTAGGCCAGGCCTTAGCTGGTGCGGGGCACGGTCAGATGCAGGCCTGGGGTAGAGTTCAGTGTGATCTCGGCGCGGGCATGGTTAATAAAGGCCTGCACGGTTAACGAAATCCCGGCACCTTCGGACAGTGCCAGCCCCAGTTTCATCGGGCGCACGGCACCCGTCAGCGGCACGTAGCGCAGGCGGCGGCCATCGGGAGCGGCATCGGTCAGAGGGCGGATGTTGGCGATGGAATAGCCAAAACCATTGGCGACCATTGACTGCATCACCCCCATATCGCGGGTGCGCTCGACAATATTCGGGCGCAGATTGATCGCGCTGAAGTGGGAGAGAAAATAGTCGGACGACAGCGGCAGATCGAGCAGGATCATCGGATATTCCGCCAGATCGCGCGGGGTGAGTTGATCGCGCTGCGCGAGGGGGTGGTCCAGCGGCATCACGGCATAGGGTGGCAGGGTGACAAGCGGTATGAAGGTCAGATCAGATGGAATATCAAGATCATAGCTGAGCGCGATATCAAGATCGGCGGAGCGCAGGGCGGCGAAGATTTCGACTTGGTTCAGTTCAACTTGGGTAAAATCCACCTCGGGGAAGGCTTGGATGAAGCTGTGGCGCAGTTGCGGCAGCACCATCTGCGCGAAGGTGACAAGGCAGCCAACCGAGAGCGGCCCTCGCACCTTGCCGGTGATCTGATTGGCGAGTTCGTTCAGCTTGCTGGCCTCGGTCAGCACCAGTTTGGCTTGAGCGACGAATTGCTTGCCGCCTTGGGTCAAAGATAGCCCATGTGCATGTTTGCGCACGAACAGGGCGAGGCCAAATTCAGCCTCAAGCTGCGAGATCGCCGCTGAGATCGAAGGGCTAGAGACGTTAACCTTTTCCGCCGCAAGTGCGATCGAGCCGCAATCGCCGACGGCCACAAGATATTCCAACTGACGAAGCGTGAAGCGAAGCGGCATCTTGGGCTGTTCCCGGCTTTGGATTAGGGACAGCCTAAGCATATTCGCACCCTGCGGCAAATTTATTCGTCGCCGGGCACGCCGTAGGATGGGGCTTCGGTGGGGTCTTCGGCGCGCTGAACGTAGGCCGCCATTTGCGGGCGGTAGATTTCCCATGCCGTTTCAAGGGCTTGGATCGGCGTGTCGGACCAATCGATGCGCAGATCGACCAAGGGCCAGTCGAGTTTGTCGGCGATTTTGATCCCCGCCGAATGAACAGGGCCGGCCTCGCCGCCTGCGGCCAGACCTGCGGTGAGGGCTGCAATCAGACGGTCACCGAGGTGGCCTTTGGCGGTTTCAAACGCAGTGGTCATTGCGGATGGAATGCCGGGATTGGCGAGCAGATTACCGCCTGAAGCGCAGTCGATGCCCATGGCTTCGCCCCAGATGCCGAGGACTTGGCTGCCAGAGTGGATGGCGGTTCTGCCTGTGGTGTCAATCACCAGAAGTTGTCTGTAATCAATGTGTTGACGGTCTTTGGCGATGCTCTCTAAGGCCTGATCTGCTGGCTTGCCTTGGGCCAACGCGTCCAGCAACAGCGGGCCTAAGCTTGGGTCTGTGATGTTCTGGCTGGCGACGGCACCCACGCCCGCTCGTACGTGCGCACATCGGGCGGCGACGGCGGGGGAGGACGACGAGATTACCATGCCGAATTGTCCGGTTTTGGCGCAGCGGGCGATGAGCGAGAAGGTCATATGTCGTCCTTTTGGCCAAGCGCCGGGGGTTTCACACCCCCGGACCCCTGTGGGATATTTGAGCACAGAGGATGAATCGTTTCAGAAGGTTAATCCGGGATCACGGCAGTCGCGTCAATCTCGACCAGCCAATCCGGGCGCGCCAAAGCCACCACGGTCAGGCCGGTGCAAACCGGATGCACGCCTTTGATGTATTCGCCCATCACGCGGTAGACGGGTTCGCGGTGGCGCACGTCGGTGAGGTAGACGACGAGCTTGACCAGATGTTCCATCCGCCCGCCGGCTTCTTCGATCATCTGTTTGATATTGCTCATCACTTTATGGGTCTGCTCGGCGGGATCGTGGCTGCCGAGGTTCTCGGCGGTGTCGAGATCTTGCGGGCAGGCGCCGCGGAAATAGAGCGTGGTGCCGCCACGGGTGGCGACGAGGTGGCAGAGGTCGTTGTCGAGATTCTGCTCGGGGTAGGTGACTTTGGTGTTGAACTTGCGGTAGCGGGTGATGGTCATGGCTTTTCCTGTAGGTCGTTAGGCCGGGATGCGGCTGGCGAGATATTGCGCGAATTCGTAATTTGGCCGCTCTAGATGCGACAGCGGGCCGGGGCTGGCCATGCCCGAGAGCAGGCCGCGATAGACTTTCTCGGTGCAGCCTTTGTCCTCGATGTTCACATCATCGAGCAGGGCTTTGACGCTGGCGAGATGGCCCGCCGCATCGGGGTCGGCGAGCCAATCGGCGCTCATCCCCATGCCGAACAGCACGTTGACGCGACCGGGGCCGTCGGGGGTCAGCGACAAATACCAGAAATAACCGGGCGTCAGCGTGATCAGCAGCGAGGGGTAGATCGCCAGAAGCCAGGTTTTGCGGCGGTCATCGCCTTGCAGGCTGGTGTTCGTTGGATGGGCGAGGGCGAGGGGGACGGAATCGTTTTTCAGAATCCAGTGGTAGTTGAACGCCTCAGTGCCTTCGGGGCAGATCATTTCGTCCAGCTTTGACGCACCGCCAATGGTGCCCGCGTGGCACATCGGCAGGTGGTAGGATTCCATGAAATTCTCGGCCAGAACCTTCCAATTCGTCGCCCAGTTGAAGCTTTCCTGATAGGTTTCGGTATAGGTCGACATATCTAGGTTCGGGATCAGATCGCGCACGCCTTGCAGGGCGATTTCGGGATCGGGGGCGTTGGGATTCAGACTGACCATGATCCAGCCTTGCCAGATCTGGCAGCGGATTTGCGGTAGCGACAACTGATCCTTGCAAAAGCCCTCATTCAGCGTCATCGCGGCGGCCCCACGCAGAGTGCCGTCGAGATTATAGGTCCAGGCATGGTAGGGGCAGACGATGGCGCGGGTGGTGCCGCGACCTTGCAGCAGGGTCGACATCCGGTGACGGCAGACGTTGGACATCGCGCGGATTTGGTTGTCACGGTCGCGCAGCACGATCACCGGCTCTCCGGCGATTTGCATGGTCAGATAATCGCCCGGATTGGCTAGGGTTTCGGCGCGGCCTGCGCAGAGCCAATCCTGCGCGAAGATGTATTTCTGCTCGGCGGCGAGGAAGGCATCACTGGTATAGAGCGATTTCGGCATCGCATGGGCCTGATTGAACGGCACCGCGACATTGGCGTGCAACTCGGCGGCGGGGGTCAGGCTGTGATGCTGGTTCATGGCTTGCTCGCGGCTGGGGGCTCGGTGCCCGAACTTTGCCCGAAAGTGGCGTTGTGGGCTATCAGTGTTTTGCTCAGCTTTGCTTAGGCTTGGCTTAAGCCATCCTGCAGGCTGGCTTTGGGCCTAGCCTAATCAATGCTGCATGAAATCCTTATTTGCGTGGGGCGGGGTCTGTTTTACACGATGGGGAACCGCCGATGAGGCCACCCACAGCAAAAGGACGCCACGATGCCCGTTGAACATGTTGACACGCTGATCATTGGTGGCGGGCAGGCGGGGCTTGCGATGAGCGCGCAGCTGCGGGAGCGCGGTGTGCCGCATGTCGTGCTGGAGCGGCACCGGATTGCCGAGCGCTGGCGGTCGGAGCGCTGGGATTCGTTGGTGGCGAATGGTCCGGCTTGGCATGACCGCTTTCCGATCCGTCAATTTGAGCAGCTGGACCCGGATGCTTTCGCGCCGAAAGATCAGATTGTGGCGTATTTTGAGGGCGTTGCTGCGCAGATCGAGGCCCCGATGCGCTGCGGCGTTGAGGTGACGGCACTGGTTCAAGGCGCGCAGGGATTTGTCGCCGAAACCTCTGGCGGGCGGATTGAAGCGCGCAATGTGGTGGTGGCGACGGGGCCGTTTCAGAAGCCATTGGTGCCGACTTTGGTGCCCGAAAGCGCCGGGATCGTGCAGATGCATTCCAATGCCTACCGCAATCCGGGGCAGTTGCCGGAGGGGGCGGTTTTGGTGGTGGGGGCGGGGTCTTCGGGCTCGCAGATCGCCGATGAGATCAGCCGTTCGGGGCGTAAGGTTTACCTGTCGGTTGGGCCGCATGATCGCCCGCCGCGCGCCTACAGGGGGAAGGACTTTTGCTGGTGGTTGGGCGTGCTGGGGCAGTGGGATCAGAAGGTGAAGGCGCCGGGGACCGAGCATATCACGATTGCGGTTTCGGGGGCTTATGGCGGGCATACCGTGGATTTCCGCGATCTGGCGGCGCAGGGGATGACCTTGCTGGGGCGGGTTGGGGCCTACCGCGATGGGGTGCTGGCGGTCGGGGACGATCTGGGGCGGAATATCCGCGCGGGCGATGCGAATTATCTCGCCACGCTGGCGCTGGCCGATGCCTACGCGGCGGAGCAGGGGCTGGATTTGCCGCTGGAGGAGGAGGCGAAGATTATCGGGGCGGAGCCGGATTGTGTGAGGCATCCGATTTTGGCGCTGGATTTGGCGAAGGAGGGGGTGACTTCGATTATTTGGGCCACGGGTTTCGCGTTGGATTTCGGCTGGTTGCAGGTCGATGCCTTTGATGAAAAGGGCCGTCCGGCGCATGATCGGGGGGTTTCCGGGGTGCCGGGGTTGTATTTTCTGGGGCTGCCGTGGCTTTCCAGAAGGGCTTCGCCGTTCATCTGGGGGGTCTGGCATGATGCGGATTATTTGGCGGGGCATATCGCGGGTCAGTGAGTGTCCACGCGTGGACAGGAAAAAACTGCAAGTGAAGTCAATCACTTGCGGTTTTTCGTTCAGGATTTGTTAAGCTTTAGGCGTTGGAAAGGGTGTCGGGCGGGCTGTCTGGCACGTTGGCAGGGGCGGGCGCTACAACAGGGGTTGCGGGCACGGCGGCGGGTTTGATGGCTTTGTCCAGAAACGCCTTGCCCAGCGGACTTTGCGCAAAGGCCTCGACCGAAGCCGCAAGATGGGTGCCGCCTTTTGAGGTGAACAGATCCATCACCGAGCTCATGCCCTCGACCGCACCACCAGTATTGGCGATCACCTTGACATCGGCGGCTTGCAGCGCGCGGGCCTGCTCGCCACCGACGACGATATAGCCTTTGATGCCCTCAATCGTCATCAGATATTGCTGGTAGCTGGCATTCTCGCCGATCTCTTTGGCCAGCACGATTTGCGCCTCAACCGGGGCGAGTTGCATGGCTTTTTCGGCGGCGGCGCGGGCCTCGCCCAAGGCTTGAATACCCTCGGCCTCGCGCATTTGCGCGGCAAGATTGCCCTCGGCGATGATCACCGTGGTTTGCTTGTCTTGCTCGGCGGCGACCACCTGTTTGTCACGCTCAATCTCGGCGCGGCGGACCTCATCGACGCGGGTCACGGCCATGTGACGCTCGCGGGTTTCCTTTTCTTGGGTCAGGATTTCTTGCCGGGCTTGTTCCTGCGCAATACCGACAAGCCGTTGCTTTTCAGCGGTTTTCTCACCCACGGCGCGCTCGGCTTCCTGCTTGCGCATGTCAATTTCACGCTGCGCTTCAATCTCGGCAGTTTCAGCGGCGCGCTTATTTTCGGCCACTTCGCGCCGACTTTCCATCTCGATATGCGAGATCTTTTTCGCCATGATGTTCGAGATCACCTTCGAGCCGCTGGCATCACGAATATCCATCAATTCCATAGACTTGACGGGTTCTACACCCCATTGCTTGAGCTGTTCGATCACCTCAGAGGTGAAGGCCGCGCCGAATTTGGAACGCTCCAACATGATGGCGTCGATCTTGTCGGAGGCCAACACTTTGCGCACCGCACCCTGCACGATCTGCATCAACTGTTCTTTCAAAGCGGCAATCGAATCAACGCGTTGCGCGGCGATCGCGGTATCGGCGATGCGGAAAAACGAGGTGACATGCACCATGAACGGCACGCGGTCGGTGTCGTAAGCCTCATAATCTTCTAGCGTCAGATCGAAGTTGCTGACGGGCAGTTGGATCACATTGACACCAAAGCGAGGAATCCACGACGGCCACGCGTAGTAGACGTTTCCGGCATCAAGGTTGGTGCCATAGGGCGTCGTGGCGCGGCCACGCTGGATGATGTGAACGACATTGGTGCTGACCACGCGGCGAAACAGGATCGCCAGCAGCAGGGCAAGCACGACCAGCGCCACAATGGCGATCAGCAGAGGCAACAGCGGCATGGCAATCTCCAAAATGCAATGATGCCGAGTGTGCGATGGATTGGCTTAAAATACAATCAAGCCGGTGGGGGGAGTTTTGCGCCGGTCAAGTCACCAGCGCGCGTTGCTCGGGCAGGCTCATAGAGATGACGAGGGGGTTTTGGGCTTGGCGGGTTTGGAAATCTGCTTTGCTGGCAAGGTGTTGGTGGTTTGTCAGGATCAGGCTTTGCGCCACAGCGCCGCCGAGCGTCGTGCCGGGGCCTGCGATGATGAACAGGTCGGGGGCGAATTCGCGAGCGGCGGTGCGGATGGCGGCGGTGAAATCGTAGGGTTCGGTCACTTGATGGCCGAGGGTGTAGGCGTGGAGTTGCTCGGTTTTGGTGGCACCGGGCCACCAGATGCTGCCGCGCCCGTCGATCAGCGGTTTTTGCGGTTGTTGGAAGAGGCTGGCGGGGAGTTGGGCACGGCCTTGGGCGGCGACGGGGGCTTGCAGGGCGGTGTGGAAGGCGGCGTGGTTGGCAAGCCGCATCGGGAAGCGGGATTGTTCCGGGGGGACGGCGGCCTCAAAAGCCTTCAGGCCGGGTTCGTTGCCTGCCAGCACCAGCATCCCGCCGAGGTCGATAGACAGGGTCAATATGTGGTCGGGTCGGGTGTTGATTTCGGCGGCAATGGCCAGCAGGTCGGCCTTGCGGGCGGGGTTGGGCTGCCAGTTTTCGCCGAGGAATGGATGGATGATCTGGCCGCCGATCAGGCTTTGCTGCATCAGCGTGCCCATGGTGTTGACCACTTCAAAACCGTTTTCAGGGCTGAGGGCTCCGGCACAGGCGAGGGCGGAGTACCAGCCCATCGAATTGCCAGTGACGGCTGTGATTTCAATGTCTTGCAGGGATAGCGCGTCGCCCAGAGTGCAGGCGTAGATCAGGGCGGAAGCGTTGTCGCCTCTGGTGTGTTTTGAGACGGAATAGGTCGGGGAAGTGTCTAGGGCGGTGAGGGTTTCTTGGTTGAGGGCCGTGCGGCGGGCGTCGAAATGCGCCAGCAGCTTAGCGTCTGGGAAGCGGGCGAGCGCGCCGAGTTCGGTCTTGGTGTAGGTGCCACGGCCGGGGCAGATCAGGACGGCTGTTCTCATTTGCAAAGCTCCATGGCGGCGGCGGTGATGCTGGCAGCGGAGGGCATGGTGGCGGCATAGGCGGGGCCGGTGGCGATGAAGCTGTCAGTTGCGGTGAGGCGGGCGAGGTTGGCTTTGCTGCCTTCGTGGAACAGCGCCATCAGGGCTTCGGCGACGCCACCGGAATGGCGGGTTTCATCGACGATCAGGATGTTTTTGCAAGGCGCGGTGGCGGCGAGGAGGGCTTCGACCGGGAGGGGGGAGAGCCAGCGGGTGTCTATGATGCGGGCCTTGATACCGGATGAGGTTATGGCCGGAAGTGCTTGATATGAAAGGTAATTGCCGTTGCCAAAGGTGACGATGGCGAGGTCAGTGCCGTCACCGTGGATGCCGACTTCGCCGAGGGGGATGGTCTGATCCGGTGCGGGATAGCGTTGCATCCAAGCGCCGTCTTTGTCGGCGTGCAGGTCGCGCATTGGGTAGAGCGCGATGGGCTCCAAGAAGACGACAAGCCGCTGTTCTTCGCGGGCCAATCGGGCACATTCGCGCAGCATTTTGGCGGCATCGGCTCCGTTCGAGGGCACGGCGAGGATCAGGCCGGGAATGTCGCGCAGCACGGCGACCGAATTGTCATTGTGGAAATGGCCGCCGAAGCCTTTCTGATAGCCAAGCCCCGCGATGCGCAGCACCATCGGGTTGGAATATTGGCCGTTGGAGAAGAACGGCAGGGTGGCGGCTTCACCCCGAAGTTGATCCTCGGCGTTGTGCAGATAGGCGAGGAACTGGATTTCCGGGAACGGGATGAAGCCATTTTGCGCCATGCCGATGGCGAGGCCGAGGATGGATTGCTCATCGAGCAGGGTGTCGATCATCCGATGCGGGCCGAAGCGTTGGGTCAGCTTTTGGGTGACACCGTAAACGCCACCTTTGCGGCCGACATCCTCGCCCATCATCACGATTTCGGGGTGGGTCAGCATCAGATCGGTCAACGCCCAGTTGATCAGGCGCGACATGATCTGTGGCTCGTCCATCTGCTTGAGATCGCTGCCGAAAGCGGTTGCGCGGGCGTCTGGGCTGGGGCCGTTGGAGGGCTTGCAGGGGCGATGCGGCGGGATGATGGCGGCCATGACTTCGGCTGCGGTTTTCAGGTGCGGGCGGGTGATGGCCTCGGCGGCGATACGGGTGATGCGCTGTGCGGTATCGGTATAGATTTCAAGCGCTTGGGCGGCGGGCAGGGCTGCGGCCTGATCTAGTTGGCGCACCATATGCAGCAGCGGATCGTGCGCCTCCTCGGCCTCAACTTCCTCGCGCGGCAGATAGGTGGTGGGCATATCGGCCCCGGCGTGACCGTAGAGGCGGATGGTTTTCAGGTGCAGGAAGGCAGGTTTGCGGCGGGTTCGGATGTAATCGGCGGCCTCTTGCGCGACTTTATAGGTGTCGTAGATATCAAGACCATTGGCGTGGAAATACTTCAGGCCGGGGCGGTGTTTGAAGGAATTCGCGATCCAGTCGGTGGGGGTTTTGGTGGAAATCCCGATGCCGTTGTCTTCGCAGACGAACAGCAGCGGCAGGGGGAGGTTTTGGTACGAGGTCCAGCCTGCGGCGTTGAACGCACCTTGGGCGGTGGAATGGTTGGCGGAGGCATCGCCGAAAGAGCAGTAGACGATGGCGTCATCGGGAAGCTGCGCGTGTTCTGGGCGGTTTTTCTTTGCCGCTGCAATGGCATAGGCGGCCCCGACGGCTTTCGGCAGATGCGATGCGATGGTCGAGGTTTGCGGCGGGATGTTTAGGGACTTGCTGCCCAGAACCTTGTGACGACCGCCGGAAATCGGATCATCCGATGAGGCCGCGAAGCTGAGAAGCATGTCATAGGCGATGGTTTGGCCCGGCACTTGCCCTGCGCGGGCAATCTGGAAGGCGGCGTCGCGGTAGTGCAGGAAGGCCATATCGGTCGGGCGCAGGGCGAGGGCGACTGCGGCGAGCCCCTCGTGACCGGACGAGCCGATGGTGTAAAAGCCGGTGCCTTGGCGCTGCATCTCGCGCGAGGTGCGGTCCAGCGCGCGGGAGGTGCAGGCGGCGCGGTAGATCGCTACGGCGTCTTCGGGGGTGAGCGGGCCAGTGGGGGCGGCACCTGCGGGGAAATCGCGGGCGACGACTCGGCGCAGGAAGTTTTCGTGCACGATGACTGAGCGGCCCATGATCTTCTCCCCAATTTGCGGCATTTTTAGCCGAAACCGCAGGGCTAAGATATTGAGAAGACGGCATGGGTCTATGTAAAATCGGCATAGAGGCGGCTGGACTTATCGGCCCGTGCGGTCTGGACATAAGAGGATGCCGCGTGATCCCGGATTATGCCGCCAAACAGGCCCGCGCGGTGCGGCCTATGCAAAGTGAGGTTCAGCCATGCAGGGCTATACAAACGCCAATGACATTTCTGCGGTGGTCGCCGCCGACAAGGCGCATGTTTGGCACCATCTGAGCCAGCACAAGGGCTACGAGACGCCCGACGTTGACCCTCGGATCATCGTTGAAGGCAAGGGTCTGCGGGTCTGGGATGCGCGCGGCAAGGAATATATCGACGCGGTGTCGGGGGCGGTCTGGACGGTGAACGTCGGCTATGGGCGCGAAAGCATCGCCAATGCGGTGCGCGATACCTTGTTGAAAATGAACTATTTTGCGGGCGTTGGCGGCTCTATTCCGGGGGCTTTGTTTGCCGAGCGGTTGATCTCGAAAATGCCGGGGATGTCACGGGTGTATTATTCGAATTCGGGATCCGAGGCGAATGAGAAGGTCTACAAGATGGTGCGCCAGATCGCGCACAAGCATCATGGCGGCAAGAAGTGGAAGATCCTGTACCGTGAGCGCGACTATCACGGCACCACGATTGGCACGCTTGCGACCAGCGGTCAGCTGGAGCGGGCGGCGCAGTATGGGCCATATCCCGACGGTTTCGTGATGGTGCCGCACTGCCTTGAGTATCGCAAGCAGTGGGATGTCGAGAACTACGGTGAGCGCGCGGCGGATGCGATTGAGGAAGTGATCCTGCGCGAAGGTGCGGATACGATTGGCGCTTTGGTGCTGGAGCCGGTGACGGCGGGCGGTGGGGTGATCACGCCGCCAACGGGCTATTGGGAGCGGGTTCAGGAAATCTGCAAGAAATACAATATCTTGCTGCATATTGATGAAGTGGTTTGTGGTGTTGGGCGGACGGGCACGTGGTTCGGTTATCAGCACTACGGCATCAAGCCTGACTTCGTGACGATGGCGAAGGGTGTGGCCTCTGGCTATGCGGCGATTTCCTGCACGGTGACGACCGAAGCGGTGTTTGACATGTTCAAGGATGCGGGCGATCACATGTCGTATTTCCGCGACATCTCGACCTTTGGCGGCTGCACGGCGGGGCCTGCGGCGGCGCTGGAAAACATGCGGATCATCGAGGATGAGGGGCTGTTGGACAACACGTTGCGCATGGGTGCGCGGGTGATGGATAACCTCAACGCTTTGATGGAAAAGCACAAAGTTATCGGCGATGTGCGCGGCAAAGGATTGTTCTGCGGTGCGGAACTGGTGGCGGACCGTGCCACCAAGGAACCGATGGACGAGAAAAAGGTCGCCGCTGTGGTGGCTGCTTGCAACGCGCAGGGTGTAATTATTGGCATGACCAACCGCTCGATCCCCGGTTTGAACAATACTTTGTGCCTGTCGCCTGCGCTGATTGCAACGCCAGATGATATCGATCAGATCACCGGGGCGATTGATAACGCGCTGACGACGGTGTTTGGGTAAACTATAGCCTAAATTTTCGCTTTCTGACCCCGCGCCAGCTACGGCGCGGGGTTTTGTGTTTTGGTCATCCTCTCTGCTCAAATATCCCCGCCGGAGGCATTCGACATCTACGTAAAGAGCCTCCGGCGGGGATATTTGAGCAGAGAGGATGAACCAAGAGTTCAGAGTGGTTGCAGGGCTTGACATTGCTTTGCCGCGCTCGGCTATAAGTCCAGAGTTGATTTGAAATGAGGCCAGAATGTCGATCCCCGCCGAAGCTTTCGTCTTGCCGCCTGCGGGGCGTGGTACTTTGCAACAACGCATCCGGCAGATGGTGACGGAAGGTGTTTTGTCGGGGCGGTTCCGGGCCGGGCAGAAGATGCCATCGTCGCGCGGGTTGGCTGAGCATTTGGGAATTTCGCGCATCACGGTGACTTTGTCTTATGCCGAGTTGGTCAGTGCCGATTATCTGATGGCGCGGGGGCGGTCGGGGTATTTTATCAGCGAAAATGCCCCACGCGCGCCGGAATTGCAGGCGCGGGCTCCACGGGCCGAGGGGGTGGATTTCGCGGCGCTGACGGGGGGGCGGTTTTCGCGGCTGGCGACGGTCAAGCGGCCACTGGATTGGGAGAATTATCAGTTTCCATTCATTTATGGCCAAGCGGATGCCAGTCTGTTTGATCATCAGAACTGGCGTTTATGTGCCTTGCGGGCGTTGGGGCGCAAGGATTTCGCGGCGCTGACCAGCGATATGTATGACCGCGATGATCCGCTGTTGATCGAGCACTTGCTGCGATCCATCCTGCCCCGGCGCGGCATTGCGGCGCGCGAGGATGAGGTTTTGCTGACGATGGGCGCGCAGAATGCTTTGTGGATCACCACGGCGGTTCTGCTGGGCGCGGGGCGGCGGGCGGTGGTGGAAAATCCGGGCTATTCGGGGTTAAGGGGCGTTTTGGAGCCTTCGGGGACGGAAGTGATCTCGGTTGATGTCGATGCCGATGGGCTGCCGCCGGATCGTTTGCCTGCCGGGGTCGATGTGGTGTTTACCACGGCGAGCCACCAATGCCCGACCAATGCGACGATGCCGTTAGAGCGGCGGTTGGCGTTGTTGGAAGCGGCCTCGCGCGAGAATTTCGTGATTGTTGAGGATGATTACGAGTTTGAGATGTCGTTCCTGAAGCCGGTGTCTCCGGCGTTGAAATCGCTCGATAGCGAGGGGCGGGTGATTTACGCTGGGTCGTTTTCCAAGTCGGTGTTTCCGGGGATGCGGTTGGGCTATCTGGTGGGGCCTGCGAGTTTTATTCGCGAAGCGCGGGCGTTGCGGTTGATGATGCTGCGGCATCCGCCGGGGCATATTCAGCGGACAGTGGCGTATTTCCTTAGCCTTGGCCACTATGATGCGCTGATCAACCGGATGCGCAATGCCTATCGCAGGCGCAGGCAGGTGATGGAGGAAGCCATTCGCGACAATGGTTTGGCGGTGGCGGGGCAGGGCGGCTTTGGCGGATCGAGTTTCTGGATGCGCGCGCCTGCGGGGGTGGACACGGAAGTTTTGGCCGAGGGGTTGCGGGCGGAAGGCGTGCTGATCGAGCCTGGGCGGGCGTTTTTTGACCCCGCCCAGGCACCGCTGAATTTCTATCGGCTGGGGTATTCGTCGATTTCGCCTGCGAAGATACCAGAGGGGATTGCGCGGATTGGGCGGGCTATTCGGGGGGCGTAAGCGCTTGGGGCTGCTCGCCGGGGCCAGCCCCGGACCCCGGGATATTTGAGCCAGTATGAAAGCGGGGGCTGGACTTATGACGGTCTGCCTTCTGGCCCTAAGGCGGGTTTGGGGCTGGGGGTAGAACGGCTGCAACAACGGATTTCAGGAGAGATGCCATGCGGATGACCACAGAAGAAGCCTTTGTCAAAGTGCTGCAAATGCATGGGATCGAACATGCGTTCGGGATTATTGGCTCGGCTTTCATGCCGATTTCTGATCTGTTTCCAAGGGCGGGGATCACGTTCTGGGACTGCGCGCATGAAGGTTCGGGCGGGATGATGGCGGATGGTTACACCCGCGCCACTGGCAAGATGTCGATGATGATTGCGCAGAATGGGCCGGGGATTACCAACTTTGTGACGGCCGTGAAGACCGCCTATTGGAACCACACGCCGCTGTTGCTGGTGACGCCACAAGCGGCGAACAAGACCATTGGCATGGGCGGCTTTCAGGAAGTTGAGCAGATGGCGCTGTTCGCCGATATGGTGGCCTATCAGGAAGAGGTGCGCGACCCGTCCCGCGTGGCGGAAGTGCTGAACCGGGTGATTATCAATGCCAAGCGGGCCTCGGCACCGGCGCAGATCAACATGCCGCGCGATTACTGGACGCAAGTGATCGACATTGATCTGCCCGCGATTGTGGAGTTTGAGCGGCCTTCGGGTGGGGAAGCTGCGATCAATGCGGCGGCGGAGTTGCTGTCGAGCGCGAAGTTTCCGGTGATTTTGAATGGTGCGGGTGTGGTGCTGGGTGGGGCTATTCCGGCGAGCATGGCTTTGGCGGAACGCTTGGATGCGCCGGTTTGTGTGGGGTATCAGCATAACGATGCGTTTCCCGGTTCGCACCCGCTGTTTGCCGGGCCTTTGGGCTATAATGGCAGCAAGGCGGCAATGGAGTTGATTTCTGCTGCAGATGTGGTATTCTGTCTGGGTACCCGATTGAACCCGTTTTCAACGCTTCCCGGATACGCGCTGGACTATTGGCCTAAACAGGCCAAGATCATCCAAGTCGATATTAACCCTGATCGGATCGGGTTAACGAAGAAGGTGACTGTTGGCATTGTCGGCGACTCCAAGAAGGTCGCCGAGGCGGTTTTGGCGCGGTTAGCCTCTACCGCTGGTGATCATGCGCGCAGTGAACGTAAAGCCAAGATCGCGCAGACCAAATCGGCATGGGCGCAGGGTTTGTCGAGCATGGATCACGAGGAAGACGACGCGGGCACCACATGGAATCAGCGGGCGCGGGCGGATAAGCCGGACTGGATGAGTCCCCGGATGGCGTGGCGGGCGATTCAGGCGGCTTTGCCGAAAGAGGCGATTATTTCTTCGGACATCGGCAACAACTGCGCGATTGGCAATGCTTATCCGACTTTTGAGGCGGGGCGGAAGTATCTGGCGCCCGGTCTGTTCGGGCCTTGCGGTTACGGCCTGCCTGCGGTGGTTGGCGCGAAAATCGGCTGCCCGGACGTGCCGGTGGTGGGCTTTTCGGGTGACGGGGCGTTTGGCATCGCGGTGACGGAACTGACGGCGATTGGCCGGGGCGAATGGCCTGCGATCACGCAAGTTGTGTTCCGCAATTACCAGTGGGGGGCGGAGAAGCGTAACTCGACCTTGTGGTATGACGATAACTTTGTGGGCACCGAATTGGACACGCAGGTGTCTTATGCTGGGATTGCAAAGGCTTGTGGGCTGCAAGGCGTTGTGGCGCGGACGATGGATGAGCTGACGGAAGCGCTGCGGCAGGCGATTGTTGACCAGAAGGCGGGCAAGACCACGCTGATTGAGGCTATGATCAATCAGGAGTTGGGTGAGCCGTTCCGCCGCGATGCGATGAAGAAACCTGTGGCGGTGGCGGGGATTTCGGCGGCTGATATGCGCAAGCAGGTGGTTTGATGCCGTTTGATCTGGGGCTGGGGGCGAGCGTATGGATGGCGGTGGCGATCTTGGTCGCGGCCTTCATCCGGGGCTATTCCGGCTTTGGCTATTCGGCGATGGTGATTGCGGCCTCGGGGGTTGTCACCAATCCGCTGCATTTTGTGGCGGTGGTGGTGATCTTGGAGACCGCGATGAGCCTGCAAGCCGCGCGCGGCATTGGCAAAGATGTCGACTGGCGCAGGGTTTGGCTGATGCTGGCGGGGGCGGCGGTGGGGCTGCCTTTGGGGCTGTGGGCGCTGACCGGGATCAGTGAAGAAGCGGCACGGGCGGCAATTTCGGTCTATATTCTGCTGATGTGCGGGGTGTTGCTGGCGGGCTGGCGGCTGAAATCGGAGGTGCGGGGGGCGGGTAATCTGGCGGCGGGGGTGGTCTCGGGCCTTGCCAATGCGCCGGGGATGGGGGGCTTGCCGATTGCGGCTTTCTTTGCCGCACAACCGATGCAGGCGGCGACGTTTCGCGCCACATTGATCGCGTTTTTCCCGCTGCTCGATCTCTATTCCGGGCCTTTGTATTGGTGGCACGGGCTGGTGACATGGGACACACTTTGGGCGGCGCTGGCCGCCTTGCCGCTGACGTTCTTGGGTAACTGGCTGGGATCGCGGCATTTTCTGAACACCGATCCGCGGGATTTCCGCCGCTTTGCGATTTTGCTGCTGGGCGGGCTGGCGGTGATGGGACTGATCAAGGCGGTGATTTAGATGTTGCTGGTGGTCAATGCCGGCTCATCTTCGATCAAACTTGCGGTGTTTGACGCGGAGTTGCGCGAGGTTATGGCGGGGTCTGTCACCGAGATTGGCGGTGCGGGGCGGTTGAGCCTTGGCGCGGTTGCACGCGATTGTGCGGCGGCGGATCATCGCGCGGCCTTGGCTTTGGCGTTTGAGGCGATGGCGGCGCAGGGCGTGGGCTTGGGCGATCTTTCGGCTGCGGCGCATCGGGTGGTGCATGGCGGCGAGGCTTTGGTGCGCCCGATGCGGGTGACGGCGGCGGTGATTGCGGGGATTGAGGCTTGTGTGCCGCTCGCGCCGTTGCACAATCCGGGCAATCTGACGGCGATACGGGCTTTGCAGGCTCTGGCTCCTGATCTGCCGCAGTTTGTCAGTTTTGACACGGCGTTTCATGCGACGAACCCGGAGGTGGCGGTGACTTATGCCTTGCCCGTGGCAGAGCGGGCGCGCGGGCTGCGGCGCTATGGCTTTCATGGCATCAGTTATGATGGATTGGTGCGGCATTTGCAGGGTTTGGAGGCGCTGCCCGAGCGATTGTTGGCGCTGCATTTGGGCAATGGGGCCTCGCTTTGTGCGATCCGTGATGGCGTTTCGGTGGCGACGACGATGGGCTATTCGCCGCTGGATGGTATCACCATGGGGACGCGAACGGGCGGCATCGACGGCAATGCGGTGCTGCGGCTGGCGGAGTTGCACGGCATCGCGGGCGCTGGGCGGATTTTGAACCGCGAAAGCGGGTTGCTGGGCCTTGGCGGCTATAGTGACATGCGGGCCTTGCACGCGGCGGGCTCGGCAGAGGCGGCGCTTGCGGTGGAGCATTTCTGCTATTGGGCGGTGCGACACGCAGGGTCAATGATCGCGGCGATGGGCGGGCTTGATGGCATCGCTTTCACCGGCGGCATTGGCGAGAATGATGCTGTGGTGCGCGGTCGGATCGTTGGAGGTTTGGCTTGGGCGGGGGCGGTGCCTGTGCATATCGTGGCGGCTGCGGAGGAACGCTCGATCGCGGCGCAGGCTTTGGCTTTGTTGCGGGCGGGTTTGTAAGCCCATGCGCTGCGTGGGTTTTTCTGCATTTTCAGGCTGGGAGCGGACATTTTTCTGCGATTGCGGTGATTGTCGCAACTGTGTGTCGCAATCAGGCTTGTTTGGCGAAAAACTTCCGTCCAGATTGGGGCGAAGACGCAAGGGGGCGCGATGAGTATTCAGCCAAAGATTGACACCTCGCCCCCGGTTTCGGACGAAATCCGCAAGACCACGTGCTATATGTGTGCTTGCCGGTGTGGGATCAATGTTCATCTGAAGGAGGGGCGCGTCAGCTATATCGAGGGCAACCGCGACCATCCGATCAACAAGGGCGTGCTCTGTGCCAAGGGTGCAAGCGGCATCATGCAGGTGACGGCACCGTCGCGGTTGCGCGCACCTTTAAAGCGGGTCGGGCCGCGTGGGTCGGGGGCGTTTGAGGAGATTTCTTGGGACGAGGCTTTGGCGCTGGCAGTGTCGTGGATGCAGCCTTTGCGCGAAACCGCGCCCGAAAAGTTGGCGTTTTTCACCGGGCGGGATCAATCGCAAAGCTTTACCGGCTGGTGGGCGCAGGCGTTTGGCACACCGAATTATGCGGCCCATGGCGGGTTTTGCTCGGTCAATATGGCGGCGGGCGGGATTTACACCATCGGCGGTGCGTTCTGGGAATTTGGCCAGCCTGATTGGGAGCGTACCAAGCTGTTCGTGCTGTTCGGTGTGGCGGAGGATCATGACAGCAACCCGATCAAGATTGGTCTGGGCAAGCTGAAAGAACGCGGCGCGCGGGTGATCGGCGTTAACCCTATTCGCACCGGCTATAATGCGGTGGCGGATGATTGGCTGGGCATCACGCCGGGCACCGATGGGCTGCTGATCCTGTCGCTGATCCACTGTCTGCTTGCGGCGGGGAAGGTCGATCTGGACTACCTCGGGCGGTTCACCAATGCGCCCTTGCTGGTGGTGGAGGAGGGCCCGGAAAAGGGCATGATCGCGAAGAATGCCGAAAGCCAACCCTTTGTGATTGATCGCAGAACTGGCGCGCCCGCTCCTTGGGATGGCAAGGGCGTGCAGCCCGATCTGGGGGCTACATATCAGGGCAACCGCACGGTGTTTCAGCATATGGCTGAGAAATATCTGTCGGATGACTATGCCCCCGAAGCGGTGGCCGCGCGTTGCGGCATTGCGGCGGACCGCATCCGGGCGCTGGCGGCGGAACTTGCGCAGGTGGCCTTTGATCAGGCGATTGAAATCAACCAATCCTGGACGGATTTTCGCGGCGATTTTCACGCCACCATGCCGGGTCGGCCTGTCAGTTTCCACGCCATGCGCGGGATTTCGGCGCATTCCAACGGCTTTCAAACCGCGCGCGCGCTGCATCTGTTGCAGATCGTTTTGGGCACGGTCGAGGTGCCCGGCGGCTACCGTCTGAAGCCGCCCTATCCGAAACCGATGGAGGCGCATCCGACGCCGCATTTCGTCACCGCCCCCGGAAAACCGTTGTCTGGGCCACACTTAGGCTATGTGCGGGGCCCGGAAAATCTGGCGTTGAAGGAAGACGGCAGCCCCGTGCGGATCGACAAAGCGTTCACGTGGGAGAACCCGTTTTCGGCGCATGGGCTGATGCATATGCTGATCCCGAATGCCCATGCCGGCGACCCCTACAAAATTGATACGCTGTTCTTGTATATGGCCAACATGGCGTGGAATTCTTCGATGAACTCCGCTAAGGTCTTGGAAATGCTGACAGATAAAGCGCCGAATGGGGAGTATATTATCCCCCGTATCATCTATTCTGACGCCTATGCATCGGAAATGGTGGCCTATGCCGATCTGATTCTGCCGGATACCACCTATTTGGAGCGTCACGATTGTATCAGCCTGCTGGATCGCCCGATTTCGGAGCCCGATGCGGCGGGTGATTCTATTCGCTGGCCGGTGGTGGAGCCTGATCGTGACGTGCGACCGTTTCAATCGGTGCTGCTGGATTTGGGAGCGCGGTTGGGGCTGGCGCCTATGGTTAAGGAAGATGGCTCGCCGAAGTATAAGGACTACGCCGACTACATCGTGAACCATATTCGCCGCCCCGGCGTCGGGCCGCTGATCGGTTTTCGCGGCGATGGCACGCAGGAAGGGCGCGGCGCGGCCAACCCGGATCAACTGGCGCGCTACATCGAAAACGGTGGGTTTTATCAAGCCCATGTGCCCGAGGAGGCTGCCTTCTACAAGCCGTGGAATATGGCCTATCAGGATTGGGCGGTGAAAACCTCGTTCTACGAGAGCCCGCAGCCCTATCTGTTTTCAATCTGGTCGGAACCAATGCGCAAATTCCAGATGGCGGCTGAGGGGCTTGGCAGCATCCAGCCGCCCGATCATCTGCGCGCGCGGCTGAAACAGGCGATGGAGCCGCTGCCGATCTGGTATCCGCCGTTTGGCGATCTGGAGGCCACGGGCTGGGGCTATCCGGTGCATGCGATCACGCAGCGCCCGATGGATATGTATCATTCCTGGGGCAGCCAGAACGCTTGGCTGCGGCAAATCCGGGGCACGAATTTCCTGTATCTGCCGACAAAAATCTGGGTAGAACAAGGTTTTACCGAAGGCGATTATGCCCGCGTGATCTCGCCCAACGGTGGTATCACGGTGCCCGTTGCACATATGGCTGCACTGAATGAAAACACGGTTTGGACGTGGAATGCGATTGGCAAACGCAAGGGGGCTTGGGCGCTGGATGAGGGCGCGAGTGAGGCCACGACGGGGTTTTTGCTCAATCATCTGATCTCAGAACTGTTGCCGGACAAGGGCGATGGCGCGCGGTTGTCCAACTCGGATCCGGTCACCGGGCAAGCGGCATGGTTCGATTTGCGGGTGCGGATTGAGCGGGTGGGGGCAAAGGCGCAATCGGAACCTAGCTTCGCGCCGATCCCGCGCGTGGTGCCACAGGGGAAGGAGCGCGCATGACGGCTTTACCAGTTTCGACAGAAAAGCGGCTGGGTCTGGCGATTGATCTGGACACCTGCGTTGGCTGTCAGGCCTGCGTGACGGCCTGCAAAGGTTGGAATGATCAGGGCTACGGCGTACCTTTGTCGGACCAAAATCCTTATGGTACAGAGCCTTCTGGCGTATTCTTAAATCGAGTTCACAGCTATACTATGCAACCTATTGAAGGTGCTGCACAAATCATAAATTTTCCTCGCTCTTGCCTGCATTGCGAGGATGCGCCCTGTGTGACGGTTTGCCCAACCGGGGCCAGCTACAAGCGCAGCGAAGATGGCATCGTTTTGGTGAATGAAGACGCCTGCATCGGCTGCGGTCTGTGCGCTTGGGCCTGCCCTTATGGTGCGCGCGAGATGGATCAGGCTGCGGGGGTGATGAAGAAATGCACGCTCTGCGTCGACCGGATTTACAACGAAAACCTGCCCGAGGAAGACCGTGAACCGGCTTGCGTGCGTGGTTGCCCGACTGGCGCGCGGCATTTCGGTGATTTCGCTGACCCGGATAGCAAGGTCAGCCGGCTGAGCGCCGAGCGTGGCGGCTATGCTTTGATGCCCGATCTCGGAACGAAACCGGTTAACAGATATCTGCCGCCGCGTAAGAAAGATGTGCGACAGGATGCCAGCGTTTTGGCCCCACTTTTGGACATCAGGGCCAGCGGTTTTGCCGGATGGCTCGACCGCGTGTTGGGGAAGATCTGATGCATCCGGCACCTTCGGTTATTGTGTTTTCGGTGCTGTCGGGCGCGGGGTTTGGCCTGTTGTTTTATCTTGGGTTTGGGTTTGTACAGCTGTACGGAGGCGTGGCGTTTCTGTGGTGGGGCTTAGGTTATAGCCTTGCCGTGATTGGCCTTTTGGCTTCAAGCTTCCATCTGGGCAATCCAAAACGGGCGTGGCGGGCGTTCTCGCAATGGCGGACAAGCTGGCTTTCGCGCGAGGCTTGGTGCTCGGTTGCGGCTTTGGTTTTGCTCGCTCCGATGGCGCTGTCAGATTGGCTGGAATTGGGTTTGCCACGCCCATTCGGTTGGCTGGGCGGGGCGTTGGCACTGCTCACGGTGTTCTCGACCGCGATGATCTACACCCAAATCAAAGCGGTGCCGCGCTGGCATCATTGGTTAACGCCGCTGATGTTTGTCGGCTTCGCTTTGGCGGGCGGTGCAATGCTGGCAGGGCAGGGATTTGCACCTGTGCTGCTGGCAATATTGGTGTTGATTTTGCTGGCAATTTGGCAGGTGGGTGATGGCCAATTTGCGCGGGCAGGCCAGAGTTTGGGCACCGCCACGGGGCTTGACCGCATTGGCGAAGTCACGGTGTTTGAACAGGCGCATACGGCCGGGAATTACCTGCTGCGAGAGATGATTTTCGTGGTGGGCCGCAAACATGCGCAGAAGCTGCGGGCGATTGCACTGGCACTGGCGGCAGTAATCCCAGCGGTTTTGCTGGCGATTTCCGGTGAGATTTGGGTGTTTGCTTTGGCTGCGATATGCCATCTGATCGGCGCTTTGGCCGCACGCTGGTTGTTCTTTGCCGAAGCCGAGCATGTGGTAGGGTTGTTTTACGGCAAACGCTAGGAGGGGCGATGACTCCGCTGCAAAGGGTGCAAAATCTGCCGATCTGGCATGGGGCGGTGCAGGTGGAGCCCTTGGGTGGCGGCATCACCAATCTGAATTTTATCGCGGAAGATGAAACACAAAAGGTGGTGGTGCGGATCGGTGATGACATTCCGCTGCACCAGATCTTGCGGTTCAATGAATTGTCAGCCAGCCGCGCGGCTCATGCGGCGGGGGTGTCGCCAGCGGTGATTTACCATGCGCCGGGTGCCTTGGTGATCGCCTATATTCAAGGCCGCACCATGACGCCCGCAGATTTTGCCGATGATGCAGTGCTGGATCAGGCTTTGGCCTTGGTGGCGCGGGCGCATCGCGAAATTCCCCAGCATTTACGGGGCCCTACGCTGGTGTTCTGGGTGTTTCACGTGCTGCGCGACTATGCCGGAACGCTGCGGGATGCGGGATCGGGTTATGCTGCGGTGCTGGCGGAATTGCTGGCGCAAGCGGCGCAGCTTGAGGCTGCGGTGGGGCAGATTGATCTGGTGTTCGGCCACAATGACCTGCTTCCGGCGAATTTCCTGCATGATGGCAAGCGAATGTGGTTAATCGACTGGGATTATGCCGGATTCAACTCGCCGCTGTTTGATCTGGGCGGGCTGGCTGCGAACAATGGGCTGACGGAGACCCAAGAATCGCGGATGCTGGCCGCCTATTTTGACCGCAACCCTGATGCCGCATTATGGCGTAAATACAAAGCGATGAAGGCGGCGGCGGCGCTGCGTGAGACGCTGTGGAGCATGGTGTCGGAGATCTATTCCGAGATTGATTTCGACTTTGCCGCCTATACTGCGCAAAATCTTTCCACCTACCGGGCGGCCTTTGCTGCCTTTGAAAACACCTGAGGATATGATGGTTAATCTACCCACCACCGCGCGCGCAGTGATCATTGGCGGCGGCATTATCGGCTGCTCGACCGCCTATCACATGGGGAAACTCGGCTGGACCGACACGATCTTGCTGGAGCGCAAAAAGCTGACGAGCGGTACGACCTTCCATGCGGCGGGGTTGGTGGGGCAATTAAGAACCTCGGCTAACATCACGCAATTACTGGGTTATTCGGTAGAGTTGTACAAACGTCTGGAAGCGGAAACCGGCTTGCAGACCGGCTGGAAGATGAACGGCGGCTTGCGTCTGGCCTGTAATGAGGCGCGCTGGACAGAGGTAAAACGGCAGGCGACGACGGCGAAATCCTTCGGGCTAGAGATGCATTTGCTGACGCCGCAAGAGGCGCAAGATCTGTGGCCGCTCATGACGATTGAGGATCTGGTGGGGGCGGCATACCTTCCAAGCGATGGGCAGGCGAACCCGTCGGATATTACGCAGTCTTTGGCCAAAGGCGCGCGGATGGCGGGGGTGAAGATTTTTGAGGATACCCCGGTGACGCGGGTGATCGTCGAAGATGGCCGCATACGCGGGGTGGAAACGCCGTTTGGGGTGGTGGAATGTGAGAAGGTGATCTGCTGCGCGGGGCAGTGGACGCGGGTGCTGGCGGGCTCTGTCGGGGTGAATGTGCCGCTGGTTTCGGTTGAACATCAGTATATGATTACTGAGCGTATTGAAGGGGTTACGCCGGGTCTTCCGACTTTGCGTGACCCGGACCGACTAACCTATTGGAAGGAAGATGTCGGCGGGCTGGTCTGGGGCGGCTACGAGCCGAACCCGAAACCTTGGGCGGTCAAGGGCATCCCCGACGGCTTTCATTTTGATCTTTTGACTTCGGATTTCGACCACTACAGCCAGTTCATGGAGGATGCGATTGCCCGCGTGCCAGCGCTGGCGACAGCGGGCGTTAAGCAACTTTTGAACGGGCCGGAAAGCTTTACCCCGGATGGCAATTTCATCTTAGGCGAAGCGCCGGAGTTGAAGAATTTCTATGTTGGGGCGGGGTTTAACGCCTTTGGCATCGCCAGCGCGGGCGGTGCAGGCATGGCGCTGGCGGAATGGGCGGCGCAGGGCGAAGCGCCCTATGATCTGTGGCCGGTGGATATTCGGCGCTTTGGAAAAGTGCATCAGTCAACCGATTGGGTGCAGACGCGGACGCTGGAGGCTTATGGTAAACACTACACCATCGCTTGGCCGTCTGAGGAAATGACTTCGGCGCGGCCGACCCGGCGCTCGGCTTTGTATGGGCATTTGAAGGCAGCGGGCGCGTGTTTTGGCGAGAAACTGGGATGGGAGCGGCCGAATTGGTTCGCTGATCTGTCAGTTGGCGAGCTGCCGGTTGATCGCTATTCCTACCAGCGTCCCGGTTGGTGGGATCAGGTGCGGCGCGAGCATTTGGCCTGTCGGGAAGCGGCGGTGCTGATTGATCAGTCGTCTTTTGCGAAGTTTGTGGTGAAGGGGCCGGATGCTGCCAAGGCTTTGAATTATATAGCGGCGGGGAATGTGGATCGGGCGGTGGGATCGCTGACCTACACGCAGATGTTGAACGCGCGGGGGGGGATTGAGGCGGATGTGACGGTGGCGCGAGTGGCTTGGGATGAGTTTTATATTGTCACTGGCACCGGCTTTGCGACGCATGATTTCGACTGGATTTCTCGGAATTTGGTAGGGAATTGTCAGTTGCTCGATGTGACCTCTGGCTCGGCGGTATTGTCGCTGATGGGGCCGGATGCGCGTCGGGTTTTGACGGGTGTTTGCTCGGATGATCTGTCGAATGAAGGGTTCAAGTTTGGCACCGCGCGGCGGATTTCGGTGGCGGGTTGCCCGGTTTTGGCGCTGCGGGTGACCTATGTTGGCGAACTCGGTTGGGAATTGCACATGCCGACCGATGTGGCCGTGACGGTGTATGAGGCGCTGATGGCGCAGGGCGGCGTGGTGAATGCGGGCTACCGGGCGATTGAAACTTTGCGATTGGAGAAGGGTTATCGGGCTTGGGGCGCGGATATTGGGCCCGATCACACGCCAGTTGAGGCGGGGTTGATCTGGGCCTGTAAGATGAAATCGGGCTTGGATTTTATGGGCCGTGCGGCGCTGGAGGCGCAGCTTGCGGGCGGAGTTAAGAAGCGGCTAGCGGGGTTTACGGTGGAGGATCCCTCGGTGATTTTGCTCGGGCGGGAAACAATCTACCGGGATGGCGAACGGGTGGGTTGGCTGTCTTCGGGAGGGTTTGGCCATACGATCGGTAAGCCGATTGGCTATGGTTATGTGCGCCGCGAGGGCGTCGATGCGGCGTTTATGACCAGCGGCAATTATGAATTGGAGGTCGCGTCAGAGCGGGTTGCAGCCAAGCTGCATCTGGGGGCGCTGTATGATCCGACGGGCGCGCGGATCAAGGCGTGATCAGGCCATGTAGAACTGTTTTGGCAGCAAATACGGGTAGTTGGTGGTGGGATCGATCTCTATCTTCATGATCGGTGCCATCCATGCGCCCCAGCGTTTGTCGACAAGCGAGGTACGTAGATAGGCTTTTGTAGCCTCTAGATCCTCGGTTTCGAAATAGCCGAACAGGGTTAATCCATGGCGGAAGATGTTGTAGTTGCGGATGCCTGCGGCCCGCAAAGCCTCCAGCATTTCGGGCCAGATTTCGTCGTGGCGTTTGAGGTATTCGACCTCGTATCCGGGGCGGACTTCTAGCACCCAAGCGTATCCAGGCATGGTTAACCTTTCCAGTTTTGGAAACAATCCCGCATCAGGATGGTTTCGGTCAGCACGTCTTCGGTAAGCGTGTTCATATAGTCCTGATGCACGGCTTCCAGCGCCAGATGGCCGCGGTAGCCCGCGTCGCGCAGAGTGGCGAACATGGCGGGGAAATTCAGCGTGCCTTGCGCGAATTTGGCTTGCAGATGACCCATTTTGGCTTGGCGCAGGTGGACATGGGTGGCATGTTTAGCGAGGGGGTCGATTTCGTCCTGACGGTAACCGAGGCAGGTGAAGTGGCTGTAATCTAACGCCAATCCGACGCCGGTTTGGTCGACCATACGCTGCACCAGCGCGGGGCTTTCGGCCCAGCTTTGCACATGCGGCTCGATACAGAGGCGGGCTTTGTGGTGGGAGGCGACCTCAAGCAGGGCTTTGAGCGATTCGGCGGCTTGGGCGGCGGCTTGATCACGCGATTGGCCGGGGTTGATGATGCCAGGGAGGATAAAAACGCTGGCTATTTCGGCCGCATCGGCGAAGGTCAGGACGGCATCTATATCTTTGATATTCTGCGATATTGTACCGGGAAGCGCCAGATTTTGGCCGCTTAGACCGTGACCCAACAGATGGTAATAGTTTGGGATGGTGACGCCAAGGTCGCGTAAAGGCGCGGCTGCGGCTTTCGGGTCCGCGAGAATTTCCGTTTTGTTAAGACCTGAGCGGTAAGATAATCCGACATCCAGTGCGCCGATGGCCAAAGCGCGGCTGATGGCGGCACATTCTTGCAAACTACAGGCGGGGAGCGACCATGACGTAAGCGACAGTTGCATTTTAACCTTCAATCTGAACGGCTGCACCTGAGGCCGCCGAGGCATACATCGCAGCGATGGCTTCGGTGACGCGGGCACCATTTTCGCCATTGGCGGGGTTGCCGACGGGTTTTCCGGCGCAGAGGGCGGCGAAATGGCTGACGGGCAGGGTGCCGTCATAATCGGCCTCGCCGGCGGCCATTGTGTAGGTTTCATTCGTGCCGTCGAGGCGGGAAAGTTCTAACCGCGCGCGGCCCGCTTCGCAGTCAAACCAGATCACGCCTTCGGTGCCATAAAGCCGCACATCGGTGTGCATCCCGCGATGTTTTGGCACAGTGGAGGCACCAGAAAGTGCCACAGTCGCGCCATTGGTGCAGCGGCCCACGGCGGCGTCGTAGTAGTCAACGCCAGTTTTCGATTTGGTATCAAGGCAGTAGATGGATTGGAACTTCACATCGGCGACATAGCACAGCCAAGCCAACGAATGGCTCATCTGACCCCAAGCATAACCGCCGGCCTTTGCGGGATCGGACCATGTCGAGGCTGGCGGGCGGAACAGGTGATTGGCGGTTTCCAGCATCGGCTCGCCCGCCATCAGATCATCCAAGGCGCTGCCCATCTGGCAAGCGGCGTGGCGGATTTGGCCGATCTTACCCGCACGGACCCAATCGGCGGCTTGTGCAGAAAAACGCGTGTAGTTGAGGCCGGTAGAAATCAGAACCTCGCGCGCCGACGCAATGCCAGCGGCGGCAATGGCGCGGCCATCGGCGGCACTTGTGGCCATCGGTTTTTCGACCAATACATGCGCGCCCGCTTGCAGGGCGGCGATGGCGGGGCGGGTGTGGGCGATATGGGGGGTAGAGATGATCACGCCGTCAAGCGCTTCGGCCTTAACCATTTCATCGACATCAGAGTAGCGGGCAGAGATGCCGAATTGATCGCCGACTTGTGCCAAGCGCGCAGGGTCAAGGTCGCAGATCGCGATTTTGTCTACATCGTCAGAGGCTTGCAGGGTGGGAATGTGATTGAAGCAAGCCCACCAACCGATGCCGACGACTCCGATTTTGGCCATGTCAGTCTTCCTGTGCGACGGTGGATTGGTAAACGTTCTGCATATGCGCCTCGGCTGCGCTTGCTGCTGCGGCGGGGTCGCGGGCTTTCAGCGCATCCAGCAGGCGGCGGTGGTCTTGCAAAGATTGATCCAGCACGCCGGGACGTTCGGAAGCGCGTTTGCGGAACTCTAGACCGATCACGTTCAGGGTTTCGCCGATGCGCTTCAGGAACGCGTTACCAGAACCAATCCAGATGATTTCGTGAAACTCAAAGTCAGATTTGCGGAAGGCAATCGCGTCGCCGATGGTGTCGTGCTGGGCGGTGAGGACTGCCTCAAGCCGCGCTAGATCGGCTTCGGTGATATTGACGGCGGCGCGGCGGGCGACATCGGATTCGATGAGGGAGCGGGCATCGTAAAGCTCGCGGATGTTCATTTGTTCGAGCGACAGGTAGAACTGTATCGGGCCGAGTAAAGCGTCGGGGCCAAGATCAGAGATATACGCGCCGCCGCCTTGGCGCGATTTCACCACGCCCAGCACCGCCAATCCGCGCATCGCTTCGCGCACCGAGGGGCGCGATACGTCGAGGGAAAGGGCCAGATCACGTTCGGGCGGCAGGGCGTCTCCGGCTTTCAGCACCCCGGATTTCACCATGTCGAGGATGCGGCGGACCACCATTTCAGCGACGGATTCGCGCTGCAGCGGGGTTTCAAATTCGATGCGGATCGGGTCGGTCATGCTGCAACCTCGGGCTTGAAGGACCTAGGAGTAGAGAGTTTGATGCGCGGGATCACCACGGATGCGATCAGCAATAGGCCAATCACGCCGGTTTGGATATGGCCGGTGATGCTGAGCAGCGCCATGCCGTTGCGCAGGTTCAGCACGATCAGGATCGCGAGCAGAGTGCCGACGAGGCTGCCTTTGCCGCCGAAAATGCTGACCCCGCCCAAGAGGACGATGGTGATGACGTCGAGTTCAAACCCACTGGCGACATCGCCGCGCACCGCGCCGACGCGAGCGGCATAGAGCAGGCCTGCGAAGGCGGCGGCGACACCGGACATGGTGAAGATGATGATTTTATGCCGGGCGGTGTCGATGCCCGCGAAGTCTGCGACATCGCGGTTCGAGCCGATCACATAGGTTTTACGGCCAAAACCGGAGCGTTCGAGCAGGATATACAGCAGGATGAACAGCACGACGAAGGCGATCAGGGCGAAGGGCACCGGGCCGATCAGGCCCTTTTGTCCCAAGGCTGCAAACCAATCGGGGAAGCTGCCGATGCCGCGATCTTCCAGCATGACGCGGGCCAGACCGCGAAAGCCGATCAGGGTGGCGAGGGTGACGACGAGGCTGGGCAGGCCAAGGCGGGCGATGAACCAGCCGTTGAACAATCCGCCTGCGATGCCGATGAACAGGCAGATCAGAATGACGAGGGGCGCGGGGAGGCCCATTTGGTAAAGATAGCCGAAAGTGCAGGCGGAGAGGCCCATCATAGAGCCAACCGAGAGATCAATCTCGGCGTTGATGATCACAAAGGTCATCACCAAGGCAAGGATGATTTTCTCGATGGAAAGCTGGAACAGGTTGATTTGGTTTGATACTCCGAGGAAATCGGGTGCTGCGATGGCGTTGAAGGTGAAGATCACCACGAGGCAGGCGAACAGGAAGCCTTCCCAAGAGAACAGACGGCTCATTTCGTGGTCTCCTTCGATTTTTTGGCGCGCAGTTTGGCAAGGCGGCGCGACAGGATGGTGTCGGTGGCGACGGCGAGCAGGATGAGCGCGCCAAGCACGGCCTCGCGCCAGAATTCGGAGACCACTGCCCAGCGAACGAGGCTGGTTTCCAACAGGTCCACCAAGATCGCGCCGAGGAAAGCCCCGATTACCGAACCGGATCCGCCGAAGATATTGACGCCGCCGACGACGCTTGAGGCGACCGATTTCAGCTCAAACCCTAGCCCTGCGACGACGGTGATATTGCCGAAACGGGCGAGGAACATGAAGCCCGCGAGGCCTGCCATCAGGCCCGACAACGCGAAAGCCGCGAACACCACGCGTTTGGCGTCGATGCCCGCCATGTCGGCGGCTTCGGGGTTGGAACCGACGGCAAACAACGCACGGGCGGGGCGCAGGCGGGTCAGGCAGAGGTGGACGAGGAGGACAACGACGAGGCTGGCGGTGAAGCCCGCGCGGAATTCCAGCGTGCCGATCGAGAACACTGGCAGGTTGGGGAAATCGGTGAGCCATGTCGGCAGGCTGTCGGAGGTGATGGATTTTGCGTTGGAATATTCGACGAGGAACGAGCGGAACAGCGCCATGGTGGCGAGGGTGACGATGATCGAGGGCACGCGGGCATAGGCGACGAGAAGACCGTTGATGATGCCAAAACTTGTGCCAACGAGCGCGGCGTAGAGCAGCAAAAGCAAAGGGTTAAGCTCTGGGTGGTTGGTGATGATCGAGCCTGTGGCGAAGGCGGTAAAACCGACGACAGAGCCGACAGAGAGGTCGATATTGCGGGTCAGGATCACCAGAGTTTGTCCGGTGGCGATCAATGCCATGATGGCGACCGAGGAGGAAATCCGGTTGAACAGGCGACCGTTCAAGTAGCCTTCGATTTGGCTGGCGAAGAACAGGATGACAATGGCGAGCACCGCAAGCAGCGCCAGAATGCGCAAAGCGGCGGGGGAGAGGCGGGAAAGTAGGCCCATCAGGCGGCGTCCTTTTGTCCGGTGGCAAGCGCCATGATGGATTCCTGAGAGGCATCGGCGTGGTTAAGGATCGCCATTTGTCGGCCTTCGCGCATCACCAGAATGCGGTCGCCCAAGGCCAGAACCTCGGGAAGGTCAGACGAAATCACCAAAGCCGTGCCGCCCGCAGCGGTGAAAGCGCGGATCAGGGCGTGGACCTCGGCTTTCGCACCCACGTCGATGCCACGGGTGGGTTCATCGACGATCAAAAGGTCTGGCGTCATGTTCAGCCATTTCGCCAGCATCACCTTTTGCTGATTGCCGCCCGACAGATTGCCTACGGCGATGTCGGTGTTCGGGGTGCGGATGTTCAGCTTTTTCTTGTAATCCCAAGCGGTTGCGATCTCGGCACTGGTGTTGATGAGTCCCATTGGGGTCAGGTATTTCTGCAAGGTGGCAAGGCTGATATTCCAGCGGATCGGCAGCGCCATAGCTAAGCCCAGCTTGCGGCGATCTTCCGAGACATAGGCGATGCCTGCGTCAATCGCTTGGCGCGAGGAGGTGATTTTCAGCGACTGGCCCTTGTAAGTAACCGTGCCCGCGCTGGTTTTCAGCATCCCAAACAAGGCCAAAGCCACATCGGTGCGGCGCGCGCCAATGAGGCCCGCCATCGCGAGGATCTCACCGCGTTTGATGTCGAACGAGATGTCTTCAAACACGCCATCAACGCTAAGGCCTTGCACAGACAGCAGAGTTTCCGTGGTGGCGGTGGAGGGCATCTTGGTGAAGTAATTGCCGACCTCGCGCCCGACCATCTCGGCGATCAGGGTTTGCGGGTCAGTGTCGCTGATCAGTTTTGTCGAGATATGCTTGCCGTCGCGGATCACCGAGACGCGGTTGGCGAGTTCAAACACCTCCTCCAGCCGGTGCGAAATATAGACCACCGATACCCCATCTTCGGCCAAAGCGCGGGCGATGCGGCGGAGTTCCGAAGCTTCATGCGCCGAAAGGCTGGCGGTGGGTTCGTCCATGATCAGCACGCGCACGTCTTGAGAAAGGGCGCGGGCGATTTCCACCGCTTGTTGTTCGGCGAGCGAAAGGCCGGATGCGATGCGGTCGACATCCAGCGTCATGCCGATGCGGGCGATGAGCGCACGTGCGGCACGGCGCATGGTAGGGCGGTTGAGGAACAGGCCGGAAGTGGCTGAAATAAAGATATTTTCGGTGACATCCAGATCGGGAAACACCATCGGTTCTTGGTAAATTGCGGCCACACCACGCAGGCGGGCGGCTTTGGAACCGTTCAGCACAACGGCAGCACCGTCAACCTCTAGCACGCCCGAAGATGGATGGTGAATCCCGGTCATGATCTTGATCATGGTGGATTTACCCGCACCATTCTCGCCGACGATGGCATGCACTTCGCCGGGGAACAATTCCAGCGTCATATCGGTCAGGGCGGCGGTCATACCGAAATTTTTCGAGACGCCGCGCAGCGCCAAAGTGGGAGCTAGGGTCATTGGGTTATTCCGTCGAGAGGGACGCGGCCGGAATGATCCCGGCCGCGCGAAAAAGCCTTACTTTGCAGCGGCTTCGACGTTATCTTTGTTGTAGACAGTGAATGGCCCCATCAGGATGCGCTTGGCCCCTTCGCGGCCCGGGTCAGCCTCAATCGAATAGTCACCCATGCGGCCAGCGGTGAAAGTCTCGCCGATTTCACCTTTCAGCTGACCCGTCGCGAGGCCATAAGCGGTGTAATAGGTGAGGTAGCCGAGATCGCGGAAGTCCCACAACGCGAATTCCGGCGCGCAGCCGTTCATCGTGTAGCTGACCATTTCGGATGGCAGGCCAAGGCCAGACACTTTAACTTTGTCGCACAACCCCTCGTCCTGCATAGCTTTTGCCGAAGCTTGGATGCCGACGGTGGTCGGCGACATAATCAGGCCAAGGTCGGGGTATTTATCCACCAAAGCCAGCGCACGGTTGTAGGAAACCTCGGCTTGGTCATCGCCATACACCACGTCGACCAGTTCGATGTCTTTGTATTTCGGGTCGGCGGCAAGCGCCTGCTTCATCGACTCGATCCAAGCGTTCTGGTTCGAGGCATCCGGGGTCGCTGACAGCACGGCCATTTTGCCTTTGCCGCCTAAAATCGAATGCGCCATGTCGGCCATCACGGTGCCGATCGAGCCGAAATCGACCTGTGCCACGAACACGCTTTCGCCCTTGCCACCGGGGATCGGGCTGTCCCATGTCACAACTTTGGTGCCAGCCGCTTGGGCGGCCTCAGCCGAGGGCACAATCTGGTCGCCGGCATTGTTCGACAGCATCACAGCACCCTGTTTTTGGGTGCCGGCGGTGGTCATGATTTCAATTTGACCAGCGGTGGAGTTTTCCGGGGTAGGGCCGGTGAATTCCAGTTTGCCGGGGTTGGCGAGTTCCTTGTGGGCTTCCTGCGCGCCCTCATTGGCCTGATCGAACACCAGGATGCCAAGGAATTTCGGCAGCAGAACCATGTTGGTCTCTTTGCCGGGCTCTAGCTTGATGGTGTCGGCATAGGCGAAATTTGCGGTGGTCAGCATAAGTGCGGCGGCGGCACCGAGTAGAATGTGTTTCATAGTATCCTCCCAGATATGTGGCACGAACCCCGTGCCGGGTTATTTCCCTTGGTTGCCCGTGGGTTAGTGTGGAACAGGTTTGCGCGGATCTTGGCCTGCAAGGGCGCGGGTAATGTCATTGGCAACAAGCAGTTGCAGCTGATGGATTGCTGCTTCGGAATACCAAGCGGCATGCGGGGTCAGCAGCAAGTTCGGGGCCGTGCGCAATGGATTGTCCGCCTGCAATGGCTCAACATGGAATACATCCAGCGCTGCGGCGGCGATGGTGCCGTCAGTCAGCGCCTGCGCCAGATCGGATTCGTTGATCAACTGACCACGGGCAGAGTTCACCAGCATGGCGTGCGGTTGCATGGTTTTCAGGCGCGTAGCGTTGAAATATTCGGTGGTTTCCGATGTGGCGGGGGCGTGCAGGCTGATGATGTCGGCCTCGGCCAGCAGGGTTTCGGGGGTGACTTTGCGGACGCACATTTCCGCCGCTTGCGCGTCCGATAGGCCGGGATCAGCGGCAAGAAATTGAAAGCCGAAGCCTTTCAGGCGGGCATGAACCGCGCGGCCAATATTGCCAAGACCAAAGAAGCCGAAGTTTGTTTTGTTGAACGGTTTCATTGGCTTGGCGATTTTCACCGCAGCCCATTCGCCTGCGCGCACTGATTGATCCAACGCCATCAGTTTGCGCAGCAGAGTTAATGCGGCGGCGGCGGTGTGGTCGGCAACCTCATCGGCGCAATAGTCGGGGACGTAGCCAACTTTGAGGCCGTGTTTGGCGCAGGCGGCGAGGTCGATGTTGTTGTAGCCGACGCCGTAGCGGATCACCGTGGCACCGGGTTTGACGGCGGCTGCGGCTTCAGGGCCGAAGCTGGCGAATTGCACCACGGCGACATCGGCACCCGCGACGGCGCTGGCGACTTCGGCGGCGGATTTGCATTGGTGGGATGCAAAATCCGCTCCAGCGGCGCGGGCTGCGGCTTCTTCCTGCAACAGCGCCGGGAAGGTGTAATCCGTGACGACAACTTTCATGGCTGAACCTTCAGATAATCATGGATGATCTCGCCGGGAACGAGGGTGAAATCGGCGCGCCAGTAGAAGCCTTGCAAGGGTTCCAGCACCGGCAGGCGGAAGATCGGCATCTGTGCATTGGCGCGCAACTCGACGGTGCAGGGGCCTTCCCAACATTCATGCACCACCACATCCGACAGGCGGCGCGAGGTGAGTTGGCGGATCGCCGGGGTGCCGTCGATATGGTCCACGGCCTTCAGGTTCAGGTTGGTGGCAAAGTCGAAATAGGGCTTCAGGCGGTCCGGATCGCAGGGGCGCTGTTTATAGGGCAGAGTGGCAGTCAACACGTCGATGCCGTTGCGTTCAACTGTGGCGACGAACAGATCGCCGCGTGCCTCAAGCGTAGGTTTTCCAAGCTTTTTCGGTTGCCCGTGAATCTCACGGCCATGCGTGACCCCGACATCAGACGACAGCACGAGATAGGGCGAATAGGCACCCTGCCGATCCCCAAAGGACGCGCCGAACATCACGTTGGCTTCCGCATAGGGGCCAAGCCAATCGGTGTCGTTCATCTTGTAGATGTGGCAGCAGGCGATATCGCCTTCGGGCCGCAGAGGCGGGGGAAGCAGGAAAGCCATCGCCGCCGGGTCTGTGCGCCAGTACACTGTCAGGATTTCAGCGTTGCGAAACCGGAACGGGAATGGCGGGATCATCGGCGCATCCCACGGAGTGGAGAAGCCGCCTTTGCGGATATCGTCCTCGGTAGGGGGGATCAGGGTCATTGCATCGCAATCCGGCGCACGACATCTTCTTGCACCTCGATGCCAAGGCCAGGCGCGTGGATCGGGTAGGCCCAGCCGTCTTTGTGCCAGATTTTCTCGGCCAACAGCTCATCCTGCACGATCACCGGGAAGGGTTTGAATTCAAAGACTTCGGTATTTGGCGAGGCGAGGGATAAGTGCAAAGACGCCGCCGTGGTTATGCCCGTAGACCAAGCATGGGCATTGACCGTTTTGCCGTATTGCGTGGCCAAAGCATCGACGCGGCGGAAGCCGGTGATGCCTTCGACGCGGGCGGGGTCGACACCGTAGACATCGACGGCTTGCACGAATTCCATCTGGCGGCGGTAGCCTGCTTCGGTGAACTCGCGCTCGCCCGACGCCAAGCGGACCTTTGTGTTGGCGCGGAGTTTGCGGTAGCCCGCGTCATCGGTCACATACAAGGGTTCTTCGTACCAGCCGATGCCCAGATCGTGCATCCGGTTGGCGACGCTGATCGCTGTATCGACATCCCAACGCACACCGTTGCCGATATCGACCAAAATCCCCGCATCGGGGCCGAGCGCCGAGCGCAGGGCGCGGATAAAGCTGACATCCACATCCGGATCGCCGCCAATATTGCTTTCACCCTTTTTCGCAAAGCCCAGCTTAGTGGAACGGAAACCCGCCGCGAAAAAGCCTTCCACATCGGCGACACAAGCGGCCTCGCCCTTCTTGTTCACATGGGATGAGGCATTGGCGAGCAGGCGGTCATGTTTCAAGCCACCGAACAACTCATAAAGCGGTTTGCCCTCAAGTTTGCCGCGAATATCCCACAAAGCCATATCGACGCCCGAGATTGCCAAGGACGCGACACCGCCCTCGCCATACCACCAGACATGGCGGCGCATCTTGACCCAAAGCGCATCAATATCAATGGCTTCGCCCAGCAGAATCGGCGTCAGCCCTTCGCGGATCACCAAGGCGGTTGCCTTGCACGCCTCTGGCCACATCGCGATGCTTTCGCCCCAGCCGACCACGCCATCCGTGGTTTCCACCCGCACCAAAACCGTGCGCCGGATAGTGCCGAAATCATTCGGATCGGGGTATTCAATCGGGATCGGCTCGATCCGCGCTATTTTCGTCATATTCCCCCCTCACCGCGTTTGGCTTTATCTTTGACTTGGCCGCCAGATCGCGATACTTCGATAATTGGTAAGGCCAATTAACAACGCTTAGCAATCTGAGGTCAAGAAAAATGTTCAACCTAGCTCCTGTTCCCGTGCCAGATCTGACCGGACGTACCGTTTTAGTGACCGGGGCGGGCAAGGGGATTGGCGCGGAATTGGTAAGGATTCTCGTGGCTAACGGCGCAAAAGTATTCGCCGGGGTGTTCTCGGGCGAAAGCGTGGAACCGCTACCCGACGCGGCCACTGTGCTGGCTTTGGATGTGACCAAGCAGGCGGATGTCGATGCAGCGATGGCGCGGATTGCGGCCGAATCGGGTCGGCTGGATGTGCTGGTCAACAACGCGGGCATGATCACGCCGATCGGGCCGCTGGCGGAATTGGCGTCAGATGCTTTGGCTCCGGCCTTTGCGGTCAATGTGATCGGGGTGCATCGTATGGCGATTGCGGCTTTGCCGATGCTGCGGGCGTCACAGGGGGTGATCGTCAATGCAGGGACGGGGGCTGCGACGACGCCGATGGAGGGATGGACGGTGTATTGCGCCACCAAGGCCGGGATGCGGATGCTGAGCCAGATGATGGCGATGGAACTGGCGCCCGATGTGAAATGCTTTTTCGTTGGCATCCCGCCCACCGATACGGCGATGCAGGGGGCTATCCGCGATGCAGGGTTTAACCCGATCAGCAAGATCCCGCAGGAAAAACTGGTGCGCCCAGAGGTTCCCGCATCGGTGATGGCCTGGATGTGTGGGCCGCAGGCGCGGGATGTGACCGAGGTTTTGCTCGACGTGCGGCAAGAAATATTTACCAATTTGATGGACCTGCCCGCCTGATAGCGGCATGGTGCGCGACAAAAGCGGAGGAATATATGGGACGGCTTCAGGGAAAACGCGCGCTGATCACGGCGGCAGGGCAGGGCATCGGGCGGGCCTCGGCGCTGATGATGGCGCGCGAAGGTGCGAAAGTGCTGGCCACCGATGTGAATGAAAAAGCGCTGGCGGAATTGGCGGCAGAGGGGATTGAGACGCGGGTCTTGAACGTGCGCGATCCGGCATCTATCGCGGCAGCGGCGGCGCTGGGGCCGTTTGATGTGCTGTTCAACTGCGCGGGATTCGTGGCCGCAGGCTCGATTCTGGATTGTGATGAGGATCAATGGGCGTTCAGCCTTGATCTGAACATGACGGCTATGTACCGGATGTGTAAGGCCTTTCTGCCGGGGATGATTGCAAACGGTGGTGGGTCGATCATCAATATGGCCTCGGTCGCCTCAAGCGTCATCGCCGCGCCAAACCGCTTTGTCTATGGCGCGACCAAGGCCGGAGTGATTGGGTTGACCAAATCCATCGCGGTGGATTTCATCGCCAAAGGCATCCGCTGCAATGCGATCTGCCCCGGCACGGTGGAAAGCCCCAGCCTTGAGCAACGTCTGCGCGATACCGGCGACTACGAGGCGGCCAAAGCTGCCTTTATCGCCCGCCAACCTATTGGCCGCATTGGCAAGCCCGAGGAAATCGCGGTTTTGGTCACCTATCTTGCTTCCGACGAATCCACCTATACCACCGGGGTCGCGCATGTGATCGACGGCGGTTGGGCCAACGCATAAGGATTAATCATGAAACTGCTTCGTCATGGGCCTGCGGGCGCTGAAAAACCCGGAATTCTGCACAGTGATGGCACCCTGCGCGATCTTTCCGCGATTGTGTCGGATATCGGCGGCGATGTTTTGTCGGATGCGGGTCTGGCGAAAATCCGCGCCGCCGATCCGGCACGGTTGCCGATTGTGCAGGGCGCGCGGCTGGGCCCTTGCGTCACAGGCACGGGGAAATTCATCTGCATCGGCCTCAACTATGCCGACCACGCTGCGGAATCTGGCATGGCTGTGCCGCCAGAGCCAGTGATTTTCATGAAGGCCACCAGCGCCATTTGTGGCCCGAACGATCCGATCATCATCCCGCGCACCTCGGAAAAGACCGATTGGGAGGTGGAACTGGCGGTGATCATTGGCAAAAAGGCCAAATATGTCAGTGAGGCCGAGGCGATGGATTACGTAGCGGGTTATGCGGTGACCAATGATGTGTCGGAGCGCGCGTTTCAGACCGAGCGTTCGGGGCAATGGACCAAGGGCAAGAGCTGCGACAACTTTGGCCAGATCGGGCCCTATCTGGTGACGCGGGATGAGATCGCCGATCCGCAGAATCTGGCGATGTGGCTGACGGTGAACGGCACCAAGATGCAGAACGGCTCGACCCGCACTATGGTCTACGGGGTGCAGTTTCTGGTCAGTTATCTCAGCCAATTCATGACCTTGCATCCGGGCGATGTGATCTCGACCGGGACGCCTCCGGGGGTTGGTTTGGGGATGAAGCCGCCGAAATACCTGAAAGCCGGGGATGTGGTGGAACTCGGTATCGAAGGTCTGGGCCAGCAACGCCAAGACGTGATCGCGGATTGATTTTAGGGCTCGGTGGAAACGCCGAGCCTTTTGCTTTGGGAGGGGCATATGGATCTGATTGATACCCATCAGCATCTGATTTTACGCGAGAAACTGGGTTATGCTTGGACGACAGGCGTGCCCGCTTTGCAGGGCGATTTTACCCCTGAGGATTACACGGCTTTGGTGGCTGGGCGCGGCGTGATCGGCACGATTTTCATGGAAACCGGGGTGGATGATGATGATTATCAGGCCGAGGCACGGCTGATCGCGGGGCTGGTCGGCAAGGCGGGGCTGCTGGCGCAGATCGCGTCCTGTCGACCTGAGACGGACGCCGGGTTTGACGATTGGCTGGCGGAATGCCGCGGGCTTTCGGTCGTGGGGTTTCGCCGGCTTTTGCATGTGGTCGATGATGCGATGAGCCAAAGCGACGGTTTCCGGCAGAATATCCGTAAGATTGGTGCTGCGGGATACGCGTATGACATGGTGTTTCATGCCCGCCAGTTGGGCATTGCCGAGGCTTTGGCGCGGGCCTGCCCGGATCAGGTGCTGGTGCTGGACCATTGCGGCAACCCGGATGTGGCGGGCGATGGCTTTGACGCGTGGTATGCCGGGATGAAAGCGATGGCAGCGTTGCCGCATGTTTGGCTGAAATTCTCTGGTATTACAGTGAATTGCACCCCCGGAACCGCCTCCGCCGCGTTATTGCAGCGCTATACTGATGCGATGCTGGACCTGTTCGGCCCGGCCCGGATGATCTGGGGCGGCGATTGGCCGGTGGTGGATTTAGGCGTGGGCCTGCCGGATTGGATTGATCTGAGCCGGGCGATGCTGCGCCATGTGTCGGCAGAGGAACAGGCGATGATCGGGCATCAGAATGCGCGGCGGGTCTACGGATTGGCCGAGTAGGGGGGCTTCACGCCACCTCGTTTGCGCTCACCCCCTCCGTTGCGCCTCCAAGTGGGATGTTTGAGCGCAGAGGATGCCCGTATTAAGCAAGTTTTAAGCTTACCCCATCACCTTGGTGCCCAAACCATGACCCTCGGCAGGCTGTTTCTTCTTGCCTGCGGCGCGCAATTCTTCGACCGAGCGCACTTTCAGCCGCGCTGCCCCCACCCAGTCGCGGGTTTTGACTTTTTGGGTTTTCAGCCGCTCTACGGCGGCTGGGATGGCATGGGCATATTGCGGCAACCTGCGCTTGCGCCACCAGAAGTTCGTCCACCATCTGCCAAACCTCCTGCGGCGTGCAGATCGCACCGACCAGGGGATCGTGCAGAATGGCTTGCTTCAAAAGCTCAACATCGCCGCTGATCGCCGCCTTCATCCCCATCCGTTGCATCGACACTGAGATGTTGCAGGTGGCGGCACAGGCGTCGGTTAGGGTGACGCCCTCGACCATGTTGAGGCCGAAACGGTCGACGTAATCGGGGCTCTCAACGATGTAATCTGTGGGCAAGTTCTTGATAATGACATTGTTTTTAACATTGAAATGACCACGATAGGTGCGTCCCGTCTCTAAGGCTTCAAGGATGTGGGACGCGTGTTCATCGGGACGTTCGTACCCCGACAGCGGCTTTCCAGCTTCTTCCAGAAACACCGGGAAGTCGGTTTCAAACCGGTTGCGATTCTCGGTGGTGTAGCGCAGATATCGGTGATGGTTTGACGCAGGCCATAGGCTTTCGGCACCTCAAAATCGGTGACGATGACGCGGTGACACAGCGCGCGCACGATCTTCAGATCGTGGCTGATAAACAGGTAAGACAGGCCACGGTCGCGCTGAATGTTACGAAGCAATTCAATGATTTGGGCTTAATCGATAGGTCCAAGGCGCTGGTCGGTTCATCCAGCAAGATGAATTCAGGCTCTAGTGCGATGGCGATGCGTTGGCGCTGGCCGCCAGAGAATTCATGTGGAAAGCGTGACAGGATGGTGTCGGGTAGGCCCGCATCGCGCAGCGCGGTTTTGACGCGGTCGATGCGTTCGGCACGGGTTTTGCCGATGCCGTTCACGATTAACCCCTCCTCGATCAGTTGCCACACCGACATGCGGGGGTTGAGGCTGCTGAACGGGTCTTGGAAGACCACTTGCATCCGCTGACGGTAGGGCTTCATCCCAGCGCGATTCAAGCTGTCGATGCGGTTGCCGAGGAAGTCGACTTCCCCACCACTGAGCTTGTTCAGCCGCAGCAGGGCTTGGCCGAAAGTGGTTTTGCCAGAGCCAGATTCTCCAACCAAACCAGGGGTTTCACCACATTTCAGGTTCAGCGACAAACCATCGGTGGCTTGTAAATCATAAAGGCTGCCCCGGAACGCGCCGCCCCTGCGCAGCGTGTAGGTGACGCGGATATCGCGCTCCTCCAGCAAGGTTTCGGGGCTGCCTTGCCGCGGGTTGGCGATGCCTTTGGGTTCCGAGGACAGCAGGCGTTTGGTGTAGGGGTGCTGTGGGTTGGTGCGGGTATTGTCGCACACGCGCTTCCGGGTCAGGTATTTGCACTTCGGCGAGCAAATCTACCGCGCGTTTCAGGGCGGCGGTTTTGCTGATCTTCTGGTGGATGCGCAATACCTCGGCCAGTTGCGCGCCGATGGTGTAAACCGGATTCAGCGATGACATTGGCACTTGGAAAATCATCGTCAGGCGGTTGCCACGCAGGCCGCGCATTTCACGATCCGCCAGCCGGGCCATGTTTTTGCCGCCATAGTTGATCTCGGTTTGCGCGGAAACCGTGGCGCGTTTTGACAGCAGTTTCATGATGGCGCGGGCGGTGACGGATTTACCCGAGCCGGATTCCCCCACCAAAGCAATGGTTTTGCCTTTGTGCAGGGTGAAGGACACATCTTTGACGGCCTCGATCTGGCCCCCGTCGACTTCGAAGCTGACGCCGATGTTGCGGGCCTCGATGGCGATTTCGTTGCTCATGTTCAGGCCTCAATACGGGTCAATGGCGTCGCGCAGACCGTCACCCAGCGCGTTGAAGGCGAAGACGGCAAGCAGCACGAAGCCGACGAGCGACAGAATCCACGGGTAGGAACCGATCACCGAAAAGGTGCCCGCGTCTTGCAGCATCAGACCCCAAGAGATCAGTGGCGGTTTGACAGCAAAACCAAGGAAGCCGAGGAAGCTTTCCAGCAGGATGATCGTCGGGATGCCGAGGGTGACGGCGACGATGACATGGCTCATCACATTGGGCAGGATGTGGCGGGTGATGATGCGGCGATCCGAGGCGCCGACGGCCATCGCGGCGCGGACGTAATCGACGCGGGCCATCGACATGGTTTTGCCTCTGACTTCGCGGGAAAGTTGCGCCCAGCCGAGGCCGACGATCACCAAAATTACGAATGACAGGAAGATGTAGGAGGGCGCTGTGACCGGGATCAGGGTGGTGAGCGCAAGGTAGAGCGGCAGTTGTGGGAAGGCGAGGATGATCTCGACAAGGCGTTGAAACCACATATCAAATTGCCCGCCGAGGTAGCCCGAGGTGATGCCTGCAAGCGTGCCGATCACGGTGATCAGGGTGATCGAGACAAGCGCGATCATCAGGCTGATCCGGGAGCCCACAATGCCGCGTGACAGGATATCGCGGCCTAATTTGTCGGTGCCAAGCAGGTGCAGCGGGCTGCCGTCGGAGAGGCCAATGAAGTGGCGATTGGTCGGGATTATCCCTGCGAATTTATAATCCCAGCCTTTGGCGAACAGGGTTAAGGGCCGGGGATTTCCCATATCTGGTCCCATCAGCGGCTGATAGGTGATGGGGTCTAACTCGGCGTTTTCGGTGATCGCATAGGCGACGGGCCAGAGCGTGAAGCCGTCCTTGGTGAAGAACGAAATCTGATCGGGGGGCGCGAAGGAGGCGATGTTGGCGTTCGGGTTCATCGGCGCGAAGAAATTGGCGAACACCGCGATGATCAGCAAAGCGCAGACCAAGGTGAAGCCGACCATGCCGGGGATGGATTTGCGAAAGCGGCGCCAGACCAGGGCAGTACGACGCCTTGATAGGCGATCAGCGGGTGCAAAGCGTTTGGCACCGCGTAGCGCAGGATCGCTGCACCCTCGCCAAGCCCCTTGGCGCGGGCGGTTTCGACATATTGCGCGTTCAGCGTGTCGAGCAGATTTGCCCGCATTACCCGCATGTTATGGGCCAAGTCCCCGATGGTGGCGACCAGGATCACCGACCAGACGTGCTGGATTAGGTTCCAGAGTTTCGCCCAGTTGAAATCAAACCAGCCCAGCCAATAGCCTGCCCGCCGAATTTTGAGGAATAAAAGCTGCCGGTTTCCTGCACGTTCAACTTGTAGGCCAGCACATAGAGGATGATCGGAGCCAGCAGAAACCGGGGAATGGTCATGCCGAGGAAAGAGATGAACGACAGCACGGTATCGATCCAAGTATATTGCTTAACGGCGGCGAGGATGCCGAAGGAAATCCCCAGAATGGACGCCAGAATATGGCAGGTCAAAGCGATGGCAATGGTGGCGGGCAGGCGCTGCATCACCACATCCAGCACCGGTTTGTTATAGGCGTAAGACTGGCCGAAATCACCATGCGCCACGATGCCCCAGATCCAGCGGCCATATTGCAGGATCATCGGATCGTTCAGCCCGTTGGCCTCACGATACGCATTGGCGGCGGCGGTGGCGGCCTCGGGGGGGGCCGCCTTGCACGATCATATTGCCGCGAATGAAATCGCCGTAATCGCCCGGAGGGGCTTGGATGATCGCGAAGGTGACGATGCTCATCACCATAAGCACGGGAATAGATTGCAAAATGCGGGTCATAAGGAAACGCAGCATGGGGTTGCCTGACGAGTAAGGAGCGGGTCCGGTGGGCAGATTTGCCCGCCCACCGGGGAGGATTTGGCCTTATGCGGCCTTACCAAGCCATTCGGTTTTGGCCGAATTACTCGGCCTTAATGGTGCCTTCGCCAAGTTTTCCGGCCAGCTCGCCCGGATGCAGCTCGGAACCAATCTGCTTGTCTGCGGGCACGAAAACGCGCTCGCGGATGATGTTGTCTTCCGCCCAGTTGTACATGAAGATCGGCGCGCCGAGCGGGATATTGGCGAAGCGCTTGTTAATGATCAACGCGCCGGGATAGGACGTAAGGCCCACAGCATTGACGTTTTCGGTGAAGGTTTTCTGATAATCCTTCATCGCATCGGCGCGGGTGGCAGCGTCTTGCGTGCTGTTGAACGCGGTGATGTCATCGACCAGTTTTTGCTCGTAGGGCAGCAGATCCAGCTCGCCCTTGGCATTGGCATAGTGCCTGGTGGCGGTGGCCGGGCCCGTGGGGGCAAGACGGCTAATGCCTTGCACAACCGAGACAAACTCTTGGTCGTTGCGGCGGATATACCAGTCGTGCTTGCCACTTTCGCGGGCGTTGTCAAAGTCTTTGCCCGCCAGGGAGTTCAGCGTCACCTTGACGCCCGCATCCGCCATCATCGCCACCATGCCTTCGGCGACGTTCTTGTCGGTGGCATAATCGGCATTCACCAGCAGGGTGACGTTCAGATCCTCGCCGTCCGGCAGGTTAACCATGCCATTGCCGTCGCTGTCTTCCAGACCGGCTGCCTTTAACGCTTCTTTAGCGCTTTCCAGCGAGAATGGGTAGAACACGGTAGACGCCGGGTCATAATAGGAGGTCGACGTCAGCAAACCACCCGCATAAAGCGCGGTAAACGGGCCTTTCACCAGACTGTCGCCGATGCGATGGCGATCCATTGCATAGGTGACGGCTTTGCGGAAATCGAGGTTGCGGTTCAGCTCGCGCACGGCTTGGGTGCCGGCATCGGGTTCGCCCCAACCATTCGCCGACAGGTTGAAGAACAACTGATAGCCGATAGAGCGCGGACCAAAGGCAAGTCGTGCCGGGCTGGCCGGATCGGGGGCCTTCTTCAGGCTTTCGACGAAGTTCTCAGGCTGCTCAAGGTTGGAAAAGTCGCCGGAGCCCGCCACAGCCAGCACATCGCGGTCGCCCCAAGTGGACAGGCGATACTGCACTTCATCCAGATAGGGCAGTTGCTGACCGGATTCGGCGACCTTCCAGTAATACGGATTGCGACGGGTAACGATGATGTCATCCGAGCGATGCTCGACCACCACCCAAGCCCCCATCACTGGGAAATTCATCATATCGGCAGGGAAGGCATCGTGGAACGCAGCATAGCTTTTGCCGCCATATTTCGGATGCGGCGGTTTCAGCACATGGCTTGGGCCGGGGCAAAATTTGCCGTAAGCCATCGCGTAGAGCACCGCCTCGGGGAACGGAGTGGTGAAGTTCATCCTGAACGTATAGGCGTCAAGGATATCCAGCGTCGTGCCCGCGCCATAGGTTTCCTGCGAGGCGCCCATCAGCGGCGTGACTTCCGGGTCCATCATCACATCATTCCAATAGAAATCAATATCTTCGGTATCAAACGGATCGCCATCCGACCACTTCGCGCCTTCAATCAGATGCACGGTCAGCGATTTGCCATCCGCCGCCCATTCCCATGATTTTGCCAAGTTCGGCATCCGTTGCAGATCGGCGGCGTTGACCTCAAACAGCGGGCCGGTGCGGGGCAGGCATTCGACCAGCGCAATATCAATCCCGCGCCAGCCATAGGTCTGGCCCGCCCAAAAATTCCAGCGCTCAGGCCGACCACCAATGACATGGTGCATCACATCGCCATAAACGCCGTTGCTGTCTGGCATGTTGGCGGTCTTGCAGACCAACGGCTCTTTCGGCAGCCGCTCGGCCACCGATGGCAGTTTGCCAGCATCGACAAAGGCCTTGACCCAAGTCGGCTCAGAATAAGCGGACAGCGCTTTGAACTCGGCGATATCGCTGCGATTGAGGTAGGCGGGTTCCACTTGCCCGTCGAATTTTTGGGCGTCGGGCGTCGGGCGTCGGGCGTCGCGGTGGCGGCCATCATCTCGGCCTGCATCGCCACAGTAGACAAGCCCAGCAGAAGCGTGGCCAAAGCCGCGCGCCGGAGTGGATAACTCATCTTCCTCCCTTGGTCGCCCAAAGCGACCGGGTTTCTGTCTGGTTAAGATCGCGGTTCTTGATTTTAAACTTGTACCAACCACCGATTACTTCCGAAGTTGGTGCGCTGACTGCGTGGCAGCAACGGGCTTTACCACAATATCGGATTGGCAGGTTGTTTTCCGGTTTCCTAAGATCAACCCGGAGGGGGGGCGATGAGGGATGAAAATCTGACGCGACCCGGCTCGGCGGTGCTGAGCCACGAGCGGCATTTCTACGCGACCAAACGGGCCTTTGGCCGCCTTGGTATCCGCATCTTTGACCCGGTTCTGATGACGCAACCGCATTGGCACGGCCATATCGAAGCCAATTTCGCGACGGATTTTGAGATGGAATATCAGGTCGACGGGCAGGTTCTGACACTGCCCGCCAACCGTCTGGTGGTGTTCTGGGCCGGGGTGCCACATCAGTTGACCAAGATCAAAAAGCTGCCGGCTTCAAGCCACAAATTATAAAATATTTACATGCCATTAGATGCGTTTCAGATTATGAATCACATTGCCGGATTGCAGGTGGCTTTGCTGGGCGGCGGCATGATCGTGCTGCCGGAATCGGTCTGCTCGGCCGAGCAGTTGAAGCGCTGGTATGCCGATTATAGGTCCGGTGATTTTGAGCGCGCCGAGGTGGTGAAGATGGAGCTGAACGCGTTGTTCCGTCGCGCGGCTTTGGGTGATCTCACCTTCCTGCGCCCCCCGCAGCATGAGGCTTCGGGGGATCGCGCACTGAGTTCGGCGCATATACGGCATGTGATCGGGATGGTGCGGCATGTTCTGGAAAATCTAGAAAAACCGCTGCGCAATTCGGATATCGCGGCGGTAACGGGCTTGCATGAGGATTGCGCCTTGTCGCTGTTCACCCAAGTGATGCGCGCGCCGCTGAAGCAGTTCGTGATCCGAATGCGTTTGATGCGGGCGCGGGCCTTGCTGGTGGAAAGCTCGCTGGCGATTGCGACGGTGGTGGAGGCCTCGGGGTTCTCTTCGATCAGCCAGTTTTACGCGCAGTTCAATGCGGGCTATGGGCTGTCTCCGGCGGCTTTGCGTGAGCAATATTTGCGGATGGAACTGCGCTAAAGTGCGAATTTTGCGCCGCGTAGAAAACACCAGCCTTGCGCACAGAATTTTAATGCGCTTTGGATGATTTGTGATCCGGTCGGAGGCTGCAATGGAACATCTGGAAAAATCCTTGGGCGATCTGTTCACAGACTTGCATCTGTCTGGGATTTGGCCGGATGAGAAGGCAATTTCCGACTCAATTCTGCTGTCGCCTGCGTCGGAAATCCTGCGCACCTATCATGCGGCCAAGACCAGCGGTGCGGTCGATTTGAAAGCGTTTTATGCCGCCCACTTCCGCCCGGTTGCAGCGAACGAATCCGGCTACCACACCGATCCCACCCATAGCGCAAAACAACATCTGGCAGCGATCTGGCCGCATCTGATCCGCCCTGCGGATGATCCCAATGAACGCTCCAGCCGGTTCGCTTTGCCGCATCCTTATGTGGTGGTCGGCGGACGGTTCCAAGAGGTTTATTATTGGGACAGCTATTTCACCCAACTCGGCTTGCTGAAATCCGGGCAAACCGGGCTGGTGCGCGATATGCTGGAGAATTTCGCCTATGCGATCACCGAAATTGGCCATATCCCGAACGGCTTTCGCAGCTATTTCCTGACCCGCGCGCAACCGCCGTTCTTCGCGCAAATGGTGCAGGATTATGGCCGCAGCGTGGGCGATCTGGCCACCACCTACGCCCGCTATCTGCCTGCCATGCAACGCGAATACCGCTATTTCATCGAAAGCGCCCACACGCATCAAGGCCTAGCGCGCTATTGGGACGAGGCTGCGGGCCCGCGCGTTGAGATGTATGGCACCGATCTGGAGGCCCAGCACAATGGCGTCCCCGACGGCTATTTCCGCAATCTGCGGGCGGCCTGCGAAAGTGGTTGGGATTTCTCGGCGCGCTGGCTGACCGATCCGCAAAAGCTGACCACGATTCGCACCACTGATCTCTGGGCGGTGGATCTGAACTGCCTGCTGTTGCGCTATGAAGAAATCCTCGCCGAAGCCTCGGGCGATGCCAGCTATACCGTCGCCGCCGACCTGCGTCGCGCTGCAATCTCAAAGCGCTTTTACAGCGCCGAGACCGGCTATTTCCACGATGTGCTGATCGCCGACGGTCAGCCGAACCTGCTGACCACCGCCGCCGGAATGTTCCCGCTTTACGCCGGGGCCGCCAGCCAAGCCCAAGCCGAAACGGCGGCGGCTTGGATGGAAAGCCATCTGCTGGCGACGGGTGGTCTGCTCACAACCGACATCACTTCGGGCCAGCAATGGGATAGCCCGAACGGCTGGGCACCGCTGCAATGGATCGCCATTCAGGGCCTACGCCGCTATGGCCTGAATGACCTCGCCGAAACCCTGCGCCAGCGCTGGCTTGCCACTTGCGATGCGGTGTTCCACGCCAGCGGCAAGTTTGTCGAGAAATATAACGTGCTCGATCCGCTCGCCCGCAGCACGGGCGGCGAATACGCGCTGCAAGATGGCTTTGGCTGGTCTAATGGGGTGTATCTCGATCTCGCGGACTGAACCAAAATCGCTAAACCTTATCTAAAATTGTCGTCCTCTGTGCGCAAATATCCCACGGGGGGCGGGGGTGTGAAACCCCCGCTGCTTTATGCAGCAAAGCTGCGCCAGAATCATTGCCCCCTGATCAGCGCAGAGAAATCTTGCCCCGGCAGCCCGCCCTTTGCCACAGCGCTGATCGCGGCCAGCTTGCGACGCTGATCCATTGGCATATCGCCGGACAGTCCGCCCAATTCATCAATATATTCTGGCAGTTGTCCCGAGAACAGCAGGCGGCGGTCCAAGGGCATATCCGGTTTGATCACCTGTACCAGATGATATACGGTTGAGGCGCAGTTGGCAGTGACGGTGTTGTAGAACACCGGGGCCTCGGCCAGTTGGTTGCCGAACGCAACATAGCGCAGCAACAAGGCACGGCGTTGCGCGGCGTCGAGTTTGACCGGGAACAGATGCACGTCTTCGCCCCGGAAATTGGTGCGCACCTTGACCACATCGGCCTCATCCGCCGCGATCAGCACCAGTTCAAACTGCCGGAAGAAGCCGCCGATCGAGGAGAAACTCTCGCCTTTTTCTTTGCGAATCTCGACCGAGAAGGCGACGTGCTCGCCACCCGCAAAGCCAAAGCTGACGATCAGATGCGCGATGTTCGGGTCGCCCCAGGTTGAGGTGATCATATCGACGGTTTCAAGCTGGCTCAGATCATAGCTGCGGCTCTCCCAGTGTGGAATGGCATCCAAATCCGAGGTCCAGTCGAAATTGCGCACGTTGTTCAGCGTCAGCAGATCGCCTGCAACGGTGCCCGACACGCCATGCGCGACATCCGGCGCCCAGTCGCGGTCTTGCCTTGGGTGGATGGTTTGATACCAACCGCCCACAGCCAAAGCCACAATCGCAAAGCCCAGCCAGCCCAAACGGCGTTTGCCAAAGCGTAAGGTCAGCACCGCCAGCACGGAAAATCCCAAAGTGACCAAAGCGGCGATCTGCACCCAGCCGTGCAGTTGGATGTAAAGCGCGGTTGCGGCCCAAGCCGTGCCAAGCGCCAGCAGGAGGATAAAGCCAAGATGGCCAATCCCGCGCCCAAAACGGCGCAGCGGGGTGGGGGAAGGTGTGGGCATAATCGTCTCCAACAAAGCGCCGTTCAACAAAGCATCGGGCCGCGCGAAGGGCGCGACCCGGTTCGCCTTACCTTAGCTGCGGGGCGTGTTGACTTCCATCAGCAGACGCTCGGTGCGGGCTTCGTCGATCTTGTTGTGCAGGCGCTGCGATTCCTCGGCGTCGCGGATGGATTTGGTGATCGCGGCGGTGGAGCTGACCAGCATCAGCGCGGCCATGGCGTAAAAGCCCTTGGCGGCAAAGCTGGCCTCAAGAAAGTAGATCCCGCCCGCCATCATCACTGCGGCGACGACGAAATTAAGATAGGTGAACATGGTCCAGGCGGACGAGGGTTTGGTCGGAAGCACGTCGTTCATGATAAACTCCAGTTACGATTACAGGTCGGTGACGGGGCCAATGGCCTGATCCGCGACCTTAGGTTGAATTATGGCGATTTTCGGGATGTCAGGCGGCGCGGGCCTTCAGCCGTTGCAAGACCGATGCGGCATCGGGGCGGAGCGGTGCGCCACAGCCAGCGGCTGCAAGGCGGTTCTGCATCGCCTCGGCATTGGTCGAGGCCGACAGCTCCAGCACAGCGGCGCGCGCCGCTTCGGTGTTGGATTGACGTTCCTGCAGACGGGCGAGGGTGGCTTCGGCCTCATCCAGCGTGGCGACCGCTGCCGCGCCGTGCAGGCGTTGGGTGTGATCGGTGGCGATGGCCAAGCGCTGACCGCGTTGCAGATCGCGCAGCCGCGCTTCGGCATCGGCCAGCACAGAACGCAGATGCGCGATCTCGGCATCATAGGTGGCCAGTGCGCGGGCGGTGGTGGCGGCTTCGGCTTCCAGCTGGGCAATCGCCCCAGCGGCTTCGGTGGCCAGATCGTCGCGGCCTTTGGCTAAAGCATCCAAAGCGCGGGTTTCCAGATCGGCCAGCTGGGCGGTGATGCGGGCGCTGGCTTTGCGTTCGCGCTCGGCATAGGCCATCACCATCGCCACCGCGCGGCGGGCAGTCTCAACCCCGCCCGCGCAATCGCGCAGCTGTTGGCGCAGGATCGGCAGCGCCAAAGTATTGGTCAAAGCATCCGCAGCATCGGCATTGCGACCGCGCAGCAGGGTGACAAACAGTTTGATCATTTCACTCTCCCTTGTTATGAACGACGTTCATGGACTCTGTATGACATAAGTGTGAACGTCGTTCAAGAAAATAATGAACGCCGTTCACGAAACAATCGAGGGCGAAATGCGCAACAATCGCGAAGAACAGCGCGAAGGGCTGAAGCAACGGCTGGTGGATGCGGCCGAGGCTCGAATCGCGGCAGGGGGCCTGAACGGGCTGAAGGCGCGCGATGTGACGGCGGATGCGGGTTGTGCCTTGGGCGCGCTCTATACCGCGTTTGAGGATCTGGATCGGCTGATCCTGCAGGTGAATTCGCGGACTTTGGCGCGGTTGGGGGCGGCGTTGCAGGCATCGGTGGTGCCGGGGCACGGGCCGCGCGCGGTAATGGCGGAACTGGCGCAGGGCTATGTCGGCTTTGCCTTGCAGAACTTCCGGCTGTGGGCGGCTTTGTTCACACATCGTTTGCCAGAGGGGATCGAGGCCCCGGATTGGCACCGCGATGAACATGCGGTGCTGATCGCACAGATTATCGCGCCCCTGTCAAAGCTGCGGCCTGATCTGGCGGGGGCAGCCCTGCGCCAGCGTGCGCTGACGGTGTTTGCCGCTGTGCATGGCGTGGTGATGCTGGCGCTGACCGCGCGCTTTGTCGCCACCCCGCGTGAGCAACTGCCCGGTGAGGTCGCGGCTTTGGTCGAGGCGATGACACGCGGCTTGGAGGGCCGGGGGCTGGAGGCTTAGGCGTTGCGTGCCCGGATGGCGTTGGCGATACCCGAAGCGCAGACCAAGCCCATCCCCGCAAGGCTGATCGCATCTGGCGTATGCCCGAAAATCACCACGCCCAAGCCCGCCGCCCAGACCAGATGCAGGTAGTTCACCGGGGCGAGCAGCGAGGCCGGCGCCTCACGATAGGCGGCGGTGAACAGAAAATGCCCCAGCGTCGCCAGCATACCCAAAGCCACCATCCATGCCATATCCGGGCCGCTGAACTGCAGCTGATCCAAGGATGTCAGCGACCCGATGCCGAAGAACACCGTCCCCACCAGTGCGGTGTGAAACAGCATCGCCATCGTCGACTCAGACCCCGCCAGCTTGCGGGTGAGCAGGTGATAGCCGGTGGCAAGGCAGGCGTTCATCAGTGCAAACGCCACACCCCAAGGGTCAAGCCCGCCACCGGGGCGCAGGATCAGCAGCACCCCGGCAAATCCCAGCGCAGCCCAGACCCAGCCCATCGGGCTGACCTTCTCGCCCAGCAGCGGGATCGCCAGCAGCATCACCGCGAACGGCGACAGATAAACGATGGCCACCGTCTCGCCCACCGGCATCAGCCGCAGCGCAAGGCCCATGGTCAGCGAGGCCAGTGCCAGACAAAAGCCGCGCGCAAACACCAGTTTGAAGTTTTGCACCCGCCAAAGCTGCGGCCCGATGCGGGGATACAGGAACAGCGCCAGCAGGCCAAGGTTGACCAGATAACGCACCGCAATCACCACAGGGATCGGATGGTTCTGCGTCAGCCGTTTGGTCAGCACATCGGCGGAGGCAAAGGCCAATGTCGCCAGCACCACCAGCAGAATGCCTTTCAGCGGGCGGGCAGGGCCTAAACTATTCACCCCTGCGCCTGCAAAATATGCCGCGCGGTGCGCAACGCCAAAGCCGCCACGGTCAGCGACGGGTTGGCGGCGGCAGAGGTCGGCAGCACCGAGGCATCGACGATATAAAGGTTCGCCAGATCATGGCTGCGGCAGAACGGGTTGACCACGCTGGTCGCCGGGTCCGCCCCCATCCGGGCGGTGCCGCATTGATGGCTGGGGGTGCGTTTCTCAAAGGTCTTGGTCAGCACCAGCGGCCATCCCGCCTTTTTCAACGTGGCTTTCAGTTTGGCGTTCAGTGCCACATGCGCCTCCCAGTTTGAGCGTTGCCATTTCAGCACGATATTGCCATCGCGCAGGGTGACGCGGCTTTCGGGGTTGGGCAGGTCTTCCGACATCGTCATCAGATGCACCGAATGATCGGCCAGCCAGCGCGAGATCGGCAGGGGCAGGCCGGATTCGGCGGCCATGATTTCGCCGGTGATGCGGCCCAGCATCTGCACATTGCCCAAAGGCTCGCCATTCGGGCCGCCGGTCAGATACCAGTCGTTCATCTGGATGGTCTTTTCATACACCGAGCGGTTGCGGCGGAACGGGCTGACCCCCAGCACGGCGGTGATGTTGTGGTTCATGAAGTTGCGGCCAACCTGATCCGAGCTGTTCGCCAATCCGGTCGGATTCGCATCATCCGCCGAGGCCAAAAGCAAACAGGCGGATTTCACCGCACCGGCGCATAGGCAGATCAGGTCCGCCGAAATCCGTGTCGCTTGGCCTTCGTGTTCATACTCGACTGCCGTGATGCGCCCTGCATCGGCGATCAACCGCGTCACCTTGGCCTTGGTGATCAGGGTGACATTCGGATGTTTCAAGGCTGCGGCAAGCCCGATGGTTTCGGCATCACTTTTGCCACCACGGGTGTTCGGAAAGCCGTCAAAGGTCAGCGGGCCACCCTTCAGCCAGAGGTCAATATCGACGCCCAACGGCAGAGCGCCGGGATGCAAACCTTGGGCTTTCAGACGGTTGCAGAGGTCCACCATATCCGGCTCATGCGGCACGGGGGGGAAGGGGTAGGGGCGCGAGTGGTGCGGCTCGGTCGGGTCTTCGCCCAAGGCACCCCGCACCTGATACATCTCCTCGGCGGCCTGATAATCCGGCTCAAACGCATCATACGGCATCGGCCAGCCGGGGGCGGTGCCGCCCATGTGCCTCAGGGGCCGGAAATCTTCCGCCCGGTAGCGCATCAGCACAGCACCATAGAATTTCGAATTGCCGCCGGGGTGATAGTAATTGTTCGGCGTGAAGGTGCCGCCATTTGCATCATACCACGTCTCACCGGGGCTGAAATATCCGCCAAACACCGCCGCCGGATCGCGCGCCTGCGGGCTGTCTTGCAGCCAATCGCCACGCTCCAGAATTACAATGCGCTTGCCAGAGGGCGCCAAAGCTGCAGCCAGCGTCGCGCCGCCCATGCCAGAGCCAATGATCAGAATATCCGGGGAAGTCATGCGGGGCGTGCCTTTGTTGTGGGACTATAAGTAAAATCGATGGCAGGCGGAAAGGCGGTATCATCTGCGCCGGGGCATCGGCCAAAGATGACGGCCTCACCGCAGCGCGTCATCTTGGAGCGGAATGTGTCAGAGCGATGGAGCGCCGTCACCCCCCTATCCCTCGCCCGAGATTTTGGCGGCCAGTTGCTGTGCCATCTTGCTGACGGTCTCACCGTAGCGGGCAATGCGGTCTTGGGTCACACGTGCGGCAAGGCCTGAGATTGAGATGGCGAACAAAGGCTCGCCCTCTGCCGAGAACACCGCAGCCGCGACGCAGCGCATACCGGTGACGAATTCCTCGTTGTCCACCGCGTAGCCGTCGACGCGAACACGCGCGATTTCGGCCAGCACAGCTTCGGAGCACATCAAACTGGTGGCGGTCAGACGGTGCAAGCCGCTGCGCCGGATCAGCTCTACAATGGCTTCATCGGGCCATGCCGCGATCATCGCTTTGCCCATCGCCGAGTTGATCACCGGCGCGCGTCCGCCGGGCGGGGCGATGGCGCGCATGATCTCGCGGCTTTCCACCTGCGCCACGGTGATGACCTCGCCGTCATCCAGCACGCCCAGATTGGCGGTTTCCCGCGTCGCGTCGCGCAGACGGCGCAGATAGGGCAGGGCCACGGCGGCATAATTGACCCGCCGCCCATAGGCCGCACCAACGAAGAACGCCCGCCGCCCGACATGCCAAAGCCCGCCTTCGGTTGAGGCTTGCGCAAAGCCGCGTTTCTCCAACGTCGTCAAAAGCCGGTGCGTGGTCGAGACCGCCAGACCAAGGCTGCGCGCCAGATCTGACAGCCGCACGCCCTCGGCATGGCCCGCCAATTCTTCAAGGATCCGCAGCGCTCGCTCGACCGACTGGACGCTTTGACTGTCCGAGGTTTTTGTCATGGCAAATCACCTTTCCACATAATGGAAAGTTTTGCAGATGTTTTGGCAGGCTGGCAAGCGCCGTCGTATAGCGGAAGCAGTGCAGATCGGAGATCACACATGCCCAGCTATGTTCCCCGCGCCGGATTGCGCGTTGATGCGGCCCTTGCGGAATTTATTGAGACCTCGGTTCTGGCGGCTACCGGGGTCGCGCCGGAAAGTTTTTGGCACGGCTATGCCAGCTTGCTCGCTGATCTTGCCCCGGAAAATCGCCGTCTGTTGCAACAGCGCGCGGTGCTGCAGGCGCAGATCGACAGCTGGCTGAGCGCGCGGCGCGGTCAAGTTCATGACCCTGTTGCATGGCGGGCGTTTTTGACAAAGATCGGTTATCTGGTGCCGGAGGGGCCGGATTTCAGCATCGCGACTGGCCCGGTGGACCCTGAAATTGCCACGCTTGCCGGGCCGCAACTGGTGGTGCCGCTGTCGAATGCGCGCTTTGCGCTGAATGCGGCGAATGCGCGCTGGGGCAGTCTTTACGATGCGCTGTACAGCTCGGATGCTTTGGGGGCAAAGCCTGACACCGCAGCACTGGATACAAGTCGCGCGGCGGACGTTGTGGCTTGGTCGGCGGATTTTCTGGACAAGGCCGTGCCGCTACAGGGCGCAAGCCATGTTGGGGCGCGGGCTTACAGTCTTGAAGGCTCGACGCTTGCCATCCACACCGCAGATGGCCGGGTGGTGGCTTTGGAAAACCCGGCCCAATTCATTGGCACTGGTCAACAGGGCGGCCGTCGCCTGATCCTGTTGCAGAACCACGGCTTGCATATCATCCTCGGCTTTGATCCCAGCCATCCGGTTGGCGCGAAAACTGCTTCGGGGCTTTGCGATGTCGAGTTGGAAAGCGCACTCAGCGTCATTCAGGATTGCGAAGACAGCGTCACCGCCGTCGATGCTGCGGATAAGGTGGCGCTCTATCGCAACTGGCTGGGGCTGATGCGGGGCGATCTTGCTGAAACCATGGTCAAGAATGGCAAAACGCTCCACCGTCGCCTGAACCCTGACCGCGCCTTTGTTACCCCGGATGGTGCTGCAATCAGCCTGCCCGGTCGCGCTGTCATGCTGGTGCGCAATGTCGGGCATCTAATGACCACCGATGCGGTGTTGTGGGGTGATCAGGAAACCCCCGAAGGCATGTTGGATGCCATGGTCACGGTCGCCTGCGCGTTGCATGATCTGGGGCGCGAGACGGGTCAGCGCAATTCGCGCAGCGGCTCGGTCTATGTGGTGAAACCCAAAATGCACGGGCCAGAGGAAGTGGCCTTTGCCGACAAGCTTTTCGCAAGGGTCGAGGACATTTTGGGCCTTGCCCGCAACACGGTGAAGCTGGGGGTGATGGATGAAGAACGCCGCACCTCGGTCAATCTGCGCGAATGCATCCGTGCGGTCAAACATCGGCTGGTCTTCATCAACACCGGATTTCTCGACCGCACCGGCGATGAAATTCACAGCTGTATGCAGGCTGGTCCCGTGGTGCCGAAGGCCGAGATGAAGGATATGGCTTGGCTTGCCGCCTATGAGGCGGGCAATGTCGATGCGGGCCTTGCCACTGGCCTGCGCGGTCATGGTCAGATCGGCAAGGGCATGTGGGCCAAGCCCGATGCCATGGCCGAGATGCTGGCGGTTAAGGCGGCGCATCCTTTGGCGGGTGCCAGCACGGCTTGGGTGCCCAGCCCAACCGCCGCCACTTTGCACGCCATCCACTATCATCAGGTCGATGTCGCAGCCCGCCAGACCGCGCTGCAATCGCGGCTGCGGGCAAGCCTGGATGCCCTGCTGACGCCGCCCTTGTTGGCGGGCCGCAACCTGTCTGCGGCGGAGATCAGCCACGAGGTCGATCTGAATTGCCAGTCGATTCTGGGCTATGTGGTGCGCTGGGTCGATCAGGGCATTGGTTGCTCAAAAGTGCCTGACATCGACAATGTCGCATTGATGGAAGACCGCGCAACGTTGCGCATCTCGGCGCAGTTTCTGGCGAACTGGCTGCTGCATGGGATGATCTCGGTTGCCGAGATCGACGCCAGCCTGCACAGCATGGCGCGGCGCGTCGATGACCAGAACGCAGGCGATCCTGCCTATCAGCCGATGGCGCCGGGCTTTGACGGGGTGGCGTTTCTGGCGGCGCGCGATCTGATCCTGCAAGGCGCTAGCCAGCCTTCGGGCTATACTGAACCTTTGTTGCACCGCGCCCGCCGTGCTGCAAAAGCTGCCATTTCCCCTGAATAGAAAGCCGCCAACATGTTGACCATCACCCGACTGGATATCACCGATGCCCGCGCCCTGATTGCCGGGGCCACAGCCCGTGCCGTCGAGATTGGCGTGCCGATGTGCATCGCCATCACCGACGAAAGCGGCCAGCTTATCGCATTCGAGCGGATGGATGGCGGCAAAGTCACCTCGACCACCATCGCCATCGACAAGGCCTTCACCGCTGCCGCCGCCCGCAAGGCCACGCATGAGTACGGCACCGCCAGCCAGCCGGGCGCGCCCGCCTATGGCATCGCCTCGGCGATTGGTGGCAGGTTGATGGTGGTGGGTGGCGGTCTGCCGGTCATTGTTGGCGACGTGGTGGTGGGGGGGATCGGGGTTTCCTCTGGCACACCCGCGCAAGATCAGGACGTGGCGGCAGCCGGAATTGAGGCTTTTCTGAAACTGGCCTGAGAAAAGTTTCCACATTGTGGAAAGGGCGTGCTGTGGCACGCCCTTTGCTTTTTGACCTACGCCTCTTTTCAGCCGTACGCGGGATCTAAACCGCTATAGACGCCTTTAACTCTTCACCGAGCCCGCCGTCATCCCGGCGAGGAAATAGCGCTGGGCCACCAGATACAGCACCAACAGCGGCAAGGAGCCGAGCACGCTCATCGCCATCATCTGGTTCCACTCAAACGCATGTTGGCCCATCAACATCTCAATCCCGATTGGCACCGTGCGCATGTCCATGGATTTGGTCAGCGTCAGCGCGAACAGGAACTCGTTCCAGGCCAGCAGGAAGGTGTAAACCGATGTTGCCACGATGCCGGGCACCGAAAGCGGCACCACAACCCGCCACAAGGCTGTCCAACTAGAGCCGCCATCGACCAGCACCGCCTCGTCCAATTCGCGCGGCAGGGTGTTAAGATAGCCGGTCATCAACAGGATCGCATAGGGCAGGGTGAAGACCATATAGGTCAGGATCAGCGCGGAATAGGTGTTGAAGATGCCAAACGCCACCACCATGCCGAAGTAGGGGATCAGCAAAGTGATCGGCGGCACGGTCTGGGTGCTGATGATGAAGATGTTCAGCACGTTCTTGCCACGGAAATTATAGCGGCTGAAGCCATAGGCGGTGAGGATCGCGATCAACACCGTCAGCAAAGTCACCACCCCCGCCACCAGATAGCTGTTGATGAAAAACCGCACCTTTTGCGGATCGTTGAAGATCGAATAATAGGCCTCCAACGTCGTGACCTTGGGCAGCAAGCGCGGCGGCAGGGCAAAGATCTCGGTATTGGATTTCAACGAGGTGAAGAACATCCAAAGGATCGGAAAGCCCGCGAAGGCTAAGCCCACCAGCAGGCCGAGATAGGTCAGCAGCATCGGCAGCGGGGTTTTGCTGAAGGATTTTTTGGCCATCGTCGTTCACCGCGCCTTTTGATGTTTGATGTAAAAGTAGGTGACGCTCATCGACATGATCAGAATGAAGATCGCGCTGGCCGAGGCTTGGCTGAACTCATAACTCGAAAAAGCCAGCTTGTAGGTATAGGTGCTGAGCACTTCGGTCGCATAGATCGGGCCGCCGCCGGTGGTCATCCAGACCAAGGGGAACACCTGCATCGTCCAGATGAAATCCAGCAAGGCGATGCTGACCATGATCGGCTTGAGCTGCGGGATGGTGATGTAGCGGAACTTCTGAAACTCGCCCGCGCCGTCAATGCCTGCGGCCTCGTACAGGTCTTTCGGGATGCCCTGCAGCCCGGCGAGCAGACTGACCATGTACAGCGGATAGCCGGCCCAGATATTCGCGAAAGTCAAAGCGTGCAGCGCGGTCTTGGTCGAGGAAAACCATTCAACTTTGTAGTCGACGATATGCAAGGCCATCAGAATGCTGTTGATCACGCCGTTCGGGTCGAGCAGCAGCCGCCAGATGATTGCGATGATCACGGCGGTGAACAGCCAAGGCAGGATATAAAGCACACGCAGCAGGCTGCGGATCACCGGGTTGATCCGGTTGGAGTTCAGCAGCAAAGCGAAGGCAAGGCCGATCAGCAGGTGGAAGATCACGCTCATCACGGTGAAATACAGCGTCTGCACCACCGACTGCCAGAACACCGGGTCGTTGAACAAGGTGATGTAGTTCAGCAAGCCGACAAAGATCGCGTCCTTCTTCATGATCGCGCCATCCATCAGCGAATAGCGCAGCACCGTCAGCATCGGAAACAGCATCAGCAGCGCGAACAAAAACACCGCAGGGGCGACGTAAAGCAAGGGCACCAGCCGCTTCTGGGTCTTGTAGGACATAAAGCCGCTTTTGCGCGGTTTGGCGCGGGGTCCGGTCAGGCTTTGGTTGGCGCTGAGCATGAGGGTCATTCCAATGAAGCGTGGGATAAAGAAATGCCATGGCAGCGCAGGGGAGTTTCTGCGCCGCCATGGAACTTGCGTCGGGGTTTACTTTGCGAAAGCCGCCAACCAAGCCTTCTGCGCTGCTGCTGCGGCTTCAGCCGAAGTTTGCTGGCCATCGAACATCTTCTGCACTTCGACGTTCAGCGCCCGCATCAGATCTTCTGCCACCGGCAGGCCAACGAATTCATTGGCCAACTTGCCGCTTTGGTAGATTTTGAACGCCTCGGCAAACAGTGGGTCCGATTTGGTGAAATCGGGCTTGGCGTTAACGTTGCCGGGGAAGGCGTTGGCAATCGACACCAGTTTGCCGTTCACCTCTGGGCTCATCAGGTAAGAGACCAGCTTCCAAGCCTCGGCCTTGTGCTCGCTGGAGTTCGAGATGCCGATACCCCAAGAGGCATAGGGCAGACCGCGCTTGCCATCATAGCCATCGACCGCAGGCAAAGCAGAGATGCCGAAGTTCAGGGTCGGGTTCCGCTCGCGGATCAGGTTGATATGCGCCAGCGAGTCCACCATCATGCCAACGCGGCCATTGACGAATTCTTCGACCTTGTCCTGTTCCTTTTTGGCGAAGATGCCGGGCGAGATCACGCCTGCGTCCTGCAACGACTTGATATAATCCAGCGTGCCGACCACTGCAGCATTCTCCAGATCCGGCTGGCCGTCTTTCAGCATCGAGGCACCCGAGGCCCAGACCCATGACATCACGTCATTCTGGATGCCGCCGGGGTTTTGCAGCGACAGTGGCAAGACCCAGCCATATTCGTTCTTGTCGGCATGGGTCATCTTCTTGGCCGCGTCCATGAACTCGGTCCGCGTCGCAGGCATTGTGTCGACGCCATTGGCCTTGGCCATGTCAAGGTTGACAAACACCGGATAGACGAAGGATGCCAGCGGGAACATCACGCTCTGCCCGTCGACCTTGACGATGTCGGCGATCTGGCTTTGGTCATAGTTGGCGTCCGTCATCAGGCTGTCCATCGAAGCGATGGCACCCTGCTTGGCCAGCCCGTTGACCCAAGCCCCGTCCAGCCCGACCACATCGGAAAGCGTGCCAGAGGCAGCCCCCACGACGATCTGATCATGCGTCGCCGAATAGGGGCCGCTGACCAGATTGACCTTGATGCCCGGATTGGCCGCTTCAAAATCATCCATGATGCCACGCAGGGCATTGGCGGGCATTTCAGGCTCCCACCATTGGATGAATTCGATCGTGGTATCTGCTGCCAAGGCACCCGAAGCATAGAGCGCCAGCACGGCGGCGGATGTCATTGTGGCGAGTTTTCTTTTGATGTTCATCTTTCCCTCCCAGAAAAGCGGTGGTTCTTTCGATCCTCCCGAAGAACCTGCACAATTTAGGGCTCTTTTAGCGGGTTGTGTCAACGAAGATTTGAGAAATTTGCAGGGTGTTTTCTAATTATTGGGTAGATAAATGTATGTATCATATTGATAATAATGATATAATTATGAAAAAAGTAGCAAGAAATTTTACAAATTTTACATTACCTGTGATGCATTATTTGTTTACTTTATGAAAGAAATGGGCTGAGACACACCCTTGCCGCCCGCAGGATTCGCGGGCTGCGGATTTGGCAGGGGGGAGGGTGGTCAAAAGGCGCAAGCACCGCGCTCAAGTCACAGCGGTCAGCGCCGCGCGTGGCGGGAAAATCCAAGCGTCTCTGCGGGCGTTTCGGGTCGGCTTTCGTTGCAGGCTCGCGCCCAATTCAGGGCGCGCGCTGTCTAAGATTGGCTGTCTCAGATTCGTTGGCTCAGATTCGTCGCCTCAGATGACCAGCAAGGTTGCCGGATCAAAGAAGTGGAGTTTGGCGACATCAATCGCCAGATCAATCTGCTGCGCTGGTCGGATCGTGCTGATGGCTTCGAACTTGGCGACGGCGTTGGCCGCGCCGCTTAAATCCTCGACCGCATCAGGATCACCGGAATCAATGCGTATAGCGTCGAGATTGAGATGGACGATCAACTCTGAGCCAAGCTCCTCGATTGATTTGACCATCGCCGGAATCGTCGTGTGGTGGCTGCCGGAGACCAGCTTGCTGTCAAACAGATCCTCGGGGCGGATGCCAAAGATCAGGGTGGCACCGTCGTAGGACGCAAGCGTCGGGGATTTCTCGAACAACTGATCCGGGATTGGAATCGTAAAGCCGGGGGCCACAATCAGGCGATCCTTCAGTCGACCCTCGAACAGGTTCATCGAAGGCGAGCCGATAAAGCCCGCGACGAAGACATTTGCGGGGTGGTTGTACAGCGCCTTTGGCGTATCGACCTGCTGCAACACGCCGCCTTTCAGAACCGCGACGCGGTCGCCCATCGTCATTGCCTCGGTTTGGTCGTGGGTCACATAGATTGTGGTGACGCCCAACTGTCGTTGCAGGCTGGCGATCTCGGCGCGCATCTGCACCCGCAGCTTGGCGTCAAGGTTGGAGAGCGGTTCGTCCATCAGAAAGGCCGCAGGCTCGCGCACCATGGCACGCCCCATCGCGACCCGCTGGCGTTGCCCACCAGACAGTGAGGCGGGCTTGCTGTCCAAAAGCGTTTCCAGTTGCAGGGTCTTGGCGATCTCCGTCACCCGCTTGGTCCGCTCGGCCTTGCTTTTTCCGGCGAGTTTCATTGAAAAGGCGATGTTTTCGAACACGGTCATGTGCGGGTAGAGCGCGTAGCTTTGAAACACCATCGCGATATCGCGATCTTTCGGGGCAAAATCCTCGACGTTTTCGCCGCCAATGCTGAGGGTGCCGCTCGAAATCTCTTCGAGCCCGGCGATCATGCGCAGGGCTGTGGATTTGCCGCAGCCCGAAGGCCCGACAAGGATCAGAAATTCGCCATCCCGCACCGTCAGACTCAGATCTTTGATCACATGCAATTTGCCCCCGAAGGTCTTGCATATCTTGTCCAGCACCACTTCAGCCACGAAACTTCCTCCGTTTTGTTCCCAGCTGCCCCTTCCCCAAGGCAACCCCTCCCGTGCGATGCACCCGATCAATGGGCGGATAATTTTCACAAAAGTCAACTTGCGATTCTCGACGTTGGTTCTGAAAAATCAAGATTTTTGCCGAAATTTTCATGTAACATGTTGATTTTATGATAGTAATATAACAAATCATACGGAAAGATATTTTTTTACATTAGCAATATTTTATCCGTTGGCGCCGGGTGCCAACGACCCACCTCACAACACGCCAAACGATGTCGGTCTGGGCGCACCAGCCCCCGCCAACCTCGCCTGACAGGCAGCCAGACCCGGCAGGGCTTTGCGTCCGCCATGGCCCGAGACCGAGATCGCGGCGGCGGCATTGGCAAACACCGCGCTGTCCAGCGCAGACTGCCCCTGCGCCAGCGCGTAGGCATAAGCGCCATGAAAACAATCGCCTGCGCCGGTGGTATCGACGGCCTGTACCCGATGGGCCGGAAGGTGCCACAGGGTGCTATCACCTGCCTGCCTGACATAGCTGCCGTGCTCGCCGCGCGTCAGGATCACCGCAGCTCGGCCCGGTGCCCAAAGTGCGCGCAGGATTGCGCTAGGATCGTCTGCGCCGGTCTGGCTTTGACCAAAGGCGTAGGGCAGCACCAGATGATCCGACAGGCTCAGCAGGGTTTCGGTCGCAGCCCCCAGGCTCCATTCAATATCGGCGACAATCGCCAGCCCCAACCGACGCGCCCGCGCCACGACCCCCGGCGAATGGGTGGCATAGCCGTCGATCAGCAGCACCTTGGCCTGCGCCAGAACTGCATCGGGCAGAGTGTCATCTGTGCCATGTGGCACCACGTCGTCATAGGCGATGAACCGCTCGCCATCCGAGCCGACCGTGATGGCCGAGCGGATGGCGCGCGCGTCTGGCCTGCGCGGGGCGAAAGAGATGTCGACGCCGTGTGATGCAAGTTCGCTGGCCGCGATGTCTTCGGGCGTTATGTCGCGCAGCCAGCCGATAAAGCCCGCGCCGCCCCCCCCCAATGTCGCCGCCGCGACCAGCGCGGTTGCGACATTGCCACCGTGATCGGTCAGACGGTCAATCACCCGGCCCTTTCCAGCGGTCAGCGGTCGATCGACATAAACAATATCGTCGATGGAAAGCGCGCCGAATCCTATGATCTGAAGCGGGCCGGGCATGGCGTTACAGCCCCGCAGCTTTCAGCGCGGCTTCGGGCGGCATCAGGTCGTGGATCACCGCCTTGAAAGCATTGGCGGCCTTGGTGGTATCGCCATGACCCCAAAGATTGCGGCCGACGATGGCCCCTTTGGCCCCAGCGCGCAGCGCATCCGCCGTCTGATGTAGGGCTTCGAGCAGGGTGTCGGTTTTTGGACCGCCCGCGATCACGATTGGCACCGGGCAGGAATCGACGGTTTCCTTGAAAGAGTCGAAATCGCCCGTATAGCCGACCTTGATCACATCAACCCCGGCCTCAAAGCCGATGCGCACGGCATAGGCGATCTCGTCCGGGGTGAACACGATCTTGCCGCCGTCGCTGAAGTCGCGCGGGTAGACATGGGCCACAACGGGCATTTCAAAGCGGGCGGCGGCATTGACCGAATCCGTCAGCCAGCGGATGTAATGGCCTTCGGTATTGCCGCGCACTGGAATAGCCACGGCGAGGGCATCGGCGCCGTAGCGCACCGCGTCTTCCGGCGTGGCAATCAACTGACTGATGCGGTCGTCGGCGGTAAAGCAACCCGCCTGAATCACCAAGGCCGCCTGACCCGCATATTGCGACCACAGATGCTTGGCAGCGCCCGGTTGGATGGTGACGTAATCCGGCTTTGCGGCCATAACGCGGGCCAGCGCCTCTGGCAGGTCTTTCAAGCCGCCCTGACGCACATTGCCGTAGCCGACAAAGTGATCGACAGCACCACCGAACAGGCGGCCCGATGGATGCGAGAACAGGCGAGACAGACGAACTTTGGTTCCAAGGCCCATAGCAGAGCACTCCCTTGATGATATTTGATCTGATCTTGCCGAAAGCCTATCTCGAAAGAAAACATAAACTCAATCTTCCGAATACTTTCGTTTGCATATAAATGCGCCGAGAATATAACGGGGTTTAGCGGTCGTACCGGAATGGCGCGACCAAAACCTACGATTTCCGCAACATCAGCTTGCGCCTTTGCCAGACAGGAGCCGCCATGCTTGCCCAACAGCGCCGCCATCAGATCCTGCTGGAGCTTCAGCGCAGCGGGCAGATCCGCACCGCCCAGCTTGCCGAGGATTTTGGCGTCTCGGAAGTGACCATCCGCTCGGATCTGGAGATTCTGGACGCGCAGAAGCAGTTGATCAAAACCCACGGCGGCGCGATGGCGGTGCCGCTCGATTCGCCCTCGGCGGCGTTCGATGAGCGGATGCGCCGCAACTTTGAGGCCAAGCGCCGCATCGCGCAGGCGGCGGCGCGGTTGATCGGTGACAACCAGTCGCTGGTGTTTGACAGCGGCTCGACGCTGATGCAGGTGGCCATGCACCTGCCGCCGGTCGAAAATGTCGTGGTGGCGACCACGGCGATGAACATCGCGCAGCATCTGATGTACCGTCCGGGGCTGGATGTGCATATGATTGGTGGGCGGGTGTTTCCCAGCACGGTCAGCACCATCGTCGCCGATGCTGATCGGCCTGTGGGCGGTCTTGTGGCGCATCAGGCCTTTGTCAGCGCCCATGCGATTGATCCGGCGTTTGACGTGGTCGATGTCAACGAGGATGTGGCGCGCACCAAGCGCAATCTGCTGCGGATGGCGCGCAGGGTGATCCTGGTGGCGGATTCCAGCAAATGGGACATTGAGGCCACCTCGAAGGCGTTTTCCTGTACCCAGCTTGATATGATCATCACCGACAGTGATATGCCGCATGGGGTTCGCCTTCGGTTGGACAGGCTTGGGGTCGAAGTGCGTTACGTCTGACGGCGCAGGTCGGCCTGAGAAAACGCCAACGCGGCGGCCCCGACCAGACCGGCTTTGGCCCCCAGCTCGGCGCGCAGGATTGGCACCTCACGATAGGCCGACATCGCGCGGTCCTGCACGACCCGAAGGATGCCGCCGTGCAAAAGGTCAAAGGCATTCGACAGCCCACCACCGACGACCACGACATCGGGTGAATAAAGGTGCAGCAGATTGGTGATCCCGACGCCCAGCCACCGTGCCTCTTGGTCAATCAGCACCTGCGCCACCGCATCACCGCGGCGCGCCGCTTCGACCACAGCGCGCGCGCCGGGGCGGCCTTCTGCAGCCTGCAACTGAGCGATCAGCGCCCCGCCCGGAAGCCTTGCCGCTTCCGCGCCAAAATGCCCCAGTGCTGTGCCTGATGCCAGTGCTTCAAAGCAACCGACCGAGCCGCAGAAACAACGTGGCCCAGTCTCGGCAATCGCCATATGACCGATCTCGACGGCAAGGCCACGGCGGCCCTGAAAAATCTTGCCCTCTGACACCAGCCCGCCGCCGATCCCGGTTGAGACGGTGATGAACAGCACATGGGCGTGGCCGCGCCCCGCGCCAAAACGCCACTCACCCAAGGCGGCCATATTGGCGTCATTGTCCAGCGCGACCGGATGACCAAGACGCTCAGACAGCAGGCGCGCAACCGGCACGTCCTGCCAGCCGGGCAAGGTGGGCGGCGCAATCATCAGCCCGGCAGAAGGGTCCAGCGGCCCCGGCGCGCCCAGACCAATGCCGACAATCTCGCCTTTCGGCTCGGACGCCAAAAGCTGATCCGCCAGCCCAGTCATCTGGTTCAGGATCGCCGCAACACCGCCCGTGGCCTGCGTGGAAACGGTCAGCGCCTGACGCACCGCACCGTCGCGCGTCACCAGTGCCGCGCGCAGATCGGTGCCGCCCAGATCAAAGGCAAGCGCTGCCTGTGTCATGCGGATGGGCCTGCCAAGGCGTGCAGCCAGCCGATGCGCTTGGCCAGATCAGGATCGCCAAACGCCAGCGACCCCAGCACAACCGTCTGCGCCCCTGCCGCGCGCAGCAGTGGCACGGTATTTTCACGGATGCCGCCATCGGCTGCCAGAATAATGCGCGGGCGTCCGGCTGCGGCAATCAGGGCGCGGGCCTCTTGCAGGCGCGCGCAGGCATTTTCGGCCAGAGATTGGCCTTTCACGCCGATCTTGGTGCCCAGTAGCGTGACCATTTCGACCTTTGACAGAAAGGGTTTGATTTCCGCCACCGGGGTTTCCAACCGCAGAACCACGCCGCCCATCACACCCGCCTTATCGGCAATCTCCAAGGCGCGCAGGCCCGCCGCGCCGTTTTCGGCATGGATCGAGATCAGGCTCGCCCCAGCCTCGATGAACTGCTCCATCTGGGCTTCGACGCAATCTGCCTCGACCATCAAATGCACATGGATTGGCACGGCGGTCTTTTTGGCAATCGCCGCCACCAGATCGGGGAAAAACAGATAGCCCGGCGTAAAGCGACCATCGGCCACGTCGATATGATGCAGGTCGGCAAAGGCCTCGATGCGGTTCAGGTCACGCTCCATATTGACCAGGTCCGCCGACCAGGTGGAAAACTCGGCCAGCAGGCGGTCGCGAGGCAGGGCGGCTATGGCGTTGGAATGATGGGCGATCACGATGGGCTCCAGGGATGTTCGGCCAGAAAGGCCGCGATGGCGGCACAGATTTCGGCGTGGTGACGGGTACGATCCTGCGCTTTGGGCGCGACGCGGATCAGGCGGGCGTTGGGGATGGCTTCGGCCAGAACCTCGGCGCTGGACATCGGATGCACCGCGTCCATCTCATTGCCAATGATCAGGCAGGGCAGGCTCAGGGCCTGCACTTGTTGCAGGCTGACACCGGGCGGTTGCGTGGCAATATCCAGCAGAACCTGCGCAAAGGCTTGGGCGTCGGGTCGCGCCGCATAGCCCAAGAGCGAGGCGAAATTGTCCGGGCTTTCCGCCGCAAGCCGCTGTCCGGTGTCACCGATGCGGAAGGCCACGGCAGCTTGCACGGCGGGCAGACGTTGCAACAGGGCGGCGATTTCGGCGATGGGTTGCATGTTGGGCGGTGCGGCGGAAAACGTCCAAGCCGGGCGGATCAGGATCAGCGCCCGCACCCGTTCGGGGTGATGGCAGGCGAGGTTCAGCGCAATCGCCGCCCCCATCGAGATTCCGGCGGCGACGAACTCATCCGGGGCGCTTGCCAGAACGTCCCCCGCAAACATCGGGATCGAGAACGGGCGCGCAGGCCCGAGTGCTGTGCCGTCATGGCCTCGGCAGGGCTGCGTGATCCGGCGAAAGCCCGTGCCCGCTGGCCAGTTCTGCGCCACCTGCTCTGCGCCGCCGCCCAAGCCGTGCTGAAACACCACGGTATCTGTCATGCCAGCAATCCGCGTAAAAACCGGGCGACAGCCGGGGCTTCGCTGGCGTCCAGCCCATGCGTGACCAGCGGGCCCTCAAAGCCAGTGGCGCGGATGCGGGCCAGCAGATCGGCAAAATCGACGACACCTTGGCCTGCTGTGGCAAAACGGCCATCGGCATAGCGGTCTTTGGCATGAACCATGGCGATAGAGCCAGCCGCAGGTGCTATCGAGCGGGCGACAATCTCGCGCGCCTGCGCGGCGGTGGCGTGTTCAAACAGGTTGGCCGGATCAAACACGATCTTCAGCCGCGCCGAGCCCATATCGGAAATCAGCCGCCGCGCATCGGCGGTGGATTGCACGATATTGGCTTGTTCCGGCTCAATCCCCAGATCGACCCCGTGCGCTTCGGCCAGATCCAGCGCCAGCGCCATCTCTGCCGCCATATCCGCCCAAGCCGAAGGCTCTGCATTGTCGGGATGATGCGCCCATTGATCGGTTGTATGGCGTGTGCCGGTGCAAAGCGTCACCAGAGGGATCCCCGCGCCCGCAGCCACCCGCATGGCGGTTTCCAGCCCCTTCAACCCGGCGCGGCGTTTCACCGGATCGGGGTGGGCCATGTTATAGGTGGCGGACAGCGCGGCCAGCGACACATCGGCCGCACGGCTGGCAGCTATGATCTGCGTAATCACCCCGGCCTCATCGTCAATCTGATCGGGCAGCGATGGCAGACCCGCACAGGCCAGATTGAACTGCACCGCTACATAGCCCGCAGCTTTGGCAGCCCCCAGCACCAAGGCCGGATCGCTGCCAGCAAAGGTTTTGGCGAAAATCCCCAGCTGCATCACACCGCCCCTGTGACCTGATCCAAGCCTACCCGCTCACCGCTTTCGGCCGAGCGCGCGATGGCGACCATCGCCTTGATCGAGGCGATGCCATCCTCAACCCCCGCGCCCCGCATCGGCGCACCGTGCAGCACGGTATCGGCCAGACCTTCCAGCTGACGACGGAAGAAATGCCCATCCGCGCCCAAAGGCCTGCGCGCGGTTGCGTCCTTTTCGTGGAAGATATCCACTTCGGAGGACCGGAAATACCACGGGTTGAAGGTCTTGGCAGTGACCGAGCCGTTTTCGCCGTAAAGCTGGAAACCCTCGTGCCAGTCCATCCGCACCGCCACCGTCAGGTCCAGATGCCCCAGCGCGCCATTGGCAAACTCAGTCTCAACAAACCAGCAATATGCACCGAATTTTTCGACCAGACGCGCCCGCACGGCGGTGATCTCACCACAGAAAAACCGCGCGGTGTCGACCAGATGCGAGCCATGCGCCAGCATAAAATACTGCCGCAGATCGGCCTTGGGGTTGCCCGAAGGTTTGCGGGCCTGCGCGCTGGTGATCGGCAGCGGCTGGATTGCATCGGTGTTGGTATAGCGATGCGTGCTGTCGCAATACCATGCCTTCAGCGCCAGAATCTGCCCCATTTCTTCTTGCACAAAAGCGCGGGCGTCTTGCAGCGCTGGATCGAAGCGCTTCATATGCCCGACCTGCAACACCTTGCCCGAAGCTTTGACGGCGGCGGCCAAAGCCTCGCCTTCTTCAATCGAGGTGCCAATCGGCTTTTCGCACAGCACATGCTTGCCGGCCTGCAAGGCCTTGATCGACATCGGCACGTGATAGGCATCCGAGGTGGCCACGATCACCGCCTCTAGGTCTGGATCGGCCAGCATCTCATCATAATCGGCAAAGGTCTTCTTCGGGGCATGGGTGGCGGCCATCCGGGCCAAAAGGTCTGGGGCGGCGTCACAGATGGCGTAAAGCTCGGCATTGGCGGCTTTGGTGCAGGATTGCAAATGCGCAAATTGCGCGATGGGGCCGCAGCCCAGCACACCGACGCGCAGCAGACGGTCCTGTTTGCGGATCATGCTGACACCATGGCCAGATCAAGCCCCCGCAGCGTTTGCAGATTGACCCGCACAGCATTAGCCGGATCGGCGGCGGCGGCGTCGGATTCCTCCTCCACCACGATCCATCCGGTGAACAGCGGTGCCTCAGTGACGGTGGCGATCACCTGCGCAATATCGCAGCTGCCCGCCCCCAGCATCGCCCAGATGCCCTTGGTATCAACATCTTTGAGGTGGACATAGCGGATGCGGCCCAGATAGGCGCGCAACGTGTCTTCCATCCCCTGACCGCCGCGCAGAATATGGCCGGTATCGGGCACCCAGCCGACGCTGGGGTCAAGCCGGGCAAAGATTTCATCATAATCGGCGCGGGTGAACAGCAAGGTGTTGTGATGCGATGAGGGGTGAACCGCGACGGTGACGCCGCCTTGCCGCCCAATCTCGGTGGCGCGGTTGTACACATCCGCCGCCACGTCAAACTTTTGCGCCCGCGTGCCGTCCGACATCACCGTTGCCGATCCCATCGAAACCAGCGCGCCGGGAAAATGCGCTGCGAACTCCACCCAGCGCCGCGCCGCCTCCAGATCATTCTCAATCAACGAAGGTTCGGTAAAACCGCTGTCAGAGCCAAAGGCAAACGATACCAGCGACAGGCCCGCATCCGCCAAGCTTGCCGCAAAATCTTTCGGGCGGGTGGCATAGCTGCCAATCATCGTATCGGTGATCTCGATCCCGCTATAGCCGCCGTCGGCGATGGCGCGCAGCAGGTCATCCGGCCCGCCACTCCACTTCGCCCCCAGCATTTCCCAAGTGAAGGTCTGGCAGCCGAATTTCATGGTGGGGCGGGTCATCTGTCTGTCCTGATCTGGCGAATTTTGATGGTGAAATCTGCCCTGTAAAGTGACAGCGTCACTTTGCGGGCGGAAGCGGTGTGTCCAAGGTCGGGCCTTAAGGATCAGGCCACATCCCGCCGAGCGGAAGGATTACAAAAGCAGTTGGCTACCGCAAGGATAGGGCGCCAATTTCCGAAAGATTTTTCCGTGCATCCTCCCTGCTACTTGAATATTCATAAGATAAAATGTTATCGCACGTCAACATTCTTTATGCACTGTGTCAAGCAAGCGCAGGCTAGGTTCAACATCCCACCTTCAGGGTCAGCATCGGATGCAAAACATGACAGAGACAAAACTGCGGATCGGTATAGTCGGATGCGGCAATATCTCGATGGCCTATCTGCGTAACGCCCCGCTGTTCCGTGGTGTCGAGATCACCGCCTGCGCCGACATCTTCCCCGAGGCAGCGACCCGGCGGGCAGCGGAATACGGGCTGCGGGCGATGGATGTTGACGGGCTGATGGCAGACCCCGACATTGACCTGATCCTGAACCTGACCGTGCCTGCGGCGCATTTTGACGTCTCGATGCAGGCGCTTTCGGCGGGCAAACACGTCTTTACCGAAAAGCCACTCGCGGTGACGGCAGAGGCGGGGCGGCTGCTTGTCGCCGAGTCGGCGCGGCGTGGTCTGGCGCTTGGCTCGGCCCCCGATACCTTCCTTGGCGCTGCCGGACGCTATGCCCGCCGCCTGATCGAGGGTGGCGCTATTGGCGCGCCGGTCACTGGCACCGCCTTCATGCTGGGGCGCGGCATGGAACATTGGCACCCCGACCCCGGCTTTTACTATCAACCGGGTGCTGGCCCGGTGATGGATATGGGGCCCTATTACCTGACCATGATGGTCAACCTGATGGGCCCGGTGCGCCGGGTTCAGGCGGTGGCGACCAGCGGGCAGACCGAACGGCTGATCACCGCCGCTGGCCCGAAAACTGGCACGACGTTCCCGGTCGGCACCCCGACTTCGGTGATGTCGCTGCTGGAATTTGCCTGCGGCGCGAGTGTGACTTTCGGCGCGTCTTGGGATGTGTTCCGCCATTCCAACCATCCGATTGAATTGCATGGCACCAAAGGCTCTTTGCGCCTGCCAGATCCGGATACCTTCGGCGGTGTCGTGGCTTTGTCCGACCGGGGTGGCGATTGGGATGCGATGGATACCGCCAGCATGACCTATGGCGCGGTGAACTGGCCGGTCGAGACGCCGGACCGGGCGAACTATCGGATGCTTGGGCTGGCCGACCTTGCGCGGGCGATCACCGAGGGCCGCAGCCCGCGCGCCTCTGGCGATCTGGCGCTGCATGTGCTGGAGATCATGGAGGCGATCTTGCGCGCGGGTGAGACGGGCATCGCCCAGACCATCGCAGGCGGCATCGCCCAACCCAAGGAACTGCGCGAGGATGAAGCGAAAAGTCTGCTGGCATGACGGGTTTGGACGCCTCAGCCACAGAGGCTCTGCGTCAGGCCGCGCAAGCAGGCACTGCGCCGATTGAAACCTGTGCGCCCGAAGCGGCGCAGCAGGACTATCTGCAGGGGTTTGCCGCGACGCAACTGCCGTTGGAAGATGTGGCAGAGGCCAGCGAAGTCTGGGCTGATGGGATCAGGCTGAAAATCTGGCGCGGGCAGGGGGCGTCACAAACTGCTGCTCCGGCGCTGCTCTATCTGCATGGCGGCGGCTGGGTGATCGGTGCGCCGGAAACCCATGAAGACATCTGCCGCGCATTGGCCAACCGGGTCGGTGCTGTGGTGATTTCCCCGGATTACCGTCTGGCACCCGCGCATCCGTTTCCGGCGGCCCTGTCCGACTGCGCGGCGGTCCTGCGGCATATTGTGGCGCGTTCACAAAGCTTTGGCATTGATCCGGCACGGATCGTGGTGGGCGGTGACAGTGCCGGGGGAAATCTTGCCGCCGTGCTGGCGCTGCTGGCGCGCGATGGCGAAGTCCCACCCGTGCTGGCGCAACTTTTGATCTATCCGGTGACAGACCAGCGCCAGAATTCGGACAGTTACCACCGCTATGCCGAGGGCTTCGGGCTGACCGCAAAGGCAATGGCGTGGTTTCGCGACCACTACGGCGCGGCGGCGACCGACTGGCGCGCCTCGCCGCTTTTGGCCGCTTCGCTGCAAGGCGCAGCCCCGGCCTTTGTGGTGTTGGCCGGGCATGATGTTTTGTATGACGATGGCGCGGCCTATGCCGCACGGCTGGCGACAGAGGCAACGGCTGCGCTGCAGGTCTGGCCCGGACAGATTCATGGCTTTGTCTCGATGGGCCGGGTGATCCCGCAGGCCGCCGAAGCATTGACGGCAATCGCTGCGGCTTGGCGTGAGCTTGACCCGGGCTTTGGTCGCCCGCCTTCCTGACCGAGCCGGAGTGGCTTAGCCCGACTGACTTAACCCGACTGACCTAAGCCGAATCGCGCATCATCAGCGTGGCTTCCAGCGTCAGCTTGCGGGCAGGGGAGACCTTGCCCTCATCCACCTCATCAATCCGCCGCAACAGGATTTCAACACTTTTCGCCGCAATCTCCGGCGCGTTCTGCGCCATCGTCGTCAGCGAGGGGCAGGTGTAGCGGCTAAGCGGATGGTCGTCATGTCCGGCAATGCGGATGTCGCAATCCGCGCCGCGCCCGATCTTCAACCCGGCCTGACAGGCCGCCGCCATCGCGCCAAAGGCAAAGCGGTCATTGGCGCAAAGCACGGTCTTGCCGGGCAACCCGCCTGTGCCAAGGATCTTCTGCATCTGCTCAAAGCCCAAGCGCTCAAACTCCCACGACACCGGCGCGTCGCAATCAATCACCAGAGGCGAGTGCCCCTCCTTGACCATGGTTGCCCGATAGCTGTTCTGCCGTTCGCCAGAGTTTTCGTTGACGCGCGGCACTTCCAGAAACAGTGGTGGCTCGCCGGAACGGCAGAGATATTGCACCATGGCGGCGACGCTTTGCACATTGTCATTGCCGACATAGGGCAGATCAATGCTGGCGGGGGTGTCAAAGCACACCACCGGAATAGCATCGGTCAGCCGTTGCAAAACCGAGGGCTGCGACGGCTCTCCCAACGGGGCCACGATCGCGCCCGCCACCTTGAAGGCAAGCAGGGTGCGGATCGCCTCTTCCTCCAGATCGGGGCGCGAGTGACACGAGATCTGGATCGGCCAATAGCCTTTGGCGCGCAGCTCCAGCTCAATCAGGGTGACGACCTGCACGTAGAACGGGTCGGACATGGTGGGCACCAGAATGCCAATGTTGCGGGTCCGCTTGCGGTTCAGATGGCGGGCAAACATGTTGGGCTCGAAGTTCGACTTCCGCAGCGCCACCTCGATGCGTTTGCGGGTGACCTCTTTCACCGTCGTCGGGTCGTTGAAATACTTCGACAGAGTTGGCCGCGAAATGCCGCAGACCGCAGCAAAATCATTCATCGAATTATAGATCTTCTTCGCCATCGCAGCGCCTTTTGCCTGTGCAGCTGTCGGGAATGACCCTCTTGTGGTGGCGGTTTCTCAGCTGCAACGGCAGGGTTCATCACTGCAGAAATTTTTACAAGGGAAATGGGAAAGTTTTTTGAAATAAATATCTTTCGCTGCAAATTTCAGACCAATATCTGGCAGGGCATGTTGGCTCATGCTCCCTGCAATCCATCAGACGGCATACCATATTTGGCCATAGATAAACCTTGGCCGGTGATCTGAAATTCCCAAATGCCCGGATGCAGTCATCGAGGATGCTTACACGCAATGAATAAGGGGTCAGCTATTTCTAGCTAACCCCTTGATTTTTTGGCTCCGGCGGTAGGGATCGAACCTACGACCAATTGATTAACAGTCAACTGCTCTACCGCTGAGCTACGCCGGAACACGAGGGGTCTATAGCAAGGGTGTTTGGGGGCGTAAAGGGGGGGGGTGAAGAAAAATGCATCTCAGCTCAGATGATTTTGAATTGGGCCTCGGGGCCGAGCGGTTCGCTGGCGGTGACGACATTTCTGTCATGCAGATCAATGAGATGCGCAAGAATGTTGCGGGCGGCGGCGGGAAGCAGGGCGGGTGGGGTGTCGGTGTAAAGCTGCGCTGCCAGATCGGCGGGGCGGGCGGGGCCTGCCTGCAAGGCCGCACAAATCGCGGTTTCGCGGGCGCGGCGGTGGGCGGCAAGCTCGGCCAGACGCGCAGCCGGATCGGCGATTGTCTCGCCATGGCCGGGCCAGAACTGCCGCCAGTCACGCGTCGAAAGCCTTGCCAATGACGCCATATACCCCGCCATATCGCCATCAGGCGGCGAGATCAGCGTGCTCGCCCAGCCCATCACATGATCGCCGCTGAACAGATTTTCCCCCAGCGCAAAGCACAGATGCCCACCCATATGGCCGGGGGTGTGGATTGCCTCGATCTGCAAGCCTGCCAGCGCCAGCACCGTGCCATCCGACACCAAAACATCCGGCGCAAAGCCCAGATCAACGCCCTCGCCACCGCCCTGCAACCCCGCCGCCGCCAGCCGCTGCATCACCGCAGAGCGCCCCGCCTCTGCCGGGCCAAAGCCATAAACCTGCGCTTCGGTCGCGGCCTTCAACGCAGGCACCAGCGCGGAATGATCCAGATGCGGATGCGTCACCAAGATCGCCTGCAGCGGCACATCGCCCACAGCCGCCAGCACCGCCGCCAGATGCGCGGGCAGGGCAGGGCCGGGGTCGATCACCACAGCGCCGTCCGGCCCGTGCAGCACATAAGTGTTGGTGCCGGTCCCTGTCATCGGGCTGGGGTTCGCCGCCCTGATCCGCCATACGCCTGCCGCTACTTGCATCCCGGCCTTCCCATCTTACCGCATCCTCGCTAACCTTGCCGCTATGCCGAGCCGCCTCAAGCCCTTTCTGCCCCGCAGCCTGTTTGGGCGTGCAGCACTTATTCTGGTGCTGCCGGTTGTGGTGGTGCAGCTGATCGTCTCGATCGCCTTCATCCAGCGGCATTTTGACGGTGTCACCCGCCAGATGACCGGCGGGGTCAGCATCGAGATCCGCTATATCCGCGCCCGCGTCGAAGCCGTCGCGAGCGTTGGCCAAGCCCAAGCCCTCGCCTATGATCTGACCCGCGGCCTTGATCTGGGCCTGAAATTTCCGCTGGATGCCACGGAGATCCCGCAAGCCGACAGCCGGGAATGGTTCGATTATGCCGGCCGTGCCGTCACGCTGACGTTGTATGAGCGGCTGTCCGGCGTGCGTGCGGTTGATCTGACCAGCAATCCGCTGGCGGTGCAGGTCTATCTTGACACCAACAAAGGTCCGATCCGGTTTGAGATCAAACGCTCGCGCATTTCCGCCAGCAATCCGCATCAGCTGCTGGTCTGGATGGTATTCACATCCGCCTTGATGACCTTCATCGCCTATATTTTCCTGCGCAATCAACTCAGCCCGATCACAAGGCTGGCGCGGGCCTCGGACGCCTTCGGCAAGGGCCAGACCATTCCCTACACCCCGCGCGGGGCGACAGAGGTGCGGGCTGCGGGCAATGCCTTCCTGAATATGCGGGCGCGGATTGAACGCCAGATCGAAAGCCGCACCCAGATGCTGTCCGGCGTCAGCCATGATCTGCGCACGCCGCTCACCCGGCTGAAACTTGGCCTGTCGTTCCTGCCCGAAGACGACGACACCCGCGCGCTGCAACAAGATGTCGCAGATATGGAGCGGCTGGTGGATGAATTTCTGTCCTTCGCGCGCGGCGACGCGATGGAGGAAGCAGAGCCCACCGATCCCACCGCCTTGCTGCAACATGTGGTCGATAACGCCCGCCGCATGGGCCAACCGGTCACACTTGGGCCAAGTGATGCGCTGGAGTTCGCCAAGCTGCGGCCGCAAGCCATTATCCGGGCTTTGGAAAACCTGATCGGCAATGCGGTGCGCCATGCCAAACATGTCGAGGTCAGCCTGCAAGTCTCGGACCGTGCCTTGCGCTTTATCGTCGAGGATGACGGGCCGGGCATCGCCAAAGACCGCAGGGATGAGGCGTTAGAGCCGTTCAAGCGGCTGGACCCGGCGCGCAACCCCAACAAGGGCGGCGGCGTGGGCTTGGGTCTGTCGATAGCCTCTGACATCGCCCGCAGCCATGGCGGCGCGTTGCGCTTGGGCGACAGTGAGCGGCTGGGCGGTTTGCGGGCTGAGATTTCTGTGGCGCGGTAACCTCGGCGTGACGGACTTTTATCTTGGCAGATTTGGCCGCAGACAAATCTGCCCGCGCCTCGTTGCCCGGTAAGCGATTGCTTGCAATCGCTGAAAGGGGCCTGCCCCCGGCAGGCGCGAAATGCGCCAGCCCAGTCAGGCGCGGCCAGATTACCCAAGCTACGGTTTGCGGCACCACACCCCTTGCGCGACGGCTTTCAGCCTTACGAGCAACGAACCGAAAAACTCTGCCCCGCAGAGTTTTCTCTCGGTTCTGTACCCCACCTTCTACGCCGCCGCCCGTTGAAACGCCCTGAAACACGCCCTACCTCCAATAAGCTGATCCTTCTGCGATGAACCAAATTTTCAGCACATCCCCGCTAAACATCTCTCAACCCCACGCCGAATGCTTCAATGCGCCGAGGTGCCCTTGCACCCCCCGGCGCGCGCCACTAAGACTCTGGAAAGCATCTGGCGATTAATACAGTTCCACGGACCTAAACAGGCAGGTTTTCATGCGCGATCCAGTTGACCACTATATGAATACCCTCGTGCCGATGGTGGTCGAACAGACCAGCCGCGGCGAACGCGCTTATGATATTTTCAGCCGTATGCTGAAAGAGCGCATCATTTTTCTGGCCGGGCCAGTGCATGACGGCATGTCGTCGCTGATCTGCGCGCAGCTTTTGTTCCTTGAGGCGGAAAACCCGTCGAAGGAAATCTCGATGTATATCAACAGCCCCGGCGGCGTTGTGACCTCTGGCCTCTCGATCTACGACACCATGCAATACATCCGCCCGAAGGTTTCGACCCTTGTGATCGGCCAAGCGGCATCGATGGGCTCGCTGCTGCTGCAAGCGGGCGAAAAGGGCATGCGGTTCTCGCTGCCGAACTCCCGCGTCATGGTCCACCAGCCTTCCGGGGGCTACCAAGGCCAAGCGACCGACATCATGATTCACGCGCGCGAAACCGAAAAGCTGAAACGCCGCCTGAATGAAATCTACGTGCGCCACACCGGCAACGACTATGAAACCGTCGAAGCGGCACTAGAGCGTGACAATTTCATGTCCGCCGAAGATGCCAAGGCTTGGGGCCTGATTGATGAGATTCTCGAAAGCCGTGGCAAGGTTGACGAAGTGAAATAAGCGCATGGCCCCCGGCGCAATCCGGGGGCACTTTCAGATTGTAGAGGTCTGGGCCTTGGCCTACACTTCCTTCAAACGCCCCACACGGGCGCAGGGCTAGAGGATACCCATGGCGAACAATTCCGGCAGCGACAGCAAGAACACGCTCTATTGCTCCTTCTGCGGCAAAAGCCAGCACGAGGTGCGCAAGCTGATCGCCGGCCCGACGGTTTTCATCTGCGATGAATGTGTCGAGCTGTGCATGGACATCATCCGCGAGGAAACCAAGACCACGGGGCTGAAAACCACCGATGGCGTGCCAACGCCGCGCGACATCTGCAAGGTTCTCGATGATTATGTCATCGGCCAGATCCACGCCAAGCGCGTGCTCTCGGTCGCGGTGCATAACCACTACAAGCGGCTGAACCACGCCAGCAAAACCGACATCGAACTGTCGAAATCCAACATCCTGCTGATCGGTCCTACGGGTTGCGGCAAGACCTTGCTGGCGCAAACCTTGGCCCGCATTCTGGATGTGCCGTTCACCATGGCCGACGCGACGACCCTCACAGAAGCGGGCTATGTCGGCGAAGATGTCGAAAACATCATCCTGAAACTGCTGCAAGCCTCGGAATATAACGTCGAACGCGCGCAGCGCGGCATCGTCTATATCGACGAAGTCGACAAGATCACGCGCAAGTCCGACAACCCTTCGATCACCCGTGACGTTTCCGGCGAAGGCGTGCAGCAGGCGCTGCTGAAGATCATGGAAGGCACGGTTGCCTCCGTGCCGCCGCAAGGCGGGCGCAAGCATCCGCAGCAGGAATTTCTGCAAGTCGATACCACCAATATCCTGTTCATCTGCGGCGGGGCGTTCTCGGGGCTGGAAAAAATCATCGCGCAACGCGGCAAAGGCTCGGCCATCGGCTTTGGCGCGGCGGTGAAGGGCCCGGAAGATCGTGGCGCAGGCGAGTTGTTCCAGGAACTTGAGCCGGAAGATCTTTTGAAATTCGGCCTGATCCCGGAATTCGTTGGCCGTCTGCCCGTGATCGCCACCCTGACCGACCTTGACGAAGACGCGCTGATCACCATCCTGACCGAGCCGAAGAACGCTTTGGTCAAGCAATACCAGCGCTTGTTCGACATCGAAGGCACCAAGCTGACCTTCACGCCAGACGCTTTGACTGCCATTGCAAAACGCGCCATCAAGCGCAAAACCGGCGCGCGTGGCCTGCGCTCGATCATGGAAAGCATCCTGCTCAACACCATGTTCGAACTGCCCGGCATGGATGATGTCGAAGAAGTCGTGGTCAATGAGGAAGCCGTCAACAACGGTGCGGCCCCGCTTCTGGTCCACACCGAGACGAAGAAAAAAGAACCCGCAACCGCCAGCTAAGGTGTTTGCCAATTCAACAAGCAGCGGCGGGCCAAAGGCTCGCCGTTTTGCTTTAACGCTTGCAAAACCCTGCGCAAATCTGCGCCACCGCCGCGTGCCCCCTAGACCTTGCTGCGCCAATCAGCCATATCAAGATGAAACCCCTGCGGAGGCCTCTATGTATTTCCTCAAGCGAATGTTGACCTGGTGGAACAGCCAAACCCTTGGCACCCAGCTCTATACCGCGCGTCGCGGCCAGAAGGTTGGCGAGGATGAGCAGGGCAATATCTATTATCAAACCGCCGACACCAAGCGCCGCTGGGTGATCTACAACGGCGAATCCGAAGCAAGCCGCGTCTCGCCCGATTGGCATGGCTGGCTGCATTTCACCTGGGATCAGCCGCCCACCAAAGCGCCGCTGAAGCACAAACCGTGGGAGCAGCCGCATCAGGAAAACCTGACCGGCACCATCGCCGCCTATGCCCCGCCCGGATCAATCCGCGCCAGCGCCCCCGCGCTGCGCAGCGATTATGAGGCATGGAAGCCCGAATAATGTCTGAAAATCGCGCAGAAATTCTGGCTGGAGCCGCCGTTCTGGCCGCAGCTATCGGCTTTTTGATCTATGCCACCGGCGGGCAGGGCCTGTCGGCTGCGACCGGGACTTACCCACTGAAAGCTTCGTTCCGCTCGGTCGATGGCATCACGCCGGGCTCCGATGTGCGGCTTGCGGGCGTCAAGGTCGGCAGCATCACAGCACTAACCTTGAACCCGGAAACCTTCTTTGCCGATGCCAGCATCGCGATCGACAGCAAAATCCAGCTGCCCACTGATACCGCGATTCTGATCTCGTCCGAGGGTCTGCTCGGCGGCAATTTTGTCGAATTGGTGCCCGGTGGCGCGCCGGATACCCTCGCCCCGGGTGATGAGATTGAAGACACCCAAGGCTCGGTAAGCCTGATCTCGCTACTGATGAAATTCGTCTCTGGCGGATCGTCCGGCGATAAACCTGCCACGCCTACTACGACAACCCCATGAAACGCTTGGCGATTTGCCTTAGCCTGTTGGCTGGGATGGCAAGCGCGCAAGATGTCGCCGATGCCCCCGGTGCAAAACTGCGTCTGCTCGATAAGCTGACGGGCAAAGTCACCGATCTGGATCTGTCCAACGGCCAATCGCAAACCGTGGGGCGGCTGACGGTGCAGATGGATGGCTGCCGCTATTACCCCGACAGCCCCGCCGCCGAGGCTTTTGCGCATCTGACCATTCTGGATTCGCAAGTGCCCGATCCGGTGTTCAATGGCTGGATGACCGCCTCTAGCCCCGCGCTATCGGCTTTGGATAACGCCCGCTATGACGTTTGGGTGCTGCGTTGCGACGTGCCGGATGTGGCGCTGCCCGATGTCGAAGACCCGCCGGAAGACACACCGGGTGAGGGTCAAGATCCCAACGCAGACCCCGCCACCACCGATGATGGCAACGGCTGATAGCCTGCGGGTGTAAAGCTGGCTTGGCCTTGAACGGCTTGGGCCAACCGACGCTGATACTCCGCACGCGGGATTTCCACAGCGCCCAATGAGGCCAGATGCGGTGTCAAAAACTGGGTGTCAAACAGCTGAAATCCACCCGCCCGCAGCCGATGAATCAGGTAAGCAAGTGCAGTCTTAGAGGCATTGGTCTGCCGAGAAAACATGCTTTCGCCGAAAAACCCCGCCCCCAAAGTCACGCCGTAAACCCCGCCAATCAGCGCCTCGCCCTGCCAAACCTCTAGGCTATGGGCAAACCCCAGCTGGTGCAGCGCGGCGTAAAGCCCGGTGATCTCGGCATTGATCCACGTCTCGGGGCGATCCGCACAGCCTTCGACGACCTCCGAGAACGCCTCATTGACACTCACCCGATACTCCGTCGTCAGGATATGCTTGGCGAGGCTGCGCGAGATATGAAAACCATCCAGCGGAAATACCCCGCGCCGTTTCGGATCGACCCAGTGGATTTTAGCATCATCCCGGCTTTCCGCCATCGGGAAAATCCCGATGCCATAGGCGCGCAGCAGGATGTCTGGGGTCAGGCTTTGGGGCATAGGCGGGGCAGGGGCTTTGCGGCTGAAGTGTTAAAAATCCGTTAGCGGCGCATAGTCAAGTTATTGACTTACATAAATAAAAAATGGTCCCGCGTTGGGACCAGCAAAAAGGGCGCCCGAAAGCGCCCCTTGATCTTATTGGCCGAAGGTCGCTTCCAGCCATTTCTCCAGCCAGTGGATGCCATAATCCCCGTTCTGAATATCCGGCTCGGCCAGCAGCATATCAAACAGCGGCACGGTCGTCTCAATGCCGTCAATGATCAACTCGCCCAACGCCCGCTTCAACCGAGCCAGCGCCTCAGGCCGATCACGCCCATGCACGATCAGTTTGCCGATCAGGCTGTCATAATACGGTGGAATCGAATAGCCGCCATACAGCGCCGAATCCATCCGTACGCCGAGGCCCCCCGGCGCGTGGAACACCTTGACCCGACCGGGGCGGGGCGCGAAATCCGGCAGCCGTTCCGCGTTGATCCGCACCTCAATCGCGTGGCCGTTGATCTCCAGCTCATCCTGCGTGAACGACATATCCATGCCAGCGGCCACCCGGATTTGCTCGCGCACCAGATCAACACCAAAGATCGCCTCGGTCACAGGATGTTCCACCTGCAAACGGGTATTCATCTCGATAAAGAAGAACTCGCCATCCTCATACAGAAACTCAATCGTACCAGCGCCGATATAGTTGATCTTGGCGACCGCATCGGCGCAGGTCTTGCCGATCTTGGCGCGCATCGCGGGAGTGATGCAGGGGCCGGGGGCCTCCTCGAACACCTTCTGGTGGCGGCGCTGCAAGCTGCAATCCCGCTCACCCAGATGCACGGCACGGCCTTTGCCGTCGCCGAACACCTGAATTTCAATGTGGCGCGGCTTTTGCAGATATTTCTCGATATAGACTTCATCGTTGCCAAAGGCGGCTTTCGATTCCGACCGCGCGGTGCGGAAGGCGATCTCCAACTCCTCAGCGTTCTTGGCGACCTTCATGCCACGACCACCGCCACCAGCCGTCGCCTTGATGATCACCGGAAAGCCGATGCCCGCCGCCACGCCAATCGCGGACTCGAAATCTGCCACGCCGCCGTCCGAGCCCGGCACCACTGGAATCCCCAGATCTTTCGCGGTGATCTTGGCGGTGATCTTGTCACCCATGATGCGGATATGTTCAGGCCGCGGGCCGATAAAGGTGATGCCGTGATCTTCCAACGCCTGCGCGAAGGCGGCGTTTTCCGACAGGAAACCATAGCCCGGATGCACTGCCTGCGCGCCGGTGATCTCACAGGCCGAGATGATCGCGGCCTTGGACAGATAGCTGTCGGTGGATGAGGCCGGGCCAATACAGACCGACTCGTCGGCCATCCGCACATGCATCGCATCGGCGTCTGCGGTGGAATGCACGGCGACCGATTTGATCCCCATCTCCTGGCAGGCGCGGATCACACGAAGGGCAATCTCACCCCGGTTGGCGATCAGGATTTTTTCAAACATCGGCTTACTCGATGATCATCAGCGGCGCGCCGTATTCGACAGAATTGCCGTCGGCGACAAGAATGCGTTTCACGGTGCCAGCCTTTTGCGCCGGAATGTGGTTCATGGTTTTCATCGCTTCGATGATCAGCACGGTCTGGCCTTCGGTCACAACCGAACCCACCGTGACGAAAGCAGCAGCTCCCGGTTCGGCGGACAAATAGCAGGTTCCGACCATTGGCGAGGTCAAAGCGCCGGGATGCTGCGCCGGATCTTCGTTTGCCACAGGCGCTGCTACGGTTGCCGGGGCAGCACCGACGGCAGGTGCGGGCGCATAATGCGCCGCAGGCGCAGCGGCGGCCACTTGCACGATATTGGCCTGTTTGACGACGCGCACTTCAAGACTGTCATCCTCGCCATATTCACGTTTAACCGACAGCTCGGTCAGCTCATTCTTGTTCAAAAGCTCTGCAAGAGCCGAGATAAACGCAACATCGGCGTCGGAAGATTGTTTGCTCATGCCGTCCTCTTTTGGGTCTGCTGGCTTCGTTGCTGCGCGCTGGATGGGCCATTTCCGCGCCTTGATCGTGCACTTATACATAAGCAAGCGCCTAGAAAAAAGGCCGAAGATCGGTTGCGGCTGGGTAGAGGTAAAAAAACTGCCCGCAAACCGGTTCGCCTAAAATTTACCATTTGATAAAAAAATAAAGCTGTGCCAGCCTTGATAAAACAACATAGCCAAGGGAGGCCCCGCCTTGTCCAATAGCCCGTTGACCCCCGGTGTGGTGGCCGAGCGCCTATCGCCCGCCGCTTACGCCGAAAACTTTTCCGATGTGCAACCGGTGTTTGACCGACACGAAGCGCGGGTGGCGGCGGATCGCTGTTACTTCTGCCATGACGCGCCCTGCATGACGGCATGCCCGACATCGATCGACATTCCCTTGTTCATCCGCCAGATCGCCACCGGCACCCCGGATGCGGCGGCAAAGACGATCTTTGCGCAGAATATCTTGGGCGGCATGTGCGCGCGGGTCTGTCCGACCGAACAGCTCTGCGAGGAAGTCTGTGTGCGCGAAGTGGCCGAGGGCAAGCCAGTTGAAATCGGCCGTCTGCAGCGCTTTGCCACCGACACGCTGATGTCAAAAGGCGTGCATCCGTTCACGCGGGCGGCCTTGACGGGCAAAAAGGTGGCGGTGGTCGGGGCAGGGCCTGCTGGTCTGGCCTGCGCGCATCGTTTGGCTTTGAAGGGCCACGAGGTCACGGTGTTTGAGCGTCACGCAAAGCCCGGTGGCCTGAACGAATACGGCATTGCCACTTATAAGACGCCCGAGAATTTTGCCGCGCGTGAGGTGGCATGGCTGTTGAAAATCGGTGGCATCATGGTGAAAACCGGGGTGGAACTGGGACGTGATGTGACTTTGGATGCTTTGCAAACCGACTATGATGCGGTGTTTCTGGGCATCGGTCTGGCCGGGGTGAACGCCCTGCGCGCGGCAGGTGAGGATTTGGCTGGCGTGCGCAATGCCGTTGATTTCATTGCCGAACTGCGTCAGTCCGATAAACCTGCCGTCGCCGTGGGCCGCGATGTGGTGGTGATCGGCGGCGGCATGACGGCGGTGGATGCCGCCGTGCAATCCAAATTGCTCGGCGCCAATTCGGTGACGATGGTGTATCGGCGCGGCAAGGATAAGATGAGCGCGTCGGAGTATGAGCAGGACCACGCGACGCAAAGCGGTGTGCGGATCATTTATGGCGCGGCCCCGGTCAAGGTGCTGGGCGCGGGAGCGGTCGAAGGCGTTGAATTTGCCTATACTCATGACGGCCCGAATGGCTTGGAGATGGGTGAAACCTTTACCCTGAAAGCCGATCAGGTGTTCAAGGCGATTGGCCAAACTTTGACGGCGGCTCCGATTGCAAAAGACGGGGCCAAGTTGGTGAAACAGCAGGGCATGGTCTGGGCCGGCGGCGATTGTACGGCGGGCGGCGAGGATCTGACGGTGACGGCGGTGGCCGAGGGGCGCGATGCGGCGGAAGCCATGCATCTGGCGCTGATGGCATAGGGGAAACATCATGGCAAATCTGACAACTGATTTCATCGGCATCAAATCCCCCAACCCGTTCTGGCTGGCCTCTGCCCCGCCGACCGACAAAGAGGTCAACGTCCGCCGCGCCTTTGAGGCTGGCTGGGGCGGCGTGGTTTGGAAAACTTTAGGCTCGGAAGGCCCTCCGGTCGTCAACGTCAACGGCCCGCGCTATGGCGCGATCTGGGGTGCGGATCGGCGTTTGCTGGGCCTGAACAACATTGAGTTGATCACCGACCGGCCGTTGGAAGTGAACCTGCGCGAGATCAAGGCGGTGAAGCGCGATTACAAAGACCGCGCCATGATCATCAGCCTGATGGTGCCCTGCGACGAGGATTCGTGGCGCGACATCTTAGGCCATCTGGAGGATACCGAGGCTGACGGGGTCGAGCTGAACTTCGGCTGCCCGCATGGCATGGCCGAGCGCGGCATGGGCGGCGCGGTCGGCCAAGTGCCGGAATATATCGAGATGGTGACGCGCTGGTGCAAAAAACACACCCGGATGCCGGTGATCGTGAAACTGACGCCCAACATCACCGACATCCGCAAACCCGCAGAGGCTGCCAAGCGCGGCGGGGCGGATGCGGTGTCGCTGATCAACACGATCAATTCGATTACCTCGGTGAACCTCGACAGCTTTGCGCCGGAACCGACGATTGACGGCAAGGGCACCCACGGCGGCTATTGTGGTCCGGCGGTGAAGCCGATTGCGTTGAACATGGTGGCCGAGATTGCCCGAAGCCGAGAAACCCACGGTCTGCCAATCTCGGGCATCGGCGGAATCACCACTTGGCGCGATGCGGCGGAGTTCATGGCGCTTGGCGCGGGCAATGTGCAGGTTTGCACGGCCGCGATGACTTATGGCTTCAAGATCGTGCAGGAAATGATTTCGGGCCTGTCGGAGTATATGGACGAGAAGGGAATGACCAATACCTCGGAATTGGTCGGGCGCGCGGTGCCAAATGTTACCGACTGGCAGTATCTGAACCTGAATTACGTCACCAAAGCCCAAATTTCGCAGGATGATTGCATCAAATGCGGCCGCTGCTATGCAGCTTGCGAGGACACCAGCCATCAGGCGATTGCGATGTCTGCGGACCGCACCTTCACGGTGAAGGACGACGAATGTGTCGCCTGCAACCTGTGTGTCAACGTCTGCCCGGTGGAGAATTGCATCACCATGGTGGAGCTGCCGAAGGGTGCGATAGACGAACGCACAGGCCGCCCGGTCAGTGACTATGCGAACTGGACGACGCATCCGAACAACCCGACCGCCACGGCGGCGGAATAACCAAACGGCCTCAAGCGCGGGTGTCGACGCTTGGGGTAGCCTCGGTATTGGGTGGATCGGGCTTGGCCTGATCGGGCTCCGGCAGATGATTGGTGGCCACAGGCTCTACCCGTACCGCTGAAATCTCGCGCTCGTCAAGGTAAGCGCGTTCGGCGTGGTCGGATCGCACTTGCTCCGGTTCGTCTTGCGCCATGCTTTCGGGATGCAGAGCGGGCGGCGTCACAAAGGCCACTGTCTCAGTTGGTTTGGCTATTGGCGCGGGCTCAGGCTCGGCTTGCGGCAGATCATCCAGCAACACCGCGCCGTCGCGCAGATAGGGGATGCCGTCGAGGCTGATGCCATCCACCTCGGTCAGCGTTTCGATTTGGCCGCTGTCCGCCTCCTGCTGCACCTGCACCAGTGCGGGGTGTACGGGCAGCAGGCCTTTGAAGATTGCCTCGCTGTTGGCGGGTGGCAAGATCGGGCGCACCACAGCTTCCGGCGGCAGTTCGGCGTGAAGCCTTTGCGCGGTGGCATGGCTGTTGGGGCTGGGCGTCATCAAAGCCGCCGCAGCGCGGGGCACGGGTTTCACCGTCAGCGATTGAAACTGCGGCGCGGATTGCGCCGCAAGCGACGAGATCAGACCCATGCTTGCACCTATTTTACGACTGCCCCCAAGTCCGACTTTAGCAGAAATTAACCGGCTTCACTGATGCAAACTGCCAAGCTTTCGAAGCACTTGCCATGTTTCCGCCATGATCGGGATTGGGATTTCACCGATCCAATGCCGCAATCCACAGATAAATCCCCGCGTGCATCTTCCAATTCGGCAAACTAAACCCAACTGTATAGAAACCCCGCGATGGCGTCGCATCCGGTGCATCCACAACAAAAGAAATCCCATGCAATATTCGCTGCTTGATCTGTCGCCCGTGCCCGAAGGCCATACCGCCGCCGAGGCTTTGGCCAATACTTTGGACCTCGCCCGCCATGCCGAAACGTGGGGCTATCACCGTTTTTGGCTGGCCGAACATCACAACATGCCGGGGATCGCCAGCGCGGCCACCTCGATTGTGATCGGCCATGTGGCGGCGGGGACCAAGAGCATCCGCGTCGGTGCTGGCGGCATCATGCTGCCCAACCACGCGCCTTTGGTGATTGCCGAGCAGTTCGGCACCCTCGCCACGTTGTTCCCCGACCGGATTGATCTGGGCCTTGGCCGCGCCCCCGGCACCGATCAGGGCACGGCGCGGGCCTTGCGGCGCAACATGCAAGCCTCGGATCAATTCCCTGAAGATGTGTTGGAATTGATCAACTACCTTGACGCGCCGCACCCCGATGCCCGCATTCGCGCGGTGCCGGGAGAGGGCACCGAAGTGCCGGTCTGGATTTTGGGGTCTAGCCTGTACGGCGCGCAGCTTGCGGCCTATCTGGGGCTGCCCTATGCCTTTGCCAGCCATTTCGCGCCCGCCATGCTGGAACAGGCGGTGGAAACATACCGCGCCACCTTCCGGCCCTCGCAATGGCACGACAAGCCGTATTTCATGCTTCTGGCAGGGATGTCAGCCGCAGAGACCGACGCCGAGGCGGAATACCTGCGTTCATCGCAAGTGTTGGCCTTCTCGCGTCTGCGCTCGGGTCAGCCCGGAAAACTACCGCGCCCGGTGCATGATCTGTCCGAGGTCTCGCCACAGATGCGCAGGGAAGTCGAACATGCGTTGTCCTGTGCGGCAGTCGGATCACCCGCGACCCTGCGCGGTCAGTTGGCAGGCTTGATTGAGACTTATAAGCCCGATGAGGTTATGCTGACGGGCATGATCCATGATCACCAAGCCCGGTTGCGCTCGTTCGAGATCGCGGCAGAGGTGATGCAGGGGCTGTAGCGGCCCCCAACTCCACGCCGCCCCGGACTTGATCAGGGGCGGCGTGGGATAGGGAACAGCACCTCTATGGAGCCAATTTCCAGCCCCGTCTCAGATCGCCAGTTGCTGCCCCAATTCCACCACCCGGTTCGACGGCAGGCAGTAGAACGCCGTCGCATCCGAGGCCGATTTGGTCATCGAGATGAACACGCGCTCTTGCCAGAACGGCAGCCCATGGTTGCGGGCAGAACGGAAGGTGCGGCGGTTCAGGAAGAACGAGGTGGTCATGATGTCGAATTTCTCACCGCGCCTGCGCGCCAAAGCCAAGGCGCGCGGCACGTTCGGGGTTTCCATATAGCCAAACAGCAACCGCACACGCACGAAATTGTCCGACAGACGTTCAATCGTAATGCGGTTCTCGTCGTTGACCTTGGGGGTGGTGGACACGCCTACGGTGACGATAAAGTTCTGGCTGTGCAAAACCCGGTTGTGCTTGAGGTTATGCAGCAAAGCCGAGGGCGCGGTATCACTGTCTTGCGTGAGGAACACTGCTGTGCCCGGAACTTCAATCGGATGCGATTTCTCCAGCATCTTGATCAGCTTGGACAATTCCACCGCTGAATCATGCGCTTTGCGCTGCACATGCTTGGTGCCGCGCACCCATGTCCAAATCAGCATACACGAGGTCGCCGCCATCAGCACCGGCACATAGCCGCCGTCCGGCAGCTTGATCAGGTTGGCCGAGAGGAACATCAACTCGATGATGAAGATCGGCAGCAGCACGGCGACGACACCCCACAGCGGCCATTTCCACGCCTTCAGGAACAGGATCGAGGCCAGCACCGTGGTGATCACCATATCGCCTGTCACCGCGATGCCATAGGCCGAGGCGAGGTTAGATGATGAGCCAAACGCCACCACCAGACACAGCACCCCCACCATCAGGATCAGGTTCACTTTCGGCAGATAGATCTGGCCCAAAGTGGTCTCCGAGGTGTGGCGAATTTCCAGACGCGGTAGCAGGCCCATTTGCACGGCTTGGTGCATCATCGAGAACGCGCCGGAAATCACCGCTTGGCTGGCGATAATGGTGGCCGCGACCGACAGCAACACCAAGGGCAGCAGCAGGAAATCCGGGGCCATCAGGAAGAACGGGTTGTGGAAGGTTTCAGGATGCGCCAGCACCAAAGCACCTTGGCCGAGATAGGATAAGGTCAGCGCCGGGAACACCAGGAATGCCCAAGCCAGCCGGATCGGTTTGCGGCCAAAATGGCCCATATCAGCATAAAGCGCCTCGCCCCCGGTCACCGCCAGAAATACCGAGCCCAGCACGAAGAACGACGCGGTACCGTTTGTCACCAGAAAGCCTGCGGCATGAACAGGGTTGAACGCCATCAGGATGCTGAGATCATCGCTCAGATGATAAATCCCCAAAGCCGCCATCACCACAAACCACGCCACCATGATCGGACCAAACAGGATCGCAACCCGCTCGGTGCCTTGGCTTTGGAACAGGAACAGCCCCAGAATGATCGCCAACGTTAGCGGTAACACGAAGGGGCCCATCGAGGGCGCGACAAGGTCCAAACCTTCCACCGCCGACAAAACCGACATCGCGGGCGTGATCATCGCATCGCCGAAAAACAGCGAAATCCCCACCACCCCAATCGCCAGCAACCAGCCGGGGCGCTTATTCAGCGCGCGTTGCACCAGCGCGACCAGTGACAGCGTACCGCCCTCGCCTTTGTTGTCGGCACGCATGATCAGCGCCACATATTTCACCGTCACGATCAGGATCAGCGTCCAGATCAGCAGCGAGATCACCCCGATCACATCATCGCGAGACAGCCCGTCATAGCTGGCGGCGTGCAGCGATTCCCGCATAGCATACAGCGGCGAAGTGCCGATATCGCCATAGACGACGCCAATGCAGCCCAGCACCAATTTCCCCATGTTTTGCGGGGTGTGATGCTCGGGATGCGGGGGGACTGGCGTCGGGTTGGCAGCCCGATCGGGGGTATCGTTGGTTTGGTTCATTACCTTCGACCGGAAACTCTTGCAGGTCTGCTGCCTATACTGACTGGGTCCAAAGGTCCAGCACTACACGCATGACGTTAGGTCCGCTCTGGCGCGGGCGAGGGTGCTAGAAGCTTTGTGAACAGGGTTTGCAGAAAATCCCCGGCCTCGGTAAACGGATCATGCCCCGGCCCCAAAACCGCGCGCACCTGCACGTCGAAATCGGCGTAATGCTGGGTCATCGCCCAGATTGAGAAGATCAGATGCACAGGCGGCAGCTTTGCAATCCGGCCCTGATCCATCCATGCCTGCAATACGGCGGCTTTCTCATCAACAAGGGTTTTCAGATCGCCCTCAATCACATCGCGCATCCGCGGCGCACCTTGCAGCATCTCATTGGCGAACAACCGGCTTTCGCGCGGAAAATCGCGGCTGAGTTCCAGCTTGCGCCGGACGTAAGCCATGATCTCGACCACCGGATCGCCATCTGGGTCCATCGCGCGCAAAGGGTCCAGCCAGTTGCGCAGAAGTTGGTTCAACAGGGCGGTATGTACGGCTTCTTTTGAGGGGAAATAATACAGCAAGTTGGGCTTAGACAGCCCGGCCACATCGGCAATCTGATCCAGCGTCGCGCCGCGAAACCCCTGCTGCGAGAACACGTCCAAAGCCGCATCCAGAATCGTGGTCGAGTTGCGCGCCTGTATCCGGGTTCGGGGTTTGGTCATTGCACTCGCCGCCATTTGCTTCGCCGCCATCTGCACCTAGGAGGGCTAAAGTGACGCATAGTTGGGCAGGATGTAAACCCCAATCGGCACAGGCTTTCGGCACAGGCTTGACGCGGGCCTTGCAGCGGCTAGCCTGCCTGAAAAGGAGCCTGCCATGCGTGAACCCTGCACCGCTACCCAACTGGTTGATGACGACCGCGTCCGCGTCACCCGCTTTGATTTCGCGCCGGGGGCGGAAACCGGCTGGCACCGTCACAGCATGGATTATGTCATCACCGCTGTGACGGATTGCCAGATGCTGCTGGAAGACCCAGACGGCAGCACGCGGCAAGTGCTGGTCCCCGCAGGCACCGCCTACCGCCGCGCCGAGGGCGTCGAGCATAACGTGATCAATGATGGCGATCAGGTGATGAGTTTTGTCGAGGTTGAGTTGAAGTAATCCCCCCGCAAGTGGCGGCTTAGCCCGCAAGCGAAGGCTTGCACACTCAGCCCGCAAGCGAAGCCTTGCACGGTCAGCCCGCCAACATTGCCTGAATCGCCGCCACCACCAGCGCGTGATCCTCGGCTTCCGGCAGGCCCGAAACCGTCGCGCACGCCACCACGCCCACGCCTGTCACCCGGATTGGCACAGCGCCACCGTGATCGGCATAATCAGCCTCGGCCAGCCCATTGGCCGCCAAAGATCCGCCATTCGCCCTGTGCCGCAACCCCACCAGAAACGACGGCAGTTGAAACAGCAGTGCAGTATTGCCTTTGCGCCGCGCCCAGACATCGTTCAGCGGCGCAGAGCCGGGCAGGGCGGCGTGAAACAACACCCGCTCGGCGCTGCGGATATTGATCACCACCGGGGCCGCGCCCGCCAATTCCACCAGCTTTTCCCCCAAGGCCCAAGCCTCCGCCTCGGCAAAGCGGGGGAAGTGCAGATCGGCATATTCGGCTTCAAGGCTTGCGGCGGTCACGGTTGTCATCCCAGGCTCCGGTCAGAATTGATCCTGCATACGGTCGGGCAGGCGATAGGTTTTGCGGTTGTGCAAGCGGTCGTGCCGCCAGATCCCAGCCTGCGGATCGTGCTGCCAACTGTCAATGATGCGCTTGCGCTGCCAACCAAAGCTGAAATCATTGTCTAAAGGCGGTCCGGCATCGACAAAGCTTTGCAGGAAATCCGTCATATCTTGCGCGCCCTTCAACCAGCCCGCCCCCGCCACCTCGGCCCCCTTGGCAGTCCCCGGCTGCATCATCGCCTGACGGCTGGCTTGGCGGCCCCGCAGCATGTCGTGATCGACAAAGCGTAGGTGAAACAGGAACAGAGCAGGGTCGAGGTTCAGTGTCGGATAATCCGAATAATGCCCGCCAATGTTCCAGTTGATCGGCCGCGCGGTGATGCAAGGCTTGCAATAACTGGCGTTGATCCGGCCAAAACGGCGCTGCGACAGCACCGGACGGGCGGGGTCAAGCGCGTCAGGCTCCAGATCAATCCGGTGCAGCAGTTCAATGGCGAAGGGTGAGATCACCCCAACCTCACGCGCCTGCCCGATGTGGCTTAGCAGATCACCGCCCTGCGCCGGATCGGCCAGCAAAATCTCATCAACATCATTGAACACCACAACGCCAAAGCGCTGCAACAGCGTGTTGGTGAACAAAGAAATCATCCGCCATCGCGCCACATCCCAACCCGGCCCCGGCGTCACACTGGGCAGGCGTATCACCTGACAGCCCTCGGCCTCTGGCGGGATCACGCGGTGTAAACCGTCCACCAGAATGAACAACTGCGATTTTGGCACAATGCGCGCGTAATAGGTGATCCAGATTGGCAGGAAGATCGGCTCGTCGCCGACCATGGTCGCGAAAGCGATATCGCTGGCGACGGCCATCGGATCAGCGCTTGCCATCGGTGCGCAAAGCGTCTGGCATCCGGTCCACATACTGCCCCGGAAGATCCGCTGCGATGGCGTTGCGCGCCACCAGCGCATCCAGACAATACAGCACCAGCGAATGGCTGTGAAACACCCCCGCCGCCAAGATCGCCTGATGCTTCAACTGCTCATCACTATAGCCCGCCAACTCCGCGATATTGCGCAGATAGACGCCATCGCCGTCGATCAACTGATCTTGCAGCTTTTTCGCCTTCAACCGCCGCGCCTGCGAATTGCTCAGCATATAGCCTTTGTTGAACATGAACTTGTGCAGATAAAACCCCTGACGCCGCAGTTCGGTATCCACCCCGCCCAGCATCGGCTCATCATGGTAAAGCCGCATGTAGCGCAGCTCGACCATGACCGAGATGCAGCCCTGCATCACCCGCTCGGCCCCCTGAAACACCAGATTTTCCGCGCCTTGAATGTCGATCTTCAGCAGATCAAACTCCGGCAAGTCGAGGGTGTTGTCCAGCGCCACCGTGTCCATGGCCACCGTCTCGCGCACCCGCGCCATGCCCATCTCATTCACCATCGCCATCGTCGGCACATAGGGGTCAAAGATCGAGGTCATGCCAGAGGATTTGTAAATCCGCAGGTTCAGCGTTTCCCCCGTGCCAACAGCGAAGGGGAAGTAGGTTTCATCCGGCCCCTTGTTCTTTTGCAACTCGGCAAAGGCGGCGGCTTGCGGCTCAAACCCCACCACCTTACAGCCGCCCACCCGCAACAAGTCCGCATAATCCGGCGCATAGATCGGGTTCGCCCCAACGTCGACGATGGTGGTCTTGCGGGCCGGGGCCAGCGTGCGCAGCAGCCAAGTCAGGGTATCCACCGGGGTTTCGCTGTCTTCACCGTCCATCACGCCACACCGTTTCCAATAGGGATACAATCACCCCGATATCTGCGAAATTCGTTAAGACGGCAAGAAGAACCCGTCAAACAGCACCTATCCCGCGCAGGATCATGGTCTTGACGCTATCCTTCGCCTCGCGCCACTGAACATCGCTCAGCGGCCCGCCGTTCAACGTCTCAATCTGATGGCCGAAATCGGCGTAATGCTGGGTCGCAGCCCACAGCATATAAAGCAAATGATCCGGGTTCACCGCCGCCATTTGCCCGGCATCAATCCAGCCTTGGATCAGCGCTGCACGGCCTGTTGTCCACTCGCGCAACGTGGTTTCCAGATAATCCTGAATGACGGGTGCGCCATGCATCACTTCCGAGGCCCAGACCTTCGATCCATCCGGGTGCCTGCGCGAAATCTCCATCTTGGCATCAATATAAGCGCCGATGCCTTCGACCGGGCCGGGCGCATTGTCCATGCTCTCCGCCGCATGCAGCCAAATATCGAAGATATTCGACACCACCTTGCGGTAAAGTTCTTCCTTGGTGGCGAAGTAGTAATGCAGATTGGCTTTCGGCAACCCCGCCACATCGGCGATCAACTGCATGGTCGCCCCGCCAAAGCCCGCCTCGGCAAAGACTTTCTCGGCTGCCTGTAAAATCAGCGCCTCATTCTGTTGGCGGATCTCATTACGCCGCAACGGGCGAAGGGCGTCGGACATTGCACTTTGGCCTTCAGATTTTCGTTGACCGCTTGGTCAGGTTGTATCAGCCTTCTAGCTGACCATACGGTCAGGAAAAGATTCGCAGCAAGCGCGATCTGGGGCAACGTCCCCGCAGGGAGTTCGGAATGACAGTCGGAGCAAATCAGCGGATCAATTCCGCACGTCTGTGGGACAGCCTCGATCAGATGGCGCAAATCGGCCCCGGCGTGGCAGGCGGCAACAACCGCCAAACCCTGACCGATGCCGACAGCGCGGGCCGCCACCTGTTCGCCGATTGGTGTAAGGCTGCTGGCATGACGATGGGCGTCGACACCATGGGCAACATGTTCGCCACCCGCGCAGGCACCGATCCCGACGCTTTGCCCGTCTACATGGGCAGCCACCTCGATACCCAACCGACCGGAGGCCGCTATGACGGCGTGCTCGGCGTGCTGGGCGCTTTGGAAGTCATCCGCACGATCAACGATATGAACCTGCAAACCCGCCACCCGATCGTGGTGACGAACTGGACCAACGAGGAAGGCGCCCGTTTCGCCCCGGCGATGCTGGCGAGCGGCGTGTTCTCGGGCCTCCACACGCAAGACTACGCCTACAACCGCACCGATATGGACGGCCTGCGCTTTGGCGATGAACTCGCCCGCATCGGCTGGGTCGGCACCGAGGTTGTCGGTGCCCGCAAAATGCACGCCATGCTGGAGTTGCACATTGAGCAGGGGCCTATCTTAGAGGCCGAGGGTAAGGAAATCGGCGTCGTCACCCACGGCCAAGGCCTGTGGTGGCTGGAAATCACCCTGACCGGGCGCGATGCCCATACCGGATCGACCCCGATGAACATGCGGGTGAACGCAGGCCTCGGCATGGCCCGGATCACCGAGCGCGTGCATCAGATCGCCATGGGCCACCAGCCGGGGGCCGTGGGCGCGGTGGGGCAGGTCAAGGTGTTCCCGAACTCCCGCAACGTGATCCCCGGCAAAGTGATCTTCACCGTCGACATCCGCTCCCCCGACCAAACCAAACTCGACCTGATGCGCGGCGAGGTCGAACGCGCCGCCCACGCGGTAGCCGCCGAGCTGGGTCTAGGCTGCTCGATTGAGGCTGTCGGCCATTTCGACCCGGTGACGTTCGATGCAAACCTTGTGAACATCGTCCGCCAAAGCGCTGAAAAGCTGGGCTATTCCCATATGGACATTATCAGTGGCGCAGGCCACGACGCCTGCTGGATCAACCGCGTCGCCCCCACCGTGATGGTGATGTGCCCCTGTGTCGGCGGGCTTTCCCACAACGAGGCCGAGGAGATTTCCCCGGAATGGGCCGCAGCCGGAACGGACGTTCTGCTGCACGCCGTGCTGGAAGTGGCGGGGGTGGTGGGGTGAGGTTAGCCCTGCTCATCGCACTCATGGCAACCCCGGTTCAAGCAGAGCCGTGGCGAACTTGGTTTGTGGGTACAAACACGCAGGGGGGAAATCATCCCCTTACTGTCGAATCCAAATCGGAGGCGTCAGCCGTATCCGCTGGCACGACTGGAAAAGACCAAAATGGAGATGAAATCAGGCTCGGCATCCATTGCTTCAGCGGGGTGAGGTCGGAACCGGAAGTTTTACAACCCGAAATCAGTGCTACGATCTTCGTCGACGGCAAGTTGCGCAGCGTTAAGGACGTTCCGATCAATCTAGTAGCATCTTTTGATGGTGGAAAATCCGTTGATCTGGGCGAATTTGGTTTCAACCAAGGGGCGTTGATCGCGCCCTTGCGCCCGCAGGTTGTTGCCCTTTTGGCCACATACAAAGAAATGAAACTTTGGTCCGGGAACGGCGCGATTTCTGTTACCTTTTCACTTGAAAACGCGGGCGCGGCCATCGCTGACGTCCAGTGTTGGGGAGATAAAATCCAATGACCACAGTCATCAAAAACGGCACCATCGTTACCGCTGATCTGACCTACAAGGCCGATGTGCTCATCGACCAAGGCAAGATCATCGAGATCGGCCCGAACCTGCACGGCGACAAGACCCTCGATGCCACCGGCTGCTATGTGATGCCCGGCGGGATTGATCCGCATACGCATCTGGAAATGCCGTTCATGGGGACATATTCAGCGGATGATTTCGAATCCGGCACGCGGGCGGCCCTCGCAGGTGGCACCACGATGGTCGTCGATTTCGTGCTGCCGGGGCAGGGGCAGGGGCTGATGGATGCAGCGCAAATGTGGCACAACAAATCCACCCGCGCGAATTGCGACTACTCCTACCATATGGCGATCACCTGGTGGGGCCAGAAGGTGTGGGAGGATATGGAGCTTTCCATCAAAGCAGGCATGACCTCCTTCAAGCATTTCATGGCCTACAAAGGCGCGCTGATGGTCAACGATGATGAAATGTATCAATCTTTCAAACGGGTTGGCGATCTGGGCGGCCTCGCCATGGTCCATGCCGAGAACGGCGATGTGGTGGCCGAACTGACCGCCAAACTGCTGGCCGAGGGCAACGTGGGCCCCGAAGCCCACGCCTATTCCCGCCCGCCGCAGGTGGAAGGTGAGGCCACAAACCGCGCCATCATGATCGCCGATATGGCCGGGGTTCCCCTATATGTGGTGCATACCTCCTGCGAGGACAGCCACGAAGCCATCCGCCGCGCGCGCAATCAGGGCAAGCGCGTCTGGGGCGAACCCTTGATCCAGCACCTGACGCTGGACGAGTCCGAATACCAAAACCCCGATTGGGACCACGCCGCCCGCCGCGTGATGTCGCCGCCGTTCCGCAACAAACTGCACCAAGACAGCCTGTGGGCGGGCCTGCAATCGGGGTCTTTGTCGGTGGTCGCCACCGACCATTGCGCCTTTACCACCGATCAGAAACGCTATGGCTTGGGTGATTTCTCCAAAATCCCGAATGGCACGGGCGGGCTAGAGGATCGGATGCCGATGCTGTGGACTTACGGCGTGGCCACGGGCCGCCTGACCCCGAATGAATTCGTCGCCGTCACCTCGACCAACATCGCGAAAATCCTGAACTGCTACCCGCAAAAGGGTGCTGTTCTGGTCGGCGCCGATGCCGATCTGGTGGTGTGGGACCCCGAAAAGTCGAAAACCATCGCAGCCTCCACCCAACAATCCGCGATTGATTACAACGTGTTCGAGGGCAAAGTTGTCAAAGGCCTCCCCCGCTACACCCTGTCGCGCGGCGTGGTGTCCGTCGATGACGGCGAGATCAAAACCCGCGAAGGCCACGGCAAATTCATCGCCCGCGAGGCGCGGCCAGCGGTTAACCGCGCGCTGAGTGCATGGAAAGACCTGACCGCGCCGCGCCCGGTGGCAAGGTCGGGTGTGCCTGTGACGGGGGTTTAAATATGGCGAAGATTGTCGGAAACTGGAAGACTGTCAGGGTCCCACCTTCCGAAACCGTTAGCTGGCGTGCCACGAAGGCGTGGCTTGAAAAGGCGGATGCAAAGATGGGACCGCAGTCTGTCTATGTCATTCGTACCACAAAGCCGTTTGCTATTGCGTATGAACAAATGGCATCACCCGTAATGTATATAGGTGAGGGCGATTTTGGATCACGTCTAAAATCTCATCTTAAGAATTGGATCCAACCTCTGATTCAAAGTCTACGCGAGTTGACCATCGAGGTATGTTTTACAGAAATCAAGGTGAAGGGAAATAGTGATGCATACAAAGATGTTGAAGCAGATTTGCTATGGCGCTTTGCCGAGAAGTACGGGTCAGTTCCACTAATGAACAGGCAATTCGAGTATCACGATCGAGACCACGAATATGAGCGCCATTTCTTTAAACCTATTCAATCACAAAAAGGATCGGGTTATCTCTGGGCCATCCGTCCGCTGATTTCGAACATGGCCTATCCTGCTTCCATAAAAGGAAAGCTATGATGGCTCTGCTCGCGCTATTGACCGATCAGCGACCACAAAAATGGCAGATCGCATGAAAGACACCCTAACCCAATCCCCCGTCATCTCGGCCCAAAACCTGCAACTGGTGTTCCAAACCAATGACGGCCCAGTGCAGGCGCTCAAGGATGTGAACCTGACCATCAACAAGGGTGATTTCGTTTCCTTCATTGGCCCAAGTGGCTGTGGCAAAACCACCTTCCTGCGCGCGATTGCGGCTTTGGAGCATCCAACAGGCGGCACTCTGACCGTCAACGGCCTCAGCCCCGATGAGGCCCGCCGCAAGCGCGCCTATGGCTATGTGTTTCAGGCGGCGGGGCTTTATCCTTGGCGCACCATTGCAGGGAATATCCGGTTGCCGTTGGAGATCATGGGGTTCTCGAAAGCCGAGCAGAACCAGCGGGTTGAGCAGGTGTTGGAACTGGTCGAACTTTCCGGCTTTGGCAAGAAATTCCCATGGCAGCTTTCCGGCGGCATGCAGCAGCGCGCCTCAATCGCCCGCGCGCTCGCCTTCGATGCTGATATCCTGCTGATGGACGAACCCTTCGGCGCGCTGGACGAAATCGTGCGGGATCGCTTGAACGAAGAAGTGCTGAAGCTTTGGGCGCGCACCGGAAAAACCATTGGTTTTGTGACCCATTCCATCCCCGAAGCGGTGTATCTTTCGACCAAGATTGTTGTGATGTCGCCACGCCCCGGAAGGATTACCGATGTGATCGACAGCCTTTTGCCGAAGGAACGCCCGTTGGATATCCGCGATTCCAAGGAATTCATCGAGATTTCGCATCGGGTGCGGGAAGGCTTGCGGGCGGGGCATTCGGATGATTAGGCACCGTCAGCAATCCGTGCTTATCCCGTGCTTTGTCTGTGCATACACCGGAGCCACGCCATGAACCTTGTCACCCTTGCATGGCTCGCCGCCTCAACCGCGGTGTTTGTCGCCGCCAACGGCGTGCTGAAAACCTATGCCCAACAGGGCGGCCTCTGGGTGCTGGCGGGGGCGCTGGCACTGTTCTGTCTCGGCAACACGCTGATGGTACAGGTGATGCGCGGCAACGGCCTCGGCGTCGCGATTGCTCTGTCGGTGGTGTTCCAACTGGTGGCGATCACCGCGATGGCGATGGTGGTGTTTGGCGAAAAACCCAGCCCGTTGCAACTGGCCGGGATGGCTTTGGGCGTGGTGGCCGTGCTGATGATCGCATGGCCGGGGGGGCAGGCATGAAGCGGGCGTTGCCGATCCTGACCGTGCTCTTGATCATCGTCGCCGTTTGGTATGCGGCGGCGGTCAGGATGAATGCCCCGTGGGCCTATGATCAGGCGGCGCGGGCGGATCAGGCGGCACCTTCGCTGATGGATCTGCCGGGATTGACGTTGGATCAGGATCGCCCGGTTTTGCCGAGCCCGCATCAGGTGATTGCGGAGTTGGCGCGCTCGACCTTTGGGCTGGCACCGAGCTCAAAAAAATCGCTGATCTATCATGCTTGGGTGACGATCTCTGGCACCTTGCTCGGCTTTGCGATGGGGACGACTTTGGGGGTCTTGCTGGCGGTTGGCATCGTCTATTCGCGCTCCATGGAGATGAGCGTGCTGCCTTGGGCGATTGCCAGCCAGATGGTGCCGATCATTGCCTTGGCCCCGATGCTGGCGGTGGTGATGAACGCGGTGGGGGCGACGCCTTTGATGACCAAGGCGGTGATCTCGGCGTATCTGTCGTTCTTTCCGGTGGTGGTGGGGATGGTGAAAGGCTTGCGCAGCCCGGAGGTGATGCAGTTGGATTTGTTGCAGACCTACGCCGCGCCGGGTCGGGCGGTGTTCTGGAAGCTGCGGCTGCCGTCCTCGATGCCGTATTTCTTTGCCTCGGTGAAGGTCGGGATTGCCGCGAGCCTCGTGGGCGCGATTGTCGCCGAGTTGAACCAGCAGGCAGGCTTGGGCGCGCGGCTGTTGCAGGGATCGTATTACGGCCAGACCACGCAGATTTGGGCGGCATTGTTCCTGTCGGCGATCTTGGCGGCGGTGTTGGTGATGCTGGCGGGGCGGATTGAGGGACGCGTGCTTAAGCGGATGGGGATGGCGCGATGACGCTGCTGCTTTGGATACTGCTTGATCCGCGCATGTGGTGGCTGCTGGCCTTCTGGGCCGGGGCGTGGCTGCTGAACGCAGAGCTTGCCAAAAAACGCGCGCCATGGGTACGCTACGTGGTACCACTGGTGTTCGGTGCTACGGTGCTGGTGTTGTGGCAGGTTGGCGTGACGGCTTACGGCGTTAACAAGATCATCCTGCCGCCGCCGAGTGATGTTTTGACGCGGATGTCCAACAGTGGGCCTACGCTGTGGGCCGACCTGGTGCAGACCTTCTTCAAGGGCGCGCTCAGCGGTTATGCCATCGGTTGTGCGACGGCGGTTGTCACGGCGATTGCGATTGATCGCTCGCCTTTCCTGCAAGCAGGCTTGCTGCCGGTCGGCAATTTCGTGGCTGCCCTGCCGATTGTCGGCATCGCGCCGATTCTGGTGATGTGGTTCGGCTTTGATTGGCAGTCGAAAGCCGCCGTTGTGGTGGTGATGGTGTTCTTTCCGGTGCTGGTGAACACGATTGCAGGGCTTGCGGCCTCTGACACCATGCAGCGCGATCTGATGGCGACCTATTCGGCGAATTACTGGCAGACGCTGTTCAAGTTGCGCCTGCCTGCCGCGATGCCGTTCATCTTCAACGGGCTGAAAATTGCGACAACTCTGGCGTTGATCGGCGCGATTGTTGCCGAATTTTTCGGCAGCCCTATCGTGGGCATGGGATTCCGCATCGTGGCCGAGGTTGGGCGCTCGAATCCCGACATGGTTTGGGCCGAGATTGCGGTGGCAGCATTGGCGGGATCGGCCTTCTACGGGCTGGTCGCGCTGATCGAGAAACGGGTGACGTTCTGGCACCCGTCACAAAGAAACTAAGTGTTGCGAAACGAGATTACCAAACTAATCAGGCCCAAAACCGGGCTTCAACTTGGAGGTTGATGATGAAAAAGCTACTTACAGCCGCGCTGTTCACCGCGATGGCGACGACTGCACAGGCAGCCGATGATGTGACGCTGCAACTGAAATGGGTCACGCAGGGCCAGTTCGCAGGCTATTATGTCGCCGCAGCGAAGGGCTATTATGAAGCCGAAGGCCTGAACGTCACCATTCTGCCCGGCGGCCCGGATGTGGCCCCGACGCAGGTGATTGCCGGTGGTGGTGCCGATGTGGTGATCGACTGGATGCCGTCGGCCCTCGCTGCGCGCGAAAAGGGTCTGGCGCTGGTCAATATCGCGCAGCCGTTCAAATCATCCGGTATGATGCTGACGTGTCTCAAGGAATCCGGCGTCGCCACCCCTGCGGATTTCGCCGATAAAACCTTGGGCGTCTGGTTTGGCGGCAATGAATATCCGTTTCTGAACTGGATGAACAAGCTGGGGCTGAAAACCGATGGCTCGGCGGGCGGTGTCACCGTGCTGAAGCAGGGCTTCAACGTCGATCCGTTGCTGCAAAAGCAGGCGGCTTGCATCTCGACCATGACCTATAATGAATACTGGCAGGTGATTGATGCCGGTGTGAAGCCGGAAGATCTGGTGACGTTCAAATACGAAGACGAGGGCGTCGCCACGCTGGAGGACGGTCTTTACGTCATGGAAGACAAGCTGAAAGACCCGGCGTTTGAAGACAAGATGGTGCGTTTCGTGCGCGCCTCGATGAAGGGCTGGAAGTATGCAGAAGCCAATGGCGACGAAGCGGCGCAGATCGTGATCGACAATGACGCGACGGGTGCGCAAACCATCGAGGATCAAAAGCGCATGGTGGCCGAGATCGGCAAGCTGACCGCAGGTTCGAACGGCGCTTTGGACGAAGCCGACTACAAGCGCACCGTGGCTGCGCTGATGTCGGGCGGCTCGGATCCGGTGATCACCAAAGAGCCCGTCGGCGCTTGGACCCATGCTGTGACGGACAAAGCCCTGCAATAAGCGCAAGGCCTAGCGATATCACGGGCGCGGGGGCAACCTCGCGCCCGTTTTGTTTGCAACCAGACGATTTATGAAGCGCATAAATCGTGCCCGCCCTGCACATTGTAAAGTTTTCAATTTCTTGTAAATTTCGTGGCACAAGCGGGAGTTATGCCATGCCAATCTCTGCCCTGACCGGAACCCGTCTGCGTGAGCGGCGGGTGGCTTTGGGCCTGCGGCAGGCCGATCTGGCCGAAACCGTCGGCATCTCGGCGTCTTATCTCAACCTGATCGAACACAACCGCCGCCGCATTGCCGAGCCTTTGCTGGCGCGGCTGGCGGAAGCTTTGGGGCAACCGCTGCAAAGCTTTCACGAGGGTGTCGGCAGTGCGGTGCTGGACGAGCTGCGCGCGGCGGCAGCACGGTTGCCGGGGGCGGAAATTGACCGCAGCGAGGATTTCGCGGGCCGTTTTCCGGGCTGGGCTACGACGGTGATCGGCTTGTCGCAGCGGGTTGGCGGGTTGGAGCGGGCGTTGGAGGCGATGAACGACCGGATGAGCCAAGATCCGCATCTGTCAGCGTCCTTGCATGAGGTGCTCTCTGCCGTGGCTTCGGTGCGCTCGACCGCCGCGATTCTGGCAGAAACCCAAGATATTGAACCGGAATGGCAGTCGCGGTTTCTGGGCAATCTGCAAGATGACAGTAAGCGGCTGGCCTTGGGGGCGGAAGCCTTGGTGCGCTATCTGGATACGGCGGGGCAGGAGCAGGAGCAGGGTTTGGCCTCGCCGCAAGAGGAGTTAGAGGCGTGGTTGGCCAGCCATGATTGGCAGGCGGCGGATGCGCGCGGGCTGGCCTCGGTGGCCGCGCGGCAGATGGCAGCGGTTTGGTTGGCGCAGGCGGCGCGCGATCTGGCCGCATTTCCGGCGGCGGCGTTTGAGCAGGCTTTGGTGGATTTGGGACCGGACCCTGCGGCGCTTGCGGCGCGGTTTGGCGGCGACGTTTTGGCAGCGTTTCGCCGTATTGCGTTGCGGCCCGGTGTGCAGGCCGGACTGGTGGTCTGCGATGCCTCCGGCACCTTGACCTTCCGCAAGCCGATCTCTGGCTTTGCCTTGCCACGCTTCGGGGCGGCTTGCCCGCTGTGGCCATTGTTTGCAGCCCTGTCGCGGCCAATGACGCCGATAGAAATGGTGATTGAAACCGCAGGGCCGCAGCCGTTGCGCTTTCGCGTGCGGGCGTTTTGTCAGCCGCGATTTCCGCAGGGCTTTCGCGGGCCAGAGTTGCGTGAAGCGGCGATGTTAATCTTGCCGGAACCTGCGCGCGGGGCCGAGGCCTTGCCGATTGGCTCGACCTGTCGAATTTGTCAGCGCGCAGAGTGTCCGGCGCGACGCGAGCCGTCGATTTTGCAAGCATAGCTCAGGCGGAGGCGGGCGAGCCTGCGGCGGGGATATTTAGGCCAATGTGAAATTGGTAGGGGAGTGGCTTCTTTTTGACAGCGCGCGGCTTTACGCCGATAGTCTGCCTCCGGGGGGAAGATATGCGTCAGGTTTTGCTGATCGAGGATGAGGCCAATATCGCCGAGGCGTTGCGCTTTATTCTATCACGCGACGGTTGGGCGGTGTCGGTGGTCGCTGATGGCGCGCTGGCCTTGGCAGAAGTGGTGCGCTTGCGGCCCGATCTGGTGATACTGGACTCGATGCTGCCGGGGATGAGCGGGTTGGAGATTTTGACCGCTTTGCGCGCCGATCCCGCCAATGCAGCGCTGCCGATCCTGATGCTGACTGCCAAGGGTCAGCTGCGCGACCGTGAGGCTGCAGAGCGGGCAGGGGTGACGGCCTTTATGAGCAAGCCGTTTGATAATTCGGAAATCCGCGCCATGGTGCGGGAATTGTTGGGGGCCTGATGCGCCGCCCGCGCGCGCCCTTGTTCCTTGCCCGCGCGGTCTACCGCCAGCGCCGTCTGCGCGATGCGGCGCGGCTGCTGCCGTTGGTCGGGTTCTTCTTGCTGATGCTGCCCTTGATGTGGAGCGATGCCGCAGGCGCCGGGCGCACGGCCGTCTACGTCTTCGGTGTCTGGGCGTTGTTGATCGGCCTTGCCGCCTATGTCGCCCCCGGATTGGCGCAACCCGAGGCCGACACCCCGCCCGAGGACGCCTGATGCCGTTCAATGTGCTGGTGCTGACCTGTCTGGCCTATGTGGCGTTCCTGTTCCTTGTCGCTTTCGTCGTCGAACGCCGCGCCTCGCGCGGCGAGATGCGGTTCCTGCGCTCGCCCTTGGTCTATACCTTGTCGCTGTCGATCTATTGCACGGCTTGGACGTTTTACGGCGCGGTGGGGTCTGCGGCGCGCACGGGGTTGGAGTTTCTGACGATCTATCTGGGGCCGACCTTGGTGTTCGTCGGCTGGTGGTGGGTGCTGCGCAAGCTGGTGCGGATCGGACGGATGCAACGCGTCACCTCAATCGCCGATCTGATCTCCAGCCGCTACGGCAAATCCAACCTGCTCGGCGTGCTCGTCACGGTGATCGCCGTCGTCGCCGCCACCCCCTATATCGCGCTGCAACTGCAATCGGTGACTCTGTCGTTCAGCGTGTTTGCCGAAAGCACACCCGAAACCTGGGCGATGCCTGACCGCGATGCGACGGCAATCTGGGTGGCGGCGGGGCTGGCACTGTTCACCATCCTGTTCGGCACCCGCAATCTGGATGCCAAAGAGCAGCACCACGGCATCGTCATGGCCATTGCGGTGGAGGCGGTGGTCAAGCTGGTGGCCCTGCTGGCGGTTGGCATCTTCGTGGTCTGGGGCCTGGGCGGCGGCCCGGTCGCGATGATCAGCCGGATTGAAAGCTACACCGACCCGAACTGGGCGATGCAGCCGGGGCGTTGGGGCGGCTTGATCTTTCTCTCCGCCGCCGCCGTCATCACCCTGCCGCGGATGTTTCAGGTGCTGGTGGTGGAGAATGTCGAAGAAGATCATCTCGCCCGCGCCTCTTGGGCGTTCCCGACCTATCTGTTTCTGATCAGCCTGTTCATCCTGCCCATCGCCGTGATCGGGTTGGAGCGGATGCCCGCAGGTGCCAACCCCGATATGATGGTGCTGACCCTGCCGCTGCACGAAGGCCAAGGCGGCCTTGCCCTGCTGGCCTTCCTGGGCGGGTTTTCTTCCGCCACTTCGATGGTAATCGTCGAAACCATTGCGCTGGCCACCATGGTGTCAAACCACATCCTGATGCCCGCTTGGCTGTGGCTGCGCCCGCAAGCCGCCCATTCCGGCGATCTGCGCGGCGCGATCCTGCTGGCACGGCGGTTTTCCATCATCGGCGTGCTGGCGCTGGGGCTGGAGTATTTCCGCCTGTCGGGCGGCTCGGCAGCCCTTGCCGCCATCGGCCAGATTGCCTTTGCCGGCATGGCGCAGGTGCTGCCCGCGCTCTTGGGCGGGATATTCTGGCGCGGCGGCACCAAACTGGGGGCCATGCTCGGCCTGAGCATCGGCTTTGCCACTTGGGGCTTCACCCTGTTCCTGCCGTCGTTCGGCGCGGGGGCGGTGATTTCGGCGGATGTCTTGCAGCACGGACTGTTCAACCTGTCCTGGCTGCGCCCGCAAGCCCTGTTTGGAACCGAGGGCATGGACCCGCTGAACCATGCGATCTTCTGGTCTTTGGCGCTGAACATCGCGGGCTATGCGGCGGGCTCTTTGATCTCATTCCCCGATCCGGTGGAGCGCATCCAAGGCGCTGCCTTCGTCAATGCCTTTGATGATGAACTGCAAGCCGAGCGCCTCGGCTGGACCCATGGCCAAGCCGAACCCGAAGCCCTGATGAACATGGCGCAGCGCATCTTGGGTGACGAGGCCGCGATCTCGTTCTTTGAGGCCGAGGCGCGCGCGCAAGGCAAAGCCGGCTTTCTGCCTGACCTCACCCCGCGCTTTCTGGCGGGGTTAGAGCGTAATCTGGCGGGCTCGGTCGGGGCTGCAACCGCCCATGCGATGATCAGCCAGCTGTTTGGCCGCGCCACGGTGACGGTCGAAGATCTGATGGCCGTCGCCACCGAGGCCGCACAGATCATGGAATATTCGGCGCGGCTGGAAGAGCAGCAGACCGAGCTTTCCCGCACCGCGCGGCAGTTGCGCGAGGTCAATGAAAAGCTGACCCAGCTGTCGGTGCAAAAGGACGCGTTTCTCAGCCAGATCAGCCACGAGCTGCGCACGCCAATGACCTCAATCCGGGCGTTCTCCGAGATTTTGGCCGAGGGCGATCTGCCAAGCCCGCGCGTCGCCGAATACGGCCAGATCATCCACGCCGAGGCCAAACGGCTCACCCGGCTGCTGGATGATCTGCTGGACCTGTCGGTGTTGGAAAATGGCGCGGTGCAGCTGAACTTTCAGCTGTCTCACTTGGGCCAGATGATCGATCGCGCCCTTGCTGCGGCCTCACAAACTCGGCCGGAGCGCAATTTCGACATCCAGCGCGATTATGCGTCCGAGGAGATATATCTGCGCACCGATGCAGATCGCTTGGTGCAGGTGTTGATCAATCTGATCTCAAACGCGCGGAAATATTGCGATGCAAGCGCTCCGGTGCTCCGCATCGCGGTGCGGCAAAAGGGCGGCCGCGTTGTGGTCGATTTCATCGACAATGGCGCAGGGATCGCGAAAGACGCGCAGGGTCTGATCTTTGAGAAATTCGCCCGACTGACGGACGATGCCCGCGCAGGCGGTGCCGGGCTTGGCCTTGCGATTTGCCGCGAGATTATGGCGAATTTGGGCGGCACCGTCAGCTATTTGCCGGGGCAGCGCGGCGCGGCGTTTCGGGTCTCTGTGCCGCTGCGGATGGAGAAATCTGCCTGATGGTAACGCTTTGTTAGGGGGCAGGTCGCTAATCTGACCACAGGGCGGTCCGATCAGGGGAACCAAGTGGTAGAAGCACATCCAGACGGCGTCATTCGGCGCAAAATCGCGGCAGCCAAGGCGGTTTTGGCCGAAGGCGGGCCGGGGGCGGATCGTGGCTGGCGTTTGGCTTTGGCGCGTGCGGCGCGTGACAAGCTTAGCTTGGCGGTTGAGGTCACAGCGCTTGCGATGCAGCGCCATTCACTGGCCGAACTGCTGGAACTGCCGCCGCAACACGCGCTGATTGCGGTGCTGCAAGGTCCGGTAGAGGGCATGGGGTTACTTATCCTGACGCCCCCGGTGCTTGCCGCGATGATTGAGGTGCAAACCTTGGGAAAAGTCTCCAGCAGCGCTTTGGCCAGCCGCAAACCCACCCGCACCGATGCCGCCATGGTGGCCCCGACGCTGGACGCCGCACTGGAAGGATTAGAGCAGGCCTTGGCGCAAGAGGCCGATTTGCACTGGGCGGGCGGCTTTCGCTACGCCAGTTTTCTGGATGATCCGCGTCCACTGGGCCTGCTGTTGGAAGATATCGACTATCGGGTGTTGACCGCAGAACTGTCGTTGGGTTTGGGCGCGCGGCAGGGCATGATCCTGCTGGCCTTGCCCGCCGAGGGCAGGGGAGTGATGCCTGCCGCTCCGCTGTCGGGGGCCGAAGCTGCGGTGCAATCCGGGCAGGCCTTCGCGCAGGCTTTGGCTGATCAACTGGATGCAGCCAGTTGCGTTTTGGATGCCGTGGTCAGCCGGGTGTCCTTGCCGCTGAACCGGGTGATGGCGCTGAAAGTGGGCGAGCTGATCACCCTGCCGCGCGCCGCGATTGACCGGATCAGTTTCGAGGGTTTGGATGGTCGCGCGCTGGCCGAGGGCCGCTTGGGGCAAAATCGTGGGATGCGCGCGATCCGTCTGGCAGGCGAAGCTGCGGCCCAGGTCCGCGAGGGCGGCGGATTGGCCGAGCCTTTGCGTCAGACGGCGTAGCAACTGCTCAACCTGCCACGACGCCGATTTCTGAAACAGAAATCGTGTACGGAATTTTTCGAAAATTCCGGCTTGGGGCAAGTGTTAAGATTGTCTGAACGCCGCGCGGTAACAGGTTGAAATCAAGTCATATTCCAAACTGTCCACGCGTGGACACGCCCCAAACCTCAGTGCTTACCCGCGCTCGCCTCAGCCGCCAAAGCCTCAATCTGCCCGCGCAACGGCTCCAGATTATAGCCATATTTCGCCGGGGTGCTGATCAGATCATCGGTCGATCTCTGCCCCGCATTCATCAGCGCCCAAACCACCGAACAGCGGTTCCCAGAGGCACAATAAGCAAACACAGGCCCGGTCGCTTCGGCCAATGCCGCCGCTTGTGCGCGCAGATTTTCAGTCGTCAACGCCCCGCCAATCACCGGGTTGGCGATGAACTGCAATCCCAAAGCCTCCGCCGCCGCCTTCATATGCGGGGTGTGCAGATGGGCGGGAATCTCGCCATCAGGACGGTTGTCGATCACGGTGGTATAGCCCGCTGCTTTGATCGCGGGCAGGTCAGAAAGCTCGATCTGCGGCGAGACGGCATAGGTCGGGGTCAGGGCGCGAATGTCCATTTTGCTCCTCGGGCTGGCGGCTGCACCATCAAGACGGCGGCGCAGGCTGGGTGCCGCGATCATACCGCCGAGCATCGCCAATAGAAAGACCAGACCGCCCATGCCGCCAAAACTGATCGACGCCAGCGCCGGACCGGGGCAAAGCCCCGCCAAGGCCCAGCCCATGCCGAACAAGAGCGAGCCTATAATCAGGTTGCGATCAAGATCGCGCGTGGGGGGCGGGGGCAGCGTAAGGCCGAGATACGAGCGATCCAGCCGTGCCGCCACCCGCCACGCGACGGCCATCGGCAAGATCGCGCCGCCCATCACGAAGGCGAGGGTTGGATCCCAAGCGCCGAACACGTCCAGAAAGCCCTGCACGCGTCGCGTGTCGGTCATCCCCGAAATCCGCAGACCCGCGCCGAACAGCCCACCCGACAGCAACGCAAATCCATACCGCTGCATCAGATCACCCCGATCAGCTGGCGCAGCAGGGCGATGGTCAACCCGCCTGCCAGAATATAGACCAGCGTGGCGACAATCCCGCGCAGCGACAGCCGTGAGATGCCACAGACGCCGTGACCGGAGGTGCAGCCATTGGCAAGTCTGGTGCCGATGCCAACCAGCAGCCCGGCAAGCACGATCACCAGCCAATTCCCAGTGAGATGAGTCTCGCCGCCGATCAGCAGCGACAAAAGGTAAGGTACGCCGATCAGCCCGGCCAGAAACACCAGCCGCTCAGCCCAGTTGCCCCAACCAGAGCGATCCACCAGCCCGCCGATGATGCCTGATGCCCCCATCACCCGGCCATTGAACAACAGGTAAATAGAAGCCGCTCCGCCTATCATCAGACCGCCGACAAAGCCCCAAAGCCAATCCATCAGCATCCTTTCGCGCGTTCACAGGCCATTCAGCGGCACTTTCAGATAAGACAGACCGTTATCTTCGGGCTCGGGCATCTGACCCGCGCGCATGTTGATTTGCAGCGAGGGGATGATCAGCCGTGGCATCGCAAGGCTGGCGTCGCGCTTTTCGCGTAAGGTGACGAAATCATCGCGGTTGCGGCCCGCGCCGACATGCACGTTCAACGCCTTTTGCGCGCCGACGGTGGATTCCCAGGCGAACACCTCGCGCCCCGGTGCTTTGTAATCATGGCCGACGAAGATCCGCGTGCTATCGGGCAGGCTTAGAATTCGCTGCACCGAATCGAACATCACTGCCGCCGAGCCGCCGGGGAAATCGCAGCGCGCGGTGCCGAAATCGGGCATGAACAGGGTATCGCCGACGAAAGCCGCATCGCCCGCTACATAGGTCAGGCAGGCCGGGGTGTGGCCGGGGGTGTGCATCACATCGACCCGCATCTGCCCGATCATCAGGCTGTCTCCGTCGCGAAACAGCCGATCAAACTGGCTGCCGTCGCGGGCAAAGCGGGTGCCCTCGTTGAACACTTTGCCGAAGGTTTCCTGCACCACGGTGATCTGATCGCCAATGCCGATCTGACCGCCCAAAGCCTCTTGGATATAGGGCGCGGCGGAAAGATGGTCGGCATGGACATGGGTTTCCAAAACCCATTGCAAATCAATCCCTTCGGCGCGGATATAGGCGATCACCGCATCGGCTGACCGGGTGTCGGTGCGGCCTGAGGCATAGTCGAAATCCAGCACGGAATCGATCACCGCACAGCTGCGGCCCTCGGGTTCGCGCAACAGATAGGTGATGGTGTTGGTGGCCTCATCGAAAAACGCGTGAACGTCGGGATGCATGGCAGACTCCGGGATAGTGCTGCGATCAAGTTTAGGTCTTGGGAGGGCGCTTAGCAATGTAGCAATGTTTTGCTTGCGCAGCGGGTGGGGCAGTGAACTTGATCTGTATCAATGCAGCTTGGTAGAATTTCATGTGAGATCGGGCTTTGGACGGGGGTAAATCATGGCGAACACAGCGGCGAAGCAGACGGGAATTGGGGCGCAGACACAGGCTTTGCTGCGGTTATTGTCTGAGATGCAGGCGTTGGTGCAACTGATGCCGGGGCGAGTGGTGCTGCCTGTGCTGCCCACAACCGAGGCCGATTTCGACAATATGCCGGTTTGAGGCGGCGCAAAGTCGCGAGCTTTGACTATGCGGGATTGCCAAGGCCGCCGCGCCGCCGCTTAATGTCGTAGCGGTTTTTGCGGGAGCGCGGTTATGGACGGCAAGGCCCAGACGGATGCGGTGCGTGTGGAGCGCAGAGGGGCCGTTTTGCTGCTGATCTTGGCGCATCGCCCGGTGAATGTGCTGTCACAGCATCTGCGGGCAACGCTGTCGGCGGCGTTAACGGCGGTCGCAGACAGTGATCTTGCGGCTGTGGTTATCTGCTCGGATTTGGCGGCGTTTTCTGCCGGGGCGGATTTATCTGAATTGGGAAAATCCAGTGCCGCGCCGGGGCTGTCAGCGCTGTGTCAGCAGATCGAGGATTTCCCCAAGCCAGTGATCGTGGCCCTGAACGGCAGCACTTTGGGGCCGGGGTTGGAATTGGCTTTGGCAGCACATGGCCGGGTGGCGAGCCCTGCGGCGCAGCTTGGCTTGCCCGAAGTTGGCTTGGGTCTTGTGCCAGAGGCGGGGGCAACCCAGCGCTTGCCGCGACTGGTGGGGGCGGCGGCGGCGTTGAAACTGATGCTGGAGCCTGTGCCGTTGAGTGCCGCGCAGGCGCTGACAATCGGTCTTGTCGATCAAGTGGTGGAGGGCGATCTGCGGGCTGAGGCTTGCGCTTTTGCCGAGGCCATGGCGTTGAATGGGACGTTGCCTTTGAAAACTTCGGATCGGCGCGATGGTTTGCGCGATGGCCGCGCCTATCAGGCGGCGATTGTGGCGGCGCGGGCACGGTATGCGGGCGCCCCTTTGCCTGCACCGTCGCGGCTGATCGAATGCGTCGAGGCCGCACAGCTTTTGCCGTTGGAACAAGGGCTTGCCTTTGAAGCTGCGGCGCATGAAGCTTTGGTGCGTACCCCCGAAGCGCAGGGTCTGCGCCATGCGTTTTATGCCGAGCGGCGGGCGGTTCTTCCACCCGCAGCACTCGCCAGTTTCGGGGCAGGCAAGCTGGCCAGCCTTGCTGTTTGGGGCGCATCCGAGCCGGCGGCAGAGCTGGTGGGGCAAGCTTTGGCGGCGGGGCTGCGGGTCAGCCTGATTGACCCGTCGCGTGAGGCCTTGGTGGCGGCATTGCAGAAAATCGCATCGCGGCAAGAGGCGGCGGTGAGCGAGGGGAGGTTGTCGGCTGAAGCGCGCGATGCCGATTGGGCGCGGTTGAGTACGGGGGCGACCGCGATTGGAGCGGTTGATCTGGTGCTGAACAACACCGATGCGCTGCCACCGTTGGAAGACCCTGTCACTCCGGTCATCGCCTTGGGGGCTTTGCCCGCACGCGGAGCGGGCACACGGGTGGGGATCAGCGGGGCGCTGGCGGCGGGTCTGGTGGCTGAACTTGCGGCGGGCGGTGATGCTCCGCTGACGGTTCAGGCGATGGGGCTGGCTTTGGGGCGGCGGCTGGGCTGGAAGCTTTTGTTCACCGGGCCGGGTGGGCCGATAGATCGCCGCCTGCGCGCGGCCCTATCGGCGGCCATCGCACAGCTGGAAACCGAGGGGATGGCGCGTCCGGTGATTGCGGCGGCACTGGGTTCCTTCGGCATCGGGGTTTCGGCGCGCGGGCCGCTGCCTGCGCCACCGCCTGAGGCAAAGCGGGTGCTGGATGCCTGTCTCGCCGCTTTGGCCAATCAGGCGGCGCGGCTGATCAGCGAAGGGGTGGCACGCAGACCGCTGGATGTGGATGCCGCAGCAGTTCTGCATGGGATGTTTCCGCGCTGGCAGGGCGGGCCGCTGTTTCAGGCCGACAAGCGCGGCTTGCTGGTGTTGCGCGCTGATCTACGCAAGCGCGCCGAGACAGCACCGCAGATTTATGCACCCGACGCATTGTTTGATCGGTTGATCGCCGATGGCCGCGACTTTGCTTCGCTGAACTCTGCGGATTAGGCTAAAATAACCCCGACGACGACCATGATCAGCCCCAGAAACGACACCGCCAGCGCGCCCATATTCCAGGCCACCACGCGCTGCATGGCCACGCGTGCCTGATCATCGGGCAAAGCCTGCCGCTTGATGCCCAGCACCAGCTTGATGCACCATGCCAGCCCTGCGATGCCCAGCATGGTCAGCGCGGTTCCGATCCAGATTACGATATGCATCTCTGCCTCCCTGAAAACCTCGCGCCTGCGGTAACGCTGTTGGCAAAGCCTTGCAAGCCTTCGCGGCACCCGCTTGATCCTGCAAGCCCCACCCTGTAGGAACAGCCAAACCCAAAGCAAAAGAGCCCCGCGATGAATGATGTAACCGCCGCCTATACCGTGACCGCCGACGAGCTGCGCCAGTTCATCGAGCGCGCTGAGCAACTCGCGTCCGAGAAAAAGGACGTGGCCGAGCAGGAAAAAGAGCTGTTTGCCGAAGCCAAGGGTCGCGGCTATGACACCAAAGTCATGCGCAAGGTGATCGCTTTGCGCAAACGCAAACCCGACGAGATCGCCGAAGAAGAAGCGATCATCGAGATGTACAAATCCGCGCTGGGGATGCAGTAACCACTATCGCGGGCTGTTCGCTTAAAGAACCAAACCGGGTTTTGCCTTGGTGCCGCCCGGTTCTTGTTTGGCAATAAAACTCTCACAAAATCCGCTAAAACTTAGCTAAAATTATCATCCTCTGTGCGCAAATATCCCACGGGGGTTTGGGGGTGTGAAACCCCCAAACGACGCCAATGCAGGTTCCCCAATTTCACGGCGCGATGAAATCCACCCCCGGCATATGGCTGATGCGATAAACATCCTCCTCATAAAGCCGGGTCAGCTCGGCCACGGTCGTCTCGGTCCAACCGGGCATTTCGACCTCGGTGGCGATGCGGTCGGGCAGCGCGAATTTATCCAAGAATGCCGAGACGATCTTGCGCCATTGCATCACCGAGGCGGGGGGATGGCTTTCAAGATAGCTTTGCAATCGGCTTAGACCTTCGCCTGACATCAGCGTCGCCAGCAGATCATCATCGCCCTGCAACACCACATCATCCGGCAGGCCCGAGACGCTGCGCAACACTTCGGGCCAGATCAGCGGGGTGTCTTCATCGCACCAGATCGTCAACGGGATGCCGGGGTTAAGCGTTAAAATCCGCTGCACCACCTGCGACCAGTGCAGCTGAAAGATATCGGCCTTACCGATGAAATCAGCATAGGTTTTGTTCGGCAGTTTGCCCAGCAAAGCTGGCAGAAAGGTCGCCGGGTTGCGGATGGCAAGGTGAAATTCGGCCTCAATTTCCGGGAAAATCTGGCTGAAGGCGCGCACCCGCTCACCCGCTGCCGGATACAGGGTGCCGTCCAGCGCCCAAGGGGCGAGCGACAGAAAACTGTCCCAAGACAGCACCATGCGGTCGGCGACATCCTCTTCCATGATCTTATCGAGGATCAGTGCTTGGGTGTCGCGACTGGCAGCACTGCCTTTCAACTGGATGGCGGTGTCGCGCAACAGGTTGCGGTAGCGCTTTGGCCCCGGCACCACGATGCCATGCTCGGCCAGCACCTCACGGTTTTTCAATAGACATTTCAGAAGCCGCTCTTCATCGGTGAAGTGCGCGCCAAGGTGATAGACGATCCGCATCGGGGGGTGGCCTGCCTGCTTGTTCTTGTTGGCGCAACTATAGTCGGTTTTCTTTACAGGGAAACAGCTTTCCGCTATCTGGCGCGGATGATGCCTTTGCAAAACAGTCAGAAATCCCCCCTTGCCATGCGGATCAAAGCGCTGCGGTTTGATATCTGGTCGCTGGGCGCGCTGTTGGTCGGTGGCATCGTGCTGGTGCCGATGCTGGCGGTGGTGTGGATCGCGTTTCATCCGACGGAAAACATCTGGCCGCATCTGCTCTCGACCGTGCTGCCGCGCTATTTCACCGCGACATTGCGGATGATGCTGGGCGTTGGCGCGCTGTCAGCGGCCATGGGGGCGGGGGCGGCGTGGCTGGTGGTGATGTACCGCTTTCCCGGCAGCCGTATCTTGGACTATGCGCTGCTGTTTCCGATGGCGATCCCGGCCTATGTCGGAGCCTATGCGCTGGTGGATTTTCTGGATTACGCCGGACCGTTGCAGATCGCCTTGCGCAGCACTTTTGGCTGGCAAAGTGCGCGTGACTATTGGTTTCCCGAAGTAAATTCCGAGCCCGCCGCGATCTTGGTGCTGTCGGCGGCGCTCTATCCCTATGTGTACCTGATGACCCGTGCCGCGCTGCGCGAGCAGTCTGGGGCGAGCTACGAAGTGGCGCGATCCTTGGGTCTGGGGCCTTGGGGGATGTTCTGGCGGCTGGGCCTGCCACTGGTGCGCCCGGCGATTGCGGCGGGTGTTGCGCTGACGATGATGGAGACGGTGGCGGATTTCGGCACGGTGTCGACCTTCGGGGTGCAGACGCTGACCACCGGGGTGTTCTCAACTTGGCTGAACGGCGGCAATGCGGGCGGGGCTGCGCAGATCGCTGGGGTAATCTTGTCGCTGGTGCTGGTATTGCTCAGCATCGAATATGTCAGCCGCCGCAACGCGCGCTTTCACCGCCCATCGCGCGCCAGCCGCCCGGTGACGCCGATGCAGTTGCAGGGGCTGTGGGCTTGGGTTGCGACCGGGCTTTGCGCGGTGCCGTTTCTGCTTGGCTTTGCGCTGCCGACGGCGGTGATGCTGGGCCATGCTTTGGCCAAGCCGCAGATGTGGCTGGCACCGGGGCTGCTGCAGGCGGCACTGAACACGGTGATCGTCGGCGGCATTGCGGCGCTGCTGACCGTCTCGGCGGCGCTGTTTTTGGTCTACGGCGTGCGGATGGTGGGGCGCAGTCTGGCGCGCAGCGTGCTGCCGCTGACCACTTTGGGCTATGCCATGCCGGGGGCGGTGCTCGCCGTGGGTCTGTTGGTGCCGCTGGCAGCGCTCGATCACCGCGTCGCCGATCTGGTGCTGGCGGTGACGGGCCATGACCCCGGCCTGATGCTGACCGGAACGGCGGCGGCGATCGTGCTGGCTTATCTCGTGCGGTTCTTCGGCATTGCTCAGGGGGCGGTGGATTCGGCGTTTGGGCGCATATCACCATCTTTGCCGATGGCCGCGCGCAGTTTGGGGCGCGGTGTCGGCGGCACCCTGCGCGATGTCTATCTGCCGCTGATGCGGGGTTCGGTGTTGACCGCGCTGCTACTGGTCTTTGTCGAATGCGTCAAAGAATTACCCGCCACTTTGCTGCTGCGTCCGTTTAATTTCAACACCTTAGCTACCCGCGTTTATGAACTCGCCAGCTTGGAGCGCATCGGCGAAGCCGCTCCCGCCGCCCTGATTGTCACTGCGATGGGCCTTGCCGCCGTCGCCTTGCTGGTCCGCGCCACACGCTAGCTTATCGCAAGCCCCTCTTTGCACCGGACACCGTCTTTCGATATTTGAAGGGAACTGCCCTTATAGATCAACTGGTAGAGCCCTGATTTGTAAAACGACCCCACGACCATGCTGACGGTTGCTGACACTGGATTTACTCAACAAAATCAGGCAACATGGTTAAGCAGAGCCGCTGTTGGATGCTATGCAATCGCACAGTTGATTGCATTATGAGGCCGACATGGCCAAGCAGGAAATGACCGATACCAAGGCCTCGCTCGACAAGCCCGCACAGGCAGGCGGGGCCGCACAGGCAGGCGGGGCGTTACCGCGATGTCCGCTATCCGAACCTTTAGCTAGAGGTTGGCGCACGGTCGAAGGCGTTGCAATTTCGGAAATTCTGGAAGGGACAGAACTTCACCGAAACTCTTGGGACGTGGCCGCAAATGTCCGTTGTCGAAGCGGCGCAGACTGCCGCTGAAACCAACGGACAGATGGAAGAAAAGGGCGTTGTCGTGAAAGGCGATCAGCCATGCGGCACGGGCGAGATATCTCTCAAGAAAGCCTACGAGCAGCATGTGACACAGGCGCCTGACCCTCGGCAGAAGAAGTTGGCAGAGGTCACGGTCGCCGGTTACGAGTTGATCCTGCGCGTCCAGGTTTCATGCTGGCTTGACATGCCGATCTCGGGCATCACCCGCACATGGTCAGCGAGAAGATCAAGAGCATGTCGGCTCAGCCTGCGACGGCCAAGGTCGCGCGAATCGATGGCCTTGATGATGTTGCAGCCGCCTTTGGCTTTCACCCGGATTCGCTAGAGGTGCAGATGCGCCCGCCGAAGGCCTAATATGACAGTCTGACCGTGTGCTCGGTCATCGCGGGTTGGCGGCGCGAGGCCCACAACGCAGGTTGAAAGGTATCACATGCGGATTGCTTCGGATGGTATGTCAGCGAACGCCTTGGCGACCGCAAGAATGAGGAAACGGTCAAGACGGCCTACTATCGCGGCAAGGCGATAGCCGAGGACGAAATCGCGTTGCTATGGGCAGTCGCGGATCGTGGTGTCGTCGTGGGTTGCATCGACCAGCAGTAGTTGCTAAACGGTCGGAACAGTGCCCTTATAGCTCAGTTGGTAGAGCACCTGACTTGTAATCAGGGGGTCCGGCGTTCAAGTCGTCGTGGGGGCACCATTTCTACTTTTGCCAGACCGGAATCTTGCAATGAAGCTAGCCGAGGAAATCCGACGGATCTTGCGCACGGCGGGCTATTCTTTGGATGGCTGGCGGCATGGCTGGCGCGAGGAGAAAAGTCTGCGGCAGTGGCTGGGGGTTAATCTCGCGTCTTGGGCAGCGCTGGCGATCTTGCGCCCGCCGCTTTGGGCCTGTGCGTTGATCGTGATGCAAGGTCTGCTGCTTTTGGCGTTGGAGTTGGTGAACTCGGCGATTGAGGCGGCGATTGATTATATCTCAACAGAGACGCACCCGCTTGCCAAAGCCGCGAAAGATACCGGCTCGGCGGCCGTGGCGGTGATGGGGCTGAGCTATATCGCGACTTGGCTGTTTGCGCTGATTGCGCTTTTCTGATGCCCGGTTAGTGTTCAGTCGAACCGCTACGGGAGCACCAAGATGAGCGACAGCAAAACCATTCTGATCACCGGCGCGGGGTCGGGGATTGGCCGAGCGACGGCGCGGGTTTTTCTGGCGGCAGGCTGGAATGTCGCTTTGATGGGACGCCGCGCCGAGGCTTTGGCCGAAACGGCAGATGGCAAGCGCGCCTTGCTGCTGGCGGCCGATGTGAGCAATTCGGCAGAGGTCGATGCGGCCTTTGCAAAGTTGTCGCGGTTGGATGTTCTGTTCAACAACGCAGGGATTTCAGCTCCAGCCGCGACGATTGATGAAATCTCGGTCGAGCAATGGCTGGCGGTGTCCAACACCAACATCACCGGCATGTTTCTGTGCGCACGGGCGGCGTTTCGTTTGATGCGGCATCAGAACCCGCGTGGCGGGCGGATCATCAACAATGGCTCGATCTCGGCGCATGTGCCACGCCCCGGCTCTGCGCCGTATACGATGTCGAAACATGCTGTCACTGGCCTTACCCGCACGCTGGGTCTGGACGGGCGGGCGTTTGACATCGCCGCAGGCCAGATCGACATCGGCAATGCGCTGACCGATATGGCGGCTGGGTTCACCAAAGGCGTGACGCAGGCCAATGGCCAGACAGCGGTCGAGCCCGTGATGGATGTAACCCATGTGGCCGAGGCCGTGCTGCATATGGCCAATCTGCCGCTGGAGGTGAACGTGCCGTTCATGACGATCATGGCACGCGATATGCCCTATATCGGGCGGGGCTAAGCGCGCGTTCCAGTGCCCATGTGGGCTGCATTGTCGTGGGCGGCAAAAGCCGTTAGGGCTTTGATCGGCGTGAGCCAGTGCCGCTTGGTGGGTTTGCAATAAGGATGTGATGAAGGTTATGATTCCGTTCAACAAACCTGCAGTCGTCGGGCAAGAGTTCAGGTTTCTGCAATAAGCCGATAGTCCAAGAAGCTGTCGACCGGGGCCAGCTTTCGGGTGACGGGGCTTTCACCAAACGCTGTTCCGAGCGGATTGTCGCGATCACCGGATCGCGTGCGGCATTTTTGCATTGCAGCGCTGGAAATGGCGGCAATCCTCGCCGATCTGAAACCGGGGGTTGGGGTGAACTGGCGCGCTATGGCGTGGCTTATGGGCTTGATGATCTTGCCCATGCCCGCGCCACCCGGCATCTGACTTTGGGCGTGCTGCAGGCGCAAGAGGCCAAGGGACGGCAAACTGTGCGGGATTTTGTGGCGCTGACCCAAAGCCGTTTTGGCTGACCCCATCGCTTACGCATTTGCGCCGCAAAGCATCGCACAGACCAAGGCGATCATCGCGCGCGCTTTCGGGTCTTTGATCGAGTAATAAATCACCTTGCCATCGCGCCGCGCCGTGACCGACCGCGCGCGGCGCAAGTGGGCGAGGGGCTGCTGACAGCGGCTTGCCGGGCGCCTAGAAGATCCTCCAGCGGGTTGACAGATTTCTCGCCCGCCGACAGATGGCACTGCATCATCAGACGGCCCTTATGCGACAGCGCTTTCAGAAAGCTTGCGGCCTCGGCGGCCAGCAAGGTTATATCATCCGCCGCAAGGGCTGGCCCGATGGCGATGCGCTTGTTCACGCTCGGCCTCCCTGCCGCTCATCGTCACATATGGGTTTGCAGGAATATGTCCCCCCGACGCGCGCCGTCACTGGACTGTCACGCGCGCTTGGCTACTCTGCGGCAAAATTCTTCAAGGAGTCTGCAATGCAACGCGATCCCGCTTTCACCGCCCCCGGCCAATTCTGGCGCGGCAATCTGCACACCCATTCGACACGCTCGGATGGCGTGCTGGCCCCCGAGGAAGTGTGTCGGCGCTACAAGGCCGAGGGCTATGATTTCATCGCGCTGACCGACCATTTCGTTGGGATTTATGGTTATCCGATTGTCGATACGGTGCCGATGCGCGACGCCGCCTTTACCACGATCCTTGGCGCAGAACTGCATTCCGGCGCTATGGCGAATGGCGAGTTGTGGCATATTCTGGCGGTCGGTCTGCCTGCCGGTTTCGCAGCCTCAAACAGCCCCGGCTTTATCCCGGTTGCGGGGCAGGAAACCGGGCCAGAGATTGCTGCACGGGCCGTCGCTGCTGGGGCTTTCGTGGCGATTGCGCATCCGCAATGGTCAGGCTTGACGCTGGCCGATGCCCGCAGCATCACCGCCGCCCACGCGGTTGAGATTTATAACCACGGCTGTGCAACGGGATGTGATCGCCCAGACGGCTTTGCGATTGCGGATTTGTTGCTGACTGAAGGCCGCCGCCTGAGCATGATCGCCACCGATGACGCACATTTCTCGGAACCCGATCATTTTGGCGGCTGGGTGATGGTGAAATCGGAAAGCAACACGCCAGAGGCTTTGCTGGCGGCCCTGAAGTCGGGGCATTTCTACTCCAGCCAAGGGCCAGAACTGCGCGATGTGCGTATTGAGGGCGATCATATCGTCGTTGAATGCTCGGCTGTGGTGTCGGTGGTGGCGATTGGCCATGGCACTGGGGCGAAAGCGGTGCATGGCCATTCGCTGACCCGCGCCGAGGTGCCGCTGGCACGGCTGAACAACTCGCCTTGGCTGCGCGTCGCGGTGATTGATGCGGCTGGTAAACGCGCGTGGTCGAACCCGATCTGGGTCGAGGGCGCTTTGGCGAAAAATCCGCGCGTCGCGGGGTAGAACAGCGCAAGGTCAAAGCAACCCACGCCGCCCCGGATCAAGTCCGGCGCGGCGTGGCGCAGATTAGCCGCGTGCAGGATCGCTGCGGATAAAGCGTTTCGCCAGCATACGGGTCAGCTTGCGATGGGCCTTTGACACCCGTTGGCGCAAGTGCATCGCGGCAAACACCGGCTGATCTATCGGCTCGACATCGGCGACATATTTGAACCGCCCCGATGCGACCATTTCGGCGGCTTTTTCCGCCATCACAAACCCCGATCCCCCCATCGCCAATAACAGCGAGGCGATGGTCGAACTTTGGCCAACAGACAGCGGCGCCCCGATCAATTCGGGCAAAGCGGTGCGGTGGGCCAATTCGAACGCGGGCGAGAAATGGCCGGAAATATACGTCTCGGCTTTGATCTCGGCGCGGGTTTCGGCATCCGAGCTGATCAGCCGATAGGGCAGATCGGCAAGGGTGACGAAATGCAGATCAGGATGCGGTTTCGGCGTGAACAGCACCGCGAAATCATGCACGCCCGCGACGATATCGGCGCACATCTGGGCCGAGTAATCCGGCTCGATGTAAAACGCCATTTGCGGAAACATCCGACGAAAATCGGCCAACAGATCACCAATATACGCATCGGCTAGGTCGTTCTGGATGCCCAAGCGCATAATGGCCGCAGATTCGCCGGTGGGAGCGACTGCACGTTTCGCTTCATTCCAATCGCGGCGCAGCATCCGGGCGTGGGTCTCAAACCGCAAGCCCTCGGTGGTCAGATCGGTGCCCGCGCGTGAGCGGGTGAACAGCCGCGCGCCTACAGCGGCCTCTAGCGTTTGCACGCGGGCCGAGACGGTGGATTGCGTCACATCCAGCCGATCAGCGGTGCGGTGAAAGCTGCGGGTTTCCACAAGGTCAAGGAAGGTGTCAAGAAGTTCGATCTGCATGGTCTGCTCCGCCGTTTCGTCCGATATTATGCGCTGATCGGTTCACTCGATCAATAGCGCGGGTTTAGGGGAATTGAAAGCCCTAAGCCTCCGCCCGATAAGAGACGGGTAAAGAGCCGGAGCGAACATGTCTGATTTTCCCAAAACCGCGCGCGTTGTCATCATTGGCGGGGGGGCTGTTGGTGCATCCAGCCTGTATCATCTGTGCAAAGCGGGCTGGACCGATTGCGTTTTGCTGGAAAAGAACGAGCTGACGGCGGGCAGCACCTGGCACGCGGCGGGCAATGTGCCGACGTTTTCGTCCAGCTGGTCGATCATGAACATGCAGCGCTATTCGGCCGAGTTGTATCGCGGTCTGGGCGAGGCCGTCGATTATCCGATGAACTACAACGTCACGGGCTCAATCCGGCTGGCGCATACGGCCGAGCGGTTGCAGGAATTTCAGCGGGTTGTCGGCATGGGGCGCTATCAGGGCATGGATCTGAAGATCCTGACGCCGGATCAGATTGCCGAGGTGTATCCGTTTATCGCCACGCATGATCTGGTCGGCGCTTTGTATGACCCCTACGATGGCGACATCGACCCGGCGCAGTTGACCCAAGCCCTTGCCAAGGGCGCGCGGCAGATGGGGGCAAAGATTGAACGCTTTTGCCCCGCGACGGGCGTGCGGCGTGAGGGCGAGGAATGGGTGGTTGAAACCCACAAGGGCGAAATTCGCTGTGAAGTGGTCGTCAACGCGGCGGGTTACTATGCGCGTGAGGTCGGCAAATGGTTTGGCCGCGACGTGCCGATGATGGTGATGAGCCATCAATACATGCTGTTCGACACCATCCCCGAGGTTGAAGCGCGCACCAAAGAGCTCGGCCACAAATTGCCACTGCTGCGCGACGTGGATTCAAGCTACTATCTGCGGCAAGAGAAAAACGGCTTCAACCTTGGCCCCTATGAGGGCAACTGCAAGGCGCATTGGATCAGCAAGGACGACCCGTTTCCGGAAGATTTCAGTTTTCAGTTGTTCCCCGACGATCTGGAGCGCCTTGAGTGGCACATCAATGACGCGATGGCGCGGGTGCCGTTGCTGGTGACAGCACCCCTGACCAAAGTGATCAACGGCCCGATCCCCTACACCCCCGACGGCAACCCGCTGATCGGCCCGATGCCCGGCGTGCCGAATGCGTTTGAGGCCTGCGTGTTCACCTTTGGCATCTGTCAGGCCGGGGGGGCGGGCAAGGTGCTGGCCGAGTGGATCACCCAAGGGGCTACCGAATGGGACATGTGGTCCTGCGATCCGCGCCGTTTCACCGGGTTTGAGGATCAGGATTACTGCATCGCCAAGGGCATGGAGGTGTATGGCCACGAATACGCCATCCACTTCCCGCATCACGTCTGGGCCGAGGGACGCGGTAAAAAACTGTCGCCTCTGCATGACCGCACCGCGGCTTTGGGCGCGCAATTCGGCCCGTTCAACGGCTGGGAGCGCCCGTTGTGGTATGCCCGCCCCGGCGATGATGCCTCTGAAGCCGCGCAGCGGACTTGGGCGCGCAAGGGGCCGTGGTTTGATGCGGTGAAGGCGGAATGCGAAGCTGTGCGCGACGGCGTGGGCGTGCTGGACCTGCCCGGTTTCTCGCGGTTTGAGGTTGAGGGGCCAGGGGCTGCGGACTGGCTTGCGGGGCGGATTTCGGGCGCTTTGCCGAAAGTGGGCCGGATGGGGCTGGCGTATTTCCCCGATGACATGGGCCGGATCGTGACCGAAATGTCGGTGGTGCGCCGCGAGGACGATGCCTTCACGCTGATCACCGCCGCCGTCGCGCAAAGCCACGACGCCGATTGGCTGCGCCGCGATATGCCTGCGGGGCTGACCTTCCGTGACCGCACCAATGATTTCTCTTGCCTGATCGTCACGGGGCCGAAATCGCGCGAGTTGCTGGCGGGCTTGACCGGGGCTGATCTGACAGCGCCTTGGCTGTCGGTGCAGCCCGCAGTGATGGCAGGGCAGGATTGCGCCCTGTTCCGCGTCAGCTTTGCCGGAGAACTCGGCTGGGAGGTTCACGCCACCCCCGCCCGGATGCCCGCGATTTATGATGCCATTCTGGCTGCAGGCGCGAAGCCCTTCGGCATGTTCGCGCTGAATTCCTTGCGGATCGAAAAGGGCTACCGCGCGTGGAAGGGTGATCTTTCCACCGACTACACCTTGCTGGAAGGCGGCCTCGACCGCTTCATCAAATTTGACAAGCCGCAGGATTTCCCCGGCAAGGCGGCGCTGCTGGCGCAAAAACAGCGCGGTGTCGGCAAGCGGTTCTGCACCTTGCTGATCGAGGCGGGCGATCAAGACCCGCCCTATATGTCGACCATCTGGGCAGGTGATACGGTCGTGGGTGAAGTCACCAGCGGCTACTACGGCCACCGCGTAGGCGCCTGCATCGGTCTGGGCATGTTGCGCGCCGATCTGAACCAGCCGGGGCAGGCGGTGGAGGTCGAGATTTTCGGGCAGCGTTATCCAGCGGTGGTGCAGGAAGATGCGCCGCTTTGGGATCCGAAAAACGAGCGCATCCGCGCGTAAGTGACCAAGCCGGGGGGCTAGCCCCCCGGACCCCCCAGGATATTTCTACCAGTATGAAAGCAAAGTGATGGCTCAGGTTCCGAACAAAGCGCGGGCGGTGGTGATTGGCGGCGGGGTGTCTGGCTGCTCGGTGGCCTATCATCTGGCGAAGATGGGCTGGACGGATGTTGTGCTGCTGGAGCGCAAGCAGTTGACCTCCGGCACCACTTGGCACGCGGCGGGTCTGATCGGGCAGTTGCGCGGCAGTGCGAATATGACGCGGCTCGCGAAGTATTCGGCGGATTTGTATGTCAAGCTGGCGGCAGAAACCGGGGTCGAGACGGGGATGCGGCAAGTCGGCAGTATCTCGGTTGCCTTGACCGAGGCGCGGCATGAAGAATTGCTGCGCCAAGCCACCGTCGCGCGGATTTTCGATGTGGATGTAGCCGAGATTTCACCCACTGAGGTCAAGGCGATGTATCCGCATCTGAACGTGGCGGATGTGGTGGGGGCGGTGCATTTGCCGCTGGATGGCCAATGCGATCCGGCCAATATCGCCATGGCTTTGGCGAAGGGCGCGCGGATGCGTGGCGCGCAGATTTACGAGCATACCAAGGTTGTGGGCGTCACCAAGGCGGGTGGCAAAGTGACAGGCGTTGACTACATCGGTGCAGATGGCGAGCCGGGGCATATCGCTACAGATGTGGTGGTGAACTGCGGCGGCATGTGGGGCCGCGATCTGGCCGAGGCCAGCGGCGTAACTCTGCCGCTGCACGCCTGCGAGCATTTCTATCTGATCACCGAACCCGTTCAGGGCATGGGCCACTTGCCCGTGCTGCGGGTGCCGGATGAATGCGCTTATTACAAATCCGATGCGGGCAAGATGATGATCGGCGCGTTCGAGCCGAAAGCCAAGCCTTGGGGCATGGATGGCATCCGCGAAGATTTCATGTTCGACACTTTGCCGGAAGATTGGGATCATTTCCAGCCGATCTTAGAGCACGCGATGAACCGGATGCCGCTGTTCCAGACGGCGGGGATTCACACCTTCTTCAACGGCCCGGAAAGCTTTACCCCCGATGATCGCTACTACCTTGGCGAAGCGCCGGAACTGGGCGGCTATTGGGTGGCGGCGGGCTACAACTCGGTCGGCATTGCCGGGTCGGGCGGCGCGGGCATGGCCTTGGCGCATTGGATTGTCGAGGGCGAAGCGCCGTTCGATCTGTGGGAGGTCGATATCCGCCGCGCCCAGCCGTTCCAGAAGAACCGCAAATATCTGAAAGAGCGCGTCACAGAAACCTTGGGTCTGCTTTACGCCGATCACTTCCCCTACCGTCAGGTCGAAACCGCGCGCGGGGTGCGGCGCACGCCGTTGCACGAACACCTGAAAGCCCGCGGCGCGGTGTTTGGCGAAGTGGCGGGCTGGGAGCGCGCGAACTGGTTCGCAAATGCGGGGCAGGAACGGGAGTATCGCTACAGCTGGAAGCGGCAGAACTGGTTTGACAACCAGAAGGCCGAGCATCTGGCGGTGCGGAATGGCGTCGGATTCTTTGATATGACCTCGTTTGGCAAGATCCGTATTGAGGGGCGCGATGCTTGCAGGTTCCTCAATAAGGTTTGTGCGGCCGAGATGGATGTGGCGGTTGGCCGGATCGTCTACACGCAGATGCTGAACCAGAAGGGCGGTATCGAGTCTGATCTGACCGTGACACGCTTGTCAGAGACGGCGTATCTGGCGGTGGTGCCGGGGGCGACCTTGCAGCGCGATCTGGCTTGGCTGCGTCGTCATGTTGGCGATGCGTTTGCGGTGATCACCGATGTGACGGCGGCAGAATCGGTGCTTTGCGTGATGGGGCCGAAATCGCGCGATCTGATGCAAAAGCTGTCCCCGAACGATTTCTCGAACGCCGCGCATCCGTTCGGCACCATGCGGCAAATAGAGGTCGGCATGGGGATAGCGCGGGCGCACCGCGTGACTTATGTGGGCGAATTGGGCTGGGAATTGTATGTCAGTTCGGAACAGACCGCACATGTGTTTGAGGCTTTGGAAGCAGCGGGCGCTGATCTGGGCTTGAAGCTGTGCGGGCTACACACGCTGGACTCGTGTCGGATCGAGAAGGCCTATCGCCACTTCGGCCATGACATTACCGATGAAGATCATGTGCTTGAGGCGGGACTTGGCTTTGCTGTGTCGAGGAAGAAACCTGACTTCATTGGCCGGGATGCTGTGCTGCGCAAGCAAGAGGCGGGATTGGATCGCAAGCTGGTGCAGTTCCGCCTGACCGACCCCGTGCCGCTGCTGTTCCATAACGAGGCGGTGGTGCGCGACGGGGTGATCGTCGGGCCGGTGACAAGCGGCAACTACGGGCATTTCCTTGGCGGTGCTGTCGGGCTTGGCTATGTGCCGTGCAAAGGGCAATCGGACGCAGATATTCTGGCCTCGCGGTATGAGATCGAAGTGGCGGGGGTGCGGCATCAGGCTTTGGCCTCATTGGTGCCGATGTATGATCCGAAATCGGAAAGGATCCGGGCATGACCCTCGCCGCACGGCATCAGGCGTTTTGGGACTTGCACAGCCAAGGCTGTTTCGTGATCCCGAACCCGTGGGATATTGGATCAGCGCGGATGATGGCGGCGATGGGCGCGCAGGCGCTGGCGACATCTTCGGCGGGCCATGCGTTTACCCTTGGGCGGCCTGATATGGGCGGGGTCAGCCGGGATGAAGCTTTGGCCCATGCGCAGACGTTGGTGGCGGCAACAAAGCTGCCGGTGTCGGGTGATTTTGAGAATGGCTTTGCCGATGATCCCGATGGCGTGGCCGAGACGATCCGGCTTGCGGCGGAAGTTGGGCTGTCTGGCTGTTCAGTCGAGGATACCAACCCGGCGGATGCTTCGGCCTACGGGTTTGATTTGAGCGTCGAGCGGGTGCGGGCCGGTGTTTTGGCAGCGCGTGCCTTGGGGCGGCCCTTCGTGTTTTGCGCCCGTGCCGATGGGGTGATGAACGGGGCTTACGATCTGGCCGAGGGCATCCGGCGCTTGCAGGCCTATGAGGCGGCGGGGGCGGATTTGCTGTATTTGCCGGTGCCACCGGGGCGGGCGGAATTGGCGTGCGTGTTGGCCTCGGTTTCTAAGCCAGTGAATGCTTTGGCTGCGGGGCCGCTCAAGGCGCTGTCGGTGGCGGAACTGGCGGCGATGGGGGTGCGGCGGATTTCAACGGGTAGCCAAATTGCGCGGCTGACCCATGCCGCGATCCGGGATTCGGTGTCGGCGATGCTGGGGGCGGGGTCTTTTGCGCCGCTGATGACGGCTGCGTCGGGCGACGATGTGGATGCGATGCTGCTAGCGGGGCGTGGGTGACAAAAGCCGGAGAGGGCCTCTGCCCTCCCCGGACCCCACCCGAGGATATTTGTGCCAATGTGAAAGGGCATAAGATGAGCGATATGGCTGATGTAGGCGAGATTTGTGAGCCAAGCCGCGCGCGGCGGTCTGGCGGGCGCACGGCGCGGGTGGCACTGCGGGCGGCACCTTTGGCGGATGATATTCGCCCGGTGCGCGGCGGCATGTCAGGCGGGCAGTATAAGCCGCTGACCGATGCTGGCATCGCGCAAATCCACGAAAGCGCTTTGCAGGCGTTGGAGCAGATCGGGTTGAGCCAAGCGCCGCCGTCTGGGGTGAAGCTGCTGACCGAAGCGGGGGCGGTGCAGGGCGACGATGGCCGCATCAGGTTCCCGCGGGCTTTGGTCGAGGATATGCTGGCAGTGGCCGCGCGCAACATCACCTTGCACGCGCGCGATCCGAAGCATGACCTGCATCTCAGCGGCAATAAGGTGCATTTTGGCACAGCAGGGGCGGCGGTGCATATCGTCGATCCGATAAGTCTGGACTACCGCGAGTCCACCGCGCAGGATCTGTATGACGCGGCACGTTTGGTGGATAACCTTGATAACATCCACTTTTACCAACGCACGATGGTTTGCCGCGATGTGGTGGATAATCAGGAAATGGACCTCAACACGCTCTATGGCTGTCTTGCGGGCACTAAGAAGCATGTCGGCACCAGCTTCTCTGATCCATCGCATGTCGCCGCCTGTTTTGATATGATCTACACCGTGGCGGGGGGTGAGGAGAAATGGCTGGAGCGGCCATTCGTCAGCAATTCCAACTGCTTCGTGGTTCCGCCGATGAAGTTCGCCGAGGAATCCTGCATCACGATGGAGGATTGCATCCGGCGCGGTATGCCGATGCTGTTGCTGTCGGCGGGGCAAGCGGGGGCGACATCCCCGGCACCTATTGCGCTGACGATTGTGCAGGCGATGGCGGAATGCCTTGCGGGCGTGGTGTATGCCAATGCGATCAAAAAGGGCGCGCCGTGTATCTTTGGCACTTGGCCATTCGTGTCCGATCTGCGCACCGGGGCGATGTCGGGCGGCTCGGCGGAACAAGCCTTGCTGACCGCTGGCTGTGCGCAGATGCACCATTTCTACGATCTGCCGGGGGGTGCCGCATCGGGGATTTCCGACAGCAAACTGCCCGATATGCAAGCCGGATGGGAGCAAGGGATTACCAACTCGCTCGCAGGTCTGGCTGGCCTGAATATGTGCTATGAGGCGGTCGGGATGCACGCCAGCCTTTTGGGCTTCTGTCTGGAATCGCTGGTGTTGGGCGATGATCTGCTCGGCCAAGCCATGCGTCTGGTGCGCGGAATTGATGTGACGCCCGATACCACCTCGCTCGATGCGATGAAGCAGGTCTGCTTGGGTGGGCCGGGGCATTACTTGGGCAGCGATCAGACCCTGAAACTGATGCAGACCGAATATATCTACCCCGCCTCGGCCAATCGGATGTCGCCGAAAGAGTGGAATGAGGCCGGAAAGCCGCTGCTGCTTGACGCGGCCATCGCGCGCAAGAATAGTATCCTCGCCAAGGCCGGAAACGTGATTGATCCCGAAATAGACCGGATCATCCGCGCCAAATATAACATCTACTTCCAGTGAGGACGCCATGATCTCTGCCAATATGACCAAATTCTACATCAACGGCGCGTGGGTTCAGCCGAATTCGGCTGCGCGGATGGGGGTGGAAAACCCGGCGACCGAGGAAATCGTCTCTGAGGTTGCCTTGGGCAATCAAACCGATATTGATGCGGCGATTGCTGCGGCGCGGGCGGCGTTTGACGCCTATACCGTCTGGCCAGTGCAAAAGCGCATCGACCTCGTGAAGCGGATTCTCGAGGTTTATAACTCGCGCTACGAAGATTTCGCGCAGGCGATGAGCACCGAAATGGGTGCTCCGATTGAATGGGCGCGCGGCGCGCAGGCTTGGGCGGGGCAAGTGCATATTGAGGCCACAATCAAGGCCGCCGAGGAAATGGCCTGGGAATATTCGCGCGGCACCACCCGGATTGTGCATGAGGGCATCGGCGTTTGCGCTTTGATCACGCCTTGGAACTGGCCAATGAACCAGATCGCCTGCAAGGTCGCTCCGGCGCTGATCGCAGGCTGCACGATGGTACTGAAGCCGTCCGAAATCGCCCCGCTGTCGGGCGTGTTGTTCGCCGAGGTCTGCCATGAGGCTGGCGTGCCTGCGGGCGTGTTCAACTTGGTGAATGGCACCGGGCCAGAGGTTGGCGCGCGGATGTCGTCGCACCCCGAGGTTGATATGGTGTCCTTCACCGGATCGACCCGTGCGGGCACGGCGGTGGCGGCGGCGGCGGCTCCGACCGTCAAGCGCGTAGCGCAGGAATTGGGCGGCAAGTCCGCCAATATCATCCTGCCAAGCGCCGATCTGGCGGCAGCTGTGGCGGCGGGCGTCAATGCGATCATGTCGAACACCGGGCAGTCGTGCGATGCACCTACGCGGATGTTCGTGCAGCGTGATCAACAGGCTGCGGCTTTGGCCGTTGCTAAGGATACCGCCGAGGCGATTCTACCCGGCGATCCGACACTAGAGGCGACCACAATGGGACCGCTGATCTCGAAAACCCAGTGGGAAAAGGTGCAACGCCTGATCCAAGCCGGGATGGACGAGGGCGCTACCTTGGTGACGGGCGGTTTGGGCCGTCCGGCTGGGCTTAATCATGGTTGGTTCGTCAAACCGACGATCTTCGGCGATGTCACCAATGAGATGACGATCTCGAAGGAAGAAATCTTCGGCCCGGTGCTGGCGATCCTGCCCTATGACACGATTGATGATGCGGTGCGGATGGCCAATGATACGGTTTACGGCTTGGCTGCCTATATCGCGGGCCCGGTGGAAGATGCCAAACCCGTCGCCCGCCGTCTGCGCGCAGGCACGATCAACCTGAACTACCCGGATTGGGACACCTCGGCTCCGTTCGGCGGCTATAAGCAATCCGGCAATGGCCGCGAATATGCCGATTGGGGCATTCACGACTTCTGCGAAATCAAGGGCATCGTCGGCTACGGCGACTAAATCGGATTTCGCGCGAAATCCGTCAACGATTTTCGCGCGAAAATCGCCTTGGGGCGGCTGAAGGGGAAATTATGCACTACGGTTACATCGGCCTTGGCAACCTGGGCGCTGCCTGCGCGGGCTGTTTGCTGAAGGCGGGCTTTCAGGTCACGGTCTATGATCTGAATCCAGCCTTGGCAGCTCCCCTGATCGGCCAAGGCGCAGTTTTGGCCAGCAGTGCCGAGGCTTTGGCTGGATCCGTCGATCATGTGATCACCTGCCTGCCATCGCCCTTTGTGTCGGAAAAGGTGCTGCGCGCCATCCTGCCGCAGATGAAACAAGGCGCATCTTGGCTTGAGATGTCTACCTTGGGCCGGGATGAGGTGCTGAAACTCGCCGCAGTCGCAGCAGATGCGGGCGTGCGGATGATGGAACTGCCTGTCACCGGCGGCGTGCATCTGGCCTATCAGGGCAAGATCACCATGCTGGCGGGTGGCGACAAAGACCTTTTCGATCTGCATCACGGTGCGATGGCGGCGATGGGCGACAAGATCTTTCACATGGGCCCGTTGGGATCAGCCTGTATCATCAAGGTGATCACCAATATGCTGGCCTTCATTCACCTGAAAGCCACGTCCGAGGCGCTGATGCTGGCCAAACGCGGCGGGCTTGATCTGGCGCAGGCTTGGGCTGCGATTGCGGCCTCGTCTGGGAATTCTTTCGTGCATGAAACCGAAGGCGCGCTGATCCTGAACGGGTCGTATGATGTGGCGTTCAATGTTGATCTGGCGCTGAAAGACCTTGGCTTTGCTCTGGGCTTTGGCCGCGAATTTGGCGTGCCGCTGGACCTCGCCTCAATGACCAACCAGACCTATATCGCCGCCAAAGCCGCCTATGGCGGCGAGGCGCAATCGCCGATGATTGCGAAATTGTTGGAGGATTTGCTGGGCACCGATCTGCGGGCCGAGGGGTTTCCGGCGCGGTTGGAATAGGGGTGTCCACGCGTGGACAGGGGTGCTGCTTTATACGAATCAATGGCTTAGAACGGCTCGAGTAAGGTTTTGTTAATCTTTGCCTGCGGTTGCGTTTGTCGCGGCTTGCGGGCAGGATAGCCTCAATTCAAGGGGCTTGGTGATGACGGACAGCATGAAAACACGCGCGGCAGAGTTGCTGCATCATCGCTCGGCTGGGCTGAAAAAAGGCGATCCGATCAGCCTTCCCATCGTCCCCGCCGCGACATTTCATTTGCCAGAAGTCGCCGGAGCCAGCCATTTTTACGGCCGCAATGGCATGACAACTTGGGAAGCGGTCGAGGATCAGCTTGCCCTGTTAGAGGATGCAGCTTGCGTCAGCTTTCCGTCAGGCATGGCGGCGATTTCCGCGGCGTTGATGGCGACTCTGAAAGTTGGGGCCAAGCTGATCATTCCGGCGGATGGATATTATGTTACGCGGGTTTTGTCGCAGGGATTTCTGGCCCCGTTTGGGGTCGAGGTGTCCGAGATTGCGACGGCGGAATATGCCACATATGACTTTACCGGCGCGACCGTGGTCTATCTTGAGACCCCCTCGAACCCCGGTCTGGATGTGGTTGATATTGCTGCAGTATCGGCGCGGGCTCATGCGGCGGGGGCGGTGGTGATTGTCGATAACACCACGATGACTCCGCTGTTGCAGCGGCCCTTGGATTTGGGTGCTGATCTGGTGGTGGCGGCGGATACCAAAGCACCGGGGGGGCATTCAGATGTGCTGTTTGGTCATGTGGCTGGGAGGGATACGACGCTGATGGCGCGGGTACGCGATTGGCGACGGCTGTCGGGTGCTGTGCCGGGGCCGTTTGAGGCTTGGCAGGTGCATCGTGGCATCGAGACGCTGGAATTGCGGCTGGAGCGGATGTGCGCCTCGGCTGGGATTATTGCCGAGCGGTTGGCGGCGCATAAGGCGGTGTCAAATCTGCGCTATCCGGGGCTGCCGGGCGATCCGTCTTATGCGATTTCAAAAGCTCAGATGGCGGGGTTTGGCTTTCTGATCGGCTTTGAATTGGCCAATGAGGTGCGGGCGGAGCGGTTTTTGAGCGAATGTCCTTATATCGTGCAATCGACCAGTTTTGGCGGCACCCATACTTCGGGCGAGCGGCGGGCGCGCTGGGGCGATAAGGTGGCACCCGGGTTTATCCGGTTGTCGGTGGGCATTGAGCCGCTGGAGCCACTGTGGCAAGCGATGGAGGAGGCGCTGAGCGCTTGAGCGGGCCGATTTCCGAAGCGGAAATCGTGCCGGAATTTTTCTTAAAATTCCGCTGCTTATAGGGCGTTGTTAAAGTAGATTGAGAAGTCGGCTGGCCTCATCGCGCGGATGCACCAAGGGCGCGCGGTCTTCGCCGGGGAAGAAGCGGGCGCGGGTGGCGGTGGGCATCGGGGCTACTGTTTCGATGCGAACTTGCGGGCCGATGCTCGCGTTCTCGGCGGCCCAACTGTGCGCCAAGGCGATTTGTGCGGCTTTGCTGGCACCGTATGCGCCGAAGAATTTCTCGCCAGCGCGGGGATCGTCGAAAAACAGCGCTTGGCCGTCGCCTGCGCGCAGCAAAGGCTCGATCATTGGGATCAGCGTGCCGGTGGCACGGACGTTGGTGGCGATGCTTTTGTCCCAGTCTTTCACATCCAGCGAGCCTGCGGGGGCGAGCGGGGCGGCATGGATTGCGGTGTGAATCCATAGGTTCAGCTGGCCCCAACGCTGATGGATCGACAGGCAGAGATGGCGCATTGCGTCATCATTGGTCACATCCATGGGGGCAAGGGTCAGCCCACCTGCGCCCGGCAGTTTCAGGGTTTTGACGCGGTCATCGAGTTCTTCCAGACCGCCAACGGTACGTGCGACGGCCACCACATGCCAACCGCGCGCTGCCAGTTGCTCGGCTAAGGCCGCACCAAGGCCACGCGAGGCTCCGGTGATCAGGGCAAGGCGTTCGGTCATGGATTATCCTTTGGGCGGTGGTTTCGCGGCGAGGGCGTAAGCCTCCGGCGGGAATATTTGAGCCAATGTGAAAGGGCAAGGGCGGAGGGCTATTCGGTCGCGTTGTGGCGCACGGTCCATTCGTTCATCGCGGCGTCAAGGTCGCCTTTTGCGCCGATCCAGTCCCAGAATTGCGGGAAATCTTGCTGCATGGTTTCGACCTGCATCTGCATGACGCGGGTTTTGTCGCGCAGAAAATAGCTGATGTTTTCGGTGATCGTGTCAATCATATCCTCGGCGATGGCAGTGATGTCGGTCTTGGGTTTGCGCAGCACGAGGTTGCACAGCATGGTTTCGCGGTAGGCTTTGACGAGGCCGTAATTCTTGCGCGCGACATAGGATTGTATGACGGCGTCGCGGTCGCGGGTCAGGTGAACGTAGAACGGGGTGTCGCCAAACGTGGCGTCCAGTTTGCCCGTCCACCAAGCCAAGCGGTTGTCGATCTCGATATGGTTGTCGGGGTAGGCGAAGCGGTTGGCACCCAACAGATGGGTGCGCGATTCGTGTTTGGCGGTGAAGTTAGTCATATGCTCGGCGGCACGAGTGAAGGTTTTGGAGCCGCAGCGGCCGGTGCAGAGTACGAAAACTTGGGTCATTTGCCGAGCCAGAAAACTTGGGTCATGTGGCGCGTTTGGTATGGCGAGGGCGGGCGAGGAGCGCTTCTGGGAAGCGTTGCGCCCGCCGTCCCGTTCATTCTGCCGCTTTCATCTGGAAACCCTCTTCGATCTTGTCGGAGGGGGCGATCGGATATTGGCCGGAGAAGCAGGCGTCGCAGTATTGTGGGGCGCTTGCGTCGCGGCCTTTGGCTTCGCCAGCGGCGCGGTAGAGGCCATCGAGGGTGATGAATTTGAGGGAATTGACGCCAATCCAGTCGCGCATTTCATCCTCGGTCATGGTGGCGGCCAGAAGTTTGGAGCGTTCAGGGGTGTCGACGCCGTAAAAGCAGGGCCATGCGGTGGGCGGGCTTGCAATGCGGAAATGGACTTCGGCGGCACCTGCCTCAAGGATCATGTCTTTGATTTTGCGGGATGTTGTGCCGCGCACGACGGAGTCGTCGACGAGGATTACGCGTTTGCCTTTGATCAGGGCGCGGTTGACGTTCAGCTTCAGGCGCACGCCCATGTTGCGGATGGACTCGCTGGGTTCAATAAAGGTGCGGCCCATGTATTGGTTGCGGATGATGCCCATCGCATAGGGGATGCCGGATTGCTGGGAGTAGCCGATGGCGGCGGGGGTGCCTGAGTCGGGGACGGGGCAGACCAGATCGGCATCAACGGGGGCTTCTTTGGCGAGCTCAACGCCGATGGCGTGGCGGGTCTCATAGACCGATCGGCCGCCGAGGATTGAGTCTGGGCGGCTGAAGTAGACATGTTCAAAGATGCAGAACCGGGATTTGGCAGGGGCGAAGGGGCGAGTGGAATTTACTTTGCCATCTTCGATCACGACCATTTCACCGGGTTCGATTTCACGGACGAAATCAGCGCCGATGATGTCGAGGCCGCAGGTTTCTGAACTCAGCGCCCATGCAGAATCGCCGATGCGGCCTAGAACCAACGGGCGGACGCCCAACGGATCGCGGACGCCGATCAGTTTGGTGCGGGTCATTGCGACCACCGAGAACGCACCTTCGACGCGGCGCAGGGCGTCTTTGATGCGTTCCGAGATGTTCTTTTGGATCGAGCGGGCCATCAGGTGGATGATGCACTCGGAGTCGGACGAGGACTGGAAGATGCTGCCGCGTTCGATCAGCTCACGCCGCAGGGCGCTCGCGTTGGTGAGGTTGCCGTTATGGGCGATGGCGGCGCCGCCCATTGAGAACTCGCCAAAGAACGGCTGCACGTCGCGGATCGCGGTCGCACCTTTCGATCCGGCGGTGGAATAGCGGACGTGGCCGATGGCGAGATGCCCCGGCAGGGTTTCCATCACATCGGCTTTGGTGAAATTGTCGCGGACATAGCCGAAGCGGCGGGCCGAGTTGAAGCCGGTTTGCGGATCGTAAGACACGATGCCGCCGGCTTCTTGGCCGCGATGTTGCAAAGCGTGCAGGCCGAGGGCTACGAAGTTTGACGCATCGGACACGCCGATCACGCCAAAAATGCCGCATTCCTCCTTCAGCTTATCATCGTCGAAAGGATGGGCGTAGAAGGGTTGCATGGAGCCTCCGAATCCGGGTTCGTTCTGCGCCTTCCCTTTAGGCCGAACCGGGGGCGCTGTCACCCCCAGAAAACCCGGTCGGTTGCTGCAATGCGGCATAGCCGCTGTGCGTTAATTAGAAGGCGCGGTTTCGGCGGCTGGGGCAACCTGCGGCAGCGTGCTGGTTTCTTTGGCGCAGGTGGCGGTCAGCTCATTGTAGCGGGCGACGACCCAGTTTGGCGCATCAGTCGGCACCGCCGCGTTGATGTCGCCTTGGAATGAGGCGAAAATTTTGGCCGAGCGCGAATTGTCGACCATCGGCACGGTGTTTGCGGCGACGGCGCGGTCGTAGACCAGAAACGCGATGCCCACCAGCAAGACGCCACGCACGACGCCGAACAGGAAGCCCACACCTTGATCAAGCCCACCGAGGACTGAACGTTGCACAACCGAGGAGAACAGCGGGGTGAACAAAGCCGCGACGATCAGGCCGACTGCGAACACAGCGGCGAAGCCTGCGATCAGCGAGAGTTCGCAGTTCTCAAGAAATTTGCCAACGGCGGGGATTTCCTTGACCAGCGGCTGCGCTTGGGCGGCGAACATATAGGCGAGTACGGCAGCACCCACCCAGCCGACAATCGCCATCGCTTCGCGCACGAAACCGCGCGAATAGGCGAGGATCGCCGACAGCACGATGATGCCAGCGACGCCCGCATCAACAAGGGTAAAACCTTCCATCTTCCGCTCCTTAAGGCTTAGCCCGCCCCAAACATTTCCCCGACGAAAGCGGTGAGGTCCGGCATTTGCCGCACGTTCATGCCCTCGACTTGCCCAAGTTTAGAACCCTTGGGCGCGATTGCTTGTGAGAAACCAAGTTTTGCGGCTTCTTTCAACCTGTTTTCGGTCTGACTGACCGGGCGCAGGGCCCCGGAGAGGCTGATTTCTCCGAATAACACTGTTTCCGGGGGTATGCTGACATCTTCGCGGGCGGAAATCAGGGCTGCGGCGACGGCAAGATCAGCGGCTGGCTCGGTCACGCGCATCCCACCCGCGACATTCAGGAACACATCAAGGCCAGCAAACGGGATGCCGCAGCGGGCTTCCAGCACCGCGAGGATGGTTGACAGGCGGCCTGAGTCGAGGCCGACCACGGTGCGTCTGGGGGTGCCCAAAGGCGATGGTGCGACGAGGGCTTGGATTTCGGTCAAGACGGGTCTGGTGCCTTCGATGCCTGCGAAAACGGCGGAACCGGGGGAGGGTTGGCCACGTTCGGATAAGAATAGCGCCGAGGGGTTAAGGACTTGTTGCAAGCCGTTGCCGGTCATCTCAAACACGCCGATTTCATCGGCGGGGCCGAAGCGGTTTTTGACAGCGCGCAGGATTCGGAATTGATGGCCACGCTCGCCTTCGAAATACAGCACGGTATCGACCATATGCTCAACAACGCGCGGGCCTGCGATTTGACCGTCTTTGGTGACATGGCCCACCAAGATCACCGCGACGCCGCGACGTTTGGCGAAGGTCACAAGTTCGTGGGCGGCGGCGCGGACTTGAGAGACGGAACCGGGGGCTGAGTCGACGGTGTCGAGCCACATGGTTTGGATTGAGTCGATGATGGCGAGGCCGGGGCGTTCGGTGTCCAACGTGGTGAGGATGTCGCGCAGATTGGTTTCAGCACCTAAGGCTACAGGGGATTCGGTCAGGCCGAGGCGTTGCGCGCGCATCTGGACTTGAGCGGTGGCTTCTTCACCCGAGATATAAAGGCATTTGACGCCGTGGCGCGAGAACGAGGCGGCGGCTTGCAGTAGCAGGGTGGATTTGCCGATGCCGGGGTCGCCACCGACGAGGATCGCAGAGGCGGGGACGAGGCCGCCGCCCAAAACGCGGTCTAATTCGTCAATGCCGGAAGATGCGCGCGGCGAGGCTTCGCCGACTGTGGCAAGGTCGGTCAGATGGATGGCGCGGCCTTTGCCGCCCAAGGCTTTCGGGCCAGCGGACAGTGGGGCTTCCTCAATCAGCGTGTTCCAGCCGCCGCAGCCTTCGCATTTGCCGATCCATTTGCGATGGGATGCGCCGCAGGTGGTGCAGGTGAAGGTGGGGGAGTTTTTGCTCATGCGGTTGTCTTGCCCGGAAATCGTGGAGGCCTCAAGATGTTTCCGTTTTGTGCGAGATCAGCAGGGAGGCGAGGATGCAGGCGGTGAACAGATAAAGACCCCATGCGGTCTCGATGGTGACATAGCCAGCACCTTTGGCGATGACGATGTAGAGGGCGATCAAAAACACCTCGGCCATCGCGAGTTTGCCCAAGGCGTGCAGCGCGGGCAGGGTTTTCGGCGACAGCAGGTGAAAGTGGATGAGTGCCAAGCCAAGGGTTTTGGCGAAGGGGGCGAAGACGGCGAGGAAGGTGACCAGCAGGGCGAGGATGGGGTCGGTGCCCCATAAAGATTGCAGGCCGGTGATGACGGAGATTTCATCCATGCCGAAAATCGGCAGCAAAGCGGCGCGCAGCAGGGGGGCGAACCATGCGATCGGCAGCAGGATCAGCAAAGCGAGGTTGGCGTATTTCACAGCAGGGCCAAGGTGAGCAGAATCGCGGCGAGAGGGAGCGAGAAGGCAAAACCGATCATGCCGTAGCCGAGGGCTCCAACGATGCCGCCAAGCAAGAAGGTGCCAAGCAGTTGTAAAAGGATGCCGAGTTTGGCGCGGTCGGCGCTGATCGGGGCATGGAAGGCGCGGCCATAGACGGCGCGGCCCAGCTCAATCCCGACATCGGTGATCATGCCGGTGGCGTGGGTGGTGCGGATGCGGGCGTAAGAGATTTTGGTGATGGTGGCGTTTTGCAGGCCCATGATGAAGCATAGCAGGCCTAAGCCCAGCGGGTGGGCGAGGGTTTCCGGCAGCGGGCTTGCGCCCAAGGCGGCGAGGGCTGCGAGCAGTGCGCCTTGCAGGCCGATGGGCAGGGCATATTGTCGGCTGGGTTTATGGGCCCGGCCCCAGTTGATCACGATGGCAGAGGTGGCCGCACCGCAGATGAACAGGCTGATCGCAAACAGGCTTTGGCCGACAAGGGCGAGATTTTGCAGCACGAGGTTGTCGGCCAGGGCTGAAAGATAGCCTGTCATATGTGAGGTATAGCTGCCGAGCAGGATAAAGCCGCCCGCATTGGCGGCACCCGCGATGCCCGCGAGGATCAGCGCCAACGCGCGGTCAGAGCTTGCCGCGCGATGATGTGCCGCGATCAGCCGGACCCGGCGCAGGGCCGTGGATTTTGGTCCGGTGGCGCGGTTTGGCTTTTCGGGTTTGGGGTTCGGCGCGGTGGGCATCGGGGCTCGGGGCTAGGGTTGCTGCAGTGTTACGCCCCGTGCTGCCCGGTGCAAGGGTGCTATTTACCGGGTTTTGGCAGCGCCACCACATTGGCGTCGCGGTGGTCTTCGAGATCGAAATCATAGCCCAAGGTCGGCAGGATTTCTTTCAGATCGGCCTCCAGCCGTTTCATTTGCTTTTGCGCCTGCATTTCTTCGGCCTGCACGTCACCCATCCAGCGGCGGAGTTCGTCACAGGTGCGCCGCGCGATGGCCAGACGGTCGGTCAGGTGCTGCACTTCCTCTTGCCGCTGTTGCAGGAAGCTTTTGGCGCGGGCGACTTTGATGTCGGAATAGACCTGCGCCAGATCGCGGGTCTCAAGGCTCATCTGGGCGGCGAGTTGCAGCAGTTCGGGCTCAAGGTGTTGGAAATCGGGGTGCTGGCGCAGATGCTCCATCCGGGTGCGCATCGATTCGAACTCGGCGGACAGTGCGAACACCCCGGCGCGGTCGGCAGCATGGGCGCGGGCGTAGGCTGCCGCCACATCGTCCATGCCGATGGCAAAGCTGCGATGGCTGCGCTCCAGCCGCGCCATCCGGGAGTTGGCGGGCAGATAGAAGGTCATTAGGATCAGCATCAGCGTCAGGCCGAGTTGCAGCCACATGCCTGCGTTGGGCAGGGCGGTGCCACCGAAGAACAAAGCGATTTGCGGCCAAGGCAGCAGGCCAAAAGCGGCGGCGAGGCTGGCCCCGATCAGCAGCAAAGCCAGCGCCACGATCAGCCCCTGCGCCCCGGTTTGTACCACGATGCGTGCCGCTTGCGCCATCTCGCGCCAATTCACCGCCATGATTACCCCCCACACCCGCAAAGCGCCCAGGCTTCGCCCGCGCGCTTCTGAGCGATACCTTTTCGAATTGCTGCGATTTTTGCAAACATTTTGCTTCAATCGCAGGGTGTTAGCGATCAAAGCTTGGGGTATACGGATCGTTGTATCGGGATCGGAAACAGTCGCACAACCGTTGCGCGAAATCCTCCGGGCTTAGACCGAAAGCGCGGTATAGGCCAGCGCCGCAATCACCAATGCGGCAGAGAGAATCACCAACAGATGCGCCCAGCGGGGATGCAGGCCCGATCTCCACGCCTCACGCAGCCAGTCTTGCAGCACATAGCCGAAGGTGAACAGGGTCATTGAGCGGTTCATGCCGATCAGATCGAGATCGGTCGGCTGCCACGGGGCGAGCATCCAGAGGGTGAGGGCAATCGAGGTGATCACCTGCACCCAAGCCAGAATCCGATCATCGGACCGCGCGTTCAGGCTGGCGATGCCCGCAATGGCGATGGTGGCGGGCAGCAGGGTAATGGCGAGGGCGGGCAACGGGTGCTCGACCAGTGTGACCAGTTGCGTGGCGAGGGTCAGCGGTTCGGTCATCGCGGCAGCCTGCTCATTGCTCAAGCCTGCTCATCTGACAGATTCGATCGGGCCCTCGGCGCGGCCATGGATGAATTGTTGCAGATAGGGATCGTCGGCTTGATCCATATCGCCCACCGGCCCCGTCCAGCGGATCAGCCCATCATGTAGCATCGCCACCCGGTCAGCGATGGCGCGCACCGACGACATATCATGCGTAATCGTCATCGCGGTGGCGCCCATTTCGGTGACAATCTCGCGGATCAGCGCGTTGATCACGCCGGACATAATGGGGTCCAGTCCGGTGGTGGGCTCATCAAAGAAGATGATCTCAGGCTCGGCTGCGATGGCGCGGGCAAGGCCGACGCGCTTTTGCATCCCGCCAGAGAGTTCACCGGGGAACAGATCGGCCGTTTCGGGTTTCAGACCAACGCGGCGAAGTTTTTCGATGGCAATGGCGCGGGCTTCATCCTTGGGCAGTTTCGTGGCCCCGCGCATCAGCCGGAAGGCGACGTTTTCCCAGACTTTCAGGCTGTCAAACAGCGCGCCGCCTTGGAACAACATGCCAAAGCGGGCGAGGAAGGCGTCGCGGTTGGCCTCACGCACATCGGCTCCGTCCAGCGTGATGCGGCCCGAATCGGGGGTGACAAGGCCGAGGATGGATTTCAGCAGCACCGATTTGCCAGTGCCAGAGCCGCCGATGACGACCATACTTTGGCCGCGCGGGATGGTCAGACTGACCCCGCGCAACACGTGATTTTTGCCGAAGGCTTTGGCGACGCGGGAAAGCTCTATCATGATCCGAACATCACCGAGGTCAGCACGAAATTGGCGGCGAGGATCAGGATGGATGCGGTGGCGACAGCGTTCTTGGTGGCGCCACCGACGCCCTGCGCGCCGCGCCCGGAGTTCATGCCGTAATAGCAGCCGATCAGGGTGGCGATGAAGCCGAACACAGCGCCTTTGATCAAGGATGAGACGACATCGGGGGTTTGCAGGAAATCGACAGTGTTCTTGATGTAGCTGGCGCGGTTGAAGCCCAACTGCTCGGTGGACACCAGAAAACCGCCCATGATGCCGATGATATCACCGACGCCGACCAGCAGTGGCACGGTCAGAAAGCCTGCCAGCACGCGGGGAACTGTGAGGTATTTCATCGGGTTGGTCGACAGCGTGGTCAGCGCGTCGATCTGCTCGGTGACTTTCATCGTGGCGATTTCGGCGGCGATGGAGGAAGTGACGCGGGCGGCGATCATCAGGCCGACCAGAACGGGCCCCAATTCGCGCACCATGCCGATGGCGACGATCTGCGGCACCACGGCTTCGGCGGAAAAGCGTTGGCCGCCGGCGTAGATTTGCAAGGCGAGTGCCCCCCCCGTGAAGATCGCGGTGAGGCCGACGACGGGCAGCGACAGCCAGCCGACTTGCATCAAAGCGGTGAAGAATTCGCGGCGGTAGAACGGCGGGCGCACGATATGCGATAGGGTCACGGCCGCATAGATCGCGATGCGACCCACGGCGGCGAGGGCGTTAAAGGTGGCGTGGCCAAGGCTGGCGAGGGCCGAGGCAGGCAGGGCAGTCAGGCTCACGCGGCACCTTCGTAGTAGCGGCGGATGTAGCGCGGGCTGAGGCTGGTCAGAATCTCATAGCCGATGGTGCCCGCGATATCGGCCAACTCATCAACCGATTGATTGGGGCCGATGATATCCAAGGAACGCGGCACCTGCGCCAAATGGCTGATATCGACGGTGATCAGATCCATCGACACCCGGCCAATCAGGGGGCAGGGGGTGTCGCCATCCCACAGCACGGCGTTGTTTGACAAAGTGCGCGGCAGGCCGTCGGCGTAGCCTGCCGAGACGGTGGCGACGGTCGAGGGCTGTTCCGCTATCCATGCACAGGAATAGCCCACCGCTTCACCCGCAGCGACTTGCCGGGTTTGAATGATCGGCAGCGACAGGGTCACGGCAGGGCGGGCGGCCTCATACGGATGGCCGCCAAACAAACCGATGCCGGGGCGGGTGAGGTCGAAATGGTATTTCGCACCCAAGAGGATGCCACCTGTGGCGGCTAGGCTGCGCGGCACGCCTGTACCGTTTGTCATAGCCAAGAAGGTGGCGAGTTGGGTTTCATTCAGGCCGTGGTCGGGATCATCGGCGCAGGCGAGATGCGACATCAGCAGTTCCGGGCCAGCCTCAAGCACAAAGGGGGCAATCGCCTCCCATTCGGGTTCCTCCATGCCAAGGCGGTTCATCCCGGTATCCAACTGCACGCCGAAAGCATGGCCGGGCAGCGATTCGAGATGGCGGGTGACTTGATCAAGGCTGTTCAGCATCGGCGTCAGATCAAGATCGCCGATCATATCGGTGTCGCCGCCCATATGGCCGGACAGGATGCAGATTTGCGGGCCTGGGCCGAGGACTTGGCGCAAGGTCGCGCCTTCTTCGGCCACGGCCACGAAAAACCGCCGCGCGCCGGCTTGGGCCAAGGCCCGTGCGACGCGGGTGATACCCAGCCCGTAGGCATCGGCTTTGACCACCGCAGCGGTCTGCACCCCCGAAGCGGAGGCTTTATCCAAGGCGCGCCAGTTGGCGGCGATGGCGTCGAGGTCGATGGAGAGGGTTGCTGTAGACATATCGTGGTTTTGACAGGGCGGCGCGCGGGGTCAAGGGGGAATTGTTTGATAAGCGTGAACAGGGGCGGTCTTGGGGTGCATCGAGCACCCACGCGACCGCTGCTGCCGCTGCAATGAGCGGATGCGTCCTGTGGGTTTTAGCGCCGGAGCCTCCGGCGGGAGTATTTCAAAAAGAGCAACTATGCAGAATGCATGGTTGCTGGTCAGCTGCCGATGGCGCGGTCGAGGTGGGTGTAACCGCCATCCACGAACAGCCATTGTCCGGTGGTGTGGGCCGCACGGGGGGAGAGGGCGAAGACGGTGGTGGCGGCGATCTCGCGGGCTTCGGTCATGCGCTGGCCAAGCGGGATGCGGGCGCTGATCGTGGCTTTCTGCGCGGCGGGATCGGGGAAGCTTTGCAGCCAGTTTTCATACATTGGCGTCAGGACTTCGGCGGGGATCACGGCATTGACGCGCACACCCCAAGGCGCAAGGGCTGCCGCCCATTCGCGGGTCAGACCCAGTTGGGCGGCTTTGGCAGCTACATAGGCCGAGGTGCCGCCTTGCCCGGTGACGGCGGTTTTTGAAGCGATGTTGACGATAGCGCCCGCGCTGGCCTTAAGGTCGGATTGCAGCAAGTGGGCGAGGGTGTAGTAGTGCAGCAGGTTCTGGTCGAGCGAGGCGCGGAAGGCGTCGGGTGGGGTATCAAGGCCGAGGCTGTCATTGCTGCCTGCGTTGTTCACAAGGCCGTAGATTTGGCCCCATTGCGCCTGCGCTTGGTTGACGGCGCGGCGGCAGTCTTCATCGCGCGAGAGGTCGGTTTGCAGCCAGCCGGATTTGGGGCTGAGGGATTTGAGTTCTGTGAGGAAAGTATCAGAGGGCGCGCTGCGCGCGAAGATGACCGGGATTGCGCCTTCTTCGGCGAGGGTTTGGCTGATGGCCGCACCGATGCCCGCAGCCCCACCAGTGACGATGATGACTTTATCTTTCAGACCCAGATCCATCGGTTTCTCCCTGTTGCGGGTTCATGCTGACCTGCCTTTGTGCGGTTGCCAAGGGGCATGCTGAAGCGCTGGGGGCGCTTGGGGATGCGTGCGCCTCCGGCGGGGATATTGGGGCCAATGTGAAATTGGAAGGCGGGCGGTTGAGACGGGTTAGAACCCGACATCGTCGCCGGGACCGCTGCCTTGCCATTGTTTGGCGAGGTTGCCAAAACGGGTGAAGCGACCTTCAAACGACAGTTCCACCGAGCCGATTGGGCCGTGGCGTTGTTTGCCGATGATGACTTCGGCTTTGCCGCGCACCTGTTCCATCACCACTTGCCACTGGGCGATCTTTTCCAGTTCGTGATCGCCGGGCTTTTCGCGTTCTTTATAATATTCATCGCGGTAGACGAACATCACCACATCGGCGTCTTGCTCAATCGAGCCGGATTCGCGCAGATCGGAGAGTTGCGGGCGCTTGTCTTCGCGGGATTCCACCTGACGGGAAAGCTGCGACAGCGCGATCACCGGGATGTTCAACTCTTTGGCGATAGCCTTCAGGCCTTGGGTGATTTCTGAAACTTCCTGCACCCGGTTGTCGCCTTTTCCAGTGCCTTTCAACAGCTGCAAATAGTCGATGATCAGCACATCAAGGCCATGCGTGCGTTTCAGGCGGCGGGCGCGGGCGGCGACTTGGCTGATTGGCAAAGCGGGGGTGTCGTCTATGTAGAGCGGGCAGGATTCAAGGGACTTCGCGGCCTCGACAAACTTGCGGAACTCAAATTCCTGCATGTCGCCACGGCGGATTTGCTCGGAGGGGACTTCGGACGCCTCGGACAGAATCCGCGCGGCGAGTTGTTCGGAACTCATCTCAAGGCTGAAGAAACCGACGACGCCACCCTCAACCGCGCCTTCGTGGCCGTCATGGGTTCGTCCGCGTTTGTAGGCTTTGGCGATGTTGAAGGCGATGTTGGTGGCGAGTGAGGTTTTGCCCATCGAAGGGCGTCCGGCGAGGATCAGAAGGTCAGAGGCGTGCAACCCGCCGAGTTTTTTATCGAGATCAATCAGCCCGGTGGATATGCCTGCCAGACCGCCGCCGCGTTGATAGGCGGCGTTGGCGACGTTGACGGCTTCGGTCACGGCTTTCAGGAAGGATTGAAAGCCACGCTCGGCCACACCTTGTTCGCCGAGTTTATAAAGCCGCTGTTCGGCTTCAATGATCTGGTCTTTGGGTTCCGAGTCGATCTCAACCTTGGCTGCTTTGGCGGTCAGATCACGGCCCAAGGACATCAACTCGCGGCGCACGGCGAGATCGTAGATCATTTGGGCGTAATCGCGGGCGGCATAAGAGGAAATCGCAGCACCGGCGAGGCGGACGAGGTAAGACGGGCCACCGAGTTCTTTCAGGCCTTCGTCATCCTCGAAATAGATTTTCAGGGTGACGGGGGAGACCAGCGCGTTTTTCTGGATGCGGGCAGCAGAGCGTTCAAAGATGCGTTGGTGGACGGGATCGAAGAAATGCTCGGGCTTCACCAGGGATGCGATGCGGTCATAGACATCGTTGTTGGTCAGGATCGCGCCCAGAAGCTGCTGCTCCGCCTCGATGTTATGCGGCAGCGCCTCGGTTTCCGGGGCGGCGGGCAGGGTGTGCGGCATCGGGCGGAGGGTGGCGATTTCGTTCATGGACTGCCTCGTGATCTTACCCGGAGATACCGGGCAGAGGGCGTTATTGCCCCAAATTGGCCCGCCGCGATAGGCAGGCATATCTTGGTGGATAAGTCGCGCTGAGTCGCCTAGCCACAAGCCATGTTACCATATCTTGTGAAGCATTGATCCATTATCCACCAAACTGCCACAGAATCGGCGGAGTTGTTCACAAAGCTTCCACAGGCAGGCACAGCGTCGCGCGCTAAGAATGTTGTGGATTATTTCGGTGCGCGGGCGGCTTGCCATGCGCGGGGATCGTTCAGGAACACCTCTACTTCCGCGAGGGTTTTGGCATCGAATGCGCCTTGCGCGCGGGCCTCGGCCAGAACGTCCCACCAGGTGCAGAGGTGGTGCAGGGCGACACCGTGATCAGCAAGGCGTTTCGTGGTTTCGGGGAAAATGCCGTAATAGAAAATCACCGCTGTGTGGGCGCAGGTGGCACCCGTCTCGCGGATCGCATCGACGAAGGACAGTTTAGAGCCGCCGTCGGTGGTCAGATCTTCCACCAAAAGCACGCGCTGGCCTTCGGTCATTTGGCCTTCAATGCGGGCGTTGCGACCGTAACCTTTTGGCTTTTTGCGCACATAGGTCATCGGCAGGGCCAGACGTTCAGCCACCCAAGCGCCGAACGGGATACCTGCGGTCTCGCCGCCTGCAATGTTGTCAAAAGCCTCAAACCCTGCATCGCGCATCACGGTGACGGTCAGGAAATCCATCAAAGTGGCGCGGATGCGGGGATACGAGATCAGCTTGCGGCAGTCGATATAGGTCGGGCTGGGCAACCCACTTGCCAGAGTAAACGGGGTTTCGGCGTTGAAATGCACCGCTTTGATCTCCAGCAAAGCGCGGGCGGTGAGGCGGGCGATTTCCGCGCGGGGGGGGAAGCTGGTCGGGATCATGGCGGTTCCTTTTTGGGGAATTTCATCTGTTCTTAAATATCCCTGCCGGAGGCTTCTGCGGCAGATGCAGGACGCTCTGCGGGGGATATTTAAGAACAGATGAAACGGCTTATAGGCTCAGGCTTCGACGTGCCAATGCACGGGAAAGCCGGGGTTGAAGACGGTGACGGGGCCTGCTTCGGTGAGGATTTTCTCGGGGAAGCTTTGCGGGTTTTCGTGTTTTACGAGGGTGATGTGGCCCGCGTTCATTGGCAGGCGGTAGAAGCGGGGGCCATTGAGGCTGGCAAAAGCCTCTAGGTGATGCAGGGCGGCTTCTTCCTCGAACACATGCGCCAAAAGCGGCATGGTGTTGGTGGCGGTGAAGCAGCCCGCGCAGCCGCAGGCGTGTTCTTTCAGCGCATCAACGTGGGGGGCGCTGTCGGTGCCAAGCAGGAAGCGGGCTTCGCCAGAGGTGGCGGCGGTGCGCAAAGCGAGGCGGTGTTTTTCGCGTTTGGCGACCGGCAGGCAGTAGTAATGCGGCTTTATGCCGCCTGCGAGGATGTGGTTGCGGTTGATGATCAGATGATGCGTGGTGATCGTCGCGGCCAGATCATCGCCGCCAGCGCGGGCGTACGCGACGCCTTCTTCTGTGGTGATATGCTCCATCACCACGCGCAGGCCGGGGATACGGCGGCGCAATGGGTCTAGGATGGTGTCGATGAACACAGCTTCGCGGTCGAAGATATCGACCGAGGGGTCGGTGACTTCGCCGTGAAGGCACAAGGGCAGGCCGATTTCGGCCATTTTCTCTAGCACCGCTTGGACTTTGCTAAAATCCGCGACGCCGGAGTGGGAATTTGTGGTTGCCCCTGCGGGGTAGAGTTTGACGGCTTTCACCAGACCAGAGGCTGCTGCTGCGGCGACATCGCTGGGATCGGTGCCCTCGGTCAGATACAAAGTCATCAGCGGTTGGAAGGCGGAGCCAGCGGGCAGCGCGGCCAGAATGCGGTCGCGGTAGGCCTGCGCCTGCGCGCCCGTCACCACTGGGGGCACGAGGTTGGGCATGATCAACGCGCGGGCAAAATGTCGTGCGGTTTCGGGCAGAACGCCCTTCAGCATTGCGCCGTCGCGCAAGTGCAGGTGCCAGTCATCGGGGCGGCGAAGCGTGAGGCTTTGTGTCATGGCCTCCAGATACCGCAGGTTTTGGCGATTCTCTAGGGGGGAGTGGCGCAGGCTTGCGACATAAGGGGATGCTATGTGTGCCGCGCAGGTAGGCAGGGCGCGAAAGCCCTTGCTGCGCTGCCGCATAAGGCTACATGTTTCGCACAACTGGTGCAGGAGAGCGCGATGAAGCTGATGACCCCGTTCGATTTCATGGCCCCGGCGCTGGAGGCGAGCCGTATTATGGCGGAATCGCAGATGGTGATCGGGATGCGGCTGGCGGGGATGGCTGGGCTGTGGCCGATGGCCAAATCTGAAACCGACCGGATGCTGGCGGAAAAGCTATCTGCCGGGATGGATTCGGCACATGCCGCGTTGCGCAGTGGCATGGCGGGCGATAGCCTTTCGGAGATGGCGATGGCTGCGATGAAGCCGGTGCGGGCGAAAACCCGCGCCAATGCCAAGCGCTTGCAACGCAAGGTGACGGGCGGCTAAATTACGCCGATGGTGGGGGATGTTGATGCGGTTTGCGTGGTTTGGATGTGTGGCGGCGCTGGCTGCGGCCCCGGCTTTGGCGCAGGATGTCGATTGCGCCACGGCGGAGGCGCAGGTCGAACTGACCTATTGCGCCGAGCAAGACTGGCTGGCCGCCGATGCCGATCTCAACACGGCTTACGGCGTGGCGCGCAAGCTGATGCAGGGCATTGATGCTGATCTTGAGGCCTCGCAACGCGGGGCTGCGGATTATTTACGCGATGGTCAGCGGGCTTGGGTGACGTTCCGCGATGCCACCTGTGCTGCGGAAGGTTACACCATGCATGGCGGATCCGCCGAACCGATGGTGATTTATGGCTGCCGGGCACGGCTGACCGAGCAACGCACCGCTGATCTTGAGGCGATGGCAGAGGAATACTGAATGCGCGTCTCGGCGCGCTTAGGCCTCAACCCCCGCCATCCGATCCGTCAATTTTGCCAGACGCCGCGCAAAGCTGGGTGCGCGCAGGCGCTGGCTGACAGAGCGGCAGATCATGATCGCCAGCTTGGTGCGCCCGACGTTTTCGGTTTTGGCGAGGAGGGCGCGCAGATAGGGCGAGTAATGCCGCCGCGCCCGCCACAGCACCGCGAAGCTTTGCACTGTCAGCGTGCCTTCCATTGCCTGATCAACCAGAGCGGGTAGGATGCCGCTGCCAATCAGCGCGGGTTCCAGTACATCGCCCATGTGGCGCGCCGACAGCCGGGTGATATAGGGCGCGCGGAACAGGCTGGCGTGCATCGCCTCGGCCGCCACGGTGGGGTCGTGGATCACAACGGCAGTTCCGGCACCTTCCAGCATGTCGGGCGCATAGCCGTAGCGCGAGGTGAAATCGAGCCTGCGGGCGGCGAGATCGCGACGATCCCAGCGCGATTGCGCAGGCTCCAGCGTAGCACGCGGATTCAGTGCCAGCACTTGCGCGCCGGGTGCGGTCACTGCAAAGGCACAGGCCGCATAACCTGCCATGCCCGCGCCATAGAACAACACCTGATCGAAATCCTCAAAGAACGCGTCATCGACCTGACGGTCAAAGAAGCCATAGATCGCCGCATCGCGAAACCAGGTGTCGCCATCAGCGATGATGGTCAGTACCGACCAGCCATGCCTGCGGGCCAGAGCATCGGCCATGGGCATCTGATCGGGGCGGGCGAGCACGGCGTCAATGGTTTCAAAGCTGACCAGCAAAGTGGTGCCTTCATCGGCGAAATAGGCCCAATGCGCATCACCGAGGCTGTGAAAATAACCGGAATCCTCGGTCGCCTTTTCCATCTGCTGTTCCCATGCGTCACGGTCGGGCAGGGTATCGGTGGGCTGCGGCAGTTCGGCGATTTCAGCAAGATCGATCATTTTACATCCAGTCAAACGCTTAAAAGAGCGATACTATGAGTTTGCACCATAATCTGCCCAATGGCGCGTTACGGCAAGCGCAGATCAGGTCAGACTAGCATGGGCTTTGTGAACACTGGGTTAAGACTGTTTCAATGCGCCGGGTTTTGTGGGCCCTTGCGCGTGTCGCAGGACATGCCGCGCGCGCTCTGGTTGTAAAACCTGCGACGGCGGCGTCATCAGCAAGCGGCCAAACAACGCCCGCCAAGGTTCTTGCTGCATCAGAGTCTCGAAGCGCTTGCGGCGCCATTGAACGGCGTTCTGGTGCAGCGGACCAAGCACCGGATCGGCCAAAAGCTCGGCCCGCAGCGGGGCGGAGGGCAGGTTCAGGATCGAGCGGTCTTCGAGTTCATTGAAGTTACGTTCGACCCAATAGCTCATATCAAACCCCGAGGCGTCGCGGTTGGCGCGGCCCCGATCCGCCTTGACCACATAGTTCTGCATCGACCCCAGCGCGTAATGGTTCAGCTGTACCAGTTGGTAATTGTCGCGTGTATAATTCGAGAAAATCCGCGCCTGTGGGAAGTCCGCAGGCAGGGCGCGGCCAGAGCCATCAAACCACCGCGCCTGCCCCGCCCGCGCAGGGTCTGGGCTGCGCGGACGGTGCACGCCGAGTTTGCGGTACGTGCCGTCATTGCGGAACAAAGTCTTGAAAAGCTGCGCCCGCCATGGCCATGCGAAGCTGGTGGGGGCGGCGTGGGTGAAGGTTTCGGTGATGGGCTGATCGGTGATCTCGATCACCCCCGCATTGCCGAACATCCGCCATGTCAGTGCAATCGCGGTGGCCTCGGGCAGGGCGGACAGCAGAGCCGAAAGGCTGTGGTCGCCGATATGGATATTCACAAACTCGTCGATGTCGCAAAACAGCAGCCAATCGGCCTTTGCAACCAGAGGGTGTTTGTCCGCCGCCTTCAACATCGCCCATTGCGGGCCTTCGGGGTGTGGCCCGTCGTTGCGGATATGCGTCAGCCAGCCCATCGCGGCCAGACGGTCGAGCATCACATCGGTGCCATCGGCGCAATCGTTGGAGTAGACGAGGAAATCGGTAAAGCCGCATGCGCGGTGATGCGCCAGCCATTCGATCAGGAAGGCACCTTCGTTTTTCACTCCAAGCAGGGCGGTCGCGCGCATTCTGATCCTTTGCGGCAGGTTGGGGCGTTGCATGCCTCCGGCGGGGATATTTCTGCACAGAGGATGACCTGACAGAAGGTGAACTTGACCGATTGCGGCGATGGGGGCAAGCATGGCGCAAGTTTGGGGGGATTTCGATGCTGTCGCAGTTGCGGATATTGGAGCCTCATCCGGGGATATTGGCGTTTTACGATGGCCGGGTGGCAGGGCATCGCTTTGCCGAGGCACCGAACTGGGTGGATGATGGCGCATTGTCTTTGGGCATAGCGTCTTATGCATTGATCGCGGGGGGGCAGGCGATTGTCTATGACAGTCATGTCTCGGTGCCACATGGACGGTTTATCCGGGATATTTTAGCGCAGCGGGGGGTGACGGACATTCGCGTCGTGCTGTCGCATTGGCATCTCGATCATGTCGCGGGGACCGAGGCGTTTGCGGATTGTCAAGTGATCGCCAACGCCCGCACTTTCGCGCATCTGACCCAGCGGCAGGCGGCGATTGAGGCGGGCAGCGATCACGGCCTGCCCGCGATCAATCCGCTGATCCTGCCGGATCGGGTGTTTGAGGGACGGATGACGCTTGATCTGGGTGGCGCGCGGGTGGAGTTGGTCGAGGCCAATATCCACTCGGACGATGCCACCGTGCTGTGGCTGCCAGAGCGGCGGATACTGCTGGCGGGCGATACGGTGGAGGATTGTGTCACCTATGTGGGTGCGCCGGAGGATTTCGATATTCATCTGGCTGATCTCGCGCGGCTGCAAGCTTTGGGTGCGCAATGGGTGCTGCCCAATCATGGCGCGGCCGAGGTGATCGCGGCGGGCGGTTATGGGCCGGGGCTGTTGGCGGCAACGGCGGATTATATCCGGCATTTGCAGAAAGATGACCCGCGCCCGATGGCTGAAATCATCGCACCTTGGCTGAACGACGGCACTTTACGCTACTTTGAGCCCTATGAAGCGGTACACAGCCAAAACCGCGCGCGGGTGCAAGCGATGGGGAAGGATTGATCTGGGGAACCAGAGAAGCCATGCGGCGTTACCACGAGTGAGGCTGACTGCACCGTGCAAACATTGGCGGTGCGACAGCTGCACAGGAGAGCGATCTGGGAGGACTGCTAGCCGATATCATCGCGAAACCCAGCCAATTTGGCCTGTGGTTTAGCCGCTGTTATCGCATATCACCGCCCATCCTGTGCTTTGATGCCATAGCGGCGCCCCGGCTCGGAATCAGTTCCGATCCTTGGCCGCCACGCGATTTTGAAAGGACGACCGATGAGAAGAATGCTTGGAACCACCACTGCGCTGTCGATGGCGATGTTCAACGTGCAGCCTTGGCCTTTGATGGCGCAAACGCTGACCGACAGCGGTGCTGTGGTGGCGGCGGATGGCACGGTGTTGTGCGAACCGACCGCCGATGCCGCGTGCGATCCGGCAGCTTTCGCGGATCAGGCCAATGCGATTGCGGCACGGATTGCCGAGGATGCGGCCAAAGCGCAAGCAGCTGCTCAGGCCGAGGCTGAAGCCGCCGCCGCTGCGCAAGCCGAGGCGGATGCTGCCGCGCAAGCCCAAGCAGAAGCCGCTGCACAGGCGGAAGCCGACGCAAAGGCCGCCGCTGATGCAGAAGCTGCCGCACAGGCTGAGGCTGCCGCCCAAGCTGACGCTGACGCGAAAGCCCAAGCCGATGCAGAGGCTGCGGCACAGGCCGATGCCGAGGCCAAAGCCGCCGCTGACGCAGCAGCTCAAGCTGAGGCTGATGCGAAAGCCGCAGCTGATGCAGAAACTGCGGCGCAGACCGATGCTGATGCCAAAGCCGCAGTAGATGCCGCCGCAGCTGAGGCCGACGCGAAAGCACAAGCCGATGCTGAAGCCGCCGCTCAGGCGGATGCCGATACGAAAGCTGCCGCAGACGCCGCCGCCCAAACCGAGGCTGACGCGAAAGCCGCCGCCGATGGGGATGCAGCCGCACAAATAGATGCAGACGCTTCGGTGGAGGCAGATGCTGCTGCAAAGGCCGAACTTAAAGCGAAAATCAGAGCCAAAGTAAAAGCCAAGAAGGCGAAAGAAAAAGCTGACGCTGAAGCGGCCACCGAAACGGTCCCGGCGGATGACGCGACCGAAGCGGCACCCGCTGATGACCCCAATGCGGTGCCGATGGAGACGACGACCGAAGCAGCCCCTGCTGATCCGGCGACCGAAGAAGCCGCACCTGCGGATGCCACCACCGACGCCGCTCCGGTTGACGGGGCTGACCCTGCTGCGGGTGATGCAACCGCAACGGATGAGCCCGCCGTATTGCCTGCAACCGTCACCGATCCGGCAACCGGGGAAACCCTTGTGGTCGATCCCGACACGGGTGCTGCGCTGACAGAAGAAGAAGCCACCGCCCAAGCCGCCGCACAGGAAAAATCCCTTGCCGAAGCGCAAAAGGAAATCGCGGTTGAGGCTGACGGCAGCGTGGTTGATCCCTCGGCTGGCCTGAAAACCGCGCCACCGGTGATGAACCCCGACACGCCGCCGGTTGACGTTCCGGTTGCATCGGAAGCCGAGGTAGAAACTCTGACCAACCTGCTCGCGCAGCCGGAAGGCGTTGATCCGGCGACGTTGGGAGCTGCTGCAGCTTTGGCAACCGCGACTCCGCCGGTGGAAGGTGAAAAGCCCACCGATCAAGCCCCTTCAGCAGATGCGGTCGCGACCGTGACCGAAATGCTGACCAATGACAGCGTGCGGTCCTCGACGCAGGAATTCGCGGCAGCGCCGGTGATGCTGGGCAGCGACAAGAAGAAAAAGAGCGGCCTGTCCGATCTGGAGAAAGTCGGCCTGGTGGCGCTGGGCGCTTTGGTGGTTGGCGCGATCATCAAGGACAACAACAAGGATCGCCGGGGTCGTGAGGGCTCGCAAGTGGTCTCGAACACCGGTGACCGGGTTGTGGTGCTGAAACCCGATGGCACCTATCAGGTCTACAAGGACGATGATGCCGTGCTGCGTCAGCCGGGATCGAACGTGCGGACCGAGACCTACCGCGATGGCTCGACCCGCTCGATCGTGGAACGTGCTGATGGCACTCAGATCGTCACGATCCGCGATGCCACGGGCCGGGTGCTGCGCCGTTCGCAATATGACAGCCGGGGCCGCGAACTGGTGCTGATTGACGATCTAGAGCCGGAACAGGTGGTGATCGTGCGCGATCTGCCGAAGCCGCGCGAAAACCGGGTGGTGATTTCGACCTCGGACAACGATTATGCGCTGAAAGCGGCGCTGGCGGCGAAAGATATCGAGAAAATCGGCCGCACTTTCAGTCTGCGTCAGATCCGCGAGATCCCGCAGGTGCGTTGGCTGGCCGCGACGATTGATGTCGACAACGTTAACTTCGAGTCGGGGTCTTCGGCGATCACGGCGGATGAGGCGTCTGATCTCGCCGATCTGGGCAGCTTGATGCAGGAAATGCTGGATAAAAATCCCGGCGAGATTTTCCTGATCGAAGGTCACACCGATGCGACCGGCAAGGCTGCGATGAACCTTGCCTTGTCGGACCGCCGCGCGGAATCGGTGGCTTTGGCTTTGACGGAGTATTTCGAGATCCCGCCGGAAAACATGGTCATTCAGGGCTATGGCGAGACCGAGCTGCGCGTCGACACCCAGAAGGATGAAAAGCGCAACCGTCGCGTGGCGGTGCGGATCATCACACCGCTGCTGAAGGTCGGCAAGTAAGCTTTGAAGGTAGCGGAAGGCCCCGGGGGAAACCTCGGGGCCTTTTGCGTTTTGGCTGGTGGTTTGTCGGGGGGGCGATTGGGCCGCATAGGTGGGCGGTCCCAACTCGGGACCTTTTTTGTTTGTTTTATATCAATGACTTGATGTTGTGCAGTTAAGGGTTTGTTAATCCTTGCGCGAGATCGAGCGCGGTTTCGCAGTGGATCAGCGTGGTGTCGAACACCGGGACGGCGACGTTGGATTGGTTCAGCAACATGCCGATTTCGGTGCAGCCGAGGATCAGTCCATCGGCACCTTGCGCGATCAGGCGGGCGGCGATGGACTCAAAGGTGGCGCGGCTTTCAGGTGTGCTGATGTCGCGGCAAAGCTCGGCATAGATGATGCGGTGAATATCGGCGCGATCTTCGGTGTCGGGGATGATCGGGGTCAGACCTGCGGCGTGGAGTTTGTCGGTGTAAAAGCTTTCCTGCATGGTGAAGGCGGTGGCCATCAGGCCGGGGCGTTTCAGCCCGGCGCGGGCGATGCGCGTGGCAGTGGCCTCGGCGATATGCAACAGCGGGATTGTGACGCCGTCCATCATTGGGCTTGCGAGTTTGTGCATGGTGTTGGTGGCGAGCAGCAGGATTTCGGCACCACCGCGTTGCAAGGCTTTTGCATGGGCGTTGAGGATTTCGGCTGCCGCGTCCCAGTCTCCGCTGGCTTGCAGGGCGGCGATGGGGGCGAAATCTATCGAGCGGATTAAGAGTTCGGGCGAATGCAACCCGCCCATGCGGGTTCGGGTCAGATCGCAGAGGGTGCGGTAGTAGGTTTGGGTTGAGGCCGCAGACATGCCGCCGAGGATACCGATGGTCTTCATTTGGGGCCTTTGTAGGGGGGCGAGGGTGATGCGTGAAATCACGCACCCTAGCGATCATTCATACCTTTACCTTGCAGGATGCGGGCGGTGTGTTTGGTGATGCGGGCCAGTTTAGTGGCGGAGGCTTTCGGTTGGTTGAAATGCAAAAGGTAGCCGCGTCTGCGGCCCGGTGTCAGGGTGTCGAAGGCCAGTGCCAAATCGGGGTTTTCGTCGAGGGCGGCGATCAGTTCCTCGGAGTAGGGCAGATCATCCTTGGCGAAAGTGATCTTCGCGCCGGATTGCTCCAAAGCGATGGCGGCTTTGGTATAGGCGATCAGGGTCGGGGTGGCGGCGGTGATCTGCGCCAGATCGGTGAATTTCACCATCCGCACCGCGCGGGAGTTTTCGCCGGGAGGGATCAGGATGGCGGCGGGATCTGGCAGCAAAATTCCCTTGAAAAACCCCAAGGTGCAGGCGTCTTTGAAGCCCCAGAGGATCGCGACATTGCCGCCCTCAAAACAATAAACCGGGCCGCGCCATTTGTAGATTTCCTCTAACCCGCAGCTCAGCAGAAGGGCGCGTAGGGCGCTGAGTTCGGCTTGCCAGATTGGCGCTTCGCTGAAGAAAGCTTCTATTTTGGGGTCGGAGGTGCTCATCGCCTGCGCCTTTGCATCGGATCGCATAGCGGTAGCGCAGGCGATGCGGTCTGTCTATTGCAGGCTTAAGCCTGTGCGATGTGCTCGCCCTGAGGGTTACGGTAAGGGAGCCATGGCGATAGGCGTTTTTTCATTCATCGGGCGGTCGCGGCGCTATTTGCGCATGAAAAAGGGGGCCAGTGGCCCCCAAATCCTGCATATTTGCTGGGACGCCTTACTTTGGCGTGACCATCATCACCATTTGACGGCCCTCAAGCCGTGGCATCGATTCGATTTTGCCAGCATCGCCGACATCGGCTGCGACTCGGTGCAGCAGTTCAAGGCCGAGCTCTTGGTGCGCCATCTCACGACCACGGAAGCGCAGGGTGACTTTCACCTTGTCGCCTTCTTCGAGGAATTTCAGCACCGAGCGCATCTTCACATCATAATCATGCGTGTCGGTGCCGGGGCGGAATTTGATCTCTTTGATCTCAATAATGTGCTGTTTCTTGCGGGCTTCGGCCTCACGCTTCTGCTGTTCATACTTGAACTTGCCGAAATCCATGATTTTACACACCGGAGGCTCGGCATTCGGCGAGATTTCCACCAGATCGAGCCCGGCTTCCTCGGCCATCTGCATCGCGCGTGCGGGGGTGACGACGCCGACATTTTCCCCATCTGCGCCAATCAGGCGAATCTCGGGCGACCGGATGCGATCGTTGATGCGCGGGCCGGTTTCGCGTTGCGGCGGGGCATTGTGAGGTCTGCGGGCTATGGTGGTGGTCCTTTGAATGGTTATTGGCTGGCGCAAGATAGTCTTGTGAGGCGCAAGCTTCAACCTGAAAAGCCGCCTGATTTGCGCTTGGTTTGGCCGCCGGGTGCACCGGGCGCTGCGTAGGTCTTTTCATTTGCAGCAGATTCTGTCATAGCGTCGGTTAACCGAAGGGTACTCGGTATTGGGAGAATGAACATGAACAAGAACGTCCTTATCGGCATCGTGCTGATCGCTCTGGCCGGTGCTGGCTATTATCAGTTCAGCATGAAGCCTGCGCAGGAAGCGGCTGCGACGGCTGCGGCAGAGGCCAAAGCTGCGGAAACTGCGGCGGCGGATGCTGCGGCAGCGACCAAGAAAGCGGCTGACGATGCGGCAGCTGCTGCTGCAACTGCGGCAACTGCAGCTGCGGCTGCCACCACCGAAGCTGCGGCTGGTGCGGCGACGGCGACGACTGAAGCGGCTGGCGCTATGACCTCGGCTGCAACCGATGCGATGGCGGCTTTGGACCCGGCAAACTTTGACGCAGCGAAGGTCAACGCTTTGATCGACGCCTCGGCTTTGGACGCTGCGCTGAAAACCACGCTGAAAGCAGGCGTTGATGCAGCTGCTGCTGATCCTGCGAAAGTGGCTGAGGCTCTGGCTGCTGTGAAAACCGCACTGGGCATGTAATTTTGCCTTAGGGCGAAGATTGGGCCGCGCTGGGGAAACCTGGCGCGGCCTTTTTCATTGCAAGCGATGCTCGGTGTCGATCAGTTTCAGGCTGTCCCAATGCCACAGCACCAGATTGCGGGCGTTTGGCGGCGCGCCTTTGGCGTAAGACGGCGCGATCAGGCCGTGGTAGCCGGCGGTGATCAGGGTTTCGGTGATGTCTTGCGCCTTTGAGCGGCCATGCGCCATCATCTGTAAGCGCCAGTCATCGGCGGCAAGATCAGCGTGCGTGATGCCATGCGCCGCCAGATGCGCGGGGTTCAGGCTGTCGAAAATCTGGGTCAGATCGGCGTCATAGCTGACCAAAGTGACCGGCTCGAACGGGCGACCGATCTGGTTGGCCTCGGCCACAGCGCCCATCACCGACATTGCGGTATAAAGGGCGGCGCGGCCCTTGGCGTTGAAGCGGCCGCCGTGTCGCTTGGCACCCTCGCCCGACAAGGGATCGCGCGCCCAGATCGGGTTGAGGGCGCGGTAGAGCGGGCCTTGGTAGCTGGTCGACGGATCAGGCAAAGCCGCCCGCATCCACCGCGTCGATATAGTCCATCACCGCCGCCGCCTTGCCGTCTTGCAACAGCCGCGCCGGGGTCAGGCCACCAAAACCGGGCAGGGGTTCGGATCGCAGCCACGCATAGGCGATGAGGCCTGAGCCAAAGCGCGGGGTCAGGCGGTTGATAATCTCGACCATCTCGCGCAGACGGGTTTGGGTTTTTGCCGAGGCCAGACGATCTTTGCGCGCAATCGCGTCACGGCCAAGCCCCGCGGTGCGGGCTATTTCATCTTGGGTGGTCAGCCATTCCTCGGCCAACAGCCGGGGCTGGAACAGAGAATGATCGGAAAAGGCGAGGATGTTCATCGCGGCCTCCATGCGGATTGACGAATATATAGGTCAATCGGCGTGGAAAGTCAAAGGGAAGGGCTCTTGGACTTTCATACTGGCTTAAATATTCCCGCCGGAGGCTCCTTAGGCCAGCGGCGGATGCCTCCGGCGGGAATATTTAAGCCAGTATGAAATAGCTTGGCGTCAGATCCCGTCGCCGACGAAGGCTTTTTCGACCACGAATTGTTTGGGGTCAGAGTTTGCGCCTTCATGCAGTCCGAAACCTTCGAGGATGGCTTTGACATCGACGTTGAAGGCAAGGCTGCCGCAGACCATGGCGCGGTCCTCGACCGGGTTCATCTGCGGCAGGCCGAGGTCGGTGAAGACTTTGCCTGATTGCAGATTATCGGTGACGCGGCCCATGTGGTGGAACGGCTCGCGGGTGGTGGTGGGGTAGTAGCGCAGTTTGTCGCCCACCATCTCGCCGATCAGTGGGTCGTCTGACAGGCTTTCGACGAGGGCCTGACCATAGGCCAGTTCCGCCACCTCGCGGCAGGTGTGCATCATGATGACTTGGTCGTATTTCTCGTAGGTTTCCGGCTCGCGCAGCAGGCTCGCGAAGGGGGCAAAGCCGGTGCCGGTGGAGAGCAGCCACAGGCGTTTGCCGGGCAGCAGCGCGTCATGCACGAGGGTGCCGACGGGTTTCGGGCGCAGGATGATTTCATCGCCAACCTGGATATGTTGCAGCTTGGAGGTCAGCGGGCCTTCGGGCACTTTGATCGAGTAGAATTCCAGCTCCTCATCCCAGGCAGGCGAGGCGATGGAATAGGCGCGCAGCAAGGGTTTGCCGGTGTCGCCCATCAGACCGATCATCACGAATTCGCCCGAGCGGAAGCGCAGGGTTTTCGGGCGGCTGACGCGGAAGGAAAACAGACGGTCGGTCCAATGCTTCACCGCTGTGACGGTTTGCGCATCGGGCAGGTGCGGTTTGGCAGCAACGGTTGCTTCGGCAGAGGAGGACATGCGGGCTCTCTCGGTTATTTCGTTCGTACACATACAAGTTTTTCAGGCTTGCGTAAACGCAAACTTGCAGGGCTTGGCGCTTTTTTAGCGGATCGCGCCAGAGGGCGGAATTGGGCTTAAGCGCGCAGGCGAGATTGATAGTCGTGGGCTTTCCAGTCGGCGCGGAATTTCCATTGCGCTTCGGGCTGGCGGGCGGCCATCTCGTCGGGAATTTCGACATCGTCAAAGCCGGTGCGGCGCGCCATCGGGTATTGATCGGCGATCACCGGACCCATGGCGCGCAGATGGCCCTTGTAGCCAAGCGCACGCAGGCGGTGGCCGATGGTGAAGGCGCGGCCATCGCTGAACGCCGGGAATGCGATGCGGATCAGCGTGAGGTCTGCCAGATAGGGCAGCAGGGCTTCCGGCGTGTCGGTGTGCAAAAGGTCCACCGTGCCTTGGTGGCTGGCGATCTCTGCCAAGGGGACAGCGGTGACTTCGGGGGCGGGCGAAAAGCCCTGATCGGTGACGAGGACGCTCATGCGGCACTATCCTTTCTGATCGGCACGGCTTTGCCATTGATGAAATGGATGCCGCATTCGGTTTTATTCTCGCCGCGCCAACGGCCCGCGCGGGGGTCTTCGCCGGGGGCGACTTTGCTGGTGCAGGGTGCGCAACCGATGCTGGGGTAGCCTTGAGCGACCAGTGGATGGCGGGGCAGGCGGTTGTTGACGATATATTCTTCAAGATCGTCGCGGCCCCAGTGGGCGAGCGGGTTGACCTTGATGCGGGTGTCGCCTTCGGCCTCAAAGAACTCCACCGCTTGCCGGGTCGAGCCTTGGAAGCGCTTGCGTCCGGTGATCCAGCCGTCGAACGGGGTGAGGGCACGCTCCAACGGTTCAACCTTGCGCACGTTGCAGCAGGCATCGGTGTTGAACTGATGCAGGGTGTTGTCGGGGTCTTCAAAGTTCAGCCGTGCGGGGTTGGCGCGGATGGTGCGCACGTCGCAGAGGTTCAGCTTTTCGGCCAGCTCGCGTTGGTAATCAAGAGTTTCCTGAAACAACATCCTTGTGTCGATGAACAGCACCGGGGTTTCCGGGGCGATCACCGACACAAGGTGCAGCAGCACCACTGATTCCGCGCCGAACGAGGATACCAGCGCCACCTGGCCCAGATCGTCATCTTTCAGCGCATGTTCCAGCACCGAAGTCGCGGCATGGTGTTTATAGCGCGCGTTTAAGACCGCAACGCGCTCGGCGACCGAACCTGCGGGGAAATCACGCGGCATCACGGCCGCCTTCAACGTCATAGAGCGCTGATTTGAACGGCGCAAAGCCCGCGCGGCGGTAGGTTTGCAGGAAGGTTTCGGACGCGTCCTCGCGGATCGCCAGATAAGCGCGGATGATGCGTTCAATGGCGGGGACGATTTCATCGTAAGCGAAACCGGGGCCGGTTTTCTCGCCGATGCTGGCGGTTTCCGTGCCGTCACCGCCCAAGGTGATCTGGTAGTTTTCCACACCTGCGCGGTCCAGCCCCAAGATGCCGATATGGCCAACATGGTGATGGCCGCAGGCGTTGATGCAGCCCGAGATTTTGATCTTCAGCGGGCCTACGTCATGCTCCAGCTTCAACTCCTCAAACCGCAGCGCGATTTCTTGCGCGACCGGGATGGACCGGGCGGTGGCCAGCGCGCAATAATCCATACCGGGGCAGGCGATGATATCGCTGATCAGGCCGACGTTGGCGGTCCCCAGACCCGCTTGGACAAGGGCTGCGTGAACCGCTGGCAGATCGGATTTATGCACATGCGGCAGGATGACGTTCTGCTCGTGGCTGATGCGCAGGTCGCTGTGGCCGTATTTCTCGGCCAGATCGGCCATCACGCGCATTTGCGCAGAGGTCGCATCGCCGGGGGTTTCGCCGTGGGCTTTTACGCTAATGGTGACGATGGCATATTGGTCGTTGCGGTGGGGGGCGAGGTTGGTATCGACCCAAGCGCGGAAGCTGGGGTCGGCTTTGTAGAAAGCGTCATAGCCATCGACGGGCGCATTGCGGAAGGCCGGCGGCGCGAAGGCGGCGCGGATGTCATCCAGCAGAACCTGATCGGCACCGCCAAACTGCAGGCGGGTTTCCAGAAAGCGTTCTTCGATCATCCGCGAGATTTCTTCGCGACCCGTTTCATGCACGGTGATCTTGATGCGGGCTTTGTACTTGTTATCGCGGCGACCGAGCACGTTATAAACCGAGAGCACAGCCTCGACGTAGGGCAGCAGGTCAGCGATGGGCAGGAAATCGCGGACGGTGAAGGCAATCATCGGGGTGCGGCCAAGGCCCCCGCCGACCATCACTTCAAAGCCGGGCTCTCCGGCGGCATTGCGCACCATGCGCAGGCCGATGTCATGCGCTTTGGTCACGGCGCGGTCGTTCGGGCTGCCGGTGATGGCGATCTTGAATTTACGCGGCAGGAATTGGAATTCCGGGTGGTCAGTGGACCACTGGCGCAGAAGTTCGGCATAGGGGCGGGGGTCTTCGATCTCATCCGCAGCGGCACCGGCGAAATGGTCGGCGGTGACGTTGCGCACGCAGTTGCCGCTGGTTTGGATCGCGTGCATTTCGACATCGGCCAGCGCCGACAGGATCGCCGGCACGTCGGGCAGTTTTGGCCAGTTGAACTGGATGTTCTGCCGGGTGGTGAAGTGGCCGTAGCCTTTATCCCAAGTGTCGGCGATCAACGCCAGTTGGCGCATCTGGTTCGGGTTCAACGTGCCATAGGGGATCGCGACGCGCAGCATATAGGCGTGCAGTTGCAGATAGAGGCCGTTCATCAGGCGCAGTGGGCGGAATTCATCCTCGGTCAAGGAGCCATCCAGACGGCGGCTGACCTGATCAGAGAATTGCGCGACGCGGGCGCGCACAAAAGATTCGTCGAAGTCGGAATAATTATACATGGTAGAGATCCACTTGCTTGCCGTGGGCATAATTGGAAGGGCCACGGGTGCGGAAGGCCTCGCGGAAATGCACAGGTTCAGGGCCGTTTGGGCCAGCTTTGGCATCGGCGAGGTAGGCCCCGACGATCACATTGCGTTGGGCGGCACCGAACAGCAGGCGGATTTGCGCGTGGGCTTCGTCCTCAATCAACTCGGCCTCGTGGTGCTGGCGGCTCCAGCGATCATCGGCGGTGAGATACACCACATCACCTTCCCGCAGATCATTGGCGGTGACGACTTTTGGGATAAACTGGCGGCTCATGCTTGCGTCCCTGTGCTGGGCTTGGATATCGGTTGCGGCGAGGCGGTAGAGGATCGCGGGGCTTCCTGCAAGGGCAGTTGGGCAGGAGCAGCGCGGTGCAGTGGTTTTACCCACCCAATATAGGATATTTTCCCCTGTTTTCGCCAGTCCCCCTTGCGGATAAGGAAGAATGTTCCGATAGTCTGCCGGAATGGAATGAATTTCTGCAAAGCAAGGTGTCTGGCGAATGGCGGCCCAGTTGGATGAGTTGGATCGGAAAATTCTTGCCGAGTTGCAGGAGGATGCCGAGCAGTCGTTGGATGAAATCGCCCGCAAAGTGGGGTCGTCAAAGACCCCGGTGTGGAACCGCATTCGGCGGATGCGCGAGCAAGGCGTGATCCTAAAGCAGACCGCCTTGCTGGATGCCGAAAGCTTGGGGCTGGAGGCGTGTTTCTTCGTGCTGATCCGCACATCGGAACATGAGGCCGACTGGCAGCGCAAGTTCTTGCAGGTGCTGCGCTCGCGTCCCGAAGTGCTGGAAGCGCATCGCTTGGCGGGGGATATCGACTATATCCTGAAGGTGCGGGTGAAGAACGCGCGGGCCTATGACACGTTTTATCAGGCGCTGATCTCGGAAGTGAAGATTTATAACGTGACGGCGCTGCTGAGCATGGAAGAAATCAAGGCGACGACGGTGTTGCCGCTGTAGGACAGGCGAAATTCAATAGGGCGAATTTCAGGGAGCATTCTGCCCCCTCGGCCTGCGGCCTCACCCCCTGAGGATATTTGTGCCAATGTGAAAATTGAGCACGCCGGAGTGGACTTTCATACTGGTCTAAATATTCCGGGGTGAGGCGAAGCCGAGGGGCTGGCCCCTAATCTGCCCGCACCATCAGCCGGGTCAGCCCGTGGAAATGGTAGACATCGCCGTAAATTGGAGCCTCCACCAGCCGCAACTTGGGCCGGCGTTGGAACAGGATCGGCAGCGCGACTTGCAACTCCAACCGGGCGAGGGGGGCACCGACGCAGAAATGCAGGCCTGCGCCGAAGCTGACATGCGGTTTGGCGGGGCGGTCAGGCTGGAATTGGTCGGGGTTCTCCCAGATACCGGGGTCGCGGTTGGCTGCCGCCAATAACAGCGCCACTTGGTCGCCGCGATGGAAGCTGTGGCCCATCACGTCAATGTCTTCGTAGGCCCAGCGGGTGAACATATGCAGCGCGGGATCGAAGCGCAGGATTTCCTCAACGCAGGTATCGGCATTGGCGAGCGTTGCGGTATGCCCGGTTTCCAGCAGGGTTTTGACGCCATTGCCGATGGTATGCACCGTCGCCTCATGTCCTGCGTTTAGCAAAAGGATGCAGGTGGTGATCAGCTCATCGGTGGTCAGCTTCTCGCCCGCCTCCTCGGCTGCGATCAGACTGGTGATCAGATCGTCGCGCGGGTCTTGGCGCCGGGCCTCGACATAGCCACGCATGAAGGCGACAAACGCCTCGGTTGCGGCGATGGCGCGGTCTTCGCGGGCGCGGTCGCGTCCGGCCATATACATGCCGACCATGGCGTTGGACCATTTCAACAGGTCATCCGACATGGTTTCCGGCACGCCGAGCAGGCGGGCGATGATGATCACCGGGAGTTTCTGGCCGAAATGCGCCAGCAGATCGAACGGGCCTGCAGGGAAGCCGTCGATCAGCTGGTGGGTCAGGGTTTCAATTTCCGGCTGCAACGCGGCAATGCGGCGCGAGGTGAAGGCGCGCAGCACCAACCCGCGCAGGCGGGTGTGGCGGGGCGGCTCCAGCTCCAGCATCGAATGGGCTTCAACGGCGTAGAACGGTTTCAGGTGGGCGGGGATTTTCGGGGCCAGTTCCGCCGGGGCTTCGCGGCCAAAGCGGCGGTCGCGGAAGATCGCGCTTACAGCTGCGGCATTGCCGGTGCAGGCCATTTTATATTCGGCCCAGTGGAAGAACGGGCCTATCGCGCGGGCCTGTTCGTAGAATGGGTAGGGGTTTTGGACGAAAGCGGGATCTAGCGGCGATTGATGCAGGGTTTTCATGCGCGGCGTCCGAGCGGAATGATCCCCTGCGCGATCAGCACGCCAACGGCGACAAGACCAGCGGCGGCGGCTTGGCCCCAATCCCAGCGCCCGCCCATCAGGAACAGGATGATCATCACATAGAACGGCGCTGCGTTGATGTGCAGGCCCGACAGGCCGATGCCGAGTTTCTCGACCGACATGATCCACATCAGTTGGCTGATGCCGAGCGATCCAACCGAGAACGCCAACAGCGCAAGCGTTTCTTTCCAGCCCCATGCGTTGAAATCGGGTGGCGGGGTGCCAAAGGCGATGCCCAAGGCGGCGACGGTGGAGACCGCAATCGCAGCGCCGGAAATCGTCAGCGCCGTGCGGCCAATCGGTGAGAGGCCGGGGAAGGCGGTGACGGTCAGCCGCGAGCCCAAGGTGAAAGACAGCACCGAGCCGAAGCACAACAGCGCGCCAAACCCCATCGACATGCCACCGGCTTTGAAATCCAGCGCCATCATGCCGCCCGCCAGCGACAAAAGCAGACCAAGCACCAGCGCGACGCTCAGCTTGCGGCCATCTAAGGCGACTTCCAATGCGATGCCAACCACCGGCAGGGTGGCCGAAATCACCGCTGCGGTCACTGCGCCACCGCGCGCCTGACCTTGGATCAGAAACCACGCGCCAAGGCCGATCAGGCTGCCCACCGCGATGCCTTTCAGCCAGTTGACGCGCAGCAATGCCCCCGGACCTTCGATCAGCGCCCAGACTGGCAGCAGGGCCAAGGCCGCCAAAGCCATCCGCAAGGCGCTTAATTGATCGCCGGGCAGCAGTGGGATGATGAAATCGGCGGCAGGCAGCCCCGCCGCCCAGATCAGCATCGAGGCCATGCAGATCAGATTTGCGCCCAGCAGGCTGGGGGCGGGGGAAGCGGGGGTGTTGGCTTGTGTGGTCATAGCTGCACCTTAAAGCGTCGCGCCGGGCCGGGCTGATCCGTCCGCGACGCAGCTAGGTCAGGCTGCGGCGAGGGCGCTTACAATCGCGCCGAAATCCACGGCTTTCAGGCTGGCCCCCCCGACCAAAGCACCGTCGACATCTGGCACCGCGAAGATCTCGGCAGCGTTGGAGGGCTTGACCGAACCACCATAAAGCAACCGGGTTTTGGCGGCTTCCGTGCCGATATGAGCTGTGAGGCGCGCACGCAGGAAGGCATGAACTTCGGCAATCTGCTCCAGCGTTGGAGTGCGCCCGGTGCCGATCGCCCAAACCGGCTCATAGGCCAGCACCAGCTGTGCGGCACTTGCGCCCGCAGGCACCGAACCATCCAACTGCGCGCCGATCACCGCCAAAGTCTCGCCCGCATCGCGCTGTGCTTCGGTTTCGCCCAGACAGACCACCGCGATCAGACCTGCGGCAATCGCAGCCTCGACCTTGGCCCGCACCAAAGCATCGCTTTCGCCATGATCGGCGCGGCGCTCAGAATGGCCCAAGATCACATGGCTTGCGCCGGCATCCGCCAGCATCGCAGCCGAGATATCACCCGTATGCGCGCCGGAGGTTTTCGCATGACAATCCTGCCCGCCGACATGCAGCGCCGCACCTGCCGCCAAAGCTGCCATCTCGGCCAGCAGAGTGGTGGGCGGGCACAGCAACATCTCGCAGTTGGGTGCGGGGTGTGCGGCCAAAAGGGCCGAGACTTCGGCCAAAGCCGCGCGGTTGCCGTTCATTTTCCAGTTGCCTGCGGCCAGCTTTTTCATCGCATCCTCCCAAGGTTTGACGAAACGGTTAGCGAAGCCTGCCGCCAAGGGAAAGCCCTTGGTCTTGCTGTTTTGAAAATACTCACTCTGATCGCAACAGCGCCGCCAAAACCACGCGTTAAATCCAGCCTCATCGCTGCATCCAGCGCCAACCGCGCGCAAGCGCTGAAGCGTCTTGCGGCGTAAGCCGCGCTACCAGATCACCGGGATCAGTTCGCAGCAGTTCAGGCGTCTTTGAACTTGATGCTTTCGCCGCAGCCGCAGGCCTCAGCCACGTTTGGGTTGTTGAACTTAAACCCCGCGTGCAAAAGATCCATCTCGTAATCAATTTGCGTTCCGAACAGAAACATCTGCGCCATTGGTGCAATCAGCACACGCGCGCCGTCTTGCTCGACCACTTCGTCCATCGGATTGGCTTCGGCCACGTAATCCATGGTGTATTCCATGCCGGCGCAACCACCCTTTTTGATGCCGATGCGCAGGCCCGTGGAGCCTTGCTTTTCCATCAGCCGCGCGATTTGTTTGGCGGCGATGGGTGTCAGGGTGACGGCGGCTTTGCCGGGGATGCCGAACATGGGATGGTCCTTTAAGCTATAGCGCAAAGATAGGCGCGCCGGGTCGCCCCGACAAGTGCCTTAGCAGTCAAGGTCTTACATAAAGCCCAGCTCCAGCCGCGCCTCATCCGACATCATTTCCATCCCCCAAGGCGGATCAAAGGTCATGCCGACCTTGACTTCTTTCACCCCGGCGACGGGTTCCACCGCATCTTGCACCCAACCCGGCATCTCGCCTGCCACCGGGCAACCGGGGGCGGTCAGGGTCATCAGAATCTCAACCGCGTTTTCCGGGCTGATTTCAATGGTATAGACCAAACCCAGATCAAACACATTGACCGGAATTTCCGGGTCATAGACCGTGCGACAGGCCTCGACGATCTGATCATACAGGGCGTGATCGGTGGACGATGGGCGGATCAGCGGTGCGCCCTCAATCTGGTCTTGCGGCTGGGTCATGGCATTCTCACGCGGTTAGTTGAGTAATTATATAGGGAATGCAGGGCAAAGGTCCAGTGCCGCAAACCACTTGGCTTACAGCAGTCTGCTTAAAGCAATCTGCGCGCAAGCTCGGTTTGCCGGATCACCCATGTCAGCAGAACCGAGCCTAATACAGCATAGACATAAATCATCGGTCGCCCGAAATCGGTGTCGCGAAACAGCAGGGCGCAGATGGCGACATGGATGAAATAGATCCCCGACGCATAGTCGCTGACGCTGCGATCCTGCAACGTGCCGGGCAGTTTCAGCGCCAGCAGCATCAGCGCGGGGGCTGCCAGCCCAAGCGCCAGCATTACATCATGCGCCACGCCTTTGATCGCGTAGCGCGCCAGCAGCAGCGATTCTGCCAGCACCAAGGCCACGCCCAACACTGCCGCGATTTGCAGCCAACCAATGTGCAAGCGGTCCGATATACTGCTCCGTGCGATCAGAAATCCTGCCAGCATGAAGGGCAGGCAGAGCAGCAACGGGTTGCGGTTGGCCAGCAACGGATCCGAGAAAATCGCCTTGTTTGGCGCGATCAGATCAAACGCCATGCCATAAGTCACGGCGATGCCGCCGAAAAAGCTGATGCCCAGCACCCAAGCCAGCGCGCGGGTTGACCATTGCGCAATCGCCACAATCAGCGCCGCCGCCATCACCATGCCCGCCAGATACCACAGGTGCCAATAGCCAAACAGGAACGTGCGCAAGTTTTGCAGCGGGCCTCGCGCCATTAAGAGCGGCCAATATAGCGGTAGATACAGCAGCATCCACAAAACATACAGCTGGGCCGCGTGTTTCACATAGCCCCAGCCGCGGCGCTTGATCACCGCCGCGTGCAGGAAATAGCCGTTGAACAGCAGGAAGATCGGCACGCCCAGCCGGAACAGCCCGTCTCCCGTCAGCAGAATGGCGGTTCGCCCCAATGGGGCAAACGGATTGGCGTGAATGCCGACGACCATGAAAGCCAAGATCAGCTTCAGGACATCGACGGCGCGACTGCGCGCGGCGCTGGTCATTTTCTGGGGTTATCCGAATTTATCGCGAGATCAGAACGGAATTTCGTCGTCCATATCAGAACGCCCACCGCCTGTGCCGCCCGAACCGCCACCCGAATTGCCTCCACCGTAACCGCCGCCCGACGAACCGCCGCGATTGTAACCGCCGCCCGACCCGCCCGAAGATCCACCGCCCGACGATCCGCCGCCGCCCTGATCCTCATAGCGGCCACGGTCATCATCGCCACCACCCGAACCACCGCCGTCACGCCCGCCCAGCAGGGTCAGCGTGCCATTGAACTGGCGCAACACGATTTCGGTGGTGTAGCGATCCGCACCCGATTGGTCCTGCCATTTGCGGGTTTCCAACTGGCCTTCGATGTACACCGTCGAGCCTTTTTTCAAATATTGCTCGGCGATTTTGCCGAGGTTTTCGTTGAAAATCGCGACGGAATGCCATTCGGTGCGCTCTTTCCGCTCACCGCTTTGCTTGTCGCGCCAGGTTTCCGAGGTGGCCAGCCGCAGGTTCACCACTTTGCCGCCGTTGGGAAAATTGCGCACTTCCGGGTCGCGGCCCAGATTTCCGACGATGATCACTTTGTTAACGCCTGCCATCATGGGTCTCCCTGATTCCGTAAATCCCTGACAGCATCGCCGCAGGTGGTTAATAAATTCTATAGACTGCCCCTATGCGCCCCGCAACCGGGCAGCTGGGGGGCGGATGGCAAGGTTTTGCCGAAGCGGTTCGGATGGGTCCGATCACGGCGCTGGAACTTGGTGCAAACTTCGGTATAGTGCCGCCAGTTTTGATCTGGGTTGAAGACAGGGTCTCCATGCGATTTTCGCCGATGGTATTGACGATCATGATGGCCGCAGGGCTGGCTTTGGCTGCCCCCATGCTGGCGCAGGCGGAGGCGTTGAAGCTGGGCGGCAAGAAAAACCGCGCTTCGATGCTGAAATCGCAGATGGCGCTCTTGGATGGGCGGCTGGCGGTGGAATATGAGGGCTCGGACCGGCTGAAGCCGAATTATAACGCCGACGATGCCAAGACGGGCGCGGACGGCCCGGTGAAGCGGTTCAGCGGCAAGTATAAGGGTGCGTATCTGGAGGTCGCGAAGGCCGCCGCCCGCAAGCATGGCGTGCCGGAGGATGTTTTCCTGCGCCTCGTGCAGCAGGAAAGCGGCTGGAATACCGGGGCTGTCTCGGTCAAGGGGGCGACGGGGCTGGCGCAGCTGATGCCGGGGACGGCGGATCGGTTGGGGGTGGATATCAACGATCCGGGCGAAAACCTTGAGGGTGGCGCGCGGTATTTGCGGATGATGTATGATCGGTTCGGGACCTGGAAACTGGCTTTGGCGGCTTATAATGCCGGACCGATGGCGGTGGAAAAACATGGCGGGGTGCCGCCATATGATGAGACCAAGAACTACGTTTTGGCGATCTTGGGCTGAAGGTTTTTCGTTTGTCCACGCGTGGACAGGTCGGCGTTTTATATAAATCAAGAGCTTGGCATGGGGTCATTTACCTTGTGTTAAGGTTTGCCCGCAATGATTGTTGGTGTTTCGTCGCGGCTGTCGGAGCCTCCGGCGGGGATATTTTTGCCAGTATGAAATCCCGCCGGAATGCGCTGTTCGGGCGCGGGACTTGGTTTACTTCCCGCAGCGGGGCAGCTAAAGCCCGCGTTTTGCTGACGCGAGGGGCCGGATATGACGCTGTTTTGTGGGATCGACTTTGGCACCTCGAACTCGACGGTTTCTTTGGCGGATCAGGATCGGGCTTGGCTGATCGCTTTGGAAGATCAGGCCTTCACCTTGCCCTCGGCGGTGTTCTGGGAACAGGACGGCGGTGCGCCGGAATTTGGCCGCGCCGGGATCGTGGCCTATTTGCGCGGTGATGAGGGGCGGCTGATGCGGGGCTTAAAAAGCACGCTGGGGTCGGGGATGATTGATGAGCGCACAGCGGTTGGCAGCCGCGCGGTGTCGTTTCGCGAGGTTTTGACGCGGTTTATGCGGCATATGGTGGGCGTTTTGCGGGAGCATGCGCCGGGGGCGGATCGGGTGGTGTTGGGCCGCCCAGTGCATTTTGTTGATGGCGATGACGCAGGGGATTTGAAGGCGCAGACGGCGTTGGAGGAGATCGCAAAGGCGTTGGGCTTTCGCGAGGTGTCGTTTCAGTATGAACCGATCGCGGCGGCGTTGCAGTATGAGCAGGGAATTCAGCGCGAAGAACTGGTGCTGATCGTCGATATTGGCGGCGGCACGTCAGACTTTTCCATCGTGCGGGTGTCGCCAGAGCGGGCGCGGGCGGCGGATCGGGCGGCGGATATTCTGGCCAATGACGGGATCAGGGTGGGTGGGACGGATTTTGATCGGTTTTTGAGTTTGGCGGAGGTGATGCCGCACTTGGGCTATAAGGCCACGACCAAGCATGGTCAGGGGCTGATGCCGAACCATTATTTCCTCGATCTGGCGACATGGCACCGCATTAACATGCTGTACACCCAGCGCTGTCTGGCGGATTTGAAGGCGTTTCGGCGCGAGATTGATCGGCCTGAATTGCTGGATCGGTTGATGAAGGTGATCTCTGAACGCCAAGGCCATGCGGTGGCGATGGCGGTCGAGGCGGCGAAGATCGCTTTGTCCGATCAGGATGTGGTGCGGTTGCAGATCTCGGCTTTGACGGGGGGGCCGAACCCGATGCTGCGGCGTGAGGGGTTTGAGGCGGCGGTGCAGCCTTTGGTGGAGCGGATTTCGGAGCGGTTGGGGGCGGTTTTGGCGCAGGCCGGGGTTGGCGTGGCGGATATTGGCACGGTGTTCATGACCGGGGGCTCGTCGGGGCTGCCTGTGTTGCGGGCTTGTGTGCAGGCGGCGCTGCCGGGGGTTGCGATTGCTACCGGGGATATGCTTGGCTCGGTCGGGACGGGCCTCGCGCTGGACGCGCGGCGGAAGTTTTCCTGAGGGGATCAGCATGTTCGCGGCGATTGAGGCGACTTTACCCGAAGCGGTGGCGTGGCGGCGGGATTTTCATGCGCATCCTGAGTTGAGTTTTGCCGAACATCGCACGGGGGCAAAGGTGGCGGAACTGCTGCGCGGCTTTGGTTGCGATGTGGTGGAGCCGGGATGGAGCGGCACGGGCGTGGTCGCGGTGATCAACGGGTGCGGTCCGGGTCGGCGGATTGGGCTGCGGGCGGATATGGATGCTTTGCCGATCTCGGAAGCCTCAGGGGTGGAATTTGCCAGCACTGTGCCGGGGGTGATGCATGCGTGTGGGCATGATGGGCATACCGCGATGCTGTTGGCAGCGGCGCAATACTTGACTGAGTCGCGGGCGTTTTCAGGGCAGGCGGTGCTGATCTTTCAACCCGGCGAGGAAGCGGGTGGCGGCGCGCGGGCGATGATCGCCGAGGGTTTTTTAGACCGCTATCCGCTGGATGAGGTTTACGCGTTGCACAACATGCCGGGGCTGGCGGTGGGGGCTTATGCGAGCCGTCCGGGGCCGATCATGGCGGCGGCGGATATGTTCTCGATTGAGATTTCAGGGCGGGGCGGCCATGCGGCGCAGCCTCACCTGGCATTGGACCCGGTGATGATTGCGGGGCATGTGCTGGTGGCGTTGCAGACGGTGGTGGCGCGCAATGTCGATCCGTTGAAGCCTGCGGTTTTGTCGGTGTCTACCGTGGTCAGTGATGGGTCGGGGGCTTGCGTGGTGCCGGGGCGGGTCGTGCTGACGGGGACGGTGCGCAGCTTTGAGGGTGCGGTGCAGGATTTGCTTGAAGATCGCTTGCGGGCGGTTGTGACGGGGGTGGCGGCTGCGCATGGCGGGGTGGCGACGGTAGAGTATCTGCGCGATGCGCCTGCGACGGTGAATGATGCTGTCTGTGCGGGATATGCGTTAGAGGTGGCGCGGGGGCTGTCGGCGGCGGTTGAGGGCGATGTTGCGCCGATGATGGTGTCCGAGGATTTTTCCGAGTTTTTGCTGCGGGTGCCGGGGGCGTTTATGTTCGTCGGCAATGGCGACGGGCCTTTGCTGCATCATCCGGCTTATGCGTTTAATGATGCGGGGCTGCCGTTTGGCGCGGCTTGGCTGACGGGGATGGTTTTGGCGCGCGGATAGGGCTTGCGGGACGATAGGGCTTGCAGGACTCGGGGCTTTGATCAAATCATAGCGCAAAGGAGAACTATCATGGCCCCGAAGAACCGATTTGCCGAGATGCTGCCCGAGATCGCCGGATGGCGGCAGGATTTCCACGAAAACCCGGAATTGCTGTTTGAGGTGCATCGCACGGCTGCGCGGGTGGCGGAATTGTGCCGTGAGTTTGGCTGTGACGAGGTGACAGAGGGCATCGGGCGCACCGGGGTTGTGGTGGTGATCAAGGGCAAGACCGATACTGCGGGGCGGGTGATCGGCTTGCGGGCGGATATGGATGCTTTGCCGATTATCGAGCAGACCGGGGTGGCTTATGCCAGCAAAGTTCCCGGCAAGATGCATGCTTGCGGGCATGACGGGCATACCTCGATGCTGTTGGGGGCGGCTAAGTATCTGGCGGAGACAAGGAATTTCGACGGGACGGCGGTGTTGATTTTTCAGCCTGCGGAAGAAGGCGGCGGCGGCGGGCGCGAGATGTGCGCTGATGGCATGATGGACCGTTGGGGGATTCAGGAAGTCTACGGGATGCACAACATGCCAGGGATTCCGGTGGGGCATTTTGCGATCCGGCCGGGGGCTATGATGGCGGCGGCGGATCAGTTTGAGATTGTGGTGACGGGGAAGGGCGGGCATGCCGCCAAGCCGCATGATTGCATTGATACGACGGTGGTGGCCGCGCATATTATCGTGGCGTTGCAGACGATTGCTTCGCGGGGCGTGGACCCGCTGAAGCAGGTGGTGGTGTCGGTTTGCACCGTGGCGACGGACAGCACGGCGCATAATGTGATCCCTCAGGTGGTGAAGATGAAGGGCACGGTGCGGACGATGGATTTCGGCGTGCAGGATTATGTCGAGGGGCGGGTGAAAGAGATTGCCGCGGGTGTGGCGCTCGCGTTGGGGGCGGTGGCGGTGGTGGACTATGCGCGCGGCTATCCGGTGACGGTGAATGCGGTGGAGAATACCGGGTTTGCGGCGGAGGTGGCGCGGGCGGTGTCAGGGCAGGTCGATGAGGATACAGCACCCTTGATGGGGGCGGAGGATTTCAGTTTCATGCTGCTGGAGCGACCGGGGGCTTATATTTTCCTCGGCAATGGCGATACGGCGATGGTGCATCATCCGGCGTATAATTTTGACGATAATGCGATTCCGTTTGGCTCAAGCTGGTATGCCGGGATGGTTGAGGCGCGGATGCCTGCGGCGTAAGGAACTGCCCCCCTCAGGCGGTTCCCGCCCACCCACCCCACCGCCATCGGGGGGCAGTTGGGGGTGAGTTCTGACTTGTGGACGGGTTTTTCGGGGGGAGCCTCCGGCGGGGATATTTATCGCCAATGTGAAAGGGTTTTGGGATGATTGCTTCGGTGTTGGTGGGGCTGATTGCGGCGCTGCATGGCTATATTTTGGTGCTGGAGATGTTTTTGTGGCAAGCGCCGCGGACGCGGGCGGTGTTTGGGACTTCGGCGGAATTTGCGGCGGCGAGCAAGGTTTTGGCGGGCAATCAGGGGCTGTATAACGGCTTTCTGGCGGCGGGGTTGGTTTGGGCTTTGTGGTTGGGGGCTGAGGGGCGCGGGGTGGCGTTGTTTTTCTTGGGCTGCGTTTTGGTGGCGGGGGTTTATGGGGCTGCGACGGTGTCGCGGCGGATTTTGGTTGTGCAGGCTTTGCCGAGTGCGCTGGCGATTGCGGCGGTTTTGCTGGGGGTTTGAGGAGGGAGCGCTCCGCGCGGGAGTACTTTGAAAAGAGCAATTTGGAGGGGCGTGAGATAGCTATATAGATCGAGAATGGGGCGAGTATGTACGATTCGACGCAATCTTTTTTAGGCAGACACGTCAGATCGGGTGTGATGGTTTTGTTCTGGCTGATTTTGCTGCTGCTCGGCTTTCAGGTTTTGTCGGGGCATGGGAGATCAAAGCATAAACTGGATGTGTATAACAGCTATCTGACACGCGATCATTTCGCTATTGTCGAAGATCTTTCAAAGGGTGCCAATCTGTTTTTTGGCACAGCAGACGGACAGTCCCTCGTAAAGGTTAAAAGCACACAAAGGCTTTCTGGTCCCTTAATTGTGAATGGTTCAAGATTGCTGTTTGTTGAGGAAGTATTGTCTCAGATTCGCAGATTCAGTCTTTTAGAATTGAACATAACGGCGTCTGCGATTTCTTGCAGCAGATTGTTCTCAAGCGATCAATATATTGGCGTTCCAGCGATTATGTCGGGCAAACATGCGTCGGAGATCCTGTTCTTTTCGGGGCCAGTCATTGCAGGTGCGTCTGGAAATCCTGTTCCTGATCGGTATTTGTCATCCTACCGCGATGGAAAGGTTTCAGTTTTTTATGGCTCTACATTCTCAACCATTAGCCGTTTGGCGCAAATTGGCGAGGATCGCTTTCTTGGCGTGTCCTTTTCATATGACACGCTGACGGCAAGTGAGGCGGGTTCCTCACCCTATAGAGATCTACAAAATAACTCTATGCTGGCTGAGGGGCATATTCGGGATCAATCACTGGAAGTAAAGCCAGCTGCGATTGGTCGATTGAAACTCGATAATGTTTCCGGAGTGAGTTCCAATCCTGATATTGACACGATTGTGATCAGATCAGCGGATTTTTCTAAAAATGGAAGCTATACAAGATTTACGATTGTTCAAAATTCGCAAATCGGATCAGCTGAAAGCTTTCTGCTCCCAAAAGAATTGCGCGCGAGCGGATTGTATTTGTCGAAAGATGCCAATCGAAAAATCCGTGTTGCCATGATCACAGTGAATGAAGATATTCCAGACATTGATAAGAGTGCCTATATCTCGGATTATGTGGGCGGCATCCCCGAAAATTCGCGGTTGATCAAATTCGATGCGGCATCGGTTTTTGACACTAAGAACTGCCGTGCAAAGTGACGGTTTGTTGATGCGGATTGAGCGGGCCCGAAGTTTAACGCTGCCCGCCTAACCCCCCGTATGGCTCATATGCCTCGTCATCTGGCCCTTCACCACCTGCCGCGTGTAGTCGAAATCATGGCCCTTCGGCTTGTGGCTGATGGCGCGGCGGATGGCTGCTCGCAATGCGGCATCGTCGGGGCTGGCGCGCAGGGGGGCGCGGAGGTCGGCCATGTCTTCTTGGCCGAGGCACATGTAAAGCTCTCCGGTGCAGGTGAGGCGGACGCGGTTGCAGCTTTCGCAGAAGTTATGCGTCAAGGGCGTGATGAAGCCTATGCGTTGGCCTGTTTCGGTGATGCGGACATAGCGGGCGGGGCCGCCGGTTTGGTCGGGCAGGTCTTGCAGGGTTAGCCGGGTGGCGAGCGTTGCGCGCAGGTCTTTGAGCGGCCAGTATTGGTCGATGCGTTGGGCTTCGCCCATGTCGCCCATTGGCATGACTTCGATGAAGGTTAGATCGTGGTTTTCGGCGGCGCACCAAGCGGTTAGGGTGAACAGTTCATCCTCGTTGAAGCCTTTCAGGGCGACGGCGTTGATCTTGACCTTGAGGCCCGCTTCTTTGGCGGCCTCAATACCATCCAGCACTTGCGCGAGGCGGCCCCAGCGGGTGATTTCTGCGAATTTTTTCTCATCCAGCGTGTCGAGCGAGACGTTGATACGTTTGACACCGCAGGCGGCGAGGTCTTTGGCATATTTGCGCAACTGGCTGCCGTTGGTGGTGAGGGTGAGTTCTTTCAGTGCGCCCGTTTGCAGGTGGCGCGACATGGCTTCAAAGAAGGTGATGATGCCTTTGCGCACCAAGGGCTCGCCGCCGGTGATGCGCAGCTTTTCGACGCCTAAAGCGATGAAATTGCTGCACAAGCGGTCGAGTTCTTCCAGCGTCAGCAGTTCGGCTTTTGGCAGGAAGGTCATGTGTTCGGTCATGCAATAGGCGCAGCGGAAATCGCAGCGGTCGGTGACCGAAACGCGCAGGTAGGAAATTGCGCGGGCGAAAGGGTCTATCAGGGGCATCTCGGTCATGGCTTTAAGGTAAGCGCGCGGGGGGGCGGGGACAAGGTGGAATGCGACGGTTGCGGGACGGTGCGCGGCACGGTATCGTGCGGGCATGATGCAAAAAGCTTTGATCCTGATGAGTGTGGCGCTGGAGCTTTCGGGCTGCGGTTTGATGAAGCAAACTCCGGCGGTGGTGCCCGAGGCTGCGGCGGTGCCGATGGCGCGGCCGGTGATCGGAGCGGGGGCTTCGGCGGCCGCGCTGGATCAGACCACGGCGGCAGAGCGGGCGGCTGCGGTGGCGGCGAAGCCTGTGGGCGGTGAGCGGGCGTTGGGCACTGCCGTTGTGGCTTTGGGCAGCCCGGCGGAACAGGGGCTTTGGGTGAAGTCGCCGTTGGTGGTGGCCATGGGTAAGGGCCGGGTGGTGACGGAAAGCGGCGCGTCGGTGGCGGTGGATTTGCTGCCGGGAAGCGGGGCTGCGTCATTGTCGCTGGCGGCGTTCCGGGCTTTGGGCCTGGGGTTGACCGATTTGCCAGAGGTCACGATCTACGCAGAATGAAGCCGATTTACGGCGCGTAAATCGTGACGATTTCCGGGTTCGGAAATCGGTTTGGCGGCGGCGGGTCAGCCTAAGTATTGCGCGGCTTCTTTGCTAGCGAAGGTTTTCATCCGCGCGCCGTGTTGATCAAGGAAAGCGGCGGTGCGGGCGGGGTCGTGTTTGGACAGATCGCGCAGCCACCATGCGACGGCTTTCTGGATGAACCAGTCTTTGTCGTCGATATAGACGGCGGCCCAGCTTAGCACGCGGTCGCGGATTGCCAGCTCGAACGGTTTGGGAAAATTTTGCTTTGTGAAGGGCAGGGTTGCGACCAAAGCGGCGCGGCGGGTCCACATGTTCTCATGCGTGGTCCAGCCTTCCACCGTCTCGATGCGCGACGGGTCGGCGGTGATGCGCTTTTGCGCGGCGATGCAGGCGGTGTCGGCAATGGCCCAGGCGTCGAATTGCGGCACCCAGTGGCAGATCAGATCCCAAGCGGCATCATCCGGTTTGATGCGGGCTTGGGTCAGCAGTTTTGCGCTCGCGATGCGGGCGTCGTGGATGTTGGTTTCCCAGAGGTCGGCGGCCAGTTGTAGGCGGTCTTCAAGGCTGAGGTCGGCACGCCATTGGGTGGTGAGTTCCTCGATATGCGGCACTTTCAGGCCGAGGTAGGGACGTTCGGTTTTATGATAGGCTTGCGCCTCGATGGCCTTTTCGGGATCGGCGAGGGCGTTGAGTTGGGCGAGGGCCCGTTCAATAGGGTTGGGGGCGATCATTCGACTGTCACCGATTTGGCCAGATTGCGGGGTTGGTCGACATCGGTGCCTTTGGCGATGGCGGTGTGGTAGGCCAGAAGTTGCGCCGGGATCGCGTAGAGGATCGGCGCGAAGGCGTCTGATACGGGGGGCATGGTGATGGTTTTCCAGCAGTCCATGCCGGCCTCAGAGATGCCTTGGGCGTCAGAGATCAGCAGCACCTTGCCGTGGCGGGCCATGACTTCCTGCATGTTGGACACGGTTTTCTCGAACAGGTGGTCGCGGGGGGCGAGGACGATCACCGGGACTTGCGGCGAAATGAGGGCGATGGGGCCGTGTTTCAGTTCACCTGATGCATAACCTTCGGCATGGATGTAGCTGATTTCTTTCAGCTTTAGCGCGCCTTCGAGGGCGAGGGGGAACATCGCACCCCGGCCCAGGAACAGCACGTCTTGCGCTTCGGAAAGTTCCTCGGCAATGGCGGCGATGGTGGTGCTGAGCGCTAAGGCATGGTTCATCAGGCCGGGAAGGGCTGCGAGATCGGTCAGGTGTTGGGCGAGGGTTTCGGGGGTGAGGCGGCCTCGGTCTTGCGCGGCTTTTAGCGCCAGAAGGGCGAGGGTGGTGAGCTGGCAGGTGAAGGCTTTGGTGGAGGCGACGCCAACCTCAATGCCAGCCATGATCGGCAGCGCCAGATCGGCTTCGCGGGCGATCGACGAGGTGGGGACGTTGACCACGGCGACGATTTTGGCGACTTTATCGCGGGTGTAGCGCAGGGCTGCGAGGGTGTCGGCAGTCTCGCCGGATTGGCTGACGAACAGTGCCCATTGGTTCGGCGACAGCGGTGGTTCGCGGTAGCGGAATTCGGAGGCGATGTCGATTTCACACGGCAAGCCCGCGATTTGTTCGAACCAGTATTTCGCGACATGGCAGGCGTAGCTGGCGGTGCCGCAGGCGACCATGGTGAGGCGGTCGACGGATGTGAAATCAACGTCGGCGGGGAGTTGTAGGGCGCCATTCTGGACGTAGCGGCGCAGGGCGTCGGCGATCACCACGGGCTGCTCGGCGATTTCTTTCGCCATGAAATGCTTGTAGCCGGCCTTCTCGATCCGGGTGGCGTCGACTTGAATCCGGGCCTCGGCGCGGTTGGCGAGGCGGTCTTGGTCGTCGTAGATTGTGGCCCCGGCGCGGGTGATCACGGCCCAGTCGCCTTCCTCTAGGTAGGTGATGCGGTCAGTCATGGGGGCCAAGGCGATGGCGTCGGAACCTACAAACATCTCACCATCACCATGGCCGATGGCGAGCGGAGAGCCTTTGCGGGCGGCGATGATCAGGTCTTGTTCGCCGTCAAACAGGAAGCACAACGCGAAAGCACCGTGCAGGCGGTGCAGGGTTTGGCGGGCGGCCTCGGTTGGGGTGGCGCCGCGCGTGATGTACAGATGTGCGAGAAGAGCGATTGTCTCGGTATCCGTCTCGGATTCCGGGGTCAGGCCCGCTTCGGCGAGTTCGGCGCGGAGTTCGCGGAAGTTTTCGATGATGCCGTTGTGCACCACGGCGACCGGGCCAGAGCGGTGGGGATGCGCGTTGGTGGTGGTGGCCGCGCCATGGGTGGCCCAGCGGGTGTGGCCGATGCCCGCTTTGCCCGCGAGGGGTTCGTGGACCAGCAGGTCGGACAGGTTGACCAGTTTGCCCACGGCGCGGCGGCGGTCGAGTTTGCCTTTGTTTACCGTCGCAATGCCTGCAGAATCGTAGCCGCGATATTCTAGGCGTTTGAGGGATTCGACCAGCAGGGGGGCTACTTCATGATTGCCGAGAACACCGACGATTCCACACATTATGCTTTTCCCTTTGCGGCCTTGATCGCCTTGAGGCGGGCCATCAGCTTAGTGGCGAGACCCGGTTTGTTGACTTGTTTAGCGCGGCCTACGGCGAGGGCTTCGTCTGGGACGTTTTCGGTGATCACCGAGCCGGATGCAGTCAGGGCGTCGTTGCCGATGGTGACGGGGGCGACCAGCATGGTGTCGGAGCCGATGAAGACGCGTTTGCCGATCTTGGTGCGGTGCTTCATCACGCCGTCATAGTTGCAGGTGACGGTGCCCGCGCCGATGTTGGTGAACTCGCCAATGTCGGCATCGCCGATATAGGTGAGGTGGCCGACTTTGACGCCTTCGTCGAGGATGGCATTTTTGATTTCCACGAAGTTGCCGACGTGGACATCTTCGGCGAGTTCTGCGCCGGGGCGTAGCCTTGCGAAGGGGCCGACGATGGCGCCGCGCGAGATGTGGCAGCCTTCGAGATGGCAGAAGGCTTTGACCTCGGCCCCAGATTCGATGGTGACGGCGGGGCCGAAGATCACGTTGGGGCCGATGATGGCGTCGCGGCCGATGTGGGTGTCGAGCGCGAAGAACACGGTTTCGGGGGCGATGAGGGTGACGCCGTTTTCCAAGGCATCGGCGCGGGCGCGGGATTGGAAGGCGGCTTCGGCCTCGGCCAACTGCGCGCGGGTGTTGATGCCGAGGGTTTCGGATTCGTCGCAGATCACCACGCAAGCCGACAGACCTTGCGCGCGGGCGATTTCCACGATGTCGGTGAGGTAGAATTCGGCGGCGGCGTTGGTGTTGCCGACTTGGGCGATCAGCTCGAACAGGGTTTTTGCTGAAGCACAGATTACGCCGGAGTTGCAAAGGGTTATGCTGCGTTCTTCATCTGAGGCGTCTTTGTATTCGACGATCTTTTCGAGGTTTTCACCGGAGGCGACAAGGCGACCATAGCGGCCAGGGTCTTTTGCCTCAAACCCCAGCACCACCACTGAATGCCGGGCGCGGGCGTGCAGCATGGCCTCTAGCGTTTCGGGGCGGATGAAGGGGGTGTCGCCGTAGAGCACGATGGCTTCGCCGGGGCTGTCAGACAGCAAGGGGGCGGCCATATCGACGGCGTGGGCGGTGCCGAGTTGTGGGTCTTGCAACACGCATTCGACGGATGGATCGAAGGCCTCGGCGGATTTGGTGACTGCTGCGGCCTCATGCCCGGTGACGACGACGATGCGCGCGGGTTCCAGCGAGCGGGCAGCGGTCAAGGCGTGGTGCAGCAGCGGGGCGGCGGCGACGTGGTGCAGCACTTTGGGGGTGTCGGAGTTCATCCGGCTGCCCATGCCTGCGGCTAATATGATCACTGAAACCGACATGCTGCCTCTTTCTTTTCGTTGGCTCCCGTTTTACCCCGGTTGGGGCGGGCCGCAAGGGGTGGTTCTTCACGCAAGGTTACATAATGAAAACGGTGGTGTTTGATCTGGATGGCACGCTGGCGGATACCAGTGCGGATTTGCTGGCGGCGGCGAATGCGTGTTTCGTGCAGTTGGGGCATGGCGTGGTGCTGGACAGCCGCGATGTGTTGACGGCGTTTCAGGGCGGGCGGGCGATGCTGCGGGCGGGGTTTGATCGGCTGGGCGTGGGGTATTCCGAGGCGGATATCTCGGCGCAGTATCCGGTGCTACTGAGCGCCTATGCGGACGGGATTGATGTGCATACCAAGATGTATCCGGGGGCGATTCAGGCGGTGTTTGAGCTTTTGAGCGACGGTTATCGCACGGCGGTTTGCACCAATAAGCCAGAGGGACTGGCGGTGGAATTGCTGCGCCGCTTGGGGGTCAGTGATTTGTTTGGCGCGGTGGTGGGGGCGGATACTTTGCCGGTGCGCAAGCCTGATCCGGTGCCTTACATTGAGGCGGTGCGGCGGGTTGGCGGGGCTGTGGGGCGGTCGATGCTGATCGGCGATACTGAGACGGATCGGTTGACCGGGCTCGCGGCTGGCGTTCCGGTGGTTTTGGTGACGTTTGGGCCGGAGGGCGCGGGGGTGGCTCGGCTGGCACCAGAGGCGTTGCTGGATCGCTATGAGGATTTGCCGGGGTTGGTGGCGCGGCTGTTGGGGTAGGCTGGGGCCGCAGGGAAAGCTTGCCAGAAGGTTCGGCGCGGGTTTAGCAATCTTCCATGCTCAATCTGGCTTTGGAGGCTTGCATGAACGGCAATGTGTTTTTGCGCACAGCGGTGGTTTTTCTGGGCTGTGGCGTGGTTTTGGGTTTGAAGATGGGGATGGCGGAGGATTTTACCCAAGCGCCGACCCATGCGCATATCAATCTGATCGGCGGCGTGTGGATGTTTCTGGCGGGGTTGTTTTACAACGCCAATCCGCAGATTTCGGCGCGGCTGCGCAGTGGGCATTATTGGCTAACGGTGGTGGGGCTGATCGGCTTTGCGGTTGGGCTTTATGGCAAGCTGGCGGGGGCGGCTTGGGGCGAGGCTCCGCTGATTGTGGGCTCGATGATCACCGGGGTATCGCTGCTGCTGTTTGCGGTGATCGTGTGGATTGGTACGGGGCGCGGGGCGCGGGTTTAGCCGAGGAACTCGCGGGTGCACCAGCCACCGATTTTCTCAAATTCGGCGACAAGCTGTTCGGGGGTGCGCGTGTCTATAATCCTGTGTCCGCGTTGACGAAGCGCCTGTTTTTTCTCGGCATCGGTTCCGGGAAGTTTCGCCAAGATTTGTGAGGCCGCCATAACAGACTGTTGGTATAGGCTGTCTGGCATCGCGTCCAAGTGGTGAAGCGCGCCAGCCACAATCCCCAGCATGGCCGCGCAATGCAGCCCCTGCGCGTCGCGACCCTCATAGACCACATCGGCGCTGGCGGGGGTGGCGAGGGCGAGGCAGAGGGCGGTGGTTTGGATCAGGTGGCGCACGGGGACTCCAATCGTTACGGGCCAAGTATTGCGGCGGGTGTGGGGGTTCGCCAAGCGGATTCGGGCGGGGATTCGGTGATTTGACAGTTTTGGGGCCGCGCCCTAGGTTGCGGCCATGACAAAAGCCCCCTCCCGCCATGCGATTATCTTTGTGCTGCTGTGTGTTCTGCTGGACATGATCGGCTTTGGTTTGATCATTCCCGTGCTGCCTGCGCTGATTGAGCAGGTGGGGCAGGTCAGTCTGTCTGAAGCCTCGATCATCGGCGGCTGGATGTTCTTTGCGTTCTCGATGGCGCAGTTTGCGTTTAGCCCGCTGATGGGGAATCTGTCGGATCGGTTTGGTCGCCGTCCGTTGTTGTTGCTGGCGATTGCCGGGCTGGGGTTGGACAATCTGTTGCAGGGGCTGGCACCCACGCTGATCTGGTTGTTTGTCGGGCGGGTGATTGCCGGGGTGTGCGGGTCAAGCTGGGTGATTGCCAATGCGTTCATCACCGACATCACCGCACCTGAGGAGCGGGCGAAGTATTTCGGCATGATGGGCGGGGCGTTTGGGCTTGGCTTTGTGCTGGGGCCAGCTTTGGGTGGGTTGCTGGGCGAGTTGGGGCCGCGGGTGCCGTTTTTCGTGGCGGCGGGGATTTCGGGGCTGAACCTGATTTATGGCTGGTTCGTGCTGCCGGAAACCTTGGCACCGCAGAACCGCCGCAGCTTTAGTCTTGCGCGGTCTAATCCCTTAGGCGCGTTCAAGGTGTTTCGCAGCTATCACGGGGTGATCCCGATGTGCGCGGTGATGTTCTCGTTTTTCTTCTTCACCAGCGTCTATCCGGCGATTTGGCCCTATTGGGGCATGGCGAAGTTTGGCTGGTCCACCGCGATGGTTGGGCTGACTTTGGCGGTGTTTGGCGTGGTGATGGCCGGGTTTCAGGGCGGGTTGACGGGGTTGGGGGTGAAGTGGTTTGGCGAGCGCAATCTGGCGCTGATCGGGTTGGTCTCGGCCCTGATTGCGGCTTCGGGTTATGGGGTGGCGGGGTCGCTGACGATGGTGGTGGTGTTGATGATCGTGCATGGGCCGGAGGGGTTTATCCATCCAATGCTGACGGCGATGATGACCAAGGCGGTGCCGGACGATGCGCAGGGCGAGTTGCAGGGTGGGATTTCGGCAATCATGAATGTGGCGATGCTGGCGGGGACGGTGTTTTTCAGCCAGATTTTCGGGTATTTTATGGCTCCGGGTGGCTGGCAATCGCCGGATGTGGCGTTCTTTGTGGCAGGGGGCGGGATGGCGTTGACGCTGGTGATGTTTGTGCTGATCGTGCCCGTTGAGGAGAAACGCTTGTGAGTGAAGAACGGTTTGAGGGCAGTTTCACCCAGCAGGAGCCAATTCCAGAAGCGGGAATTGAGGCGGCTGTGGCGGTGCTGCGGCATGGGCGGTTGCATCGCTATAACACCGCGCCGGAAGAGATCGCTGAGGCGGCCTTGCTGGAGCAGGAATTCGCCGATTTGATGGGGGCGAAGTATTGCCTTGCGGTGGCGTCGGGCGGCTATGCGTTGGGCTGTGCTTTACGGGCGGTGGGGGTTGTGGCGGGCGACGCGGTCTTGACCAACGCCTTTACCCTTGCGCCTGTGCCGGGGGCGATTGCGTCTGTCGGCGCGCGTCCGGTGTTTGTTGAGGTGACGGAACAGCTGGTTCTGGATTTTGGCGATCTGGAGGCGAAGGCTGTGGCCACTGGCGCGCGCGTGCTGATGCTGAGCCATATGCGCGGGCATTTGTGTGATATGGAGGCATTGGTCAGCCTTTGTGCTCGCCTTGCCGTGCTGATCATCGAGGATTGCGCGCATACGATGGGGGCTTCGTGGAAGGGCGTGGCCTCGGGTCGGTCTGGGTTGATCGGTTGCTATTCGATGCAGACCTATAAGCACATCAACGCAGGCGAGGGCGGGTTTCTGATCTCGGATGACGCGGCGGTGATGGCCCGCGCCGTGCTGCTGTCGGGGTCGTATATGCTGTATGGGCGGCACCGGGCGGCACCTGATGCGGCGGCTTTTGAGGCGGTGCGGATGGACGTGCCGAACGTGTCGGGCCGGATGGACAATCTACGGGCGGCGATTTTGCGGCCGCAGTTGCCGTTGCTGGCCGACCGGGTCGCGCGGTGGGCGGAGCGCTATCAGGCGCTGGAGGCGGGGTTGCGCGGGGTGCCGGGATTGCGGTTGGTGGAGCGTCCGGCAGAGGAGGTTTATGTCGGATCGTCGTTCCAGTTCCTGCTGCCGGATTGGTCGGCGGCGCGGGTGGGGGCGTTGTTGGGCCGTGTGTTGGCGCGTGGGGTGGAATTGAAATGGTTCGGGGCGGCGGAGCCGGTGGCGTTTACCTCGCGCTATCAGCATTGGGGTTATGCCGAGGAGCAACACCTGCCGCAGACCGACCGGATTTTGGCGGGGCTGGTGGATATGCGGGTGCCTTTGACGTTCTCGGTGGAGGATTGTGCGCAGATTGCGCGGATTATACGCGCCGAGGCGCTGGTGGTGGGGCAGGGGCCGGAGCCTGAGGTGGTGGTGCTGCCGGTTATTCAGTGAGCACTGCTGGGCCGACCGCCGGGGTTTCACACCCCGGACCCCGTGGGATATTTGCGCACAGAGGATGACAATTTTAGATAAGTTTTAGGGAACTTTGCGACGTTGCGCGGGATGCGCGTGCGCCGCTGGCAGCACTTGGAGGAATCCACGCGGCTGTGTTAGTCTGCTGGCATTTAAGACAACCAACTCATTTTGGAGATAGTCATGGGCTTGCTGGCACAGCTTTATCCATTTCACTACGTCAATCGCCTGCGGTCTTTGGTGGTGCCGGGGTATACTGGCTATCCCGGTGGGGTGGTGGCGATTACGCGCTATGTCTCGGCCAATACCTTGTTTGGTGGGGCGAATTTGGCCTCGGTGCTGCGGCAGGCATTAGCTGCGGTGGGGACGGCTTCGGACCGCAGTACGCTTGCTGGCGAGGGCGTGGGGCGGGTATTCACTGGGCAGGGGATGCCGGATGATTTTGTCACCGTGCTGAGCATGGTGGACAGGCTGGCGGCGCCGCTGGCGAAGAACCCGACGCTGGCGCCGTTTTTCAAGCAGACCGATTATTTGCAGGCGCTGCTGGATGCCTCGGTGCTGGGGCAGGATTGCATTGGCTTTGTCGGCACGTATCTGGCGACGGCGGGGATCGAGGCGGGGTATGTCGGGCGCAGGCCTTTGGATTATGCCGCCAAGTTCAAGCCTGTCGGGCAGTTGGCGCAGGTCGATGTGGGATCGGTGCTGATGCTGACCAATGGGATGCATATTCAGATCGTCGATTGGGTTTGGGAGCGCTCGGAGCGGCAGTTGGTGATCGACATTTGTCAGGCGTCGAGCATGAAGGACCATGACGAGTCCAAGGGGCCGCAATGCAATGCGCGGGTGACGCTGATGGCGGGGGGCGGGGATTTTCTGCCGATTGAGAAGTTTCGCGCCGCCAAGGACAGCAAGTCTGATTGGGTTGCCTATGCTGCCGAAAATGCCAATCCGACGGATAATGGTTATGAGATGTATCTGCGCAAGAAGATGACGCAGCATGGCATCGCGACGGGCTATCTGAATGGCGCGATTTTTCAACTGTCGGGCGGCGGTACTCCGGGCAATCCGGTGGGCGGATCGGTCTATGCCGGGACGTTGCCGGGGCTGACGATGGCGTCGCCGCTGGCCTGAGGCGGCTGGCTTAGGGTTTGGCTGGGTTGTACAGCGGCACGGTGGAGATCGACATTTTCGCCGAGCCATCGCTGAGTTCGGTGGCATGGGTGAGGTAGACCAGCACTTGGTTTTTCTGATCGAAAATCCGGGTGACGTTCAGCGATTTGAACACCAGTGAGCGGCCTTCGCTGAACACATTCTCTCCGCTTTCCGAGGTGTCGATGTCGCCAATCGTGATCGGGCCGGTTTGGCGACAGGCGATCGAGGCGTTGGATGGGTCTTCGAACCAGTTGCCTTTCGAGAGGCGATCCCACATCGAGCGTTCAAAATAGCTGATGTGGCAGGTGACGCCTTGCACTTTCGGGTCGGGGATCGCCTCGATGATGATGTCATTGCCGACCCAATCGACGCCGACTCGGCCGATTTCTTCGGCTGTCGCGGTGAAGGGCAGCAGGGTCAGGGCGAGGGTGGCGAGCAGGCGCATGGGCGGGGCTTTCCGTTGATTTCTGCCTGTTAGATGGGCGGTATGCTGCGCTTGCACAAGATGGGCTGCGAAAACGCAATTCCTTAGCAAAACACTCATGAATTATCCCGCAAAAACCAAAGACTTAGCCTGTGTATGCTGCATCTTTTCGCATGGGCTTTGGTTGACCCCGCCAAGGCGGCGGGATAAACGAAGGATCAAGAGCGACGGGAGCCAAAGCGCTTGCGACGCGGTTTGCCAGCTGAAGGAGCGCTTCGCGTGGACCATCTTCTTCGTGAATATCTGCCGATCCTTATTCTTCTTGCGATTGCGGTCGGTCTTGGCATCGTGCTGATCCTTGCTGCGGCTTTGATCGCGGTGCGCAATCCTGACCCGGAAAAAGTCTCGGCCTACGAATGCGGGTTCAATGCGTTCGACGATGCGCGGATGAAGTTTGACGTGCGGTTTTACCTCGTTTCGATCTTGTTCATCATCTTCGACCTTGAGGTGGCGTTCCTGTTTCCTTGGGCGGTGGCGTTTGGCGAGATCAGCATGGTCGGGTTCTGGTCGATGATGGTGTTTCTGGGCGTGCTGACCGTGGGCTTTGCCTATGAGTGGAAAAAAGGGGCACTGGAATGGGCGTGATGACTGGTGCGAATACGGCAGGGCCGGACCGTGAGGTTGCGACGCAAGCGCTGAACCGCGAGTTGCAGGACAAGGGGTTTCTGCTGACCACGACGGAAGATATCATCAACTGGGCGCGCAATGGCTCGCTGCACTGGATGACCTTTGGTCTGGCCTGCTGCGCGGTGGAGATGATGCACACTTCGATGCCGCGCTATGATCTGGAGCGGTTTGGCACGGCGCCGCGGGCTTCCCCGCGCCAGTCGGATCTGATGATCGTTGCGGGCACGCTGACCAACAAGATGGCCCCGGCTTTGCGCAAGGTTTATGATCAGATGCCAGAGCCGCGCTATGTGATCTCGATGGGGTCCTGTGCGAACGGTGGCGGCTATTACCACTATTCCTATTCGGTGGTGCGCGGCTGTGACCGGATCGTGCCGGTCGATATCTATGTGCCAGGGTGCCCGCCTACAGCGGAAGCGCTTTTGTATGGCATTTTGCAGTTGCAGCGGAAAATCCGCCGCACTGGCACGCTTGTACGGTAAGGGGGCGATATGGCTGATTTGGTTGAACTCGCCGCCTATCTGACGGAAAAGCGCCCGGATGCGGTGCTGGCTACGGAAGTCGCGTTTGGAGAATTGAACGTGACGGTGGCGCAGCCTGCGCTGGTCTCGTTCATTGGTTTTCTGACGGTGGACCCGGCCTGCAAGTTTTCGTCGCTGGTCGATATCACGGCGGTCGATCACCCGGAGCGGGTGGAGCGGTTTGATGTGATCTACCACTTCCTGTCGATGTACACCAACGCGCGCATCCGGCTGAAGGTGGCGGTGGGCGAAGACGATATGGTGCCGTCGATCCATCTGGTGCATCCGTCGGCGAATTGGTTTGAGCGGGAAGTCTTTGATATGTTCGGAATTTTGTTCTCGGGCCATCCGGATTTGCGGCGGATTTTGACGGATTATGGTTTCCGGGGGCATCCGTTGCGCAAGGATTTCCCGACCACGGGCTACACGGAAGTCCGCTACGACGAGGCGCAAAAGCGTGTCGTGTATGAGCCTGTCAGTCTGGTGCAGGAATACCGTCAATTTGATTTCATGAGCCCGTGGGAGGGTGCGAAATACATCCTGCCGGGTGATGAGAAAAAGGCCTGATCTGTGAGCAAAGAACCGACATTGCTGTTTTGCGTGGGGGCGACGAAAGCGGGGACATCCTGGCTTTACGAGCACCTGTCTGCGCATCCGCAGTGTCATTTCCGCACGATCAAAGAGTTGCACTATTTCAGTTTGAAGACTGAGGCGCAGTTTGATGGTGCCTTGCGCGGTGTGGATCGCAAGATCGCCGAGATGCAGGCGCGTCTGGATGTGGTTGCGGATGATCGCAAGCCAGCGGTGGCGGGGCGTTTGGCTGATCTGATAGCGTGGCGCGCGGTTTTGGCGCATCGGGCGATTGATCTGCCAGCCTACCGGGCGTTTCTGCGCGAAGATGCAGGCGATGCGCGGCTGGTCGGCGATGTGACGCCGGCTTACGGGCTGATGACGCAGCAGGCTTTGGCGGGGCTTTCGCAGGTTGCCGCCGATACGCGCTTTGTCTATCTGATCCGCGATCCATTGGCGCGGTTGTGGAGCCATGTGCGGATGATTGCGCAGCGCACCGCCCCGGATCGCTTTGCCCAGGCGGCAGAGGCGCAAATGGCGGCTATTCTGAACGGCGATTTGTCGGGTGAGGGTAAGGGCATTGTCGCGCGTGGTGATTACGTCGCGATTTTGCCTAAGCTCATGGCGGCGGTTCCAGCGAAATCTTTGCTGGTGTTGTTTCAGGAAGAATTGATGACTTTACCGGGCATCGCACGGCTTTCGGCGCATCTGGGGCTGACACCTGCGCCAGCCGCGCTGGACCGTCGGGTGCATGAGGGCAAATCTTTGGCCTTGTCCGAAGCTTTGCGGGCGCGGGCTTTGCTGTGGCTGCGGCCGCAATATGAATACGTTGCTGCGATGTTTCCGGCTTTGCCCGAAGCGTGGCTTAAGAATATGGAAAAGGGCTTCGCATGATGGACGGCGATATCCGCGCAAACAGCTATGATGATGGCACCGCAGACACCCTAACGGGTGAGCAGCGCATCCGCAATTTCAACATCAACTTCGGCCCGCAACACCCTGCTGCGCATGGCGTTTTGCGTCTGGTGCTGGAGCTGGACGGCGAGATTGTCGAGCGGTGCGATCCGCATATTGGTCTGTTGCACCGTGGCACCGAAAAGCTGATGGAGAGCCGGACCTATCTGCAAAACCTGCCGTATTTTGATCGGCTGGACTATGTGGCGCCGATGAACCAAGAACACGCATGGTGCTTGGCGATTGAGCGTTTGACGGGCACGGCTGTGCCGCGCAGGGCGTCGCTGATCCGGGTTTTGTATTCGGAAATTGGCCGGATTCTGAACCATTTGCTGAACACCACGACGCAGGCGATGGACGTGGGGGCTTTGACGCCGCCGCTTTGGGGTTTTGAAGAACGCGAAAAACTGATGGTGTTTTACGAGCGGGCGTCTGGCGCGCGGCTGCACTCGGCCTATTTCCGGCCCGGTGGCGTGCATCAGGATCTGCCGCCCGATCTGATCAATGATATTGAAGCTTGGACCGAGACCTTCCCGAAAGTGCTGGAAGACCTGCACGGGCTGCTGACCGAAAACCGCATCTTCAAACAGCGCAATGCCGATATTGGCGTGGTGACGGAAGATGACATCCAGAAATATGGCTTCTCGGGTGTGATGGTGCGCGGATCGGGTCTGGCGTGGGATTTGCGGCGCTCGCAACCCTATGAATGTTATGACGAATTTGATTTCAAGATTCCGGTCGGCAAGAACGGCGATTGCTATGATCGCTATCTGTGCCGGATGGAAGAGATGACTCAGTCGCTGCACATCATGCGGCAGTGCATTACCAAACTGCGCGCCGAGCCGGGTGAGGTTTTGACCCGTGGCAAGCTGTCGCCTCCGAAACGTGGCGAGATGAAAACCTCGATGGAGGCTTTGATCCACCACTTCAAACTGTACACCGAGGGCTTCCATGTGCCTGCTGGCGAGGTTTACGCGGCGGTTGAGGCGCCGAAGGGTGAGTTTGGCGTGTATCTGAAGGCGGATGGGACCAATAAACCCTACCGCGCCAAAATTCGTGCTCCTGGCTTTTTGCACCTGCAAGCCATGGATTACATCTGCAAGGGCCATCAGTTGGCCGACGTTTCTGCAATCATCGGCACGATGGATATCGTGTTCGGGGAGGTCGACCGCTAATGCTTCGCCGTCTGCACAAAGAACAACCCGCGTCGTTTGCTTTTACCTCGGCCAATCTGGCTTGGGCGGAGGGGCAGATTGCGAAATACCCGGAGGGGCGTCAGGCCTCGGCGATCATTCCGCTGTTGTGGCGGGCGCAAGAGCAAGAGGGGTGGTTGACCCGTCCGGCGATTGAGCATGTCGCCGATAAGCTGGGGATGGCGTATATCCGGGCGCTGGAAGTGGCGACGTTTTACTTCATGTTCCAGCTGCAACCTGTTGGTTCAGTGGCACATATCCAGATTTGCGGCACCACGTCCTGCATGATTTGCGGGGCCGAGGAGTTGATTGCGGTTTGCAAGGAACTCGTCGCGGATAAGGCACATGCGCTTTCGGCGGATGGCAAATTCAGCTGGGAAGAAGTTGAATGTCTGGGCGCTTGCGCCAATGCGCCGATGGCGCAGATCGGCAAGGATTATTACGAGGATCTGACGGCGGACAAGCTGCGCGCGTTGATCGGGCGGTTCTCGAAGGGTGAGGTTCCGGTGCCGGGGCCGCAGAACGGGCGCTATGCGGCGGAGCCTTTGTCGGGACTGACCTCGCTGAAAGACCATGAAGCCGGGCGCAAGCCGTATAATGCCTCTGTGCAAGCGGCGGTGGATATTGGCGATACGGTGAAGCGGATTGATGGCACCGAAGTGCCGCTGTTGACGCCGTGGATCCCCAAGGTTGTGAAATCTGACCCTAAACTGGCGGCGATGCCGGAGGCGGTTTCGCCTGCAGTTGGCGTGGCGGTTGAGCCGAAGCCGGGTGCGGGGGCTGTGGCAGACAAGACTGGCATTACGGTGCAGGAAGCGCCGGCGATGCCAGTGGGCAAGCCAGCGGCGGTTGTTTCGGCAAAGCCGACCAAGGCTGCACCGAAGGCAAAACTTGAGGCTGTTTCGATTGCCTCTGAAGGTGGCACGCAGCCGAAGGCGCTGAAAGCTCCGCGCAAGGGTGTGGCGGATGATCTGCAACAGCTTGAGGGCATCGGCCCGGTGCTGGAGAAGCTGTGCCACGGGCTTGGCATCTTTCACTTTGACCAGATCGCGGCTTTTGGGCCTGCGGAAGTGGCGTGGATGGATGGCAACCTGAAGGGCTTCCGGGGCCGTGTCAGCCGGGATAAATGGGTGGCGCAGGCCAAGCTGATTGGTGAGATCGGGCTGGACGCCTTCCTGATCCGCGCCAAGACCAATGATTATTGAGGGTTATGATGGATCACGCACATGATCACGATCCAGTTGATGGGCCTTGGGCTGGCGGCTGGCTTGTTGCTGTTCTGGCCGCTTTGATCGCGGTTGGGCTGGCGCGCTGGCTGGGTGAGGTTGGCGGTTGCGCGGCGGTGATCGTGGGCCTTGTGGTGTTCGGGGTTTACGCCGTGCTTCTGGGCAATGGTGGGGTGGAATTGACCGAGGCGCATGGTGATGACCACGCGGGCCACGATCATGGGCATGGGCATCACTAGGATGGCACAGGGTCCACAGGATCATTCGGCGCGGCAGACCAGGCTGGTGGCTTTGGTGATTGCGGGCACGATGCTGTTGTGGATGGCGGGGCAGCAGATTGGCTTTGAGTTGGGTTTGCCGCTGAAATACACGCTTCTGCTCGATCTCGCGGCTTTGGCCGGGTTCATCTGGGCGCTGATCGTGACCTATCAAATTTGGCGCGCGCGCCGCACGTAAGGAAGCAGCTATGCTCGACGATAAGGACCGCATCTTTACCAACCTTTACGGGATGCATGACCGTTCCTTGGCTGGCGCACGGGCGCGCGGCCATTGGGATGGCACGGCAGAGATTATTGCGCGCGGCAAGGATAAGATTGTCGAGCAGATGAAGGCCTCGGGTCTGCGGGGCCGTGGCGGGGCAGGGTTCCCGACCGGGCTGAAGTGGTCGTTTATGCCGAAGCAATCGGATGGGCGGCCGTCTTATTTGGTGATCAACGCCGATGAGTCTGAGCCGGGGACGTGTAAAGACCGCGAGATCATGCGGCATGATCCGCATACGCTGATTGAGGGCGCGCTGATTGCCTCGTTCGCGATGGGGGCGAATGCCTGCTACATCTACATTCGCGGCGAATATATCCGTGAGCGTGAGGCTTTGCAGGCGGCTTTGGACGAATGCTATGACGCGGGGCTGCTCGGCAAGAATGCCGCCAAATCCGGTTGGGATTTTGATTGTTACCTGCATCATGGCGCGGGCGCTTATATCTGTGGTGAAGAAACCGCTTTGCTGGAAAGCCTTGAGGGCAAGAAGGGGATGCCGCGGATGAAGCCGCCGTTCCCGGCAGGATCGGGCTTATATGGCTGTCCGACCACGGTGAACAACGTCGAGTCGATTGCCGTGGTGCCGACGATCCTGCGCCGTGGGCCGGAGTGGTTTGCAGGCTTTGGACGGCCTAACAACGCCGGGACCAAGCTGTTCGGGATTTCCGGCCATGTGAATAACCCTTGCGTGGTGGAAGAAGCCATGTCGATCACCCTGCGCGAGTTGCTGGATGTGCATTGCGGCGGCGTGCGTGGCGGCTGGAAAAATATCAAGGCGGTGATCCCCGGTGGCTCGTCGGTGCCGATGCTGAATGCTGCGCAATGCGAAGATGCGATCATGGATTTCGACTGGCTGCGTGAACAAAGGTCCGGTCTGGGTACGGCGGCGGTGATCGTGATGGATCAATCGACCGATGTGATCAAGGCGATCTGGCGGCTGTCGAAGTTCTATAAGCACGAATCCTGCGGCCAATGCACGCCCTGCCGCGAAGGCACCGGCTGGATGATGCGGGTGATGGACCGTCTGGTGCGCGGCGAGGCCGAGGTTGAGGAAATCGACATGCTGCTTTCTGTGACCAAACAGGTCGAAGGCCACACGATCTGCGCTTTGGGCGATGCGGCGGCATGGCCTATTCAGGGCCTCGTGCGGCATTTCCGCGAGGAAATTGAAGACCGGATCAAGGCGAAGAAAACCGGTCGTATGGGCGCGATGGCGGCGGAGTAGATGATGCGGTTTGGCTTGGCATTGGCACTCGGGATGGGCTTGGCCCCGCTTATGGCGGGCGCTGAGGCCTATGCTGGTTTGCAAATTCCGGCCGAGCATAAGGGTGTCAAATATCTGGTGGAGATCACCGCCGAGGATAAAGCCGGGCCGTTCGATGCGCGGGTTTGGCGGATTGACGGTGGCTCGATGTCTTATGAGCGTAAGATTGGGGCTGCGCTGGTGAAGGATGCTTGTGCGGGCGAAGGCTATGCCGTGGGCAACACCAAATCCAAACTGGTCAAGGGTCAGCTGATCTTCAAGGGGGGCTGCCAGTGATGCGGGCCTTTGCGATGATCGGCATGGCGGGGCTGAGCGCTTGCGTCAGTGGCGCGCGTCCGATGGCTTTGGCGGAAAGCGGCCCGGTTGCGGTCGATCTGGCCGGGCAATCCTATATCGCCGATTTGCAGCCGTCCGAGGCGGGTGCGACTTTGGCCGTGACCCGCGACGGCGCAGGCTTTGGCAATTTTGAAGGCGCTGAGGCCAAGCGGGTTGCTGCGGCATTTTGTGCCACACGCGGCGCATCGGTCAGCCGCGCGGCTTATGGGCATTATGTTGGCGGCGCTTGGGTGTTCAAAGGGGGCTGCGCATGATCCGGGCGGCTTTGATGGGCGATAACCTGCACAAGACACGGTCTTGTCATGGGGTATCAGCGACTTCGCGCGATATGGTCCGGGCTGTAAAAGCCAAGGAGGCCAAAATGACCAAGTTTTTCTATGCTGCCACGCTGGTGGCTGTGATCGCGGCGAGCCCTGCGCTGGCGCTGGAGCCACTCAGCAAAGATGCGCATGTGACGGAGTCTTTGGTGGCGGTCCGGGTGGGCGACACCATCCGCAACACCTGCCCCTCGATCAGCGCCAAAATGTTCACGGTGCTGGCAAAGTGGAATGAGCTGAAGGGCTATCTGCGCGACAAGGGTTACACCGAGGATGAGGTGGAAGCCTTCCGCAAGAACAAAGTCGAAAAGGCCCGCATCAAAGGCTTGGCGGCGGAGTATCTGAAAGCTGCCGGTGCGGTGGAAGGCGATGTCGAAAGCTACTGCAAAGTCGGCCGGGATGAGATCGCCAAGGGCACTTTGGCGGGTTCGTTGCTGAGGTCGTACAAATGATGGGCAAGCCCGGATACCATCTCGCCGAGTTGAACGTGGGGCGCCTGTTGGCCCCCACCGACGATCCGCGCGTGGCGGAGTTCATGGGCGCGTTGGACCGGGTGAACGGGCTTGGCAAACGGATGCCGGGGTTTGTCTGGATGATGGAAGGTTCGGGCGCGCCGGGAACTGGCAATACCGAAGCCAAGATCGGCGGCGATCCGCAGTTTGTCTCGAACCTGACGGTTTGGGAAACGGCGGAGACGCTAGAGAATTTCGTGTTCGGCACTGTGCATCGCGTGTTCTACGAGCGCCGGGCCGAGTGGTTTGAAGTTTTGGGCAAGATGCATTTCGTGATGTGGTGGGTGCCTGCGGGGCATCAGCCGACGTTGGACGAAGGGCTTGCTCGGCTTGCAGATTTGCAGGCAAACGGCGATACGGACCGGGCGTTTGGCTGGTCTTATTTGAAAGAAGCGCAGGGGATGAAAATCCGATCCTGCGCCCCAATGGCGGCGGAGTAAGCGGATGTCGAACCTCAAGAAAATCAGCATCGACGGGATCGAAGTTGAAGTCGATGGCGCGATGACGATCATTCAGGCGGCGGAAGTCGCGGGGGTGGCTATTCCGCGGTTCTGCTATCACGAGCGCCTGACGATTGCGGGCAACTGCCGGATGTGTCTGGTTGAGGTCGTCGGTGGCCCGCCGAAACCTGCGGCGTCTTGCGCGATGCAGGTGCGCGATCTGCGGCCCGGCCCGAATGGCGAAGCGCCGGTGGTGAAGACGACTTCGCCGATGGTGAAGAAAGCCCGTGAGGGCGTGATGGAATTTCTGCTGATCAACCACCCGCTCGATTGCCCGATCTGCGATCAGGGCGGCGAGTGCGATCTGCAAGATCAGGCGATGGCGTTTGGCGTCGATTTCTCGCGTTACCGCGAGCCTAAGCGGGCGTCGGAAGATTTGAACCTTGGGCCACTGGTGGAAACCAAGATGACCCGCTGTATTTCCTGCACCCGTTGCGTGCGGTTTACCTCGGAAGTGGCGGGCATCTTGCAGATGGGCCAAACCGGGCGTGGCGAGGATGCTGAGATTACCTCGTATCTGAACGCGACGTTGGACAGCAATCTACAGGGCAACATCATTGACCTTTGCCCGGTGGGGGCTTTGACTTCAAAGCCTTACGCGTTCACCGCGCGTCCGTGGGAATTGACCAAGACCGAAAGCATCGACGTGATGGATGCTTTGGGGTCGAATATCCGTATCGACACCAAAGGCCGCGAAGTGATGCGGATTTTGCCGCGCAACCATGATGGCGTGAACGAGGAATGGATTTCCGACAAGACGCGGTTTGTCTGGGACGGGTTGCGCCGTCAGCGTCTGGACACGCCTTATATCCGCGAAAATGGCCGTTTGCGCAAAGCGGGCTGGGGTGAGGCCTTGGCCTTGGCCGCTGCTGCGGTGAAGGGCAAGAAAGTGGCTGGTCTGGTCGGTGATCTGGCTTCGGTTGAGGCGGCTTACTCGTTGAAGGCTTTGATCGAGTCGCTGGGTGGCAAGGTCGAAAGCCGCACCGATGGCGCGCGTTTGCCGATGGGCAATCGCTCGGCCTATGTCGGGACGGCGGCGATTGAGGATATTGATAGCGCCAAGACGATTTTGCTATTTGGGACCAATCCGCGCGTTGAAAGCCCGGTTTTGAACGCGCGAATCCGCAAGGCTTGGACGGCGGGCGCGAATGTCGGGCTGATCGGTGAAGCGGTTGATCTGACCTATGATTACAAGCATATGGGCACGGATCGCGCCGCTTTGGCTGATCTGGTTGGCAAAGTGACCGAGAAGCCGAATACCATTGTGATCGTCGGCCAAGGTGCTTTGAACGAGGCGGATGGCGAGGCGGTTCTGGCGCATGCGATGGCTTATGCGCAGGGCGCGGGCGGTAAGTTGCTGGTGTTGCACACAGCGGCCTCGCGCGTTGGCGCGATGGACGTGGGCGCTGTGACTGAGGGCGGGCTCAGCGCTGCGGTTGAGGGCGCAGAGGTGATCTTCAACCTCGGCGCGGATGAGGTCGAGATCGCGGCGGGTCCGTTCGTGATCTATCAGGGCTCGCATGGGGATCGGGGTGCGAACCGCGCCGATATCATCTTCCCGGCGGCGGCTTATACCGAAGAAAGTGGGTTGTTCGTCAACACCGAAGGGCGGCCACAACTGGCGCAGCGCGCGGGGTTTGCTCCGGGTGAGGCGAAAGAGGGTTGGGCGATCTTGCGGGCGTTCTCGGCGGAAGTTGGGAAAACTCTGCCGTGGGATAGCTTGGCAGCTTTGCGTCGGGCGTTGGTGGCAGCGCATCCGCATCTGGGCATGGTCGATCATGTGCCCAGCAATGATTGGCAGCCGTTGGCCCTGCGCGATATGGGCAAAGCGACGTTCCGCAACGCTTTCAAGGGTTTCTATCTGACCAACCCGATTGCGCGGGCTAGCAAAGTGATGGGCGAACTGGCGGCGATGGAAGCGGATCGGGCCAAAACCCCGATGGCGGCGGAGTAAGACATGCGGCTTCTCGCCCCCTTTGTGATCGGACTGGCTGCCTTTGGCGGTCTGTTCGCTTGCGCGGGCGAGGCGCCGAAAACCGATGCGGCGTTCAATCCGGCCTATAAGGGGATTGAGACGATCCTGCTCGACGGCGATCTGGTGAATTTCCGGGTGGCGATGACGGGCGCGCGGGATGACAAGGATGTGGCGGCTTATGCGGCCTGTGCTGCGGCGCAATATGCGCTGATCCGGGGCTTTGGATTTGCGCGCCATGTGCGGACGAATGTAGCGATAAAGGGTGGCGTTTGGCGGGGGGATGCAGTTTACACCATCTCGGCGTCGCTGCCGCGCGGTGTGAAAACGATAGATGCTGAAGTGACCGTGCGCGATTGTGGTGCGCAGGGAATACCGACGGTTTAAGGCCCAAAATAGGGCTGCTGAGTTAAGGGAACGTGAGGGATCATGGCTGACTTTCTGCAAACCGGGCTGGGGATCGCGCTGTTGATCGCGCTGCAAAGCCTTGCCATCGTTGCTTTTGTGATGCTGAGCTTGCTGTTCCTCGTCTACGGCGACCGCAAAATCTGGGCGGCGGTGCAGATGCGCAAGGGGCCGAACGTGGTCGGGCCCTTTGGCCTTTTGCAATCGGTGGCCGATGCGCTGAAATATGTGGTGAAGGAAATCGTGGTGCCCGCAGGGGCTGACCGCGCGGTGTTCTTTCTGGCGCCGATCCTGAGTTTCGTGCTGGCGATCCTCGCTTGGGCGGTGATCCCGTTCGACAGCGGCTGGGTGCTGGCGGATATCAACGTGGCGATCCTGTTCGTATTCGCCGCGTCATCGCTAGAGGTGTATGGCGTGATCATGGGCGGTTGGGCGTCGAACTCGAAATATCCCTTCCTTGGGTCTTTGCGCTCGGCTGCGCAGATGATTTCTTATGAAGTCTCGCTTGGCCTGATCATCATTGGCATCATCATCTCGACCGGGTCGATGAGCTTTTCGTCGATCGTTCATGCACAATCCGGCAATCTGGGTCTGCTGAACTGGTATTGGCTGCCGCACTTCCCGATGGTGTTCCTGTTCTTTATCTCTGCCTTGGCGGAAACCAACCGCCCACCGTTCGATCTGCCCGAGGCTGAATCGGAACTGGTTGCGGGGTTCATGGTGGAATATTCCTCGACGCCGTATCTGTTGTTCATGGCGGGCGAATACATCGCGATCTTCCTGATGTGCGCGCTGATCTCGCTGCTGTTCTTCGGCGGCTGGCTGTCGCCCATTCCGGGCCTCGCCGATGGCTGGTGGTGGATGGTCGCCAAGATGTGGGTGTTCTTCTTCATGTTCGCCATGGTGAAGGCCATCGTGCCGCGCTACCGCTATGACCAACTGATGCGGATCGGCTGGAAGGTTTTCTTGCCGCTGTCGCTCGGATGGGTCGTCATCGTGTCGTTCTTGGCAAAATATGAAGTGTTCGGCGGCTTTTGGGCGCGCTGGACGATGGGAGGCTAAGCCATGGCACCGAATGTAGAAAATCTGGTGCTGGAGCAGTTGCGGCTGATCCGTGAGGATTTGGGGCAAGTGAAAGTCAAGATTGATGATCTGACCATGAAGACGGACGGCCATACCGCTTTGCTGATTGGGCTTGGTAAATACATCCATGACATCGACGAACGCGTTGAGCATATTGAAGAAAAACTGGGGGCATGAGTATGGGACCGGCACGCACTACCGATTACGGGCGGGCAGCGAAGTATTTCCTGCTGTTTGACTTCATCAAGGGCTTTGGCCTTGGCTTCAAATACTTCTTCGCGCCGAAATCGACGCTGAACTATCCGCATGAGAAGGGGCCGCTTTCGCCTCGTTTCCGGGGTGAACATGCTTTGCGCCGCTATCCGAATGGCGAGGAACGCTGCATTGCCTGCAAGCTGTGCGAGGCGATTTGCCCGGCGCAGGCGATCACCATTGATGCCGAACCGCGCGAGGATGGCTCGCGCCGCACCACGCGCTATGACATCGACATGACCAAATGCATCTATTGTGGTTTCTGTCAGGAAGCCTGCCCGGTGGATGCCATCGTTGAAGGCCCGAATTTCGAGTTCTCAACCGAGACGCGCGAGGAGCTTTTCTATAACAAAGACAAGCTTCTGGCCAATGGCGCGCGTTGGGAAGCCGAGATTGCCCGCAATCTTGAACTTGATGCGCCGTACCGGTGAATGGCATGACAGACGCGTTCAACCAGATCTTCAAGCAGATGATGGAGCAGGGCAGCCAGATGGCGAAGGCCTTCGCGCCGGGTTTTGAGGGCGTCGATGTCAAGGCGTTTGAAAAGCTGTTCCCGGCGATGCCGAAGGAAATGCTGGAGGCGTTCTTTGGCAAAACCTTCAACCCCGAAGGCCTTGATGCCCGCACCCGGTTTCTGGTGACGATTGCGGCGCTGACGGTACAGGGGCCGATTGGCGAGCCGCAAATCCGCGCGACGGTGAAAAACGCCTTGGCCGCCGGGGCCACCAAACGCGAGATCGCCGAAGTGATCTGGCAAATGTCGATGTTCGGCGGCGTGCCCGCCATGCAAAAAGCACTGGAGACCGCGCAAGCGGTCTTTGCTGAAACCGAGGAGAAAGCGCCATGAGCGTTGCAGATCTGGCCTTTTACGCGTTTTCCACCGTCACCATTGCGGCGGGTTTGCTGGTGACGCTGTCGCGCAACCCGGTGCATTCGGTGCTGTGGCTGATTTTGGCTTTCCTATCGTCGGCGGGTTTGTTCGTGCTGCTGGGCGCGGAATTTGTCGCCATGCTGCTGATCATCGTCTATGTCGGCGCGGTTGCTGTGCTGTTTCTGTTCGTGGTGATGATGCTGGACGTGGATTTTGAGGAATTGAAGGGCGAGATGTCGCGCTACATGCCCTTGGGTCTGCTGGTCGGTGTGATCATCATCATGCAACTGGTGCTTGGGGTTGGCGCTTGGGTGCAGGCCGATGGTGCGATGGGTCTGCGCGCGGCGGTGACGCCGGATTTGGCGCAGGTGGAGAATACCCGCGCGCTTGGCCTGCTGATCTATGACAAATACCTGATTTTGTTCCAACTTTCGGCTTTGGTGTTGCTGGTCGCGATGATCGGCGCGATCCTGCTGACCCTGCGCCACCGCAAGGACGTGAAACGCCAGAACGTGCTGCATCAGATGTGGCGCGACCCGGCGAAGGCGATGGAACTGATGGATCCGAAACCGGGGCAGGGGCTGTGATGAAACGCCGACTTTTTCAATCTTTAGCAATATTGATCGGATTGGTTCCCCCAAACTACGTCGTGGCTTGTGACGTTTCGGTGCCATTGTTTAATTTTGATCGGAAAATCGCGATAGAGGCAAACGGTAGCTTTAGCTATGCCGCAGATGCGGATGGCATAGGCATCGACCGTGGAATGCCAGTGATGGACGTCGGAAACGGTCGTGTTGGACAACGCATATTTACAATGGGGTGTTTTCAAAGCGAAACACTGCTTTTTGTCGATTGCAATACTAAAGAAATGATCGAAGTCGAAGGTGTCGAGCCAAAAAGCGAGGTAGATACTTATGGCATGTCGGACCGCCTGATCGACCTTATCCAATACCCGAAGGGGCCGATCCGGGTCAGCAAAATGACGGTAGGCCAAGTTGCTGCTGTCGCCCAAAAGCATGGCTACACATTCACCGTCAATGTGATGGAAAAGCTCGAGAAGATGCGGAAAAAAAACCGCTATGACCCATTTATGGGGTGCAAGATTTACTATCCTGACAGCGAAGGCGCTAAGAGCTAACGCGCTCAGACAACAGCTAAATGGGCCTGCGGCCCCCTGAATACGACAAACGGGCAACGACCCGGAGGGACGAAAATGGTAGGACTGGAACATTACCTTGTGGTGGCGGCGGCTTTGTTCGTCATTGGGATCTTTGGCATCTTCCTGAACCGGAAGAACGTCATCGTCATTCTGATGTCGATTGAACTCATGCTGCTGGCGGTCAACATCAACTTCGTCGCCTTCTCGTCGCAACTGGGCGATCTGGTGGGGCAGGTGTTCACCATGTTCATCCTGACGGTGGCGGCGGCAGAGGCTGCGATTGGTCTGGCGATCTTGGTGGTGTTCTTCCGCAACCGTGGCACCATCGACGTTGAAGACGTCAACGTGATGAAAGGCTAAGCGATCATGGATATGCAACTGAGCGCGAAGATCATCCTGTTCGCCCCGCTGGTGGGCTCGATCCTGTGCGGTTTCGGCTGGCGGTTGATCGGCGAGAAGGCGGCGACTTGGGCAGCCACGCTGATCCTGTTTCTGGGTGCTGTGCTGTCGTGGGTGATTTTCCTGAGCTTTCAGGGTGATACCCAGCACATCACGGTGCTGCGGTTCATCGAATCCGGGACGCTGAGCACCGAATGGGGCATCCGGCTGGACCGCATGACGGCGATCATGCTGGTGGTGGTGAACTCGGTTTCGGCCCTCGTGCATCTCTATTCGCAAGGCTACATGGCGCATGATGAGAACTGGGCGCATGGGGAAAGCTATCGTCCGCGCTTCTTTGCGTATCTGTCGTTCTTTACCTTTTCGATGCTGGCGCTGATCACCTCTGACAATCTGGTGCAGATGTTCTTTGGCTGGGAGGGCGTTGGCGTTGCCTCGTATCTGTTGATCGGGTTCTACTATCGCAAGCCCTCCGCCAATGCCGCCGCGATAAAGGCTTTTGTGGTCAACCGCGTCGGCGACTTCGGCTTCGCGCTGGGGATTTTCGCGCTGTATTACTTGACCGACAGCATCAAATTCGATGAGGTTTTCGCGGCAGCCCCACAACTGGCGCAGACCAATCTGCATTTCCTTTGGGCTGACTGGAACGCCGCCAACCTGATCGGCGTGCTGCTGTTCATCGGTGCCATGGGTAAATCGGCGCAGCTGTTCCTGCACACTTGGTTGCCCGACGCGATGGAAGGCCCGACCCCGGTTTCGGCGCTGATCCATGCCGCGACGATGGTGACGGCGGGGGTGTTCCTTGTCTGCCGGATGTCGCCGCTTTATGAATACGCGCCCGATGCCAAACAGATGATCGTGGTTCTGGGTGCTACAACCGCGTTCTTTGCTGCCACCGTTGGCCTTGTGCAAAACGACATCAAGCGCGTGATCGCCTATTCGACCTGTTCGCAGCTGGGCTATATGTTCGTGGCGGCTGGCGTGGGCATGTATCCGGTGGCGATGTTTCATTTGTTCACGCACGCGTTCTTCAAGGCGATGTTGTTCCTTGGCGCAGGCTCGGTGATCCATGCGATGCACCACGAGCAGGATATGCGCAACTATGGCGGGCTGCGGAAGAAAATCCCGCTGACGTTCTGGGCGATGATGATCGGCACGCTGGCGATTACGGGCGTGGGGATTCCGCTGACGCATTACGGCTTTGCCGGGTTCCTGTCTAAAGATGCGGTGATCGAAAGCGCATGGGTTGGCTCCAACTATGCCTTCACTCTGCTGGTGATCGCGGCGTTCATGACCTCGTTCTACTCATGGCGGCTGATGTTCATGACCTTTTACGGCAAGCCGAAGGGCGACACGCATGCCTATGATCATGCGCATGAAAGTCCCCTGACGATGCTGATCCCGCTTGGGGTGCTGGCCTTGGGCGCGGTGTTTGCGGGCATGGTCTGGTACAACAGCTTCTTCGGCGATGAGGCGAAGATGCGGGCCTGGTTCAACATGGAACCGGCGCATGAGGAGATGGCCGAGGAAGGCCATGCGACCGAAGCTGTGGCAGAGGCGGCCCCGGCTGTCACTGCAGATGCTCCGGCAACCGAGGCTGCGCCTGCCGCAACGGCAACAGAAGCGCCTGCTGCCACCGAAGCCGCTCCGGCGAGTGAGACGGCAGTGGCTGCGACGACCGAAGCGGCACCAGAGGCCCATGCGGCTGAAAGCACCGAGGCTGCTGCAGCACCTGTGCATCTGGAACCCGGCGTTGCACCGAAGGGCGCGATCTATCTGGGGGCGGACAACCACGTTCTGCATCATGCGCATGAAGCGCCGAAATGGGTCAAGGTTTCGCCCTTCATCGCGATGGTTTTGGGCTTCTTGCTGGCGTTCCAGTTCTATATCCGCCGCCCGGAATTGCCCGCCAAGCTGGCGGCGCAGCAACGTCCGCTCTATCTGTTCCTGCTGAACAAGTGGTATTTTGACGAGCTTTACAACGTGATCTTCGTCAAGCCCGCGTTGTGGTTGGGCAATTTCCTGTGGAAAAAGGGCGATGGCGTGGTGATCGACGGGGCGTTAAATGGTGTGGCGATGGGGATTATCCCGTTCTTCACCAAACTCGCAGGGCGCTGGCAGTCGGGCTACGTCTTTACTTATGCCTTCGCGATGGTGCTGGGAATTGCTGCCCTGCTGACTTGGATGACGCTTACGGTGGGACATTAAGAGCATGACTTATCTTCTTTCCATCATCATCTTCCTGCCCGCAGTGGCCGCCGCCATCATGGCGCTGTTTTTGCGAGGCTCGAATGAGGCCACCGCAAATAACGCCAAATGGCTGGCGCTGATCGCCACCACGGCGACTTTCATTGTCTCGCTGTTCGTGCTGAAAGGCTTTGACACCAGCAACGCGGGCTTTCAATTCGTTGAAGAAGCCAGCTGGATTGTCGGGCTGAAATATAAGCTGGGCGTTGATGGCATCTCGATCCTGTTCGTGATGCTGACCACGTTCCTGATGCCGATCACCATTCTGTCGTGCTGGGGTGTGACCGACCGCGTCAAGGAATACATGATCGCCTTCCTGCTGTTGGAAACGCTGATGTTGGGCGTGTTCCTCGCACTGGATCTGGTGCTGTTCTATCTGTTCTTCGAGGCTGGTCTGATCCCGATGTTCCTGATCATCGGCATCTGGGGCGGACAGAACCGGATCTATGCGGCGTTCAAGTTCTTCCTTTATACCTTCCTCGGCTCGGTGCTGATGCTGGTGGCGATGATCGCGATGTACTGGGCGGCGAAAACCACCGATATTCCGACCTTGATGGCGTTCAAGTTTGACTCTGCGCCGATGGTGGTGCTGGGCATGAGCATCACTGGCGGCCTGCAAACCCTGCTGTTCCTTGCGTTCTTCGCCAGCTTTGCGGTGAAAATGCCGATGTGGCCGGTGCATACTTGGTTGCCCGATGCCCACGTTCAGGCCCCAACGGCGGGTTCTGTGGTGCTGGCGGCGATCTTGTTGAAGATGGGCGGCTATGGCTTCCTGCGCTTCAGCCTGCCGATGTTCCCGGTGGGGGCAGAGGTGCTGTCATCGCTGGTGTTCTGGATGTCGGCGATTGCCATTGTTTACACCTCGCTGGTGGCTCTGGCGCAGTCGGATATGAAAAAGCTGATCGCTTACTCCTCGGTTGCCCACATGGGTTACGTCACTTTGGGGATTTTCGCCGCCAATCAACAAGGCGTCGATGGCGCGATCTTCCAGATGATTAGCCACGGTTTTATCTCGGGCGCGATGTTCCTTTGCGTCGGTGTGATCTATGACCGGATGCACACCCGCGAGATTGATGCCTACGGTGGCCTTGTGAACCGGATGCCCGCTTACGCCTTGGTGTTCATGTTCTTCACCATGGCCAATGTTGGCCTGCCCGGCACATCAGGTTTCGTCGGCGAATTCCTTGTGCTGGCGGGTATTTTCCAGGTTAACACTTGGGTCGCTGCGGTTGCTACGAGCGGTGTGATCTTCTCGGCGGCTTACGGCCTTTATCTCTATCGTCGTGTCGCTTTCGGCGCGCTGGTGAAAGAGGCCTTGGCGACCATCCAAGACATGAGCCGTCGTGAGCGTGCGATCTTCGCGCCGCTGATCGTGATGACCTTGCTGCTGGGCGTTTACCCCGCCTTGGTGCTGGACATCATCGGGCCATCGGTGAAAGCACTTGTTGATAACTACCAAACGGCCGTGACGGCCTTTGCTGCGAACTAAGGGACAGACCAGATGAACGCTTTAGACTTTCATATCGTTCTGCCCGAGGTTTTGCTGGCGATCTACGCCATGGCCGCCCTGCTGGGGTGTGTCTACGCAGGCAAAGACGCGCTGACCGGGGCGGTCACTTGGGCCACGGCGGGGGTGTTCGTGGCGCTGGCCGCCTATATCGGTTTCGCGGCTGAAGGCGCGAATGTCGCCTTCGGCGGCATGTTCATCGACGACGCTTTCGCGCGCTTTGCCAAAGTGGTGATCCTTTTGTCGGCGGCTGGCGTGCTGGTGATGTCGCAAGACTATCTTGCCCGCCACGACATGGGGCGGTTTGAATATCCGATCCTTGTGGCACTGGCGGTGATCGGCATGATGTTCATGGTGTCGGCTGGCGATCTGATGCTGCTGTATCTGGGGTTGGAGCTGCAATCTTTGGCGCTGTATGTCGTCGCCGCGATGCGCCGTGATGATGTGAAATCCACCGAGGCCGGGTTGAAGTATTTCGTGCTCGGCTCACTGTCGTCCGGCCTGCTGCTTTATGGGGCATCTCTGGTTTACGGTTTTGCGGGCACGACACTGTTCTCGGGCATCCTGACGACACTGAGCGAACCGCATATAGGTCTGGTGATCGGTCTGGTGTTCCTGATCGCAGGCATGGCGTTCAAAGTCTCGGCAGCGCCGTTCCACATGTGGACGCCCGACGTTTACGAAGGCGCGCCGACCCCGGTGACGGCGTTCTTCGCGACTGCTCCGAAAGCTGCTGCCATGGCGATGATCGCGCGTGTGGTGTTCGATGCGTTCGGCACGATCCCGGCGCAGTGGAGTCAGGTTCTGGCGGCGCTCGCCGTGCTGTCGATGTTCCTCGGCGCAATCGCCGCCATCGGCCAGCGCGATATCAAACGGCTGATGGCCTATTCCTCTATCGCCCATATGGGCTACGCCTTGGTCGGTCTGGCCGCTGGCACGGTTGAAGGCGTGCAGGCGATGCTGATCTACATGGCGATTTACGTCACCATGAACCTTGGCACCTTTGCCTTCATCATGTCGCTGGAGAAGGATGGCAAATCCATCAGCGATATCGACAGCCTGAACATGTTCTCAAAACGCGAGCCTTTGAAGGCGCTCGCCGTGTTGATCCTGATGTTCAGCCTTGCGGGCGTGCCGCCGATGCTGGGCTTTTTCGGGAAATTCTATGTGCTGAAAGCCGCCGTTGATGCGGGGATGACATGGCTGGCGCTGGCGGGGGCTGTGGCCTCGGTGATCGGCGCGTTCTACTATCTGCGCATCGTGTTCTTCATGTATTTCGGACGCGATACCGAAGGGGCCAACAGCCGGATGGTTCCGGTGCAATGGCTGATGCTGGTGGCAGTGGCTGCCGTGATGCTGCTGGGCGTGGTCAACCTGTTCGGCATCGAAGCGGTGGCAGCAACGGCGGCGCAAGCGCTTGTCGGTTAAACCGGCATGGCCCGCAGGCGTGGCGCGTCATGTGCTGCAAACGGTCGATAGCACCAATGCCTATGCGTTGCGCATGGCCCCGGATACTCCGGGGCCTGCGTGGTTTCTGGGGCTGGAGCAGACGGCAGGCCGGGGCAGGCGCGCGCGGCCTTGGGCCTCTCCGCTTGGGAATTTCTACGGCACCTTGCTGCTGCAACCGGTTGAATCCCCCGAAATCATCGCCCTGCGCAGCTTTGCCGCCAGCCTTGCCCTGCGCGATGCCTTCGTTAGCCTGACCGGATTGCCCGGCGCTTTCGCGTTGAAATGGCCGAATGATGTGCTGCTGAATGGCGGTAAGGTGGCGGGGATTTTGCTGGAAAGCACGGCCTCCAAGACGGGCTTTGATCTCGCTATTGGCATCGGCGTCAACCTGATCGGCGCACCCGATCCGGCGGCGGTGGAACCGGGCGCGACTATACCTGTCAGTCTGCTGCATGAGACTGGGCTAAAGATCACCCCCGAAGCCTTTCTCGATGCCCTCGCTCCCGCTTACGCAGCTTGGGAGGCGGCTTTCGTTAACCAAGGCTTCACCGCTTTGCGCCAAGAATGGCTGGCCCATGCCGCGCGTCTTGGCGACACGATCCGCGCCCGCACTGGCAATCAGACCCGCGAGGGGGTGTTTGAAACCATTGATCCCGCAGGCAATCTGATCCTGCTGATGTCCTCCGGCCCTGTCGCAATCCCTGCGGCAGAGGTGTTTTTCTAAGGGGCGCAAACATGCTTCTGGCCATCGACTGCGGCAACACCAACACCGTGTTTTCGATCTGGAACGGCGAAAAGTTCATCGCCACCTGGCGCATCGCCACCGATCACAAACGCACGGCGGATGAGTATTTCGTCTGGCTGTCCAGCCTGCTGATGCTGACGAAAACCGAGGCGCAAATCAGCGAAGCCATCATCTCATCCACCGTCCCGCGCGTGGTGTTCAACCTGCGCGTGCTGTGCAGCCGCTATTTCGACTGCCGCCCGCTGGTGGTTGGCAAGCCGGAATGTAACTTGCCCGTCCCGCCCCGCGTGGATCAAGGCACCACGGTTGGCCCCGACAGGCTGGTCAACACCGTGGCCGGGTTTGATCGCCATGGCGGCAATCTGATCGTGGTCGATTTCGGCACCGCGACCACCTTCGATGTGGTGGACCATGACGGCGCTTATGTCGGCGGCGTGATTGCCCCCGGTGTGAACCTAAGCCTTGAGGCCTTGCACATGGCCGCCGCTGCCCTGCCACATATCGACATCGCCAAGCCTACAAGGGTGATTGGCACGAATACGGTGGCTTGTATGCAGTCGGGCGTGTATTGGGGCTACATTGGCCTGATCGAAGGCATCGTCCGCGAAGTCCGCAAAGAGCGTGACCCCGCGATGAAGGTGATCGCTACCGGCGGCCTGGCATCATTGTTTGCTCAGGGAACTGAGCTATTTCACTCGGTTGAGGACGATCTGACCATGCATGGCCTTGTCCTCATCAACAGCTACAACAAGGAAACGGCATGAGCGGTGAGCGGCTGATCTATCTACCATTGGGCGGGGCCGGCGAAATCGGCATGAACGCTTACGTCTACGGTTATGGCCCGAAGGGGCGCGAGCGGCTGATCCTCGTCGATCTCGGCGTGGCTTTCCCGGATATGGATACCTCGCCGGGTGTCGATCTGATCATGCCGGATATCTCTTGGCTGCACGACAAGCTGGACCGGCTTGAGGCGATTTTCATCACCCATGCGCATGAAGATCACATCGGTGCTTTGGCGCATCTGTGGCCATCTTTGCGCAAACCAATCTATGCGCGGCGTTTTACCGCCACCATCGGGCGGCTGAAGTTTGAAGAATATGGCCTGCCGAAAGACGCGATCACCACGGTTGAATCGCGCCCGCATACCGTTGAGGCTGGCCCGTTCAAGGTGCAGTTCGTCCCCGTGGCCCATTCGATCCCGGAATCCGGTGGTCTGGTGATCGACACGCCCGCAGGTCGGATTTTCCACTCCGGCGATTTCAAGCGCGACGCGACGCCGATTGTCGGCGAAGGCTGGGATGACGCGGTGATGGAGGCGATTGCGGCTGAGCGCCCGATCAAGGCGCTGATGTGCGATTCCACCAACGTGTTTTCGCTGCACGAAGGCCGCTCAGAAAGCACGCTGAAAGCCCCGATTGCCGAGCTGATCAAATCGGCGGGTGGTATGGTGGTGGCGACGACGTTTGCATCGAACGTCGCGCGTCTGAAAACCTTAGCCGAAGCGGGCCGGATGGCGGATCGCTCGGTGTGTCTGTTGGGCCGTGCGATGAAGCGGATGGTTTCTGCGGCGGAAGAATCCGGTGTGCTGAAAGACTTCCCGCCAGTGATCACGCCGGAACAAGCGCTGGAAGTGCCGCGCAAGAACCTGATGCTGATCGTGACTGGATCGCAGGGCGAACGCCGTGCGGCCTCGGCGCAACTGAGCCGCGGCAAATATCTGGGGATCGAGTTGAAAGAGGGCGATACGTTCTTGTTCTCGTCGAAGATCATTCCCGGCAATGAACGCGGTGTTTATGCGATTGTGAACGCGCTGTCGGAAAAGGGCGTTAATATCGTTGATGACAACAACGGCCTCTATCACGTCTCGGGCCATGCCAACCGCCCGGACCTAGAACATGTCCACCGCCTGTTCCTGCCCGATATGTTGATTCCAATGCACGGCGAACATCGCCACTTGCGCGAACATGCCCGCATTGGGCTTGAGGCTGGCATCGCCTCGGCGGTTGTCACCAACGGCATGATGATGGACATCACCGGCGATGTGCCGAAAGTCGCGGAACATATCGAGGCGGGCCGCACCTACCATGACGGCTCGGTGCTGATCGGGGCTTTGGACGGCGTGGTGCGCAACCGTATCCGCATGGCGCTGAATGGCCTCGCGATGGTGACGGTGATTTTGGACGAGCAGGACAAGCCCTTGGGTGAGGCTTGGGTCGAGTTGATGGGCCTGCCGGAAACCGGCAAGGGCGGGCGGAACTTGGCGGAAACCTTGGAAACCGAGCTGACCGAGTTTCTTGATGCTTCGGGCCGCAAGTTGCTATCGAACGATGATAAAATGGACGAGGCGTTGCGCAAGATCGTCCGGCAAGTGTCGATGGAAGAAATCGGCAAAAAGCCCGAAGTGGTGGTTGTGGTCAGCCGTTTGGCCGCCGAATAACCCTATAAGGTGTTGAAATGCAAAGGGCCTCGCAGATTGCGAGGCCCTTTGTCATTCTATGGCTTGGTTCAGCCTTCGGTGCCAGTTGCTGGTGCGTCTTCGGGTTCATCCGCCGTGCTGGTGGTGATGGCAAAGCTGCGCAAGAGGAAATCGGGCATATGATCGCCCATACCAACCACGCGCTCGCCAGTCTCCCGGCCACCGCGATAGTCACGACGATCATCACGGCGCGGTTCATTGCGGGTATCGGTGCGGGGTTCTGCGCGATGGTCATGACGCTGCTCGCCCCGACCATCCGAGGAACGGCCCTCAGACGAACGCCCCTCTGGGCGGTTCTCGGAACGATACTCGCCACGCGGCTCAGCGCGACGGTCATCTTCGCGACGCGGGCGCTCGGAGCGCACCGATTGCTCAACGCGGGCAGGTTGTACTGGCGCCGCTTCAACGACGGGTGCTGCCACAACCACGGCGTCCACAGCCTTCTCCTCACGCGGGCCACGCTCGCGCGGACCACGACCACCTCGGCTGCGCGACGACGAGGAAGAGCGGTCTTCACGCGCGCGCTCTGGCACATCGGATGCGCCTTCCAGCGCACCTTCGGGAACGTCGCCGCGCGGGATCGGCTGTTTCACCAGCGATTCGATGGCGTTGATGTATTTGTCATCCGACGGCACTGCGATCGAATAGGCTTTGCCCAAACGACCAGCGCGGCCAGTGCGGCCAATGCGGTGAACGTAATCTTCGGGGTGCGACGGCACATCGAAGTTGAACACATGGCTGACGGCGGGAATATCAAGCCCACGTGCCGCCACATCCGAGGCCACCAGCAGATGCACCGAGCCATCGCGGAAACCGTCAAGCGTCTTGGTGCGCACCGACTGGTCAAGATCACCGTGGATCGGCGAGGCGTTAAAGCCGTGCTGTTTCAACGATTTCGACACCACATCGACATCCATTTTGCGATTGCAGAAGATGATCGCATTGGTACAGCTTTCGCCCTCGGCCTTGATCAAAGCCCGCAGCACGGCGCGTTTTTCGGCAAAAGAGCGATCTTTGCGCGTGGGCGTGAACTGGATCAGCTTTTGCTCAATCGTGGTCGAGGTGGTGGCTTGCCGCGCGACTTCAACCTTGACCGCGCCTGACAGGAAGGTGTTGGTGATCCGCTCAATTTCCGGCGCCATAGTGGCGGAATAAAAGAAGGTTTGCCGGGTGAACGGGGTCAGGCTGAAGATGCGCTCAATATCGGGGATGAAACCCATGTCGAGCATCCGGTCGGCCTCATCCACCACCATGATCTGCACGCCGGTCAGCAGCAGTTTGCCGCGCTCGTGGTGATCGAGCAGGCGGCCAGGGGTGGCGATCAGCACGTCAACGCCACGGTCGATAAGCTTGTCTTGTTCGCCAAACGACACGCCACCAATCAGCAAGGCCTTGGTCAGCTTGGTGTATTTGGCATAAGTTTCAAAGTTTTCTGCCACTTGCGCGGCCAATTCGCGCGTCGGGCACAGCACCAAGCTGCGCGGCATCCGCGCCTTTGCCCGGCCTTGGCCCAGCAACGTGACCATCGGCAGCACGAAGCTGGCGGTCTTGCCGGTGCCGGTCTGGGCGATGCCCAGCACGTCTTTGCCTTGCAAAGCATGCGGGATGGCTTGGGCTTGGATCGGGGTGGGGGTTTCGTAGCCGGCTTCCGCCACGGCCTTGAGCACGCGGGGGTCCAGCGCGAGATCTGAGAATTTGGTCATCTGCGTCCTGAGTGATGCGGGTTCGGCCCGCATGAAATGAAGGGACGCTGCTTTTCCGGGCGCCCCGGCGTCTGGGCGCTACGGCCCTTCCGCGCGCATAGCGGAATACGCGCGGAAGGTCAAGGATTGTGGCTAAAATGGCGGTTTACCCAGCCATTTTAGCCGATATCGAAGCTGACACCCTGCGCCAAAGGCAAAGTGGTGCCATAGTTAATGGTGTTGGTGGCCCGCCGCATATAGGCTTTCCATGCATCCGAGCCACTCTCACGCCCGCCGCCGGTTTCCTTTTCGCCGCCAAAAGCGCCGCCGATTTCAGCACCCGACGGGCCGATGTTGACGTTGGCGATACCGCAATCGGAACCACGGGCGCAAAGGAACGCCTCGGCCTCGCGCAGATCATTGGTGAAGATCGACGAGGACAGACCTTGTGGGACTTCATTGTGTTTCTCAAGAACCTCGTCGAAGTCCTTGTAACGCATGACATAAAGGATCGGCGCGAAGGTCTCATGCACCACGGGGCCGATCTGCGCTGGCATCTCAACCAGCGCGGGATGCGCATAAGCGCCGCCCAGACCCGTGACCGGTGCGCCGCCATGCACTTTGCCGCCCGCAGCACGGGCCTCAACCAGCGCTTTCGCCATGCCGTCCGCCGCGCCCTCGTCAATCAGCGGGCCGATCAGTACGCCGGTTTCCAACGGGTTGCCGACCTTGACGCTGGCATAAGCGGCTTTCAGGCGGGGCAGGAAGGCGTCGTAAATGCTGTCATGCAGGAACAGGCGGCGCAGGGTGGTGCAGCGCTGGCCTGCGGTGCCCATCGCGGCAAATGCCACGCCGCGCAGGGTCAGATCGAGATCGGCGGAAGGCGTCACGATGGCGGCGTTATTGCCACCGAGTTCCAGCAGGCTGCGGCCAAAGCGGGCGGCGACTTTCGGGCCAACCTCGCGGCCCATGCGGGTGGAGCCTGTGGCGGAAACGAGGGCAACCTTCGGGCTATCGACCAAAGCCTCACCCAAAGCGCGGCCACCGATCAGCAGGCTCGACAGGCCCTCGGGCGCGTGGTGGCCCGCATCTGCGAAGCGTTTCAGGGCACGCTCCAGCAGGGCATGGGCGGCGAGGGCCGAGAGCGAGGCCTTCTCGGACGGCTTCCAAACCACGGCATTGCCGCAGACCAAAGCCAGCGCGGTATTCCACGACCACACCGCGACCGGGAAGTTAAAGGCTGAGATAACCCCAATCACACCAATAGGATGCCAGGTTTCCATCATGCGGTGGCTGGGGCGTTCGGAGGCAATCGTATATCCGTACAACTGCCGCGACAGGCCGACAGCAAAGTCGCAGATGTCGATCATTTCCTGCACTTCGCCGAGGCCTTCGGACACCACTTTGCCGACCTCAATCGACACCAAACGGCCCAAAGCGGCCTTGTTGGCGCGGAGTTCCTCCCCCAGCAAGCGCACCAATTCGCCGCGCTGCGGGGCGGGCACGTTGCGCCAGTCGCGATAGGCGCGGTGGGCGGCTTGGATCGCGGCTTCGGCCTCGGCAGCCGTGTGTTCGGCGATAGGACCAAGGCTTTCGCCGCTGATCGGGGTGCGGGTGGGCATCGGGCCGGGGGTTGCGGTGACGCCAAGCTGAGCCAGCAGGGTTTGCACTTCGGTTTTCAGCGACATCATGGCCTCATTTTGCAGGAATTTGTCGCAATAAGCAGACCTACGCGGGCGCGCGCAAGAGGGCGGGTGCGCGGGGTCGCTGCGGATGTGTTGCGAAATTAAAGCATATCGCCGAAATCATCCTGCATTATGTAGGGCAAATCCCTGCGGATCGCCCAAGGTATCCGGCGAAACACAGCAAGCTGTCTGGTGGAAAAATTTAACCCAAGCGCGAAAAGATCAGCCCTAAGCCCAGCACCGCTAATGCAGCCCCTGCCCAACTGAGGGAGGTCGGGCGCTGACCCGTGCGCAGCCACAGCAAGGGCAGGATGATCACCGGAGAGGTCGCCGAAAGTGTCGCGATGATGCCGGTTTGCGAGCCTTGCAACGCATAAAGGAACAAAGTCATGCCAACCAGCAGGCCGATAAAGGCGGTGGCAGCGGTCCAAAGCAGCGGTTTGCGGGTGAATTCTGGTGTCGGTGGGGCCAATGGGGTGGCGGCGAGGGCGCCCATCACAAGACCCGAAGCGCCGACACGGAACAGTGAGGCGAGGTAGGGGTCGATCCCCGCCAGCATCACCGGGCGGGCGATCAGCGAGCCTGCGGCTTGGCCAAAAGCAGCGCCAAGGCCGAACAGGATGCCAATGATTGCGGTGCCTTGCAGGGTTTCCAACCGATGCGCATTGGCACTGGGGCGACCCAAGATGGCCAACGCGACACCGCTGGCGGTGAGGCCGATGCCGAAAATCGCGCGCCACGGCAGCGCCTCACCCAGCAGCGCCCAGCCCATCAGTGCGGCCATCGGCGCGTTCAGCGCGAACACCGCACCCGCACGGCGCGGGCCAATGCGGCCGACAGCTGCGAAGTTCAGCGTGTCGCCAAGCAGGATGCCGATCACGCCCGAGACCGCCAGGGTCAGCAGCGCTGCGCTATCCGGCACGCCGAAGCCGCCTGTTGCCAGCACGATCAGTGCCAGCAGCAGGGTGACGAACAGCTGCCGGATCAGGTTGAAGTGAAACGCGCCAAGGCTGCGCACCGCGTCGGCGGCAAACAGCCCCGTGGTGGCCCAGCAAGTCGCAGTGCCGAGGGCGGCGAGTTCGTGCAGGGGCAGGGCCATTGGCTTCTCCAAATATGGCCCGCTTTTTAGGCAGGTATTCGGAACATTGCAAGAACTTCGCGGCTTAAACCATCATCTCTTTCGTCGCCGTCAGCTTCACTTCGGGATAATCGCGCTCGATGCGGTCGATGTCCCATTTCAGACGGGTGAGGAAAACCGTGTCGCCGTCATTGTCCAAGGCGATATGGCCCTTGTTGACGTTGACGAATTTCTCGACCTCGGCCTTGGCGCCCGACACCCAGCGGGCAGAGGTGAACTGGCTGGGTTCAAACCGGACGGGCAGGGAGTATTCCTGCTCGATACGGCTGGCCAGAACCTCAAACTGCAACGGCCCGACCACGCCGACGATAAAGCCTGAGCCGATCATCGGTTTGAAGACTTTCGCGGCACCTTCTTCGGCGAATTGCATCAGGGCTTTTTCGAGATGCTTGGCCTTCATCGGATCGCCCGCGCGCACCACTTGCAGTAGTTCGGGGGCAAATGACGGGATGCCGGTGAAACGCAGGGTTTCGCCTTCGGTCAGCGCATCACCAATCCGCAACTGGCCGTGGTTCGGGATGCCAATGATGTCGCCTGCCCAAGCTTCCTCGGCCAGTTCCCGATCAGCGGCGAGGAACATCACCGGGTTGGCGATGGCCATTTGCTTTTTGGAGCGCACATGCAGCAGTTTCATGCCGCGTTGGAAGTGGCCCGATGCCATGCGCACGAAGGCCACGCGGTCGCGGTGTTTTGGGTCCATATTGGCCTGAACTTTGAAGACAAACCCGGTAACGGTTTGTTCTGCCGGATCAATCTGGCGCTCTTTGGCCTTCTGCGGCTGCGGTTCCGGGCCATATTCGCCCATGCCGTCCATCAACTCCTTAACCCCAAACGAGTTGATCGCCGAGCCAAACCAGATCGGCGTCATTGAGCCGTTCAGGAAGGATTCGCGGTTGAACGCAGGCAGCAATTCCTTCGCCATTTCAAGCTCTTCGCGCAGTTTCTTCAACTGCTCTGGCGCGATGTGATCCGCCAGTTTTGGGTCATCGAGGCCGGAGATCTGGATGGTTTCGGCGACCTTGTTGCGGTCGGCGCGGTCCATGATTTCAAGGCGGTCATGCAGCAGGTCGTAAGCGCCGACAAACTCGCGGCCCATGCCGATGGGCCACGACGCAGGCGTTACGTCAATCGCCAGATTTTCTTGGATTTCATCAATGATATCAAAGGTATCTCGCGACTCCCGGTCCATCTTGTTGCAAAACGTCAGGATAGGCAGGTCGCGCATCCGGCAGACCTCGAACAGCTTTTGCGTCTGAGATTCTACGCCCTTCGCGCCATCAATCACCATGATGGCGGCATCCACCGCCGTCAACGTACGGTAGGTGTCTTCCGAGAAATCTGAGTGGCCGGGGGTGTCGACGAGGTTAAAACGATACTGCCGGAAATCGAACGACATGGCGGAAGCCGAGACCGAAATCCCACGCTCTTGCTCCATCTTCATGAAGTCGGAACGTGTCCGTCGCGCCTCGCCCTTGGCGCGCACCTGACCCGCCATCTGGATCGCGCCACCAAACAGCAGGAATTTTTCGGTCAATGTGGTTTTGCCAGCGTCGGGGTGCGAAATGATCGCAAAGGTCCGGCGGCGGGCGATTTCGGGCGGGAGGGGCGGGCGATTGTCAAGCATGCGCGGGCTTTAGCCGAAAGCAACCGCAACGTCTACCTTTGCCGCGAAGGCACGTTGCGCGGGGTTTTGAACAAAGCCTCTGGCCCGATGTCATCAAGAAACTGCCGACCCGCTTCGGTGCCGAAATGCTGGTTCTGGCTCAGGCCGGGGAAGCGCGCCTTCACATCTTCGGCCAGTTCCACCGGCAGGCGGTTCACTGTGGCATCGTTTACCATCAGGCTTTCGGCGGGAACGCCCTCGGCATAGATGATTTCGTGGTGGTCAAACACGATGCTGAAGAAGTCGACAAAGCCGCCTTCCTGAATGAAAACAGATTTATGATCAACCAGATAGCGCGCCTGCACCAACAGCTCTGAGGTAGCCAGCCCAGCGGTGCGCTGGCGTTGATAGAGAAACATCCGGTGGTGCTGGCTGACCAAAAGATCGCCGGAATTTCCCAAAGTACCCGCCGTGATCACCACTGGCGCAAAGGCCCCCACCGCGCGCAGGGTCGTGGAGCCGATCCAACGGATTTCTTGCCCACCGTGATCGCGGCTGAGCACCTTATCGCCGATTTTCAGCGATTCGATGGCGCGTTGCTGACCGGAGGCCAAGGTGATCATCGTGCCGCGCGCAAAGGAGACGCACAAAAGGTCAGCCAGCCCGGTGTCTTGCGGCGCATCGTCGATCTTCAGCAAAGTATAGTCATTCAAGCCCGCCATTGGCGATAAAGGCAGCACAAAGCGCGCGCCGCCGGGCAGCGAGATCAACACCAGATCGACCTGATCGCCGTCGCTGCTCATCATCGTGTAACGCGCCTCAAACCGCAGAGCATCGCCGACCGCGCCGACGGCAGAGCCCGCGCCCACCCGCTGCTGACCCTCGGCGCGCGTCACCACCAGCCGCAAGGGCTGTTGGCTTTCGTCCAGCGCATAAAGATCGCCGGGGCAGACCTCGTCCGGGCCCATCAAGCCGTCCCCCACATTGACGCCGTTGATGACATAAATCGCATCGGCTGCAAGAACTTGGCAGGCGTGGCCGGGGGCGGTTTGGGTTTGTTTGGCTGTCATGCTTCGAGGGCTACCGCATAATGGTTAAGACTGCATATGAACCGCGCAGCGGGGGCGGCTCAAGCCAGTAGACCCCAAAATTAGGGTTATATTTTGGCTGGGCGCTGGATTTGGTGTGAAAGCTTTGGCTTACGCCCCACTGGATCGGCTGCTAGGCTGGTGCAAACGAAGGAGATTGACGATGGATTTGGGGATCAAAGGCAAACGGGCGCTGGTTTGCGCGGCGTCAAAGGGCTTGGGGCGCGGCTGTGCGATGGCTTTGGCGGAAGCCGGGGTCGATCTGGTGATCAATGCGCGCGGGGCCGAGGCGTTGGAAGCGACGGCGGCCGAATTGCGCAAATTTGGCGTGAATGTCGTGGCGGTGGCGGCGGATATAACCTCGGACGAAGGCCGCGCGGCTGTGCTGGCTGCGACGGGTTCGGTGGATATTCTGGTGACCAATGCAGGCGGACCGCCTCCGGGTATCTGGTCGGATTGGGAGCGTGCGGACTTCATCAAGGCGCTGGACGCCAATATGCTGACGCCGATCGCGTTGATGAAGGCGCTGCTGCCGGGGATGATTGGCAAGGGCTGGGGCCGGGTGGTCAATATCACCTCGCAATCGGTGAAATCGCCGATCCCGCAGCTGGGGTTGTCGAATGCGGCGCGGGCGGGATTGACGGGCTATGTTGGCGGGACTTCGCGGCAGGTGGCACCTTTTGGTGTTATTATCAATAACTTGCTGCCCGGTATTCATGCAACTGATCGTGCGGTTTCGCTGGACGCGGGCGTGATGAAAGCGCGCGGAATTAGCATGGAAGAAGCGCAGGCAGAGCGGTCGGCGGGGATTCCTGCGCGGCGCTATGGCACGGCGGAGGAGTTTGGGGCTACCTGTGCGTTCATGTGCAGCCAGTATGCGGGCTATATGGTGGGGCAGAATATCCTGCTGGATGGCGGCGCGATGTTTGCCACGATGTGAACTTGTCGTGCGTTGGGGCGGCTGGTAGGGAAGGCGAGCAAAACCGTCAGGATGATCATGACAGCCGCATCTGAACGCTTGGACGTGCCGCAACGCCTTGAAGTGGTTGGGCTGACTCGCGCCTTTGGTGGACGGGCCGTGGTGTCTGACGTGTCGTTGCAGGTCGCGGCGGGGCAGGTGATGTGCCTGCTCGGGCCGTCGGGGTGCGGCAAATCCACCACGTTGCGGATGATTGCCGGGGTGGAAACCCCCGATCAGGGCCGGATTTTGATCGACGGGCAACAGGTGTTCGGGCCGGGTGTAAATCAGCCACCAGAGTCGCGTGGCGTCGGGCTGATGTTTCAGGATTTCGCGCTGTTTCCGCATTTGACGGTGGCGGGAAATGTGGCGTTTGGGCTTTCCGGCGATAAGGCCGTGAGGATGAGGCGGGTTGACGAACTGCTTGAAAGGGTGGGGCTTTCGGGTTTTTCCGCCAAGCATCCACATGAATTGTCGGGCGGCGAGCAGCAACGGGTGGCACTGGTGCGGGCGCTGGCTCCGCGCCCGAAAGTGATGCTGATGGATGAGCCGTTTTCAGGCCTCGACAACCGTTTGCGCGATGGCATCCGCGATGCGACGCTGGAGGTGTTGAAGGCCGAGGGCGCTGCAGTGCTTCTGGTGACGCATGAGCCAGAAGAAGCCATGCGGATGGCGGATGAAATTGCGTTGATGCGGGGCGGCCATATCGTGCAGCGCGGTGCGCCGTATAACGTCTATAACGCACCCGTAGATCGGGCTGCGGCGGCTTTCTTTAGCGATATTAATGTGATCCGTGGGGTTTCTAAGGGCGCTTTGACGGAGACTCCATTTGGCGCATTTCTGACGCCGGGGCATCTGGACGGCGCGGATGTTGATATTGTGATCCGCCCGCAGCATCTGAAAATTGACTTTGATCGCGCGGGCCGCGGGCCGCATCCGACGATGTCAGAGGGCACGCCTGCGCGCGGCGTGGTGCAACGGGCGCGGTATTTGGGCCATGCGAGCCTAGTGGAATTTCGGATGGAATTTGACGGCTCGGTGCTAACGGCCTCGGTGCCGGGGGTGTTTTTGCCAAAGCCTGAGACGCCACTGTGGTTGATGATCCGGCGGGATCGCTGTTATGTGTTTCAGGCCAGCTGATAGCGCGGCGTTAAGCTTGATCGCGAATCGTCTCCGCCTCAAGCCGCGCGCGGTAGTCGGGCAGGCTACGGCCCGGTTCATCCAGGTAACGCTCACCCGTTAGCGTCACGGCGACGATACGATCCACCCGAAAGCTGCGAAAATCGCCGCGCGCTTCGCAAAACGCCGCGAGGGTTGAGATTTTCGCGTGTTTTTCCAGTGCCAGCGGGCGGATGTCGCGGTGAGACTCGGTGCCGCGCGGGTCGATATAGGTGATGGCAATGCGTTCATGCGCTTTGACGGCGCGGCGCAGGGCGGGCAGGTGTTTGGGGGCGCGGTTGGAGGTAGCGCCGGGGAAGGCGAACAGATCGCCTTCGTCTTTGCTGGGCGCGGGAGTGACGGCGGCGATGCGTTTGGCCAAGGCACGGGCGGCTTTGCCAAGGGCTGCATCCGGGCCTTCAGCGGCCATGCGCAGGCCAAGCCGCAACGCCTCAAGCTCCACCGCATTCAGGATCATCGGCGGCAGGGTGATCGGCGCGCGCAGGATGTAGCCCACGCCGCGCTCGCCCTCGACTGGCAACCCCGAAGCCATCAGCGTGTTCATATCGCGCCAGATCGTACGGATCGACACACCCAAGCGCGTCGATATCTCTGACGCGCGGTGCAAACGGCCATCGCGCAGGATCTGGATCAGGTCAAACAGGCGGTCGGTGCGGCGCATGGGCTTCCATCTGGGATTTTTCGGCAAGAGCAACTGACATATAGCTGTCAGCTATAGCGGATAATCTTGCCAGTTTACAGGAATTTTCGGTTTCATTTCGACGGGTTCCCTGCCTAAGTCTGTGCCGGACCTGCCGCGTGTCGGCTTTATGGAGGATTGAATATGCATATGAGCCCGTTGCACCTGCTGGTGGTGGCGATTGTTGTTTTGGTGTTGTTTGGCCGGGGTAAAGTCTCGAACCTGATGGGCGAGTTTGGTCGTGGCATCACCGCGTTCAAAAAAGGCGTGTCGGATGGCACTTCTGAGATTGAAAAAGAAGCGGCGGCCAAGGCTGCGCGCGACGTAACCCCCGCCGAAGCGCCGGTTGAAGCCGATAAAGACAAGGTCTGAGCCTTGCGGCTTTGGCTGCGATCTGATGACTGTCTGACTACGGGGCCGATGGGCCGGGTGCCGCGAAGGGGCTTGTTTTAGATGTTTGGGGATATCGGCTGGGCCGAATTGGTGCTGATCGGCATCGTGGCGCTGATTGTGATCGGGCCGGAAGATTTGCCGGATATGTTCCGGCAGTTGGGCCGCTTTACCGCCAAGCTGCGGCAGATGTCGCGCGAGTTTTCCCGCGCGATGGAGCAGGCGGCGAAGGAGTCTGGCGTCAAGGATGTCGCCGATGATCTGAAAGGCATGACCTCGGCCAAGTCGATGGGCCTGAACAAGGTCAAGGAAGCGGCGGATCGGTTTGAAAAATGGGATCCGATCAAGAACGCCGCCAAGCCAAGCAATCCGGCCAGCGTCGGTAACAAGCCACTGGTGCCGCCGCCCATGCCTGCCGCAGTTCCAACTGTGTCGGCAGAGCCGAACCTTGCTGTCGCCGTGGAGCCGAAGATATTGGGGCCGGAAACGCAGGCTTTGATGGATAAGAAAGCGGCGAAGCAGGCGATTTTGACCGAGACGGCTGAGAAGCTGAAAGCGGTTGATAGCGGCATTGCAGCCTCGAAGGCCGAGGTGAAGCCAGCGGTGAAACCACGGGTGCGCAAGCCTGCGGTCGCTGCTGAACCCGCCGTCGCTATGGTGGCCGAGGCCAAGCCTGCCGCCAAACCTCGCGCGCCCAGAACGACAACCCCGCGCAAGACCAAGAAGGCGGATGAAGCATGAGCCATACTGATGACGTGGACGCCAGCGCCGCACCGCTGATTGAACACCTTAAAGAGCTGCGCAACCGGATTTTGGTATCAGTCGCGGTGCTTGGGGTGGGCTGTCTGGTCGGATATCTTCTGTGGATCCCGATCTTTCATGTCCTGTCGATCCCGATGTGCAACGCGATGGCGGATTACGGGCAAAAATGCCAATTCGTGCTGATCAAATTGCAGGAAGGCTTCTTTGTGGCCGTCAAGATCGCGGTTTGGGCCGGGTTTGCGATGTCGTTCCCGGTGATTGCGTTTCAGCTGTGGCGTTTCGTAGCGCCGGGCCTGTATCGCAATGAAAAGAATGCGTTTTTGCCGTTCATGTTGGCGTCGCCTGCGATGTTTATTGCCGGGGCTGCCTTTGCTTATTACATGATCCTACCGGGCGCGTTTCACTTTTTCCTCAGCTATCAGGGCGATTTCTCGAAGGCGATGAATCCGGGTGAGGTGCCTGTGGCACCTTCGATCACCAGTGCGGCGGCGGGGGTTTTGTATCAGGGTTCGGTGGAAAGTTTCCTGTCGCTGACTATGCAGTTTATAATGGCGTTCGGCCTCTGCTTTCAGCTGCCGGTGCTGCTGACGCTGATGGGCAAGGCCGGGATGATCTCGGCCTCTGGTCTGCGGGCGACGCGGAAATATGCCGTTGTGGCGATTTTAACGGTGGCGGCGGTGGCAACGCCGCCGGATGTGATGAGCCAGCTGATCATGTTTTTCGCGATCTATCCGCTGTATGAACTGTCGATCTGGATGATCGCCGGGTTTGAGAAGAAGCGTGAGGCGCAAGAGCGCGCCGATGGCACTTGGGTGGACCCGGACGAATGAGCGACGCATTAACGCGGATTGCCGAGGCGCTGGAGCGGTTAGCTCCAGCGGCGATGCCAAGCCCTGATTTCAGCGCCGAGGCCTTTGCCTGGCACACCGGGCCGGATCGGTTGGAGCCTGTGGCGAAGGTCAGCCGGGTTGATATCGGCCTGTTGATCGGGGTGGACCGCTCGCGCGATACGTTGTGGGAAAACACCCGCTATTTCGCGCGGAGATTGCCTGCGAATAATGCGCTTTTGTGGGGCGCGCGCGGCATGGGGAAATCATCCTTGGTCAAGGCGATCCACGCGGCGGTGCGTAAAGAAGGCCATGATCTGAAGATCGTAGAATTATCGCGCGAAGATTTGCCAAGCGTGCAGCGCTTGTTGGCGCATCTGCGCGCCGCCCCCTATCAGTTCATCCTGTTCTGCGATGACCTTTCGTTCAGCCATGATGATCAGCACTACAAATCCCTGAAAGCCGTGCTGGATGGCGGCATTGAGGGGCGGCCAGAGAATGTGTTGCTCTACGCCACCTCAAACCGCAGGCATCTGATGCCGCGCGATATGATTGAGAATGAACGCTCCACTGCGATCACGCCGGGCGAAGCGGTGGAAGAAAAGGTGTCTCTGTCGGATCGGTTCGGGCTGTGGCTGGGCTTTCATCCCTGTTCGCAGGACGAATATCTGGAGATGATCCGGGGCTATGCGAATGCCTATGGCGTGGTGGTGGAGGCGGATATCCTGCGCGCCGAGGCGATTGAATGGCAGGCAACGCGGGGCAGCCGGTCGGGTCGTGTGGCGTGGCAATTTTTCTGCGATCTGGCGGCGCGTCACGGGGTTTCGTTGTGAACTCTTGCAATTTCCGGGTGTGGGCCTGATCTTAGCGCCATCATGATCATAGAAATCCTTGTTCTCGCTGCGCTGATCGTTTTGAACGGCGTCTTGTCGATGTCTGAAATGGCGATTGTCTCGGCGCGGCCTGCGCGGCTGAAATCTCTGGAGGCCAAAAGCAAAGGTGCGGCTGCGGCGCTGCGGTTGGCGGAGAACCCGGGGCGGTTTTTGTCGACCGTGCAGATTGGCATCACCATGGTTGGGGTGTTGTCGGGGGCTTTGTCGGGCGCGACCCTTGGCCTGCGTCTGACGAATTGGCTGGTGACGATGGGCGTCGATGCTGATTGGGCCTCGACCTTCGGCGTTGGCGGCGTGGTGGTCAGCATCACCTATGTCTCGCTGATCATTGGCGAATTGGTCCCCAAACAACTCGCCCTGCGCAATGCCGAAGGCGTGGCCATTCGGGTGGCCCCTGCGATGGCGATCTTAAGTAAGGTGACGACTCCGGTGGTATGGCTGCTGGATTGGTCGGGCAAAACCGTGCTGTGGCTACTGGGCCAGCGCGGCGATATGGGCAATAAGGTGACGGAGGAGGAAGTCCACACCCTGCTGACCGAGGCGCATGAGGGCGGTGTGCTGGAGGATGGCGAGCGTGAGATGATGGCGGGGGTGATGCGGCTTGGCGACCGCACCGCGCGGGCCCTGATGACGCCACGCCATGAGGTGCAGATGCTGGACCTTGAGGCCACCTCGGCCGAGGCGGTGGCGATGATCCGCAAGATCGCGCGGCCGCGGATGCTGGTGCAAAGCCGCGTGACCGGGGAAGTGGTGGGGATTGTCACGCTGGCTGATGTGTTCAACGTGGTGTCGCGGCGGGAAGCCTTGGATCTGCGCGCGCTGGTGGTGGATGTGCCGGTGGTGTCGGATCAGGCGGATGCTTTGGATGCCTTGGTGGTGCTGCACAATTCGGTGCATCACATCGCGCTGGTTTATGATGAGTATGGGCATTTCGAGGGCATCATCACCACCGATGACGTGCTGGAGGCGATCACCGGGGCGGAAAGCTCGGCGGATGCGGACGAGCCTGCTTTGCTGGTGCGCAGTGACGGCAGTTTGCTGGTGTCGGGCTGGATGCCTGCGGATGAATTCTGTGATCGGCTGGGGTTGTCGCGCGGGCTTGCGGGGGAATACGATACCATCGCCGGGCTTGTGCTGCATCAGCTGCGGCGGATGCCGGTGCTGGGGGATGTGTTCGTGGCAGAGGGCTACAAGTTTGAGGTGATCGACTTGGATGGGCTGCGGATTGATAAGATTTTGGTGAGTGAGGTTTGAGGTTGCGGTGGTCCCAACTCGGGACCATTGTTTTTATTGGGTTATTCGGTAAAGTTTTGGTTAAGGTTAATTAGGGGTTAGCGCTTGGGGGTGCTGAGGGAGCCTCCGGCGGGGATATTTGGGCCAATGTGAAAGCGATAGCGGTCTAGCAAGGTGGCCGTCGGGAAGACGGTTTTGCGGGGGGCTATGGTGTCTTTGCAAAATTCGGTTTCGGGGCTGGGCCGTGCCGCGCGCAAGGCCCAGCTTGCTGCGTTACCTTAGGATCGCTACGACGTTTTCTGAGCTGCGCCGGAACGACACTTGCAAATTGTTGCCACGGCCAGACAGCGCGTTGGCGGTTATGGTTTGCATGGTCTGGATTTCGACCGGATAAATCGGCCCGGCGGTGACGCTGCATTCCGTGCCATCGAATTTTACCGCGACGGCGGAATCGCCTGCGAAGATCAGCGGGTTGTCGATTTTCAAGCGATAGCCGTTGCGTGACGGTGCAAAATTATACGCGGCGAGATTGGACAAAGGGGCGCCGAGGGTCAGGGTGTTGATGCAGGCCTCCAGACCTTGCTGCGCTGCGACTTGCACCGCTGGCGTCATCAAAGGGGTCTGACCCAGTGGCCCGGAGGCGACGCTGCCATCCGTATTGGTGCTGCCGCAAGCGGCCAATCCCGACATCAGCAGAACAATCGCTGATTTTCTCAACATGTCTAATCCCTTCATTCGATTCATGGCCTTGCCGATTGCAACATAAGGCTGGGCGTCCATCATTGTTTTCACTATCAAATAGGGGCGAAGTTGGGCGGAGACGTGACCACTCTGGGTTGAAAGCGTGGGATGCCAGATTTTGTATGCTGATGGTCAAGTGCCCACCGCCGGGGGCAGCTTTCGTAAGATAAGCAGCCTCCGGCGGGAGTATTTAGGCCAATGTGAAAGCGATAAGCGACCGTGAGGAAGCGCCGCGCCCCTTACTGCAAATACGACATCGGGTCGACGGAATCGACGCCCTTGCGGATCTCGAAATGCACGAAGGCGGGGTCTCCGGCGCGGACGACGGCGATGGCTTGGCCTTTGGTGACTTTGTCGCCTTTGGCGACTTTCAGGCCATCGACCCCGGCGTAAACCGTCAGGATGCCGTCGGCGTGGCGGATCACCACGATGGGGGTGCCTTGGGTGTCTTTGGTGACGGCGGCGACGGTGCCGTCGGCTGCGGCTTTCACCGAAGACCCTGCGGCGGCGGCGATGTCGATGCCGTCGTTTTTCTTCTTCACATAGGCGCGGATCACTTTGCCGCTGACTGGCATAGCAAATTTGCTAGCCGAGGCGGCGGTGCGGTCTTTGCCGAGATCGGCGGCAGGCGCGGGCTTTTCGCTGGCCTTCGCGGGTTTCTCAGCAGGCAGTGGTTTTTTCGCCGAGGGCGGCTCTGGCGTCGGTGAGCCTGCACCGGGCACCGTGGTGACATCGACCGGATCTTTCGGCGGTGGCGCGGAATTGGCGGTCGGGATGATCAGGAACTGGCCCTCACGCACTTCCAGATCGGGGCCGAGGCCGTTCCAATCGGCGATGGAGCGGGCGGAGATGTTGTAGATGCGCGCGATGGAGAACGCGGTTTCGCCGCGTTTGACTTGGTGGCGCACAGGCTCGGAGCCTGCGGGTTTGCTCGGCTTCGTGGCGGCGGGCGTGGTGGTGCCGACGCGGTCGAGCGCCGTGGTGGCGATGGAGGAGACATCGACCGCGCCGGGGGGGGCGGTGCTGGCTGTTGGGGTGGCTGCGACGCGGGCGGGCAAAGCGAGGGTTTCGCCTTCGCGCAAAGTATCGGTGGGCTTCAGGCCGTTGTATTGCGCCACCTGATCAGCGGGCAGGCCGACGCGGGCGGCGACCGAGGCCACGGTATCGCCGCGTTGGGCGACAGCGGCTTGGTAGCTTGGGTAAGACAGCACGCCGTTGGCATCGGTGGCCGGGCGCGGATCGGTGGCGCGCAGGGCTGCGTCCGAGGTGTCGAGTGCGCCGTTGCCCGCGCGCAAGTCCCAATCAAACGGCTTGGTTTTGCCACAGGCGGAGACCATCAGCAGGGCGGATAGGCCAAGAATGGGAAGGCGCGATAGGGTCATGCTTGCCTCGTTACCTATGCCCGGTTGGTCCGGGCGTCTTGTTGCGTTCTAATCTGCACTGATGCCTTCCACCAGTGGCACAAACCGCACTGGGCGAAGTTCTTCGTAGTCGAACCCTGTCTCAAGCCGGGTGACTTTGATCAGGTGCTGCACTGTATCAGATTGGCCGACGGGCACCACCATGATACCGCCGGTTTTCAGCTGCGCCAACAGCGGGCCGGGGGGGTCTTCGGCGGCGGCTGTCACGATGATGCGATCAAACGGGGCTTGGTCGGGCAGGCCGTAACTGCCGTCGGCGGTCATCGCGACGATGTTGACCAGACCCATATCGCGGAACAGTTCCTGCGCCTCGCGCACGAGGCGGCGGTGGCGGTCGACGGTGTAGACCCGGCGGGCCAGGTGGGCGAGGATGGCGGCTTGGTAGCCGGAGCCGGTGCCGACTTCGAGCACCGTGTCGCGCGGGCTGATGTTGAGGGCTTGGGTCATCAAGGCCACGACTGAAGGTTGGCTGATGGTTTGGCCGCAGGCGATGGGCAGCGGCATGTCTTCATAGGCGCGCTCAGCAAACAGGCCACGCACGAATTGGCCGCGATCGACCCGCTCCATCACAGAGAGGACGCGGGCGTCGGTCACACCTTTGGATCTGAGAGCAAACAGGAATCGCATCTTGCGCTCGGCCGCCGTCTCGTCTTCGGGCAGGCCGTTCTCCATCATCCGAGCCGCTTCGTGAGATCGGCGATTGTGTCGTGTGCTGTGAGATCGCAGCGCAAGGGCGTGATCGAGATATAGCCGTCGAGGTTCACGGCGGCATCGGTGCCGGGCAGGGTGGGGGTGTGCTGCGGGCCGCCCTTGATCCAGAGAAAGCGTTTGCCGGAAGGCGCGGTGTAGGGCTGGATGCCAAAGCTGGTGTCGCGGCGGAAGCCTTGCGGGGCGACTTTGTGGCCTTTGACGGCCTTTGCGGCGCAGGGCGGGAAGTTGACGTTGTAGAAGATGCGGTAGTCGTCGGTGGTCCAGATGGCTTTGTCGAGCAGGGCGCGGATGGTTTTGACGCCGTGCTGGGCGGCTGCCTCGAACGGGTCATCCAGATCATCCGTGTCGCGGCCCATGTATTGCGACAGGGCGATTGCGGGGATGCCGTGCAGGGCGGCTTCCATCGCGGCGCCAATGGTGCCGGAGTAGAGGACGTTCTCGGCGGAGTTGTTGCCGCGGTTGACGCCTGACAGCACGAGGTCGGGTTTCGCCCCTTCCAGCACATCGTAGACGCCTGCCAGCACGCAATCGGCTGGGGAGCCTTCGACGGCGTAGCGGCGGTCGGTCAGTTTGGCGTTGATCATCGGGTGGGTGTAGCTGATGCAATGGCCGACGCCGGATTGCTCAAACGCAGGGGCGACGGTCCAAACCTCGCCCTTGGGGCCAGCGAGTTCGGTGGCGATGCGGGTCAGGGTGACAAGGCCGGGGGCGTTGATGCCGTCGTCGTTGGTGATCAGAATGCGCATCGGGCTGCCCTTTTGTGTTAGCGCATTGATAAACGCTTGGGGGCGGCGCGGCAAGCAGTGCTGGTGGTTTGGCGCGGTTAAACCGCAATCTGTGCTATGCGTGCCGCTATTTTCGCAAGGTGGCGGGCGCGGGTGGCTTCGGTGCTGGCGTCTATGGCGTAATGGGCGAGCCAGAGGGTTTTGCAAGCCGGGTTGGTGCAGGCGCGCAAGCCGCGCATGAATTGGCGGCGGCCGGGGGCGGCGAGGAGGAGGTTGTATTGCAGGCGCGTTGCGCCAAGGCTGGTGATCACTCCCAGCAGGCGGATGTTGGGCAGGCCGGGTTTCAGGCCGTTTGGCATGGGGTGGAAGGCTATGCCGGGGCGGAGGGTGCGATCACACCAGCCTTTCAGGATGGCGGGTGGGCCGCTCCACCATGTGGGGTGGGTGAGGATCAGGCCCTCGGCCCATTGCAGGGCTTCGATGTGGGGGGTGAGGGTTTCGTCTATGGCGTCGGGGTCGGGGTAGCTGAGCCATTCGTCTGGGCGCAGTGTGGGTTGGAAGTTTTCGGCGTAGAGGTCGATGAGTTTGACCTCGTGGCCTGCGGTGCGGGCGGCCTGCATGGCGGTATCGCGGCAGGCGGCGGTGAAGCTGTCTGGCGAGGGGTGGGCGTGGACGAACAGCAGGCGCATCAGGCGGGTTGGCCGCGCTGGCTTTGCGCCAGTTTGATCAGGGTGTGTGCGGTGATGGCGATCAGGATCACACAACCGCCGATCAGGGTTTTCGTTCCGGGATTCTCTCCGAGAAACAGCCAGACCAGCAGCGGGCCTGCGATCACTTCCAGCATGGTGATCATCGAAACCTCGGCGGCGGGCAGATAGCGCGGGCCGATCTGCAGAAGGAAGCAGCCTCCGGCGAGGATCACGCCGCCAGACAGGGCGATCAGGGCGATCTGGTTCAGGTCTAGCGGGGCCATGGGGGCGAAGGGGTAGGCGATGGCCGAGGTGAGCAGGTAGCCGATGGCAATAGAGGGCATCAGGTTGCCGGCTGGGGCCATGCGGATCACGACATAATAGGCGGCGATGGCGACGGCGTTTGCGAGGGCGAACAGATCGCCCGACAGATGCCCGCCGCCCAAACTGCCCGCCGCGATGATGCCGACGCCTGCGAACACGCCGACGATGGCGCCCCAAGTGGCGGTGTCGATGCGTTCGCGCAGGATCGCCCAAGACATCATCGCGGCGATGAACGGGGCGGTGGCGAGGATCAGCAGGGCGTTCGCCGCCGAGGTTTGACCCAAAGAGGCGAGGAAGAACACCGAGCCGATGCCTTGCAGGAAGATCATCGCAAGCGACGGCCAGCGCAGCAGGTCGCGCCAGTTCGGTAGGGATGCGCGGCCAAACAGGCCGAGGGCGAGGGCTGTGGCAACGAAGGCCGCGACGCCGCGCCAGACGGCGATGGTCATGGTGTCGGTCTGGATCAGGCGCACCACCAGCACGTCGGGGAAGAAAAAGAGCACGCCCAGAACGGTGACGGCAAAGCCGTAGGCTTGCGGGTTGCGGGCGGATAGGGGTGGGCGAGCGGTGGTCATGGGTGTCTCCTCTGCCCGTCGTTATAGGGGACTTTCGGGCAGGGGGAAGGTCTGGCGGCGACAGGGGGAGGGGTGGATTTTGGGGGGTGTGTCGCAATCCTTGCAGCTGCTGGTCGAAGCTGTTCTATGCTGTGGATGTTACTGTCACATCAGCAAAAAGACGTTGACAACAGTTTGGGTTTTGCACGGCCTGCGGAGTCATAAAAAAGATTGAGGGCCGAGGTCTAAAGCAGTATTTTGGTATTGCAAAACTTCTCTATTCTGATGTTTTGTAAGAGTCTTTTGGAGGATGTAGTATATTGGAAATCTTGTTGATTTTGGTGGTGCTTGCCGGTGTTGTGGCTATTATTTATTTTGGCAAACGCAGCTCAGAAGGGCATGATAACCTAGACCAGCCAACTTCTTACGATGCTGTAGAGGTAGGGCGTCGCTCTTTTAAGACCCCGATAGCGCCGAGACTACCAAGAGAGTTTGTTGTAAAAGGATCAGCCTATGTGAGTGATGGTGACAGCCTGATTATAAACAAAATTCAGATTCGTCTTTTCGGTATTGATGCGCCAGAACTAAACCACCCATATGGAAAAAACGCCAAGTGGGCTCTTGTTGCGTTGTGCAAAGGAATGACAATTCACGCCCATATAATTGGACAAGACACCCACGGACGCAATGTTGCAAAATGCTATCTGCAAGATGGCACTGACCTATCCGCTGAAATGGTAAAGCTTGGTTTGGCGATTGATTGGCCAAAGTTCTCGGGCGGGGTATATGGCGCGCTTGAGCTGCCTGGTATCCGCAAAAAACTATGGCTGGCTGACGCGCGTCAAAAGGGTCGAATGCATGTCTGGCAGCAGTTCGAGGCCAAGCAAAATAGTAGTGCCTCCCAATAAGAGCATAGGCAAACCGAGTTGTGCCTGCGTGGTTGTCTATTCGGCTTGTGCAGATTTTTTGTCTCCCTCTTGCCCGGAATCAAGGGCGAAGCCCGCCGGGCCGCGCCCGACCTCCCGCTGGGAGGGCGCGATTGCCAAGGGTGCCAGCAGAAGTTCTGGGGGAGGGGTTGGGGGATAAAGCGCGTTGAACTTCTGTTGGTGCGTCCTCCCGAGGTCGGGTGCGGCCCTCTGTTGCGCTTTACTGCTGGCGTAAATTTGTGGCAGGGGGGGGCTCGGTTTGCGATTGCGCTCTTGAAGCGGGCGGCGGGTAGGGTCAATAAGGGCTTGCCGAGTTTCCGCGCGCTTGCGGGACGCTAAAGCTATGAGGATCAGCCATGCCTGTTTATCGTTCCAGAACCACCACTCACGGCCGCAATATGGCGGGTGCGCGCGGGCTTTGGCGTGCGACGGGGATGAAGGATGGCGATTTCGGCAAGCCGATCATTGCGATTGTGAACTCGTTTACCCAGTTCGTGCCGGGGCATGTGCATCTGAAAGATTTGGGTCAGATGGTGGCGCGCGAGGTGGAGCGGGCTGGCGGGGTTGCGAAGGAATTCAACACCATAGCTGTGGATGATGGCATCGCGATGGGGCATGATGGGATGCTGTACTCGCTGCCCTCGCGCGAGTTGATCGCGGATTCGGTGGAATACATGGTGAACGCGCATTGTGCGGATGCGATGGTTTGTATTTCGAACTGCGACAAGATCACGCCGGGGATGCTGATGGCGGCGATGCGGCTGAACATTCCGGTGGTGTTTGTGTCGGGCGGGCCGATGGAGGCTGGCAAGGTGGTGATCGACGGCAAGGAACTGGCGCTCGATCTGGTCGATGCGATGGTTTCGGCGGCGGATGAGTCGGTGTCGGACGAGGATCTGGCGAAGATTGAGGCGGCGGCTTGCCCGACGTGCGGGTCGTGTTCGGGGATGTTCACCGCCAATTCGATGAACTGTCTGACCGAGGCTTTGGGGCTGTCGCTGCCGGGCAATGGCTCCACCTTGGCGACGCATTCGGCGCGGCAGGGGCTGTTTTTGGAGGCGGGGCGGGTGATCGTCGATATCACCAAGCGGCATTATGAGGGCAACGAAAAGGGCCTCTTGCCGCGCGATATTGCCAGCAAGGGCGCGTTTGAGAATGCGATGGCGCTGGATATTGCGATGGGCGGGTCGACCAATACCGTGCTGCATATTCTGGCTGCGGCGCATGAAGGCGGCGTGGATTTCACCATGACCGACATTGATGCTTTGAGCCGCAAAGTGCCGGTGCTCTGCAAGGTGGCCCCGGCCAAGCAGGACGTTCATATGGAGGACGTGCATCGGGCTGGCGGGATCATGGCGATCCTTGGGCAGTTGGATGCTGCGGGGCTGTTGAACCGGGATTGCCCGACGGTGCATGCGCCGACCTTGGGGGCGGCGATTGACCATTGGGATATTTCGCGCAGCAATCATCCTGAGGTGCGAGAGTTGTTCTTGGCGGCTCCGGGTGGGGTGCCGACGCAGGTGGCGTTCAGCCAAAGCCGGAAATGGGCGGAGCTGGATACCGACCGGGCGAAGGGGGTTATTCGTTCGGCGAAAACGCCATTCTCGAAGGATGGCGGGCTGGCGGTGCTGTCGGGGAATATCGCGCCTGAGGGCTGCATTGTGAAGACGGCGGGGGTGGACGATAGCATTCTGGTATTCGCGGGGCCTGCGCGGGTGTTTGAATCGCAGAATGCTGCGGTTGAGGCGATCTTGTCGAACTGGATCAAGGAAGGCGATGTGCTGGTGATCCGCTATGAGGGGCCGAAAGGCGGGCCGGGGATGCAGGAGATGCTGTATCCGACCTCGTATCTGAAATCCAAGGGGCTGGGGAAGGCTTGTGCTTTGCTGACCGATGGGCGGTTCTCTGGCGGGACTTCGGGTCTGTCGATCGGGCATGTGTCGCCTGAGGCGGCTGCGGGCGGGTTGATTGGCTTGGTCGAGGAGGGGGATCGGATTGAGATCAACATCCCGGCGCGGACGATTCATTTAGCGGTGTCCGAAGGCGATCTTGCCAAGCGTCGGGCGGCGCAGGATGCCAAGGGTTGGAAACCTGCCAAGCCGCGCGCGCGCAAGATCAGCCAAGCGTTGCGGGCTTATGGGTTGTTTGCGACTTCGGCGGCGACTGGGGCTGTGCGCAAGTTGCCGGGTGAATAGGGCGGTTTGCTTTGTGGAGCGCCGGGGGCTCGCCCCCGGACCCCGAGAATATTTAAGCCAGTCTGAAAGCAAATTTTAGATAAATTTTAGGGATTTAGCTGGGCTAAGACCCCGCTATATTGTTGCCGCTTGCTTTAGAAAGCTTTGCGGCGGGGTGCCGAATTCTGCGTGGAAGGCGGCGATGAAGGCGCTGGGGCTGCGGTAGCCCAAGGCGTAAGCAATGGTGGTGCTGGTTTGGCCGAGGGTCAACCGCTCGATGGCGAGCAGCAGTCGTTGGCGCGCGCGCCATTGGCGGTAGCTGAGGCCGGTTTGCTGGCGGAACAGCCGCTCTAATGTGCGCGGGCTGGTTGCGGTGCTGCGGGCGAGGTCAGGCAGCGGGCTTGCATCATCGGGGTGGTTGATCAGATGGCGGGTCAGGCGGGTAAGCCTTGGGTCGTGACCAGCGGGCAAGTGCAAGGGCGCTTCGGGCAGGGTTTCGATCTCATCAGCAATCACTGCGGTCAGGCGCAGCAGGCGGGGCGGGAAGGCGCGGGCGGTGTCTTCGCCGTGCAGGCGCAGGATCAGCGCGCGCATCAGATCGGTGAGCGTCAGGACGGCGCAGGTTTGGTTGGCCGCGCGCAGCGGTAGCGTCGGGTCTATGTAGAGGTTGCGGATGTCGGTATCGGTATCGGCCTGCACTTGGTGCGGCACATCGCCGGGAATCCAGACGGCATGGCTGGGCGGGACGATCCATGTGGCATTGGCGGCGGTGATGCGCAGCACGCCTTGGGCGGCCCACAGCAGTTGCGCGCGCGGGTGGTGGTGCGGGGCGATGCCGTCTTGGGTTTGCATCCTGCGGCCATAGGCGAGGATCGGACGGCTTGGGTCCTGAAGGTATCCGGTGGCACTTGGGGCGTGGTTTGGCGACGGCTTTGGCGACTGTTTTGGCGACTGCTTTGGCGACTGCTTTGGCGACTGGGCGACATGTTCTGGCATGATGGTGATCTAACGCATCCAGCCCGCTTCGGCTAGGGTCAGTGCAAGAGTAATGTGGAGCGGGTGATGCAGCGGATTTCAGGCAAACAGGTGGGGGTGGCGGTTTTGATCGTCGGGGCGCTGGGGTTGGCTTTGCTGCCACCTGCGGGGCTGACGGCGGCGCAGGCGCGGACTTTGGCGGTGGTGTTGGTGACACTGGGGCTTTGGGCCAGTGGCGTGGTGCCGAGTTACTTCGCCAGTCTGGTGCTGTTTGCGGTGGTGTTGGTGTTTGGATTGGCCCCGGCGGATCTGGTGTTTGCGGGGTTTGGCTCGACCGCCGTGTGGTTGATCATTTCGGGGTTTGTGATTGGGGCGGCGATCAGTGCTTCGGGTCTGGGCGCGGTGTTGGCGCGGGTGTTGGGGCCGCTGTTGGACGGCAGTTATGCGCGGATGATCTTTGGGCTGACGCTTGTGGCGATGGTTTTGGGGTTCATCATGCCCTCGTCGGTGGGTCGGGCGGTGGTGTTGGTGCCGATTGGCATGGCCCTCGCGGCACGTGCTGGGTTTGCGCCGGGATCGAATGGGCGGATTGGGATTGCGGTGGTGCTGGCGATTGCGTGCAACATGCCGAGTTTCGCGATTTTGCCCGCCAATATCCCGAACATGGTGCTGTCGGGCGCGGCGGAGACGATTTACGGCGCGCATTTTGGCTATATGGCTTATCTGGCGCTGCATTATCCGGTGTTGGGGGTGGTGAAATCGGTGATCACCGCATGGCTGGTGTTGCGGATGTTTCCGGCAGAGGTCGCCCCGCATGTGGTGGAGGTTTCTTCGGCTTTGCCCACGGCGAACAGATCGGCGCAGGTGCGCGTGGCGGCGGTGTTGCTGGTCACGCTGGGGCTGTGGATGACGGATTCGGTGCATGGGGTGAATGCGGCTTGGGTCGGGCTTGCGGCGGCTGTGGTGTTGCTCAGCCCCGGCTTTGGCGTGGTGTCTGCGGCGGCGTTCAAGGCTGCGGTGGATTTCGGGTTGTTGCTGTTTGTGGTGGGGGCGCTGGCGGTGGGTGCCTTGGTCAATGCTTCAGGTTTGGGCGCACTGATCGGGCAGGGCTTGCAGAGCGTTCTGCCGCTGCATCCGGGGGGGACGGCGGTTAACTTTGCCTCGCTGTCGCTGATGTCGATGCTGACGGGCGTGGTGACGACAGTGCCCTCTGTGCCGTCGGTGCTGGTGCCGATGGCGCAGGATCTGGCGCGGGCCAGCGGGTTCAGCTTGCAGGCGGTGCTGATGACGCAAGTGGTGGGGTTTTCCACGGTGCTGCTGCCGTATCAGGTGGCGCCCTTGGTGGTGGCGATGGGGCTTTCGGGGGAAAAGCTGGGGGCGCTGGCGCGGGTTTTGGGACGTTTGGCGGTGGTGACGGTGCTGGTGCTGTTGCCGCTGGATTATCTGTGGTGGCGGGTGCTGGGCTGGATCTGATCACTCATCCGGCAGGTTTTCGCGCAAGACCAGTTGCAGGCGCGGCGGGATGTAGGTGTAGGGTTGGTTGCGCGCGGCGGCGGTCAAAAGGTTCAGCGCCTCGCGCGCCTCAACCCGTGGGTTTTGGTCGATGACGGCATCGACGGTGCCATCCAGCACGAAGGCTTTGTTGGTTTCGGTGGCCTCGTGGCAGATGAACACCGCATGATGCTGCAAATTGCGCGCCCGCAGCTCGGTCGCGATGCCTGACGTGCCGCCGCCGACGTTATAGATCGCGGCAAGGTCGGGGTGCAGGTCCAGCAGGGTCTTGGTTTCGGCGCGCGCGCGGTCGCGGTCATCCATGATCTCGCGCAGTTCCAGAATTTGGATATGCGGGAATTCTTCGCGCAGGATGTGGCGGAAGCCCATTTCGCGTTCCTCATGGCCACGGTAGGCCAGCGAGCCTGCGAATAGGGCGGCTTTGGCGGGCAAATGTGCGGGCAGCAAGCGGCCCATCAACTGCCCGGCCAAGCGCCCGGCCTGGCGGTTGTCGATGCCGACATAGGCCAGTCGCGGGGTGTTCTGGATGTCAGTGGCAAGCGTCAAAACCTGGGTGCCGCTTTGGGTCAGGGTGCGGATCGCCTCGCGCACAAGCGGGTGATCTTGCGCGATCAGCCCGACGCCTGCGACCTGACCTTTCAGCGCCAGCAGATGGGCAGCAACGCTGGCCGGGTTAAAGCCCTCGATGCGGGTGATGGTCACGGCAAGGTCGGGGCGCAGCGAGGCTTGGGACTCTATCTGCTGATGTAGCGCATTGATGAACGCATTGGTGCCGCTGGGCAGCAGAAAACACAGCGGTATGCTGGTTGTTGCATTGGCCGCAGTGTCGTCCGAGATATAGCCCAAGCGCCGCGCGGTCTGCAAAACCACCTCACGCGTGCGCGCCCGCACACCGTCGCGGCCATTCAGCACCCGGTCTACCGTGGCCGAGGACACGTTCGCCTCGCGGGCAACGTCTTGCAGAGTGGCGCGGGGGGCGGGCGTTTGCATGGGTTTCAGCCGTTTGGTGTCTGGTTTGACCTTAGTGCCATCGAATGGATGATCTGTAAATGATGTATTTTGATTGCTTTGAGGTTTGGATGGACGGTTTTGGCTGCGCGCCCTGCGGTGATTCTGGGGTTTTTTGGCGGATACGGTGGGGATTTCGGGATGATCTGGCCTGTTTCCGGAAGTTCTCATCGAAAGGTGACGCCAAAATGCTGTTTTATGATGTTGACGAAATGATTTATCAATCATAAAACATCACCCAAGGCGTCAACGTTGCGCTTTACCGTCTTGGGAGGGACACATGGATCACACAAACCGCATGTCGCGGCGTCAGCTACTGACGAGCGGCGGGAAACTGGCTGTTTATGGCGCGGCAATCGGCATTGCGCCGCGCTTCATCCGCCCCGCGCGGGCCGAGGGTGCGGATGCGCTGGCACCGGGGATGATTGGTGGTCCGACCGGGTTTGCGGGGGCAGAGCGTTACCAATATGGGCCGGATACGCCGGAAGGCCGTGCGGTTGAGGCGGTGAAGTCGCTGAAGGGCGCGGGGAAGGCTCCGACCAAGATCGTGATGGCGTTGTCGGATGGCTCGATTGGCCAGCTGACGCAGCCGTTCCCGGCGGGGGCGCCTTCGATCAAGGATTTGTGGGAGAAAGAAACCGGGATCACGCTAGAGATCGTCGGGCTGCCGAACGGGCAGGAATTCACCAAGACGATGCAGGATATTTCCACCAGCGGTGGGGCGTATGACATCTATTCGACCGACTGGAACCGTCTGGGCGATTTGGCGGAATCGGGTGGCATTGCCAAGCTGGATGATTTTGTCGAAGCGCATAAGCCGCAGTGGGATGATCCAGAGCGCGGCTATGTGAACGGCGCGCAGGGCGTGGCGCTGCTGAACCAATATCGCGGTTCGACCTATGGCGTGTCGCTTGATGGCGATTTCCAGACTTGGGTGTATCGCACCGATCTGTTTGGCGATGCGGCAGAGCAGGCGGCGTTCAAGGATAAATACGGCTATGACCTGGCACCACCGAAGACGTGGAAGCAGCATTCCGACGTGGCGGCGTTCTTCCAGCGGCCCGATAAGGGGCTGTTTGGCTCGACCGATCTGCGCAATCAGGGCTGGGGCTATACCAACTGGTATCAGCGTTTCACCTCGATGGCCTCGCCGAACCAGTTCCTGTTTGGTGACGACGGCGTGCCGCTGATCAATTCGGATAATGGCGTGGCGGCGACGCAGGCCTATATCGACAGCCTGTCGCACCACTCGCCGGATGCGATCAGCTGGGGCTGGCCAGAGCAGTATGGGAATTTCGCGAGCGGTGGCGCGGCAATGACCTGCGCTTTCTCTAACCTGCCGAAGTTCTTGGATAATGCTGGGAATACTGGGTCCACCGTGACAGGCAAAATCGGCTCGATGTTGCCGCCGGGGACGGAAGTGGATGGCAAGATCGTCAGCCGTTCCGTGCTGTGGTTCTCGCTGACGGGGATGGTTTCTTCGCAGTCTGAATATCCGGAAGTGGCGTATCTGCTGCTGCAATGGCTGGGCTCGGCGCGGATTTATTCGTGGATGACGGCGAATCCGGGCGGCTATTTCGACCCCTTTAGCCTGAACGATTTCGCCGATCCGTTGGTGCGCGAAACCTACCATGCCTACCACATGGATGTGGTGCGCGAGACGGTGGCGCGCACGGTGCCGTCGATCAACTATCCGGGGGCGACGGCGTTCCACAATGCGCTGGATGAGAACCTGATGGCGTCTTTGACGGGTGCCAAAACGGCGGCGCAGGCGATGGCGGATACGGCGGACGCTTGGGCGAAGATCACCCGGCGGACGGGGGAAGAGAAGATCATCGAAGCGATTAAGGCCAACAAGGCAGCTTGGCCGACGGTGCTTGATCCGGTTTAAGGCTCTCCCGTCTTAACTCGATCATGGTCGGCGCGGACCCTGCGCGCCGACCAAACCTTTGAATTTCTGGACGTAAAATGACCCGCTCGCTGGCCTTTGAGGCATTTCGATATATGATGATCCTGCTGGCGGTCGCCGTCACGCTGATCCCGATCCTGTGGATGGCCTCGATGGCGTTCAAGCCGATCCCGGAATGGCAGGCGACCGGGGCGGCGCTGACGTGGTGGCCAAAAGCCCCGACCTTGGACAATTTCCGCTATGTGTTTGGCGTCAGCAATTCTGATCTGATCGTGGCATTGGACCGCACCGCGCTGAAGCCGATACTGGCCTCGTTTCTGTCGGCGGGCATCGGCACGGTGATTGCGATGACGGCGGGGACGGCGGCGGCTTATGGGCTGTCGCGGTTCGGCTCGGGTGCGAATTTGCCCTTGGCGCTGGTGCAGCTGCGGCTGTTTCCGCCGATGGCGGTGATGACGCCGGTGATGATCATGTGGGCGTTTTTCAACATGACCGATACCTGGTGGGGGCTGGCTTTGGTCTACGGCATCGTGACCCTGCCGTTTGCGTTCTGGCTGATGAAAACGTTTTTCGACGACATGCCGAAGGAGATTGAGGAGGCGGCTTTGGTCGAAGGCTGTAGCCGCGCGCGGGTGTTCTGGCGGATCACTCTGCCGATGATGCGCGCGCCCTTGGCCTCGGCGGCGCTGTTCGTGTTCATCCTGAATTGGTCAGATTACCTGATCGCGCTGCTGCTAACGACGCGGGAGTGGGTGACGATCCCGGTCTATATGGCCTCACTTTCCTCCTCCATGACCGGGCAGCTTTATGGCGCGAAGGCGGCACTGGGGCTGATGGCAGCGGTGCCGCCTGTGGTGTTGGGCGTGCTGATCCAGAAGCATCTGGTGCGCGGATTGACGTTTGGAGCGTTGAAGCAATGAAGGATGAATCCTCACGTTTGGGCTTCCGGTTAACCTTGCCTGCGCAGGTGCTGGTGCTGTTCATCTCGGTATTTCCGCTGCTGATGCAGGCCTATATTTCGCTGACCGACTGGTCGCCGTTGTCGGGGCAATCTTGGCCGCAGGCGTGGCAGTTCTGGAATGGTTTTGCCAATTACAGCGATCTGTTGGGCGATGGCCGTCTGTGGGCGGCGCTGGGGCGCACCGCGCTGGTGATGGCGGTTTGCGTGCCGATTGAGTTCATGCTGGGCCTCGGGTTGGCGACGCTGTTCATGGACGATTTCAAGGGCAAGCGGGTGTTCTATTCGATCCTGATCATGCCGATGATGGTGGTGCCAGCGGTGGCGGGCTACATGTTTTTCATGCTGTTCCAGTCGGGCGGGCCGGTGAATGACATCCTGTCGATGTTCACAGGAAGTCCAGTGACGATTGCCTGGCTGTCCGATCCGAACCTTGCACTGGTCGCGGTTATGGTCGCGGATATCTGGCAATGGACGCCGCTGATGTTCTTGATATTGCTGGCGGGTTTGGTGGGCGTGCCGGAGGATCAGGTGCGGGCTGCGACCCTGCTGGGGGCCAACCCGTTGCAGCGGTTCACCTCAATCGTGCTGCCGAGGCTGAAGACGATCATCGGCATCGCGCTGGCGATAAGGGTGATCGAGTGTTTCAAGATTTTCGATACGTTGTTCATCATGACCGGGGGCGGGCCGGGTGTCGCGACGGAAACCATCTCTGTCTACATCTACAAAATCGCCACCCAAGACCTGATCTGGGGCTATGTCGCGGCGATTGCTTTGGCGATCCTGATCGTGTTGTCGGTGGTCTGTGTCTGGGCCTTGAAGCGTATGGCAAAGGTGCAAGCATGAGCATGATCCGGCTGGAACATCTGGTGAAACGCTTTGGGGCTTTTACCGCGCTGAAGACGATGGATCTGACGATTGCGGATGGCGAGTTTGTCGCGCTGCTGGGGCCTTCGGGGTGTGGGAAATCCACCACGATGAACATGATTGCCGGGATGGAGACGCCCAGCGAGGGCCGCATTCTGTTTGGCGACCGTGACATGGCGGGCGTGCCGATGGGGCGGCGGGGTGTGGGGTTTGTGTTTCAGAACTACGCGATTTTCACCCATATGACGGTGCGGCAGAACCTGTCTTATGGGCTGCGCGCGACCCGCAGGCCGAGCGATGAGGTGGCGCGGCGGACCAATGCGATGGCCGAATTGCTGCAACTGACACCGATGCTGGACCGGCCTGCGCATGGGCTGTCGGTGAACATCCTGCAACGGGTGGCGATTGGGCGTTCGGCTATCATGGAGCCTGCGATTTTCCTGCTGGATGAGCCGCTATCCAACGTCGATGCGGCGTTTCGCGCGGTGATGCGGACCGAGTTGAAGGGGCTGCAACGCAGCTTCAAGCAGACGATGGTTTACGTCACGCATGACCAGTTGGAAGCGATGACGATGGCCGACCGGATCGCGGTGATGGATCATGGCGTGTTGCAGCAGGTCGGGACTCCGCTGGAGATCTATAATGATCCGGCGAACTTGTTCGTGGCGAAGTTCATCGGATCACCGGGGATGAACCTGTTGCACGGGCGTCCGACAGAGAGCGTTGGCCAGATGGCGATTGATCTGGGGGCTTTGGGGCATTCGTTGCCTTTGGCACCGGAGCAGGCGGCGGCGGCACGGCGTGCCAAGGGTGATGTGGTGTTCGGGTTTCGGCCAGAGCAGGCGACGCGGGTGGGTGAGGGGCAGGGTATGGCGATGCCGATCAGCTTTGTTGAGCGGATTGGGGCGCGGACGATCCTGCATCTCGGCGAGGGGGCGGCTTCGGCCAAAACGGTGTTTGAAAATGACGCCGGGTTTGAGATGGGTCGTGCGTTGCATTTCGCTCCGCATCCGAGTGCGGTGCGGTTGTTTGACGCCGCATCCGGCGCTGCATTGAGGGGGCAATAAAATGGCCGAGATTGCCTTTCGCAATGTGACCAAGCGTTATGGAGCTACGCTGGCGGTGGATGATGCCAGTTTCACCGTGGCGGATAATGAGTTCTTCTGTTTTTTCGGGCCGCCGCTGTCGGGCAAAAGCACGATCCTGCGGCTGATCCTGGGGCTGGAGAAGCCCGACAGCGGTGAGATTTTGATTGACGGGAAGGCCGTCAACGCGGTGTCGCCAGCGGCGCGGAATATCGCGATGGTGTTCCAGAATTTGGCTCTGTTCCCGCATATGACGGCGGCGGATAACGTGCGGTTTCCGTTGGTGGAGCGGCGGGAGGCTCCGGCGCGGATTGAGGCTCGGCTGCGCGATGCGGCGGAGAAGCTGCATATCGGGCACATCCTGCACAAGATGCCGGGGCAGCTTTCGGGCGGTGAGCGGCAGCGGGTGGCGATTGCGCGGGCTTTGGTGCGCGATCCGGCGGCCTATCTGATGGATGATCCGATCTCGGCACTGGACGCGCGGTTGCGCGAGGAAACTCGTGTCGAATTGAAGCGCATCCAGCGCGAGGCGGGGCGGACGCTGATTTATGTGACGCATGATCAGGAAGAAGCCATGTCGGTGGCGGACCGGATGGCCATACTGGAACATGGGGCAATCCGGCAGATTGGCCGCCCTGTCGAGATTTACGACCATCCGGCCACGACTTATGTGGCGCGGTTTCTGGGCAGTCCGGTGATGAACATTCTGCCGGTACAGACAACGGGCGCGGGGTTTGAGGCGGCGGCGGGGGCTTTGCAGGTCGCTGCTGTTGCTCAGTCTGGCGTTACGGAGATCGGGCTGCGGCCGGAGGATTTGCGGGTATCGCACTGGGAAGGTGGCGCGGGTGTGCCTGCGACGGTTTCCGAAGTTGAGCCTTTGGGCGGCTATACCGTGGTGACTTTGACTGCTGGCGCGCAGCCGTTGCGGGCGATGCTGCGCGGGCAGCCGGATATTCGGGTGGGGGCGCTGGTCGGTTTGGGCTGTGACCCAGAACGGGTGATGTATTTCGGGGCTGGGGGTGAGGCGCTGCCTAAATCCGCCGCCCCATCCTTGGGAGGGGACAGGATATGAGCGATGCGTTGGGGTTTCAGCCCGATCCGATGGTGCGCAGCAAGGATCTGGTGATCGGCTGCATTGGCGCGGGTATGATCATGGCCGAGTGCCATTTGGCGGCTTACCATGAGGTGGGGTTCAAGGTCGGCGCGATTGCCAGCCGGACTGAAAGCAAAGCTGCGGCGGTTGCCGCGCGTTGGGGGATTGCCAAGGTTCACGCCACGCCAGAGGCGCTGATTGCCGATCCGTCGATTGAGGTTTTAGACATCGCCTATCCGCCGGATCAGCAGCCTGCGCTGATTTATGCGGCACTGAAACAGCCGCATATCAAGGCGATTTTGGCGCAGAAGCCGCTGGCTTTAACGCTGGCCGATGCGATTGCGCTGCGCGATGCGGCGGCGAAGGCGGGCAAGGTTCTCAGCGTCAATCAGAACATGCGCTACGATCAGTCCATGCGGGTGCTGAAGCAGATTATTGAGCGGGGCGATCTTGGTGAGATCGTGTTTGCGCAGATCGACATGCATGCGATCCCGCATTGGCAGGGGTTTTTGGCGGATTACGACCGTCTGACGCTGGCGAATATGTCGGTGCATCATCTGGATGTTTTGCGGTTCTTGTTTGGAGAACCGACCGAGATCACCACGCAAACCCGCAAAGACCCGCGAACCACGTTTGATCACTCGGACGGGATTACGGTTTCGACCTTGCGGTTTGAATCCGGGGTTTTGGCGGTGAGTTTGGAAGATGTGTGGTCCGGCCCGCGCGCCGAGGGCTACGACAACGACCAAAGCATCACCTTCCGGGTGGAGGGAACGGCGGGTGTCGCCAAGGGCAGCATCGGCTGGCCGACGGGGGCGGCTTCGACGCTGACCTATGCCTCGCAGACTGCCACGGGCGGCAAATGGGTGACGCCGACCTGGGACAGCATGTGGTTCCCGCAGGCTTTCATCGGCGTGATGGAGCAGCTGCAACACGCGGTTCAAACCGCCACGCCCCCGGCGCTTTCGGTGGCCGATAACGTCAAGACGGTTGCGTTGATTGAGGCGGGCTACCGTTCAATCGCAGAGGGGCGCACCGTTAAATTGTCTGAAATTTCAACGCACTGAGGGAGGAACTTCACCATGATGCAACTGGGTATTTTTTCGGGGTATTTCCCCTATGGCTTGGAAGAGTCGGCACGCAAAATCCGCAGCCACGGCTTTAACACCGTGCAGCTGGACCTGCATTTCAAGGACATTGACCTAAGCCACGGCAACCTGACGGCGGCCAACTGTAAGCGCGTGCGCGACACGTTCCGCGCGCATGACCTGCCGATCAGCTGTATCTCGGGCTATACCAATATCATCCACCCGGATATGGCGCATCGGAAGGCCAATGTGGACCGCTTGAAGGACATCATCCGCAACGCGCGTGCCTTGGGGACGCCTTATGTGATCTCGGAGACGGGCACGTATAACACCGAATCCGAATGGATGTCGGACCCGAAGAACAAGACCGAGGAAGGTTTTGAGATGTGCCGCAAGGTGATCGCGGAACTGGCGCAAGAGGCTTACGATCACGGCGCGATGTTCCTGCTGGAGACGTATGTGAACAACGTGGTTGGATCGGTTGAAGAAACCGTGAAGATGTTCGCGCAGGTCGATCATCCGGGGCTGGGGCTGTTGATGGACCCGACCAACTACTTCGAGTCGCACAACATTGATAATATGGATGGCATTCTGCATCAGGTGTTCGACACGCTGTCGGACAAGATCAAGATTGCCCATGCCAAGGATGTGGCGCGGGCGGGTGATGATAAATCCGAGAAGCACGCGGATATTGGCGATGATGATGCCTTGGCCTCGCATACCTTCCGCGGTGTTGGTGAAATCGTGCTGAACGCGCCTGGGACAGGTTCGCTGAATTACGATCTTTACCTGCAGCTTTTGGCGAAAAAGCACCCGAACATTCCGATGATCGTTGAACATTTGGACGAGGCGGATGTGCCGCGCTCGAAGGCGTTCATGGACGGTAAATTCGCGGCCCACGGGCTTTGAGAACAGGCGGGCGGCGCTATGGCGCGCCGCCCGGTTTTGCAGGAGGCCGTAACGGTGCCGCAGCTTTTCGGGACATCAATGACGCGACAGGATATTGCCGCGCGGGCGGGAAACTTGTCGCAATTCGCCGGTGTGCGGCTTGTGACGCTTGGCGATGGGCTGGAGCGCGGGCTGCGGCTGTTGGAGTTTCGCACCGGATCGGGGTTGCGGTTCACGGTGCTGGTGGATCGGGCGATGGATGTGGCCGAGGTCGAACACAAGGGCCGCGCTGTGGGTTGGCATTCGGCGGCGGGGTTCCGGCATCCGGGGCTGCATGATGCCGAGGGCGAGGGCGGTTTTGGCTGGGCGCGGAGTTTCTCGGGGTTTCTGGTGACTTGCGGGTTGGATCATATCTTGGGGCCGGAAACCGTTTCGACCGAGAGTTACAATTATCCGGGGCGCAAGACGGCGAGCCATGGCTTGCACGGGCGGGTGTCTACGATCCCAGCGCGGTTGACGGGCTATGGTGAGGCTTGGGACGGCGATCACTGTATTTTGTGGGCCGAAGGGGTGATTTCTCAGGCCACGGTGTTTGGCGAAACTCTGGTTTTGTATCGCCGGATTGAGGCGGATGTCGGCGGCGATGAAATCCGGCTGTCTGATCGCGTGGTGAATGAAGGCTTCCTCAAAACGCCGCATATGATGTTTTATCATATCAACATTGGTCATCCGGTGTTGGACGAAGGCGCGCGCTATCTGGCCCCGATCCGCGATGTGATTTGGGCGGCGCATCAGGCGCGGTATCGGGCGCAGGGCGTGGGGTATCAACGCGCGCCCGCGCCCAGCAACGGCTTTGCCGAGCAGGTCTGGCAGTATGAGATGGCGGCGAATGCGGACGGCGAGGTGCCTGTGGCTTTGGTTAATGATCGCATAGGTTTGGGGATAGAAGTTACCACACAGAAAGAACAGTTTCCCTGCGCCTATCAGTGGCAATACTACCAATCCGGCGCTTATGTGATGGGGATTGAACCCTCGACCCATCATGTGCTGGGCAACCAAGCCGCTCGGGATCGGGCTGAGATGATCTGGCTGGGGCCGCAAGCTAGCCGCGCCTATCAGACCCGCTTTAAAGTGCTGGATGGGGCCGCCCAGATCGCCCAATCCGAGGCCGCTATTCGCGCCATCGCGGCGCAACCTGACGATGATTTTCCCATGCCCTCTGGCCAGTTTCCGCCTTTGCGCGGTCGCTGAGGGCTACAGACGAAGGACCATGCCATGAGCATTTTCACCCGCATTTATGCCCCGCGCGACTATAGCTTGACCGGGGAAAGCCGCGCCCATGCCGAGGAAATCGGTCTGGCTTCGGCGGAATGGTATCATTCAGACGTGCCGCGCAAAGAGATGAAGGCGTTGATGCAACGCTCGGACGGCCCTGCAATCCGCGATACGGTGATCTGGCTGGGGCTGTTGGTTTTGACCGGGATTGGCGGTTGCTATTTCTGGGGAACTTGGGCCTGCGTGCCGTTTTTCTTTGTCTACGGGCTGCTTTACGGATCAGCCTGCGACAGCCGTTGGCACGAGGCCGGACATGGCACCGCGTTCAAGACGCCGTGGATGAATGATGTGGTTTATCAGATCGCCAGTTTCATGGTGATGCGCAACCCGACGACCTGGCGCTGGAGCCATGCGCGGCATCACACCAACACGATCATCGTGGGGCTTGACCCGGAAATCGGCTTCATGCGCCCGCCGCGCATCGTGATGGCGGCGCTGAATTTCATCGGGATTCCGTTCATCTTCTACGATCTGCGGACGCTTGCGCGGCATGCGTTTGTTGGGCTGAATGAGGGCGAGAAGACTTATATTCCGGAATCGGAACGGCATAAGGCGATCTTCTGGGCGCGGCTGCATATCGCGATTTATGCCGCGACGATCCTGCTGGCGATCGGCTTGCAGTCTTGGTTGCCGCTGATGTTGATTGGCGGGCCGCGGATTTATGGCTGCTGGCATATGTATATGACCGGGCTGATCCAGCACGGCGGGCTGGCCGAAGATGTGGTCGATCACCGTTTGAACAGCCGCACGGTCTATATGAACCCGATCAGCCGCTGGCTGTATTGGAACATGAATTACCATGTCGAGCATCACATGTTCCCGATGGTTCCCTATCACGCGCTGCCGCGTTTGCATGAGGTGATTAAGCACGATCTGCCCGTGCCGAACGCCTCGATCTTCGCGGCATATGTCGAGATGACGCGGGCCTTGCTGCGGCAGCGCAGCGACCCAAAACACTATCATCGCAAGGCCTTGCCCGCGACGGCGCGGCCTTACCGTGATGAGTTCCATGAAATTGAAGTTGCCAGAGAAGGGGTCTGATATGGCCTGGATTTATGCCTGCGGTGTGGATGACATCGACGCAGAAGACCTGATCCGGTTTGATCATGGTGGCGGAACCTATGCGATCTATCACGCGCCGGACGGCTCGTTTCACGCGACGGACGGGCTTTGCACGCATGAAAAGGTGCATCTTTGCAATGGTTTGGTCGATGGTGACACCATTGAATGTCCCAAGCACAATGGTCGCTTCAACTACCGCACCGGGGCAGCTTTGCGCGCGCCGGTCTGTGTTGATCTGAAGCGCCATGCCGTGCGGGTGGTAGGCGACCGCGTTGAAATTGAATTGGGATAGAGCCATGCGCAAGAAACCAACGGTTGCGGACCTCAGGGCGAAAAAGGGCAAGGGTCAGTTGACCATGCTGCGGCTGTTCACTTTGGAGGAGGCAGCGGCGGCCGAGGAGGCGGGGATTGATGTGGTGTCGGTGCCATCAGAACTGGTGACGCATCCGCGCTACCGTGAGGTCGCCCCCAGCCTGTTTTCGATGACCGGGGTGGATCACCGCTCGGCTGGCACGCGGGAGGATTATCTGCGGTTTTCGGGGCAGATGCTGAACGCCGGGGCGGATGCGATTTATTGTTCGGGCAGTCTTGGCACGGTGAAATTCCTTGCGGATGAGCATATTCCGGTGGTCGGGCATGTCGGGCTGGTGCCGTCGCGCAATACTTGGACCGGGGGTTTTAGGGCGGTCGGCAAGACGGCAGAGGCTGCGGCGGCGTTGTTGGCCGAGGTGCAGGCCTACGAGGCGGCTGGTGCCTTCGCGGTGGAGATTGAGGTGGTGCCGGTCGAGGTCGCAACCGAGATCAGTTGCCGGGTGAATATCCTGCTGTGGTCGATGGGGGCGGGGCCGGGTTGCGATGTGCAATACCTGTTCTCGGAAGATATCCTTGGTGAAAACCGGGGTCACATGCCACGTCACGCCAAGGTTTACCGCAATTTTGCCGCCGAATTTGATCGCTTGCAGCAAGAGCGGATCGCGGCGTACCGCGAGTTCATCGCTGATGTGGCTACGGGGGCGTACCCCGAGCCGCAGCATGTGGTGGCGATGAACCCGACCGAGATGGCGGCGTTTCTGAAGCTGATTGCCTGATCACATGAAGCCGATATTGCGCTGAATAGCGGCGTGCAGATGCGCTTGCAGGGCGGCTTCGGCGGCACCTGCGTCGCGACGGGTGCAGGCGGTCAGGATTTCCATATGCTCGCGCAGGGTGCGCAGGATGATCGGGGCGGTGAATTTGCGGTCCAGCCGCAGCAGGCGCAGGTAGTTCATCATCCGACGATAGCTTATATCAATCAAAGGGTTCTGCATGATGCCGATGACGGAAGCGTGCATCAGTTGCTCGACCGCATCGACCTCGGCCAGATCATCGGGGGTGACGCCATGGGCTTCAATCCGCGCGATCAGGGCGGTGTGGCGGGTGGTGAGGGTGTCCAGTAAGGACTCATCCGCCGTCTCGGCAAACACCCGCACGGCGGCGCGCTCGATGATGCTGCGGAATTGATAGGTGGCGCGGGTTAATTCTAGCCCTGGCCGCACGAATTGGATGCCAGAGCGGGGATGGATGGTCAGCACGCCCTCGGCCTCCAGCATCCGCAAAGCGTCGCGCAAGGGGGCGATGGGGACATCGACGAGGGCGGAGAGTTCGCCTTGGCTTAGGAAGGCGCCGACCTGCACGCGGCGGTCGAACAGGGCTTCGAGGATACGCTCGTAGGCCAGTTCAGACAGGCGCGGGGCGGGGGTATCGGGTTTTGCGGGCATCGGCTTCATCCGTAGTTGACAGATCAATTAATACATCTGATATATCAGATGGCAATAACAAAGCGATCAGTGAGTCGTCCAATGACCCTAACCGATTTTCGCATCACAAGGTTCCAATTCGCACGCGACCGGGTGATTGGCGACAGCCAAGTGCGCGCCGATGATGCGAATGTGGCGGCGCTGGAGCTGGTATCGGTCTCTGGTGCTGTGGGTTTGGGTTTTGTGCAGACCCTGTTTTCTGCATTGCCGGATCAGGTTGAGATTGAACGCATCTTCCGGGCCGAGGTTTGGCCGGGGCTGGTCGGCCAGCCTGCTTTAGGTCTGGTGCATCGCGTCAGCCGTCCGCGCGGCGGCAATCAGCGCAGCGCTGCGCTGCCGTTTCACGAGGCGTTGCAGGTGGCCCTGTGGGATCTGGCGGCGCAAGAGGCGGGGCTGCCGTTGCACAGGATGCTGGGGGCCACGCGCGACCGGGTGCGGGCTTATGCTTCGGGGTTGGATTTCCATCTGGACGACGGTGCGTTTCAGGCGCTGTTCGCCCATGCCGCAAGCCTTGGCTACCGCGCCTTCAAGATCAAAGTCGGTCATGCCGATTTCGCCCGCGATCTGCACCGCTTGGCCCTGCTGAAGGCGGTGGTGCCTGCGGGATCGCAGATCATGGTCGATGCGAATGAGGCGTGGACTGCGAAAGAGGCGCTGATGAAGATCACCGCCATTCGGGATGCCGGGCATGATTTGCTCTGGGTGGAAGACCCGATCTTGCGGCATGATTTCGCGGGGCTGCGGATGTTGCGGGCCGCTGTGCCTTGGACGCAGATCAATTCGGGGGAGTATCTCGATCTGTCGGGCAAGCGCGCGCTTTTGGCGGCGGAGGGCACCGATTTGCTGAACGTGCATGGGCAGGTCAGCGATGTGATGCGGATTGGTTGGCTGGCGGCAGATTTGGGAGTGCCGATCTCACTCGGCAACACATTCCTAGAGGTCGGTGTGCATATGGCCTGCGCTTTGCCAGAGGTGGAATGGCTGGAGTATTCCTTCCAGAACTTTGACCATCTGGTCGAGCAACCGATTGAAATCAAGGACGGATATGCGATTGCGCCGGATCGTCCGGGCCATGGGCTGATCTTGTCTGACGCCGCGCGCCAACACTGGGCACGGCCACATTTATTGCCGCGCGACCAACTTGGCGCGGCACCTGCCAACCCACGCTTGCCGCTCTAACGACTGCTTTCAGGAGGGGCGGCCTGATCCGCGCCACGACATCTCGGGAGGATGACGCATGAAGACCTTGACTTTGAGCCTGCTTTTGGCGGCAACCGCTGTGCCCGCTTTTGCCACGGAATTGACGGTGTGGGATTGGAAATCCGGTGATCCGCTGGCCGCCCCCTATTATCAGAAGGCGAAAGAGGTGTTTGAGGCAGCGCATCCGGGCGATACCGTGACCTATGTCATGCAGCCGAATGATCAGTATTACACGCTCTTGGGCACGGCTTTGGCCTCGGATGGTGGACCGGATTTGTTCTTGCTGAACGGTGGCGCACAGGCCCGCGCGCGGTTTGAAAACGCGGTCAAGCTGGATGACAAGATCGGTGATATGAAGGCCGATCTGGCGGGGCTGCCGGAGTTTTCGGATGCGAATGGCATCTATGCCATTCCGCTGACGATTCAGGGCTTCGTGGTTTATTACAACAAGGCGCTTTACACAGCGGCGGGGCTAGACCCGAACACGCCACCGAAAAGCTGGGACGATCTGAGCAAAATCTGCGCGGCCTTTGTGGCGCAAGGCACGGTGCCCTGCATCGCCTTGGGCAACAAAGAGGGCTTCGGGATGGAGTTCTGGTTCTCGGCCATCGCGGCAAGCCTATGGACGCCGCAAGAGCAAGCCGATTTCGCCGCCGGCAAACTTGCGTGGTCCAGCCCGCAAGTGCTGGCGGTGCTGCAATCTTGGATCGATGCCAATGCGGCGGGGTGGTTTCCGAAAGGGGCCAATTCCACCGCCAAGTTCATGGATGAATATGAAGGCTTCATGCGCGGCGAGAGTGCGAACACCATCGGTCTGATCTCGGATGTGGCGCATTGGAAGTCGTTTGATGAGATGCTGGGGGCGGAAAACCTCGGCGTGTTCCTGTTGCCTGCACCCGGTGGGATGGCTGCGAAAATCCCGGCGGCGGGGGGGATTGGTTATGCGGTGAACGCGAAATCGCCGAATGTCGATCTGGCGGTGGAATTTGCCAAGACTTTGGCAGCGCCCGAAGTTTTGCAGGTGTTCTTCAACGACGCCGGGGCGGTGACGGCGAACACCAAGATGGACACTTCGGCGGTGACGAGCCCTGCGGCGAAGACGATCTTTGGCTGGCTGGCCTCGGATGTAGTGCCGATGGCCCACACAAATGCCACCGCGCAAGAGCTGGAGGAAATCCACCGTCAAAGCCAGCTGTTGCTGAATGGCGAAACCACCGTGGCCGAAGCGGCGGCGGCGATGGATGTGGTGGCGAAGGCCGCGCGGCAGTAGGCTTTCACGCAATCAAGGCGGGCCGTCGTTGGCCCGCTTTTCCAAAGGAACCCCGCCCGTGGCAAACCGATCCGAACAACGCATCGCCATCCTGTTCGTGCTGCCCGCTGTGGCTTTGGTCGCGGTGTTTCGCATGTTCCCCTTGGCTTGGGGGTTCTTGTTGTCCTTCACGTCGGGCGATGGCGCGGGGGGCGCGAAGTTTGTGGGCCTTGATAACTATCGCGCGTTGACCACCGATGCGGCGTTCCATGACAGCCTGATCAACACGCTGATCCTGCTGGCGACCTTGCCGATCTGGGTGATGCTGCCCCTGCTGCTGGCGATCCTGATCCATCAGGGCGTGCCGGGCGGCAAGCTGTTTCGCGCGGTGTATTTCTTCCCGGCGGTACTGTCGGCGGTGATCATCGGATCAATCTTCAACGTGGTGCTGCGCTATGATGGCAGCCTGAATGCGGCGCTGAAATCTGTGGGGATTGAGGCGGTGGATTGGCTGGGGCAGGGGGCGACGGCGCTGGCCTGCCTGATCACGGTGCAGCTTTGGGCGACGTTCGGCATGTCGGTATTGATCTTCATGGCGGGGCTGTCGACGGTGTCCAGCGAATTGGTCGAGGCCGCACGTCTGGATGGGGCGAAGCCCGCGCAAATCTGGTGGCATGTGATCCTACCCGCGATGCGACCTATTCTGGAGTTTGTCGCGGTTGTCACCACGATCGGCGTGCTGACCTCGATGTTCGGGCTGATCTATGTGCTGACCGCTGGCGGGCCGGGGACGGCGACGACGTTGCCGGAGTTTCTGATCTGGATGGAGCAGGGCAAGATGAACCGCCCCGGCTATGCGGCGGCGATTTCGATGGTGTTGTTTGTAGGCATGGCGGGGCTGGCCTTTGTGCAAATCCGCATCATGTCGCGCAATGCGAATACCTAGGGGGCTGGCATGGCAATCCGCAATTCTCGCGAGAAATGGCTGCTGCGCGCGGCGTCTGTGCCGATGGCGCTGCTGGCTTTGTCCTGCATCTATCCGGTGTTCTTCACCATCAACAACGCGCTGAAGACCAACAAGGGCTATATTCTGGATCGGTTTGGCGTGGTGAACGCACCCAGTTTGGAAAACTTTTTCGCGGCGTGGACGCGGTCGCACTTGGGCGAGTATCTGCTGAACTCGGTGACGGTCACAGCCGGAGCGGTGGCTTTACTGCTGCTGACCTCGTCGATGGCTGGGTTTGCGCTGGCGATGCTGCGGTTTCCGTATCGACGGGCGTTGTTTATTGTCATTCTCGCCAGCCTGATGATCCCGGTGCAGGTGGTGCTGGTGCCGTTCTACCGCACCATGCTGGCGCTGGATTTGATCAACACCCGGATCGGTCTGATCATCGCCTATACCGCGTTTTTTCTGCCGTTCTGTGTTTACCTGATGACGGCGTTCTACTCTCGCCTGCCGCGTGAATTGGTCGAGGCGGCGCGGATGGATGGCGCAAGCCTGCTGCAAATCTGGTGGAATGTGATGCTGCCGATGGGGCGGCCTGCGCTGCTGACGCTGGGGATTTTGAACACGCTTTACTGCTGGAACGATGTGCTGATCTCGCTGCTGGTCTTGCAGAAGGAGCGCACGGTGATGGTCGGCATCGCGGCTCTGCGCGGCGAATATACCACCAATGTGCCGCTTTTGTGTGCCGGGATTGCGCTGGCTGCCGCACCGATCATCGCGATTTACATCTTCTTCCAGCGCCAGATCGTTGACGGCATCGCCGTTGGCGCAGTGAAAGGCTAAGCCATGCCGCAAATCGAATTACTCAATCTGTGCAAACGTTTCGGCGGGGTGGATGTGATCCGCGATGTGTCTTTGTCGATCGAAAAAGGCGCGTTCACGGTGTTTGTCGGCCCATCAGGTTGCGGTAAATCCACCTTGCTGCGCTGCATCGCGGGGCTGGAGGAGATCACCTCTGGCACATTGAACATCGCAGGCCAACGGATGAACGACACCGACCCCGCAGCGCGCGGGCTGGCGATGGTGTTCCAATCCTACGCGCTTTATCCGCATATGACGGTGGCCGAGAACATGACCTTCGGTCTGCGCATGGCGCATCGCCCGAAGGCCGAGATTGCCGAGAAACTCGCCAAGGCCACCACGATTTTGCAACTGGAGCCGTTGTTGGATCGCAAGCCCGCAGCGTTGTCCGGCGGTCAGCGTCAGCGCGTTGCCATTGGCCGCGCGATTGTGCGCGATCCGCAGGTGTTTTTGTTTGACGAGCCGCTGTCCAATCTGGACGCTGAACTGCGCGTGCAGACGCGGGTCGAGATCGCCAAGCTGCACCAAACCCTTGGCAATACGATCATCTATGTCACGCATGATCAGACCGAGGCGATGACCCTCGCCGATCAGATCGTGGTGCTGCGCGCGGGCCGGGTGGAGCAGGTGGGGCCGCCGATGCAGCTATATGATGATCCTGATAATGCGTTTGTGGCGGGGTTCATCGGCTCGCCCCGGATGAATTTCCTGAATGCCACGGTGACGGCGCAGGGGCTTGATCTGGGCGGGATCAGCCTGCCTTTGCCCGTTTTGCTGAACCCGCCCTCGATTGGGACATCTGTGCAACTCGGCATTCGCCCCGAACATCTGGACCAAGCCGAGGGCATCCGGCTGCCCGTCAGCGTCGAGGTGGTGGAAAAGCTGGGCGGCACCGCTTTCGTCCATGCGCGGCTTGGCGATGGTCAAGCCATCGTGGCCGAACAACGCGACACCAGCGCCCGCCCCGGTGCCCGCCTCGATCTGCATTTCGACCCCACCCGCGCCCGTCTGTTTGATGCGGCGGGCGCAAGGCTGCGCTAAGCGGCTTGGCTTCTGGGCCTCATCGCGCTATTTTGCCCGCTGCATTGCCGCAGCTGCGGTCAGGATTGGGTTAGACTTTGCAAGGCTTGGCGCAAAACACTGGGATTTCAATCCCCTCCACGGCGCACCGTTTGTCGATCGCGCCGATGATGGATTGGACAGATCGGCATTGCCGGGTGTTCCATCGCCAGATGACCCGCCGCGCTATGCTCTACACCGAGATGGTGACGGCTGCGGCCATTCTGCACGGGCCGAAAACCCGCCTGCTGGATTACAGTGCTGAGGAACACCCAATCGCGCTGCAAATCGGCGGCTCTGATCCGAGGGAGTTGGCCGAGGCCACGCGGATCGCGGGGGCTTGGGGCTATGATGAGATCAACCTGAACGTCGGCTGCCCGTCAGATCGGGTGCAATCGGGCTGCTTTGGCGCGGTGCTGATGGAGCGCCCGCAGCTGGTGGCCGATTGTGTGGCGGCGATGATTTCCGAGGCGAATGTGCCTGTGACGGTGAAATGCCGCATTGGCGTCGATGATCAAGATCCCGAAGTGGTGCTGCCGGATTTTCTGGAGAAGGTTTCGGCGGCGGGGGTGACGCATTTCATCATCCATGCCCGCAAGGCTTGGCTGAAGGGGCTTTCACCGAAAGAAAACCGCGAGATTCCGCCGCTGAATTATGACCTCGTGCTGCGGATGAAGGCGGCGTTTCCGCAGCTGACGATTTGCATCAATGGCGGGATTACCGCGCTGTCCCAAGCGCAAACCCTGCTGGATCAGGGGCTTGATGGCGTGATGTTGGGGCGTGCGGCTTACCACGATCCGGCGAGCGTTCTGGTGGGGGCGGATGCGCTTTGGGGCGATGACATGGGCGTCGATGCCTTTGGCGCGGTCGAGGCGATGCGACCCTATATCGCGGATCACATCGCTGAAGGCGGGCGTCTGCACCAGATCACCCGCCACATGCTGGGGCTGTTCTCCGGGCGTCCCGGCGCGCGGGGCTGGCGCCGGGTGCTGTCGGAACGCGCCAACAAACCCGGCGCGGGGTTAGACGTGTTGGATGCGGCTTTGGGCGAACTTCAGGCCGCTGCCACCGCCGCGTGACGCGGAATCAACCGCGACAGCACCAAAGCAATCACGCCGCAAAGCGCAATCGCCCCCAGCATTGGCACCACGGTGCCATCCATGAACGGCCCGGTTGCGGCGACCAGAACGCCTGCGGCCACCATCTGCATGGTGCCGCCCAAGGATGCCGCCAAGCCCGCATGTTCGCCCTGTTCCTCTAGCGCCAAAACCTGCGCGGTGGGCAGCACAACGCCCAAGAACATATTGGCCAAAAACAGCCCGGCAATGGTGACGTAGAGGTTGGCAAAGCCGAGCAAGGCCAGCGCGAACAGCCCAAAGGTGGAAAGTGCAAAGCCGGTCGTGGCCCGCACAATCATCTTCTTTGCCCCAACCCGGCGGCTGATGGTGGCGGCAAATTGCGACGCCGCGAAGAAGCCGAAAGCGTTGATGGCGAAGGCGAAGGAGAACTGCGTCGGGCTAAGGCCAAATTGCCCGGTGTAGACGAACGAGGCCGAGGCGATGAACACGAAAAAGCTGGCAAAGGCAAAGCCCGCAAGGAAGGTCATCGCCAGAAAGCCGCGGTCGGAGAACAGCACGCCGAGGCCCTTGCGCATGGTGATCAGGTCAAAGCGCTGGCGGTTTTCGGGGGGCAAAGTCTCATCCACCATGAAATAGATCATGAAGAAGCTGAGGCTGGCCGCCAGAAGCAGTGCCCAGAACACCAGCCGCCAAGTGCCAAACGTCAGCAATGCCGAGCCTGACAAGGGGGCCAGCAGCGGCGAGATCGCGATGACGATCATGATGGTGGACATCATGCGGGTGGCGTCGGCCCCGGTCGCGAGATCGCGGATCATCGCGCGCAGCACCACCATATTGGCAGCACCACCGATGCCTTGGATGAAGCGTCCGAAGATCAGGATTTCCACCGTTGGGGCCACAGCACAGATCACCGTGCCCACCATGAACAAAGCCAGCCCTGCATACATCGGCGGCTTGCGGCCCGCTTGATCGGCCCACGGGCCATAGACCATCTGCGCCACGCCAAAGGCCAGAAAATACGCCACAATCGTCCACTGCACCGCCTGCATCGTGGTGGCGAGATCGCTTTGGATCTTCGGCATCGCGGGCAGATACATATCAATCGCAAACGGGCCAACAGCGGCGACAAGGCCAAGGATCAGCGAGTAGCGCATCAGGGATACAGATTTTGGCATCGTGACCTCAAATGTCGGACAAGGGGTGAGGCTTAGCTGGGATTGGCGGCGGGGGAAAGCTCTGAACGGCTGGTATGAGCCGCGAAGTCGGGCTAAGTCTGGCACAAAGTTTCGTATCCGAAATAGGAGCCGTCATGCCCGATATGTCCACACTTTTGCCGATGGTGGCCCTGTTGTTTGTGATCGGTGGGGTGGCCGGGGTGGTGGCCGGGTTGCTGGGGGTCGGCGGTGGCATCGTGCTGGTGCCTGCGTTTTTCTATGCGTTCACCCATCTGGGCTATGACGGGCCGCAGCTGATGCAGATTTGTGTGGCGACTTCGCTTGCGACGATTGTGGTGACTTCGCCGCGCTCAGTTGCCTCGCATCACAAGAAAGGTGCTGTGGATTGGCAGATGCTGCGCGATTGGGCGCCGTTTATTGTCGCGGGGGCGCTGGCGGGGACGTTGGTGGCGGTGCTGGTGAAATCGGTGGTGTTGCAGGTGGTGTTTGGGGTGCTGGCGGGGCTCGCGGGGCTTTATATGGCGTTTGGGCGGCCTAGCTGGCGGTTGGGAACTGAACTGCCGGGGCAGCCAGTGCGCGGGATTATGGCGTCGGTGCTGGCGTTTTGTTCGGCGATGATGGGGATTGGCGGCGGTACGTTTGGGGTGCCGCTCATGAGCCTGTATGGCGTGCCGATCCACCGGGCTGTGGCCACCGCTGCGGGGTTGGGGGTGTTGATTGCGACGCCTTCGGTGCTGGGATTTTTGTTTGTGCCGATTGAAAACGCGCCGCCTTATACTTTGGGAGCAGTGAATATCCCGGCGTTTTTGGTGGTGATTGGCTCGACCATGCTGACCACGCCTTGGGGGGTGAAGCTGGCGCATGCGATGGATCCGAAGCCGCTGAAACGGGCATTTGCGGTGTTTATCACTTTGGTCGCCTTGAATATGTTGCGCAAGGTCGTGGGCTGGTAGCGGGCGGGTTGTCCACGCGTGGACAGGCTTTGGGCCGTTATGAATCAAGGGCTTGCAGGGCTGAAGTAACGGATTATTAACATATGCAACCTTAGGTTGTTGTGGTAATCTGGATACATTAGTGCAGAAGGGTCACGTCCTTTGCGCGAAATTGCCCAAGTTTGACCACGAAGTTCGGCCACATCTTCCATAGGTTGATCCTTGCACAAAGCTTGGGTCATCCTGCGCTTGCATGGGCTGGGGGGCCGTGGGCCAAGCGTTTGGGCGGATGTGTTCAGAAGGCTGCTTGGTATGGCATTTACAGCTGCAACGACGACAAGCGGCATTGCGATGATCAACATCGTGATGAAGGCGGCTGACGGCTCGGGCGGGACGTGGCAAGACCCGGTGCAGATCATCCCGCAAGACATGTATGGCAACCCAGAGCAATTCGTTGCCAGTATGAAAACCGCGCTGCCGCTGGTGAACAATCTGCGGGTGCAGTTCAACGAATTTTCCTTCAACGCTGATGGTTCTATGCATCCGCAGATGGAGCGGTTTTTGGCGGCAGCGACGGCGGCGGGCTATCAGCTGACCATGGTTTACGCCGGGGGCGATGCGCAGAATATCGGGCGCAATATTGAGGGCTGGCCTGCGTTGTCAAATGCCGAGGCCTATGCGGCGCTTGAGACGAATTACAGCGATGTGTCCGGGGCTTGGAGCAAAATGCTCGACTGGATGGATCAGCACCAGGCGGTCGAGGATTCGGTCTACGGCTGGGAGCTGATGAACGAATCCGCTGGCTACAAACATTCGGTGCGCGCCAATGGCACGCAGGGCGATCTGGATAAAGCCGATTTCGTCAAGCTGTATGCCGATCATGCGATTGCTTTGACTGAATTGATTGAGGCGCGGGCGGCGGGCAAGATCTTGGTCGGCGGTTGGGGCTATAACGGTGATTTTCTGACGCTGGCGGGCACCAAGATTGGCGATGTCTCGGCGCTGGAGTATCTGCGTGCCGGGGTCGGCGACAATCTGGTGTGGTCGTCGCATCTGTATCCGGGTTGGATGGGCACGCATCTGCCGACCACCAGCGCCGAGTTGTCCGCCTTGCTCGACACCTTGTTTGCCTCGGTCGCGGGCGATGCGGTGCTGATCACCGAGACCAATGCCGATGGCAAGGTTGATAACCCGGATGTTGCGCTGGATGAGAACGATCTCGCCACCGCCAGTTATGAGTGGTTCGCGGCGCATGGCATCGGCGTGGGCTGGTTTCCGGGGCTGCAAACCGGAGCCTCTAGCCTGATGGTGATCAATGCCGATGGGTCTTTGACCGCCCGGCACCAACATTCCTTGGCCCATGCGATGGATGCGTTTTCACTGGGGCAGCGCGGCACTGCGGCGCAGGCTGCGGGAGAGGTGGTGGGCGTTAGTCTGACCAAGATGACGCTGCGCAATGAGGCCTATGAGATTGCTGCTGGCGAGGCGGGCACAGATGCCGCGCAATATGCGGGCTTCGGCTTTGGTTATGGCGGCAATGATACGATCAATGGTCGCAACATATCGAATGATTTCCTTTATGGCGGCACTGGCAATGATCAGGTGTCGGGGCTGGCGGGCGATGATTTCCTGTTTGGCCAGGATGGATCGGATCAGCTGATCGGTGGCGGCGGGATTGACGCGCTGTTTGGCGGGCGTGGCAATGATCGGCTGGATGGCGGCATGGGGCGCGATCAGCTGTATGGCGGTTTGGGCAATGACACCTATATCGTCGATCAGACGGCGGATTCTGTGCGTGAATTGGTCGGTGAGGGCGTTGATACCGTGCTGAGCACGGCGCGGGTGTATGCGTTGAGCCGTCCGGGGTTGGAGGCGCAGACGCAGGTCGAGCATCTGACGTTTATCGGGGTTGGGGATTTCACGGGCACTGGCAATGGCTTGGCCAATCGGCTGACCGGGGGGGCGGGCAATGACCGTTTGTTTGGGCTGGAGGGGCAGGACAGCCTGATCGGTGGCGCGGGCGATGATCGGTTGGATGGCGGCGCGGGCCGGGATTTTCTGACGGGCGGGACGGGCGCGGATCAGTTTGTGTTCGCGAAAGCTGCGGGCGCGGATCGGGTGCTGGATTTCGAGGATAACGTAGATGTGCTGCGGCTCAGCGGCTTTGCCGGGGTCAGCACCGCAGCGCAGGCGTTGAGCCATGCGCTGCAATATGGGGCGAATGTGGTGTTCAATTTTGGCGAGGGCGATGTTTTGACCGTGCTGAATACGACGAAGGCGGCTTTGCTGGATGATTTGCTGGTCAGCTAGCGTCTACGTCTTGGCGGCGGAGCTGGCAGGGCGAGGGTCATTTTGGTGGCAATCGCGGGCAGAGTGTTGTTGATGCTGCCGCTCATACGAGTGGGGTCTGCATCGAGGACATAGGTCTCGGTGGTCTCACCATCGGCAGAAGGCTCCCATTGAATCGACAGGCCGGGGCGGGTGTCATTCAGCGTCACCACGCCCTGCATCATCGCACCGCGCACCGGTTGGGTCAGGATATTGGCCGGGCGGGTGGTGGTGTAGAACACGACGTATTGGTCTGAGATATAGTAATAATAGGGATCAGTGATGGTCTCAATCTGCCACCAGCCGACGGCCCAAGCGGGCATAGGATCGCGGGCATCGTCGCCAGTGCATTGCCAGAACACGATGCGCGGGACGCCGAAGATGCCGCGTTCCGACATGCCCGCACCGTTGGAGCCGGGGGCGCCGTTCTGGATGATATGCTCGCCATTCCACAGCTCGGTGTGCAGACCGTAGCCGTTGTCGCGAAAGGTGATGATGCCAGAGCGGCCCGCCAGACGCGCTTTGATGGCGTGGATGTCGCCATGGGCGGGGCCGGAATAGACGGTATCGCCACGGCCGTAGCGGTTGGTGAGGTAAGTTTCTAATTCGTCCACCGCACCGAGGTAGTAGTTTTGGCCCAGTCGGGCGCAGGCACGGCGGTAGCTTCGGGGTGGGATTTTATGCTCGCCGCCCGCGAGGTTCAGTGCCTCGGAGATTTGGAAGCAACAGGGCGTGTTGCGCGGGCCGGTGTTGCCGACGTTCAACGCATCCATATAATCGCCGATGTGTTTCGGCAGGCGGTTATAGGTGGGGTATCCGGCGCGCAGGGTGGCGAAATCGAGCGGGATTTGCCCAAGGCTGGGAATTGGCATGGCACCCTCATATTGCTGAAAAACGGCATGGAAATATGAGGAAAGGCTGCGCTAGGCGGCGAGTCGTGTCAATCTTTGCCTGCGATGCGCGCCATGCGGCCACCACGGCGTTTGGTTAATGTGGCGGCGCGGGACGGTAGTTCGGCCATGATGGCTTTGCGTTCGGCGGGGCTCAGGCGGCCCCAAGTTGCGATCTCGTCAATGCTGCGGAAACAGCCGACGCAGATGCGGGCCTCGGGGTGGACGACGCAGAGCTTGACGCAGGGGCTTTGGATTTCTTCGCGTTTCCAGACTTCGTCCATCTTAGCTTTGGTCCTGTTGAGGCGGCGTGCGGCCCATATAAGACAGCCGATCCAGCGCGCCTTGCAAGATATAGCCTGCGGCGACTTGGTCAATGACTTCGCGGCGACGTTTGCGTGAGGTGTCGCCTTCGATCAGAGCGCGTTCGGCGGCAACGGTGGACAGGCGTTCATCCCAGAAGGTGATCGGCAGCTCGGTCAGTTTGATCAGATTGCGGGCAAAGGCGCGGGTGGATTGCACGCGGGGGCCTTCAGAGCCGTCCATATTGAGGGGCAGGCCAAGGATGATGCCTGCGATGTTGCGTTCGGTCAGCACCACCAGCAGTTCGGCGGCGTCTTGGGTGAATTTCGTGCGCCGCACGGTGTGGATCGGGGTTGCCACGCTGCGGCGCAGGTCTGACACCGCGATGCCGATGGTTTTGTCGCCCAGATCGAGGCCGCAGATGGCGCGGTTTGGCGGCAGCGCGCTGAGGAACTCGGCGATCTCGGTCAGGATCATGGGGTTACTCCGGCGGTCGAGGCGGCGGATTCGATCTGCCCCAAGGCGGCGTCGTCGGATTTGAAGACCTCAAGCGCCGTGTCATAGGCGGCTTTGGCGCGGACCTTCTCACCGATTACGCCCAGCGAGGTGATCAGTTTCGCCCAGTCTTCCACCGGGCCGCCCACGGTGGTCAGGCGGCTTTCCAACTGGCCGACCATGCCCTTGATCATGTCTTGGCGGTCGGCGGCCGACATCTGATCCGCATTGGCGACATCTTCGGCGATGGGGCCTTTAAGGCTTGGCAGTTGGTATTTAATGCCCGCCGCATCGGCGGTGTCTTGCAACATGCCGCGAATGGGAGCGATCCATGGCGCATCGGCGGGGCCTTCGCGCAACAGCGGCTCCCACAGCGCGAAAGCCCGGTCGGGGCGGCCGATTTCGGCGAACATCAGGCCAGAGAAATAGCGGGCGAGCGGGTTGGTCGGGTCAAGTTCAAGCGCGCGGATCAGGTGTTTTTCGGCCTCTGGCGTGACTTCACCTCCGGCGGCGAAGATCATGGTTTGGGCAAGGCCTGCGTGATCATTGGCGGTTGCTTTGTCGCCGATCAGGGTCAGCAAATGGTCCTGTGCCTTGCGGGCGGCGATATAATTGCCAAGCTGGGCTTCGTTTTTCGCAAGCAGGGCAAGGCCTTGCTGATCATCCGGGCGGGCTGTCACGGCGGCGCGCAGCTTTTCCATCAGCGCGGTGAATTCGGCATCGGGCTGCGGCATCGCGGCGCTGGCCGGGGCAGCTTTGGCCTCGGCGCTCGCTTGATCGGGGCGGTCGCGGTAGGCTTGATCGGCCAAAGCGAGGCGGTCGGTCAATGGCAGATCGCCATAGCCGGGAGCGCCGATGCGGTCATAGGTGTATAGGGCTGCAATGGCCGCGAGGATCAGGGCGAGGGCGGTGGGCCAGAGTTTGCCGTGGCTGATCGCGGCGGGGGCTTGGCGGGCGCGGTCGGCATCGAGCAAGCGGCGCGAGACTTCGGTTCTGACCCGCTCGGCTTCGGGGACCGAGATCACTGCGCGGGCGAGGTCGCGGTCAACCTCGGTCAACTGATCACGGTAAACGCGCAGGGCGGCGTCAGAGTCGGTGCTGGCATCGCCGCGCAGGTAGGCTTGCAGCAGGATCGCCACGACGCCGACCGAGAGGGCTGTCACCGCCGCCCAGAAAAACCAATCCTGCATCATCCGCCCCTTACTCTCTGGCCCCGATGTAGGCGGTTTGGGCCTGCCACAAAAGGGGGGATTCTGCCGCAGTCGGGCGGATGGGGTCAAAACCACCAAACATGTCGCAATTTTCCCGATTGTGCCGCTGCCGTTGCGGGATAAAAGCAGGGATCACGCGATAAGCGGCGGAAGATATGAGGGCCAGCCCATGAAACGCTATTCGGTTTTCGCCATCGCCAAACAGGCGCTGAATTATCACCTTGGATGGGAGCGGGCTTGGGCCGCCCCTGCGCCGAAAAAGCACTACGATGTGATCATCGTGGGGGCAGGCGGGCATGGTCTGGCGACGGCCTATTACCTTGGCAAGAATTTCGGCATCACCAATGTGGCGATCATCGAAAGGGGTTGGCTGGGCGGTGGCAACACCGGGCGCAATACCACGATTATTCGGTCAAACTACCTGCAAGACCCTTCGGCTGCGATCTACGAGAAGGCGCGCAGCCTGTATGAGACAATGTCGCAGGATCTGAACTATAACGTGATGTTCTCGCCGCGCGGGTTGCTGATGCTGGGGCAGACCCATCACGAGGTGCGCGGCTATCTGCGCACGGTCCACGCCAACAACATGCAGGGTGTGGCGACCGAGTGGATTTCGCCGCAGCGTGTCAAGGAGCTGGTGCCGATCATCAATATCGACGGGCCGCGCTATCCGATCCTCGGCGCTTTGTATCAGGCGCGCGGCGGCACCGCGCGGCACGATGCGGTGGCTTGGGGTTATGCGCGGGCCTGTTCCGATATGGGCATGGATATTATCCAGCAATGCGAGGTGAAGGGCGTGACCTCGGAAGCTGGGGTTGTGACTGGGGTGGAGACTTCTAAAGGCTTCATCGGCTGCAAGAAGCTGGGTGTCGTGGTGGCGGGCCATTCGGGGCAAGTTGCTGAAATGGCGGGCTTCCGGCTGCCGATTGAAGCTGTGGCGCTGCAAGCTATGGTGTCAGAGCCGATCAAGCCCTGCATGGATGTGGTGGTGATGGCCAACACCGTGCATGGTTATATGTCGCAATCCGACAAGGGTGAGATGGTGATCGGCGGCGGCACGGATGGCTTCAACAACTTCACCCAGAGGGGGAGTTTCCACCATATCGAAGAGACGCTGCGGGCGCTGATTGAAACCTTCCCGATGATTTCCCGCCTGAAAATGCTGCGGCAATGGGGCGGGATTGTCGATATGACCGGGGATCGCTCGCCCATTATCTCAAAAACGCCGCTGGGGAACTGCTTTATCAACTGCGGTTGGGGCACGGGCGGCTTTAAGGCCATTCCGGGCTCGGGCTGGGCTATGGCCGAGCTGATGGCGAAAGGCGAGCCCGGGGCTTTGGCCGAGGCGTTCAACATGTGGCGGTTTAAGGAAGGCCAGTTCATTGATGAGTCAGTGGCGGCTGGGGTGGCGCATTGATGCAGGCTGTTGCCTCCCAACGGAACCAAAACGCCCTCGACTGCGTTTCCTTGCCAGATACATTCTGCAAGGAGACTTCATCATGGCTGAAGAATATCGCACACCATCCGAGCGGGACATCCGCATCACCGAGCCTAAACCGGCCAGCAACCTTGGCTTCATCGTCGGCGGTCTGGTTGTCGCAGTGGCTTTGCTGTTGTGGTTCGTTTTTGGCGACAGCAACATGGGCGCGAAAAACACCGGCGACACCAACAATGTCACCGTTGAAACGCCTGTCACGCCTGCGCCTGCACCCGCTGACCCAGTGGCACCAGCCCCGGCTGACCCTGTCGCCCCGGCTCCTGCCGATCCGGTCACTCCCGCGCCTGCTGACCCTGTCACGCCTGCGCCCGCTGACCCGGCCCCTGCCACGCCTCCGGCAGCACCTGCCAACCCGTAACATTGCGGGCCTGCGGGCTGGCTATAATCTGACAAATTTGGGCGGACACCGTGCGGTGTCCGCCCTTTTCTCGTTTGCGCAGATCACTGCGCCGAAATTGCCAACAGGGATGACGCTATGCTGATTCTGGAATGTCCGTATTGCGGCGTCAAAGCCGAAGAAACCGAACTGACGCCGGGCTATGAGGCGCATTTGAAGCGCTTTGGGCCGGGGTCTTCGGACACCGAGTTTGAAGATTACATGTTCGCGCGCAAGAACCCTAAGGGCGTGCATTTTGAACGCTGGCGGCATGCCTATGGCTGCGGCAAGTGGTTTTTGGCGGCGCGGGATACCAATACTTTGGAAGTGTTCGGGACGTATCCCGCGCAATCCTCGGCACCGCCTGCCGATCTGCAAGACAAGATCAAGGCCAAACGGCCGGACTGGAAGGGTTACAAATGAGCACCCGTCTCTCAAAAGGTGGTCGGTTGATCGACCGTAGCGCTGCACAGGAATTTTCGTTCAACGGCAAGAAGTTGCGCGGGTTGAAGGGCGACAGCTTGGCTTCGGCGCTGCTGGCGAATGACCAGATGCTTCTGGGCCGCAGCTTCAAATATCACCGCCCGCGTGGGTTGGTGGCGGCGGGGCCAGAGGAGCCGAATGCGATTGTGGGCCTTGGCCGTGATGGGCGGTTCGAACCGAACCAGCGCGTGACGACGACGGAATTGTTTGACGGGCTGGAAGCGGCCAGCCAGAACCACTGGCCGACGCTGGAATTTGATGTAGGCGTGATCAATAACACCCTCGCGCGGTTCCTGCCGGGGGGGTTTTACTACAAAACCTTCATGTGGCCGCGTGCTGCGTGGAAACACCTGTTCGAGCCGATCATTCGCCGCTCGGCTGGTTTGGGCAAAGCGCCGACCGCGCGGGATGCGGACCGTTACGAATACACCTACAGCTTCTGCGATGTGCTGATTTTGGGCGGCGGCATTGCGGGCTTGCAGGCGGCTTTGGTCGCGGGCGCTTCGGGTGCGCGGGTGATGTTGCTGGAGCAATCGGCGCATTGGGGCGGGCGTGCGCCTGTTGATGGCGATGTGATTGAGGGTCAGCCTGCGGATGTTTGGATTAACTCCGCCGTGCAAGCCCTTGCAACACTTGAGAATGTGACGATGCGGCTGCGCACGATGGGCGCGGGCGTCTATGATCATGGCTATGTGCTGGCGGAAGAAAAGGTCGCTGACACGACGCCGGGCGATGGGCGGCCGAAAAAGCGGCTGTGGCGGATTCGCGCTAGCCAGATTGTCACCGCTACGGGGGCGATCGAGCGGCCTTTGTCGTTTGCGGGCAATGATATCCCGGGCGTGATGCTGGCGGGATCGGTGCGCGATTATGTGGTGAATTACGCGGTATCTCCGGGTGATCGCACCGTGGTTGTCACCAATAATGACGACGCCTACCGCACCGCGATTGCGCTGGTGCACGCGGGGCTGTCGGTGCCTTGTATTGTCGATGCGCGGGCGAGCGTTACGGGCGATCTGCCTGCAAAAGCGCGGGCGATGGGTATTCGGGTCGAGGCTGGCAAGGCGATTGCCAAGGTCAAAGGCGGCAAGCGAGTCACCGGGGTTTCGCTGTGTGCGCAGGCGGGCCAAGGCGCTGTTCTGGAAGAGATTTCCTGTGATGCGGTGGCGATGTCGGGCGGCTGGTCGCCGGTGGTTCATCTGTGGAGCCATTGTGGCGGCAAGCTGATCTGGGATACCACGCATGCGCATTTCCGCCCCGATGCGGACCGTCCGCCGACTGGCGCGGATGGTTTGCGTATGGTGGTCCCTGTCGGCAATGCTAACGGCAAGATGACAGCGGCAGAGGCCTTGGTTTGCGGCGCTAAGGGTGGGGCTGCGGCGGCAGAGGCTGCGGGCTTCAAGGCCGAGGCAAAGGCTGCTGTGGCCGATGCGGCACCAGAGGCTGCGATGGAAGCGGTCTGGATCATGCCGCAGGGCGCGGGTCCGGCGCTGAAGGCCAAGATGTGGCTGGATTATCAGAACGATGTGAAAGTCTCGGACGTGCAACTGGCTGCGCGTGAGGGTTATACTTCGGTTGAACATACCAAGCGTTACACCACTTTGGGTATGGCGACGGATCAAGGTAAGCTAAGCAATATCAACGGTCTGGCCGTGCTTGCTGATGCTTTGCATGAAGAAATTCCGCAGGTTGGCACCACCACATTCCGCCCGCCTTATGCACCTGTGACTTTGGGCGCTTTGGCTGGCGAGTCGCGCGGCGATATCTTCCAACCTTTGCGCAAGACGCCGATGCACGCGTGGCATGAGAAGAACCACGCCTATTTCGAACCTGTTGGTCTGTGGCGCAGGCCCTACACTTTCCCGCGTGCAGGCGAAAACCATGAGCAGGCGGTGCATCGTGAGGTGATCAACACCCGGACCAATCTGGGGCTGCTGGATGCCTCGACCCTTGGCAAGATCGTCGTCAAGGGGCCTGATGCGGGCAAGTTTCTGGACATGCTTTACACTGGCGTGATGTCGACGCTGCCGGTGGGCAAATGCCGCTACGGGTTGATGTGTTCCGAGCAGGGCTTTTTGTCGGATGACGGTGTTGTGGCGCGGATTGATGAGGATACTTGGTTGTGCCACACCACTTCGGGCGGCGCGGATCGCATCCATGCTTGGATGGAAGATTGGCTGCAATGCGAGTGGTGGGATTGGCAGGTTTACACCGCCAATGTGACCGAGCAACTGGCGCAGGTGGCAGTTGTCGGGCCTAACGCGCGCAAAGTGCTGGAGAAATTGGGCGGGATGGACGTTTCGAAAGAAACGCTGCCGTTCATGCAATGGGCCGATGGCACCTTGGGCGGCTTTCCTGCACGGGTGTACAGGATCAGTTTCTCAGGCGAATTGTCCTACGAAGTCGCGGTTCCGGCCAGCATGGGCCTCGCATTCTGGGAGGCGTTGCACGCGGCGGGCGCTGAGTTTGGCGCGATGGTCTACGGCACCGAAGCGTTGCACATCATGCGGGCCGAGAAGGGCTTTATCATGATCGGCGACGAGACGGATGGTACGATCATTCCGCAGGATTTGAACCTCGGCTGGGCGATCTCGAAGAAGAAACCCGATTTCCTCGGCAAGCGCGGGCAGGAGCGGAATTTCTTGGCCTCGCCGGACCGTTGGAAGTTGGCGGGGTTTGAGACTCTGGATGGCTCGGTCATTCAGGACGGCTCTTATATTCCGTCGGCGGGCAAGAACGCTAACGGGCAGGGCAATACCCAAGGCCGGGTGACTTCGACCTATTACTCGCCGACCCTGAAAAAGGGCATCGCGATGGGGTTGATCAAGGGCGGACTGGATCGGATCAGTGATGTGATCGAGTTTACCACGATCACCGGCGGTGTGGTGAAGGCCAAAGTGGTTGATCCGGTGTTCTATGACAAAGACGGGGAGAAGAATAATGTCTAATGTGGTCAGTGCGTTAGGACATGCCTCGTTTGACGGATTTGCCAAGGTGTGTGAGATTGGCCCGGTGGGGATGATCTCGCTGCGCGCCAAGGCCGATCTGCCGGGGCTGGCGGCTGCGATCATGTCGGCGGTGGGGACGGCTGTGCCTGCGCAGCGCCAGATTGAGATTGCGGGCGACAAGGCTGCGGGCTGGATGAGCCCGGACGAATATCTGCTGATCCTGCCTTACGGCGAAACCGATGCGGCGCTGGCGGCGATTGCCGAGGCTTTGCGCGGCCAGCATCATCTTGCGGTGGCTTTGTCGGATGCCCGCGCGGTGTTCCGGGTGCAGGGCCCGAAGGCGGATCAGGCTTTGGCGAAGCTTTCCCCAGTGGATTTCGCGACTTTGGGGCCGAAGGAATTGCGCCGGACCCGTGCGGCACAGGTGGCGGCGGCGTTTTGGAAAGATGGCGACGGCTATACTTTGGTGTGTTTCCGCTCGGTGGCGGGTTATGTGATGGGCCTGCTGAGCCATTCGGCGACCAAGGGCAGTGAGATTTCTTAAGGCGCGTCAAGCGTTTGGGGGATTGACGGCGGGACCGTTGGCATCTGAAATGACGCCAGCGGTTTTGTTTTGGGAAGGGTGCATATGCGGAATTGTGTAAAGCGGCTGTCGCTGGTTGCGGCGCTGATATGCGTAGCAGGGGCTGTGAGCGCCAAGCCGGTGGTTTATGATTGTAAGCCAGTCAAAGGCCGCCAGGATTCGGTGATGCAGCCGGAATATGTGATCTCTTATGACAAGGCCACCGGTGAGGTGTTGGTCAATGATCCGATCATCATGGCCACGATTGGCAAGCCGATTCAGGGTAAGTTGCAATCGGAAAGCGATATGCGCAGGATTTTCGACTGGAAGTTGAAAACCGTGAAGGGCATCAGTGAAAGTGCTTCATGGGAATATCGCGCGCGGGTGTTCAAGGATGGGCGGCTGTCGCTGACGGTGACGCCTGTGGGCTATGACAATCAGTTTTCGTCTGAGGGGCGCTGCACCATTCAGAAGTGACCGGGCGGCGCGGGGGCTTCCGAGCCGTCGAACTTGAACAGAAAATGGATGTTATGGTGATGTATTCTAAAGGCTTGGCTCTTGCGATGGCTGTGGTGTTGGGCGCGGGTGCTGCAGCCGCAAAGCCAGTGATTTACGATTGTGCCCCGAGCTCCGGTGCCGACGATTCGATCATTCAGGCGCATATTTTGATCGTGCATGATCCCGAAACGGGCGAGGCTATGGTGAATGATGGTGTCGTCATGCATGTCTATGAAGGGCCGGTCAAAGCCATAGTGGCTGCTGAATCGGCGGATTGGGTGACGTTCAAATGGCATATCGAGCGGATTCAACTGGGCTCGACCACCTCTAATTTGGACTATCGCGTCAAGGTGCATAAACCGGACGGCAGGCTGGCATTGACCGTGGCTGCGCCCAGTTTCAGCAATCAGATCGACGATATCGGGCGTTGCACGGTGAAGGCGGCAAAGCTCGGCAAGAAGGCGGCGAAGAAGTGACGAAATGGCCCGCTTGCTCTTGACCTTGCCGCGTCAAAGTCACTTATAGAGGGCAACGCTTATCTGAACAGGAGTCAGTCCGATGGCATTTACCCTTCCCGATCTTCCCTATGCGCATGACGCTTTGGCAGGCCTTGGCATGTCGAAAGAGACGTTGGAATTTCACCACGATCTGCACCACAAAGCCTATGTCGACAATGGCAACAAGCTGATTGCGGGCACCGAATGGGAGTCCAAATCGCTGGAAGACATCGTCAAAGGCACCTATGTGGCGGGGTCCGTGGCGCAGAATGGCATCTTTAACAACGCGAGCCAGCATTGGAATCACAACCTGTTCTGGGAAGTGATGGGGCCTGCGGGCAATGCGATTCCGGGTGTTTTGGAAAAGGCTTTGGTTGAGGCGTTTGGCTCGGTCGCCAAGTTCAAGGAAGATTTCGCCGCGGCTGGCGCTGGTCAGTTCGGCGCGGGTTGGGCTTGGCTGGTGAAGGACAAGGACGGCGCTTTGAAGGTCACCAAGACCGAAAACGGCGTCAATCCGTTGTGCTTTGGCCAAACTGCGCTGCTCGGCTGTGACGTGTGGGAGCATTCCTACTACATCGACTTCCGCAACAAGCGTCCGGCTTATCTGACCAACTTCCTTGAGAAGCTGGTGAACTGGGAAGCGGTTGCGGCGAAGCTGTAAGTAATTTCCCGACCATGCTAAGTCGTCGGGGATTTTTGAAAGGCCTGCTGGGGGGAACCTTGGCAGGCTTTTTCATGGGCGGCTATGCGGTGTCAGAGGCGGCTTGGCAGTTGCGGGTGCAAAACTGGGCGCTGCAACCTGCGGGGTGGCGGCGCGGCCAGCGCTTGCGGATTGCGATGGTGGCGGATTTGCACGCCGCGAGCTTTGGCATGGATGAGCGGCGGGTGGCGCGGGTGGTGGAGACTGCCAACGCGCAGGGCGCTGATCTGATTGCCTTGATGGGCGATTACCGCGCCACGCATCATTTTCAGACCCGAAAGGTGTCGATTGACGTGGTGGCACCGATTCTGGCGGGGCTGCGCGCGCCGCTGGGGGTGTATGCGGTGACGGGCAATCATGATTGGTGGGATGACCGCAAAGCAATGGCGCGCAAGGCCGGGCCTTGCCATACGCAGATCGCGCTTGAGGGGGCGGGGATCCCGGTTTTGGCGAATAGGGCGGTGAAATTGGTGATGCCGGCGGGGGCGTTCTGGCTGGGCGGCACCGAAAGCCAATCGTGTTTTCAGCGCGAAAACCGCCGCGACATCATTGGCATGTCAGACGTGCCGGCGGTGGTGGCGCAGTTGACTGGGGATGATCCGGCGATACTGCTGGCGCATGAGCCGGATCAGTTCGTCACCGTGCCGGATCGGGTGGCTTTGACGCTGTCGGGCCATACCCATGGCGGGCAGGTGCGCTTTGGGCCTTGGGCTCCGGTGGTGCCGTCGCGGTTTGGTCAGCGCTTTGACTATGGGTATTTCCGCGAAGGGGTGCGCGATCTGGTGGTGTCGGGCGGGCTTGGTTGTTCGGGCCTGCCGATCCGGTTTGGCGTGCCGCCGGAGATTACCGTGGTGGATTTGTCATGAGAGAGGCGCGCAAAGGCGTGCTCGCGGTGGTGCTGGCTTGCCTGATCTGGGGCTTCGGTCCGGCCTATTACAAGCATTTGTCGCAGGTGGCCGCGCCTGAGATGTTGGCGCATCGCACCCTGTGGACGCTGCTGATGTTCGGCGGGTTGCTGGCGGTGCAGGGGCGTTTGGCTGAATTGCGCGGGCTGCTTTTGGGGCCACAGCGGGGCAGGGTGTGGGCGGCCACGCTGCTGATTTCGGCGAATTGGTTCATCTTTATCTGGGCGGTGCAAAGCGCCCATGCGATCGAGGCCAGTCTTGGCTATTATATCTTCCCATTGGTCGCGGTGCTGATTGGCTTTGTGGCCTTTGGCGAGCGGTTGGCCGTGCCGCAGGTCTTGGCGGTTGGGCTTGCCACCTTGGCGGTTTGTCTTTTGACCTATGGCTTGGGGGTGGCTCCACTGATTGCTTTGTCGCTGGCGGGGACATTTGCCAGCTATTCGGCGTTGAAACGCGGGGTTTCCGCGTCAGCGATTGTGTCGGTGACGGCAGAGGTGGTGCTGATGGCTCCGCTTGCGATTGGCTATCTGGTCTATGCGCATTTGGGCTTTGCCGGGCCGGGGGCGGGCTGGTTTGGGCGTGATCTGGGGCTTAGCCTGTGGTTGCCACTGACCGGGCTGATCACCGGCGTGCCGCTGATGCTGTTTTCTTATGCGGCGCGGCGGGTGTCGATGGCGACGCTGGGGCTGGTGCAGTTTCTGAACCCAACGCTGCAATTTCTGACGGCGGTGCTGATCTTCGCCGAGCCGTTCTCATACTGGCACGCCGTGGCGTTTGGTCTGATCTGGTTGGCCTTGGCGCTTTATTCGGCAGCGGCGTGGCGTCAGGACAGGGCCGCGCGCAAGGCGGCGGTCAGCGCGGGCACGTCGGGGATTGCGGTGAAATAGGTTTTGACCGAAGCATCAGCGAAGCCTTCGGCGATGATGTGATCAAGCAAAGCGATCAGCGGGTTCCAGTAGCCGTCGGAATTCAAAAGGAAGATCGGTTTCCGGTGTAGGCCGATTTGCGCCCAGGTCAGCACCTCGAAGAACTCATCAAGTGACCCGGCACCGCCCGGTAGCACCACGACGGCATCCGAGTTCATAAACATCACCTTTTTGCGCTCGTGCATGTCTTCGGTGATCACCAACTGGCTGAGATCTTGCTTGCCGCGCTCGGCGGACATCAGATGCGTCGGAATGACGCCGAAGGTGGGGGCCCCTGCCGCTTGGGCCGAACGCGCGACCTCGCCCATCAGACCGACATCGCCTGCACCGTAAACCAAACGCCAACCTTGGGCCGCGATGGCCTCGCCCATGGCGCGGGCGGCGGCGGTATGGGCGGGGTTGGTGCCTGCGCGCGCGCCACAGAAGACACAGATTGACGACAGAGCACGGGCCATGGGCATATCTATCCGAAAATTGTTGCTTTAACGCCTGATATAGCGGTTCCATGACGAAAGAAAGAAGGGCCGGGAACAGGCCTTGATCGGGGGGAAGCGATGGCTGGTTGGACTGGATTAAGTGCGGCGACGCGGGGGGCTGTGCTGCTGGGCGGTGCTGCGGTTGTGGCGGTGGCGGGATATTTCGGCTTTGCGCGCGCGCCTGTGGCGGTGGTGCCTGCGGCGGATCAAGCGGCGGTGACGGCGGCTGCGCCGTCGGCAGAGGGTTCTGCGGCACAGACAGAGGCCGTGGAGCCAGCGGCTGTGGCGGATGCGGCCCCAGTTGCCGACGCGCCTGCGGCGGTCGAGGCTGAACCTGCGACTGATACGGCTGTGGAAGCGCCGGTTCCGGCTGACCCGGTTCCTGCGATCCTGCCCAGCTTTGACGTGGCGCGGATCGCACCCGATGGGGCTGCAACTGTGGCGGGACAGGCTGCGCCGGGGGCTGCGGTGGCGATGCTGGTCGATGGCGTCGAGGTCGCAAAGGCTGTGGCCGATGGGCAAGGCAAGTTTGCCGCGTTGTTTGATGTGCCCCCCAGTCCGGTGGCGCGGTTGTTGTCTTTGCAGGCGATGGGCGCGGACGGCGTGGCGGTGACGGGGGCCGAGACGGTGGCCGTGGCCCCGGTGGTTGCGGCTTCGGAAGCGACGACTACGGAAACTGCGACCTCAGAAACGGCGGCGGCGACTGCGTTGCAGGCTCCGGCGGCGGTGTTGATCGCGCCTGAGGGCGTGAAAGTGTTGCAATCTGGGGCCGAACCTGCCGAGATGCCTGCCGAACTGGCGGGGGCGGTCACGCTGGACACGATCAGCTATGCACCGGATGGCGCGGTGATGCTGGGCGGGCGGGCGGCTGCCGGGGCGGGCTTGCGGGTGTATTTGGATGGTCTGGCGATTGCTGATGTGGCGGCGGGGCCGGATGGAGCTTGGGCTGCGACATTGAAGGACGTGGCGGCGGGGATCTACACTTTGCGGGTGGATCAGCTGGCGCCGGATGGCACGGTGTCGTCGCGGTTTGAAACGCCGTTCAAACGTGAGACTTTGCAGGCTTTGGCGGCGGCTTCGGCCCCTGCGGTGAGCGCCGAGGCGGCCCCGGTTGTTGCGGAGGCGAGCGCTGTGGTAGACCCTGTTGCAGAGCCAGCGCCTGCGGCGGATACCGCTGTTGCCGAGCCTGCGCCTGCGTCACCTGCTGCCGGAACGGAGGTTGCGGTGAATGATGCGGCAGCGCCTGCCGAGGCCGCACCCGTCGCGGAACCTGCACCTGCTGTCGCGACGACAGCGGGTGCAGACGCGGAACCTGTTACCGACTCAGCATCCGTTACAGCGGAACCTGCGGCTGTGGCTGCCGTCAAACCCGCCCCTGTGTCGGTCACGGTGCAGCCGGGCTATACGCTTTGGGGCATCGCACAGCAGAATTTCGGCGATGGTGTGCTCTATGTGCAGGTGTTTGAGGCTAACAAGGATAAGATCAAAGACCCCGATCTGATCTATCCGGGGCAGGTGTTTACGATTCCTGCGGCACCTTAGCGGGCGATATTATCGGCGCTGTCACGGAATGGCCGTGGCGGCAGCAGGCCATCACCTCGGGGTGTTCCATGCAGCAATCGTTCAGAAGAAAGCTGATCGTCGCCCCCATGCCTGCGGCATCGACGGAATAGAACACATTGCGCGCCAGTTTGCGCGAGCGGATCAGGCCCGCCTGTTCCAAAGCCGCCAGATGGAACGACAGCCGCGACGATGACAGGCCCAAGGCGCGGCTGATTTCACCCGCTGCCAGTCCCTGATCGCCCAAGGGCATCAGTAGGCGCATCAGATCCAGCCTTGCATCATTGGCAAGCGCGGACAAAGCGGCGAGGGCTTGGGATTTCTCCACGTTTCAACTGCTCATGAATCATTGAACTATCTTTGTGTAGTGGATATGTGGGGTGCGGTAAAGCGGGTGCGGCCTTTGGGCCCCTGCGATGAAGGATCAAGTGATGCGGAAAACGACCAAGGTAGCGACCGCTGCGGCAGCCACCCCGACGACGCCCAACTCTATGGCGGATGACACAGACGGCCATGCCGGCGGTTGGGCGACGATGAAACGGGTGGCCCCCTATCTGTGGCCTGCGGGCGAGGCTTGGGTAAAGCGGCGGGTGGTCGCGGCTTTGTCATTCTTGCTGCTGGCCAAGCTGGTGTCGATCACCATGCCGTTCATGTATAAACAGGCGGTAGATGCTTTGGTGGGCCGCACCCCGGACGCCGCGACGATGCTGGGCTTGGGGGCTGTCGGCTTGACCGTGGCTTATGGTCTGGCCCGCTTCGGCTCGGTCGCTTTTGGCGAGGTGCGCGATTGGGTGTTCGTGCGGGTGGGGCAGCGCGCCTTGCGCAAGCTGGCGCTTGAGACGTTCACCCATATTCATCGTCTGTCGATGCGCTATCACATCACCCGCAAGACCGGCGGTTTGTCCCGTGTGATCGAGCGCGGGGTGAAAGGCGTCGATTTCCTGTTGCGCTTCATGCTGCTCTCGATTGGCCCACTGATCCTTGAGCTGTCGCTGGTATCCATCATCTTCGCGGTCTATTTCGGCTGGACCTATGCCGTGGTCGTGGTGGTGACGATCACGATTTATGTGGTCTACACCTTCAAAGTCACCGAATGGCGGGTGCAAATCCGGCGGCAGATGAATGATCAGGACACCGATGCCAATCAGAAGGCGATTGACTCGCTTTTGAACTTTGAAACCGTGAAATACTTCAACGCCGAGGCGCGGGAAGCTGCCCGCTACGATGGCGCGATGGCGGCCTATGAGGGTTTTGCGGTGCGCACCGGGCAATCTTTGTCGGTGCTGAACATGGGGCAGAGTTTTATCATCACCACCGGGCTTATTCTGGTGATGGTGATGAGCGCATACGGCGTCGAGGCTGGCCAGTTTACCGTTGGCGATTTCGTGATGGTGAACGCCTATATGGTGCAGATCACCATGCCTTTGGGCTTTCTCGGCACGGTGTATCGCGAAATCCGGCAGGCTTTGGTCGATATGGCGGCGATGTTTCATCTGTTGGAGCAACCCGAGGAGGTCACCGACAAGCGGGATGCTGGCGCGTTGCGGGTGTCGGGCGGCGAGGTCACGTTTGACGATGTGCGCTTTGCCTATGATCCATCGCGGCCCATTCTTAAAGGCATCAGCTTCACGCTCAAACCGGGGCAGCGTTATGCGTTGGTCGGGCCTTCGGGGTCGGGCAAATCCACCATCGGGCGGCTGTTGTTCCGGTTCTATGATGTGACCGGGGGCAGTATCCGCATTGACGGGCAGGATTTGCGCGATGTGACGCAGACAAGCTTGCACGGGCTGATTGGCGTGGTGCCGCAGGACACGGTGTTGTTCAACGATACCGTGCATTACAACATCGCTTACGGGCGCGCAGGGGCGACAGAGGCCGAGATTGTCGCGGCGGCGAAGGCGGCGAAGATCCATGATTTCATCATGTCGCTGCCGGATGGCTATCAGACAACCGTGGGTGAGCGGGGGCTGAAACTGTCGGGCGGAGAAAAGCAACGCGTTGGCATTGCGCGCACTTTGCTGAAAAACCCGCCGATACTGGTGCTGGATGAGGCGACTTCGGCCTTGGACACTCAGACCGAGCAGAGCATTCAGGAATCTCTGCGCGAGATGGGGCAGGGCCGCTCGGTGATCACCATTGCCCACCGCTTGTCGACGATTGCCGATGCCGATTGTATTCTGGTGCTTGAAGACGGCGTGGTGACCGAACGCGGCACGCATGATGAATTGTTGGCCCGCGATGGCAAATACGCGGCGATGTGGGCGCGGCAATCGGCGGATGAGGAAGCGGCAGAGGCGGCCTAAGCCTTTACCGCCAAGCTTTACCGAACAGGGTTTTCGGGGCAGGATGGGCTTACCTTAAGGTGATTTCATGCTGCCCCGATTGCTTTTAATCCTTTGCCTTTGCATTTTGCTGCCCGTGCAGGCGATGGCCGAACGGCGTGTGGCGCTTGTGCTGGCGTCACAGGACTACAAGCATCTGCGCAAGCTGGACAATCCGGTGAACGATGCTGTGGCGGTGGAAGGATTGCTGTCCAGTTTGGGCTTTGAGGTCACGGTGGAAACCAACCGCGACTTGAAGCGGATGCGCCGCGCGCTGGATGATTTTCGCGAGGATGGCGCGGGGGCGGATGTGGCTTTGCTGTTTTACGCGGGCCACGGGGTAGAGATTGCAGGGGTGAATTACCTTTTGCCCGTCGATGCGCAGGCGGGGACGGCTGACGCGGTGGCAGATAGCGCCTTGCCGCTGTCGGAAGTGCAGGCCGCTTTGGCCTCGGTCGCGCCGATTGGCATCGTGTTGCTGGACGCCTGCCGGGAAGATCCTTGGGGCGGTGGGGCCTCAGGGCAGGGGCGTTCTGCGGTGGCGTTGGATGATGCGGTGGATGCACCGAAGCCCGGACTGGGCCGGGTGGGCCGCGCGGATGGCGTGCTGTTCGCGTTCTCGGCAGCACCGGGAGAGGTCGCGGCAGATGGCACGGGCGCGGATTCTCCGTTCACCGAGGCGTTGCTGCGGCATTTCGCAACGCCGGGGGTTGAGGTGCGCACGGCGCTGACTTTGGTGCAGCAGGATGTCTATGACCGCAGCCGGGGCAAGCAGTTGCCCTATATCGAAAGCGGTCTGCCGCGGCTGTTCTTCGCGGCAGAGGTCGGCGCGTTGGGCGAGCGGGATCGCTTGCTCGTGGCGATGGCCGGCCTGCCTACGGAGTTGCGCGCGGAAGTTGAGGCTTTGGCGCGGGACAAGGATATGCCACTGGCGCCCTTGTATGGCGCGCTGATGTCGGCGGATTTGGGCAGCAAGGGTGGGGCTGCGCGGGCGCAGGCTTTGGTGCAATCGGCAGAGTCGTTCCTACGGTTTCGCGCCCAAGTGCAGCTGTTGTCGGCGGATGACCCAAAGGTGGCGGAGTTTAGGGCCGAGGCCGAGCAGGCGCTGGATTTGGGCGCGTTTGACCTCGCGCGGGCGGCTTTGGACAAGGCCGCCAAGCTGGATGCCGAGGCGCGCGCTGCCTTGCGCGACAATTACCGCGCCCGCACTTTATCCGAGGCGCAAACCCATGCTTTGGCGGCCTCTGCCGCGAAAGCTGATCTGCGCTATGATCTGGCAGCGGCGGATTTGACCCGCGCTTTGGCGCTTTATGCGGAACTTGAGGGGCCTGAATTGGCCCACGCGGACCGTGAGGCTTACACCGATCTTATGTGGGATCAGGGCGATTTGTTGCGCAGCACCGGCAACACCAGCTTGGCTTTGCGCTCTTATCGGGCGTGGGAGGCGGTAGCGGCGGCACGGGTGGCCGAGGCCCCCAATGACCCGGATTTTCTGCGCAACTGGTCGGTGGCGCGGGTGAATATTGGCGACATGCTGCTGCTGCAAGGCAATCTGGACGGGGCCGAGGCCGAGTTTCAGGCGGCGTTGGAGGTGGATGAGGTTCTGGCTGCGCGCGCCGATGCCCCGTTGAAATGGCGGCATGATGTGGTGGTCTCACAATCGAAACTCGGCGATGTGGCGCAGTTGCGCGGCGATCTGGCGCAGGCTTTGGTGCGGCAACAGGCGGGGCTTGCGGTGCTGCGGCAGTTGGTGATCGAATATCCTGCCCGCGACGATGTGCGCGGCGATCTGGGGCTGTCGCTGGACCGGATCGGCGATCTGCGCAAGCTGGCGGGCGATCCGCGCGGCGCGCTGGTGATGTTTAATGAGGCATTGGCGCTGCGGCAGGCTTTGCTGGCAAAATCGCCTGCGCGCGATGATCTGCGCGGCGATCTGGCGATCAGTTTTGATAAAATCGGCGATGTGTTTCTAACGCTGGCGGACCCAAAGGCCGCGCAACTGCGCTTCAAGGCGGAGATCAGTTTGCTGGAAAAGCTGGTGGCGAAGGATGCGGGGCAGACCAGATGGCAGAATGATCTGGCGATGGGCTATGTCAAGTTGGGCGATGCGCGAGCGGCTTTGGGCGCACCTTCCGAGGCGGCGGAACTATATGCCAAGGCGCTGGATTTGAGGCAGAAACTAGCAGTGCTCGACCCTGAAAATGCCGATTGGCAGCGCAGCGTGGCGCTGGCGCAGTCGCGCTTGGGCGATCTGGCGTTCAAGTCGGCGGACTTTGCCGAGGCAGAGCGGCGGTTTACGGCGGCTTTGAATATCTCGCAGGTGTTGACCAAAGCTGATCCGGGCAACGTCAATCGCCAGCAGGATCTGGCGAGCGATCTGGATCGGTTGGGGGATGTCGCCTTGATGCGGGGCGATCCGGTGCGCGCACAGGATTTGGTGCGGCAAAGCTATGCGATCACGGCGGAAATGGCGGCGCGCGATCCGGGCAATGTCGAAAATCAGATGAGCCTTGTCGCGAGCCTAGTGCGGATGGCGGTCTATGAACCCGACCCTACGCCGCGCCAGCGAGAGGCGTTGGCGATCTTGAAAACCTTGCAAGGACAAGGGCGGCTTGATCCGGGGCGGGCGCATTGGATCGGGCTGATCGAGGCGCAGCTGGCCACACCTTAATTTAGGGGCCTTCATTTAGCGGGCTGTAAGTTAGCCCTCGCGCACCAGCACGACCTCACCCAAACCCACAGCCCGCGCGCCCATCACATTGGCCACCGCCACGCCATCGACGCTGATCACCGAGAAGCCCGCCGATTGCGCGATGCTGACGACCGGGGGGATTTCAACATGATCGGCGTCGAAATGCGGCGTGTAGTGCAGTTCCAGCTGGTCGGTCTGGAAGACGTAATCGGTGATCGTGGCGGCGGCGGCACCATCGGCCCATTGATGCTCGATCTCAAAGCGATCAGCACCCGTGCCACCTGTGGCGGTATCGCCATGGCCGATGATCAGCGTGTCATTGCCATCGCCGCCCGAAAGCGTGTCTGTGCCGTCAATGGCGGTCAGGCTGGCTTCGGCGGAATGGGTGTCGGAATAGCCCGACAATGTATCATCGCCGCCGCCGCCGAGCAGGCTATCCGCCCCCGCGCCGCCCGCCATCAGATCGTTACCGGAATCGCCTGCCATCCGATCAGCACCGTCGCCACCATGCAGCGTATCCATGCCGTCACCGCCGCGCAGGGTGTCCGCGCCCGCGCCGCCGTCGATGCTGTCATCTCCTGCATGGCCGAGCACCGAATCATTGCCGTCGCCCAGTGCGGCATGGTCGTTGCCCGCGCCAAGATCGGCGTAATCTGCGCCGGACGAACCTGTCAGATGATCGGCGCCGCCCGCCAGATGCCAAGCGGTCGGATCGCTGCTGCCTGCAAACGTATCGCTGCCATCGCTGCCCTGCACATCATCGCTGTAATGCCCGGAGACAAATTGCGTATCGGTGGCGGCATCCGGCACCAAGACAATATCGTTCAGGCTGAAATCATCGACGCCATCCAGCTGCGCCACAACCGCGCCGTCCATCCTGATCTCGGTGCTGCCATCGGGGGTATGGGTCAGCGTCATTACCGGCGGCACCTCGACCGAGCTGTCAGAGGAATAATGCGGGGTATAGCTGATGTGCAGCGCGTCCTGTGCGGCGTTGAAATCGGTGATATGGGCAATGGCTGTGCCATCGTCCCAACGGGTATCCAGATTGAAGATGTCGTTGCCAGCGCCACCTTGGCCGATATCGCCATGACCCAGCACCAGCAGATCATTGCCATCACCGCCGAGCAGCTGATCGCTGCCCTCAGCCCCGGTCATGCCGCCCGCCCCCGCAGCGCCAGTGACAAAGCCCGACAACGTGTCGTCGCCCGCGCCACCGTTCAGAACATCGCTGCCCAAGCCGCCCCAGATCTCGTCATTGCCATCGCCGCCCGCCAGACCATCATCGCCGAGATTGCCCTGCAAATGGTCGTTGCCCGCGCCGCCAAATAGCGAATCCGCGCCAACGCCGCCCCCAAGGCTGTCATTGCCTGCGCCGCCAAGGCCGATGTCATTGCCAGCCCCCATCACGGCATGATCGTCGTCATCGCCTAAGTTGGCGTAATCATTGCCGGAAGATGCGGTCAGATCATCATTGCCATCGTGCAGAAACCAAGCCTGATTGTCAGCATCCGCGGTGACGGTGTCATCGCCATCGGTGCCGTCATGCGCATGGGCGTAGTTTTGCGGATTGTATTGCGGGTTATCATTGGCACTATCATCTGAATTTTCATCAGACCCACCGATGCCGATGTTCAGGCCCAATGCGCCCAGAAACAGAAAGATATTGGCAAGGACGGCAGGTTCCATCGGGCAACTCGGACAATAGGGACAGGTAAGCGAAACATTTCATGCAAATATGTTAACAATTCGGCCTAATCGCGGCGGATTGTCAGATATGCGCGGAACTGTGATCAGTTGCGGGCTGCTGTGCCGCTTAGCCCTATGGCATGCACCGTCGCAGGGCTTGGCAAGTTGCGGGCTTTGCCTGTAAGACAGGGGCCAAGCCAGCCTGCGCGCAGGCATGGAATGCAGATCAAGAACCAAGGCCAAGGCTTTGGTGCGAAAGAGAGGCCAGCGTGAGCAACCCAGACAGCTTTATCAGCGAGGTCACCGAGGAGGTCCGTCGCGACAGGCTTTATGCGATGTTCCGCAAATATGGCTGGATCGGCGTGGTGATCGTGCTCGGCATCGTCGGCGGAGCAGCGTACACCGAATGGAGCAAGGCGACGACTGCGGCGCGGGCGCAAAGCTTTGGCGATGCGATGCTGGATGCGGTCGATCTGGGTGCTCCGGAAGATCGCGCGCAGGCGATGGCGGCTATTCCGGCGGACGAAGGCCAGATTGCGCTGAAAGATCTGATGCTGGCGACCGATGCGGGTGCCGATAAAGCGGCAGCTTTGGCGGCACTGGATAAATTGGCGGCCGATCAAAGCCAACCGCAGGTTTACCGCGATCTGGCGGTGTTGCGCCGGGTGATGCTGGCAGGCAAGGATCAGCCGATTGCGGATCGGCGCAGCGCTTTGGAAGCGATTGCGGTGCCGGGGCGGGCGTTTCGCACTTTGGCGGCGGAACAGCTGGCCTATCTGCTGATCGAAGGGGACAAGAAAGACGAGGCGATTGCAGCCCTTGCATCCCTGATGCAGGATCAGGATGCCCCCGGCGGTTTGCGCCAGCGGGCGGGCCAGATGATCACCGCTTTGGGCGGCACGCCGCCTGAGGCAAGCGTTGCGGCTGAACCAGCGGCAGATGCGGGCTGAACCGCCTTTGGGGCGTCAAGGAATGAATGTGGGGGTGTTTCGCGTGATGACCAGCGGCAAGATCGGGATGGCGGGACTGATGCTGTGCATTGGCCTTGCTGGATGCGAAAAAGACGTGATCCTAGAGGGGACGCGTTTTCCGGTGCGCGCGCCGCTAGAGGATTCGGTCGCGGTTGAGGGGCAGCCTGCACCCGTGGCACCTGCGCTGCAACCCGCCAATACCGCAGTGCCAATCGCTTTGCCGGGGGCCTCGGCCAATGCCGAATGGAGCCATCGCGGCGGCAACGCCCGCCATGCATCGGGCAATGGGGCTTTGTCGGCCAATCCTGCGCGGGTGTTCAGCGTCAATATTGGTGCGGGCGACAGCAAACGCGCGCGGATTGCAGCCTCGCCAGTGATTTCTGGCGGGCGGGTGTTCACCATGGACGCCACAGCGCGGGTGACGGCGGTGTCAACGGGTGGTGCGGCCTTATGGACAGCGAATATCACGCCTGAGTCTGGAGAAGGCAGCAATGTGACGGGCGGCGGTCTGGCCGCCAGTGGCAACCGGGTCTACGCGACCTCGGGCTATGGCGAGCTGGTGGCTTTGGATGCCAGCACGGGTGGTATCGCGTGGCGGCAGCGTTTTGACAGCCCTATTACTGGCGCGCCAACGATTGTCGGCAATGTGGTCTATGCGATGGGCCGGGATGGCTCGGCGCTGGCGGTGTCCGCTGATACCGGCAAGCAGCTCTGGCAACAGCCCGGTGCGCCGAATTCCAGCGGCATGATCGGCTCTGCCTCAGTTGGCGTCGGCGATAATGAAGTGGTGCTGCCGTTTGCCAGTGGCCAGATCTCGGCGGTACAGGCGGGCACGGGTGATCCGATCTGGAACGCGGGCGTCTCTGGCCAGCGGCTGGGGCGCAGCTATGGCGGCATGGGCGACGTGACGGGCGATCCGGTGATCGTCGGCAACACCGTTTACCTCGGCACCGCAGCCGGGCGTACCGTGGCGATTGATATGACCACGGGCGGGCGGATTTGGACCGCCAATGAGGGCGCGTTGAACCCGCCTTTGGTGGTCGGCGGTTCGGTGTTCGTGGTCAATGACGAGGCGCGTCTGGTGCGTCTGGATGCGGCCACGGGCGAGGTGATCTGGTCCATCGAGATGCCGTATTTCGTCAAGGACAAGCCGAAGAAACGCCAAGCGATCTATGCGCATTATGGCCCGGTTCTGGCGGGCGGGCGGATCGTGGTGGCTTCCTCCGACGGTCAGCTGCGCGGCTTTGATCCGACCAATGGCAACCTCGTCTACAGCGTCGAAATCCCCGGCGGTGCAGCCTCGGCCCCGGCACTGGCGCAGGGTTTGCTGTTCGTGGTCGGCGGCAACGGGCAACTTCACGCTTTCCGTTAGGGCTATCCCCGTGTATGGGGGCAGCTTAGTTATACCCGGACGCCTGAAATGAGCTTTACCCTTGCCATCGTTGGCCGCCCCAATGTGGGCAAATCGACCCTATTCAACCGCTTGGTTGGCCGCAAACTGGCCTTGGTCGATGACCAACCCGGCGTGACGCGCGATCTGCGTGAGGGCGATGCCAAGCTGTTCGATCTGCGTTTCACCGTGATCGACACGGCGGGCTTGGAGGAAATCACCGATGATTCCTTGCAAGGCCGGATGCGGCGGTTAACCGAACGCGCGGTGGATATGGCCGATGTCAGCCTGTTTGTGATTGACGGCCGGATTGGCGTCACACCCTCGGATGAAACCTTCGCCGATATCCTGCGCAAAAAAGGCGCGCGGGTTATTTTGGCGGTGAACAAGGCCGAAGGCAAAGCTGGTGACGCGGGCGCGATTGAGGGCTGGTCTTTGGGTCTGGGCGAGCCTTTGCGGATTTCTGCCGAACATGGCGAGGGCATGGACGATCTTTACCGCCTGCTGCTGCCACTGCAGGGCGAGTTTGCCGAGCGTGAGGCCGAGAATACGCCGGATACCGAAGTCGATGTGTCGGAAGAAGACGCCGAACTCGAAGAAGATATCGAAGCTTTCCGCCCGACTGCCAAAAAGCCGCTGCAAATCGCCGTGATCGGTCGACCGAATGCCGGTAAATCGACGCTGATCAACAAAATCCTCGGCTATGACCGCCTGCTGACCGGGCCAGAACCCGGCATCACCCGCGACGCGATCTCGGTCAAGGCCGAATGGATGGGCACGCCGATCAAGATTTTTGACACGGCGGGGATGCGTAAGCGCGCGCGGATCAACGAAAAACTGGAAAAGCTGTCGGTATCCGATGGCATCCGCGCCGTGCGCTTCGCCGAAGTCGTGGTGGTGCTGCTGGATGTGGAAATCCCGTTTGAAGTGCAAGACTTGCGCATCGCCGATTTCGCCGAAACCGAAGGCCGCGCCGTGGTGATTGCCATCAACAAATGGGATCTTGAGGACGAAAAGCAGGAAAAGCTGGCTGAACTGAAAGAGATGTTTGAGCGTCTTTTGCCGCAGCTGCGCGGCGCGCCGATGATCACGGTGTCCGGCAAGACCGGGCGCGGTCTGGACCGTCTGCACGACGCTATTCTCGCCGCCCACACTGTATGGAACCGCCGGATTCCTACCAACCGCCTGAACACTTGGCTGGGTGCAATGGTCGAATCGCATCCGCCACCCGCGCCGCAAGGTCGCCGCATCAAGCTGCGTTATATGACGCAGGTGAAGCAGCGCCCGCCGGGGTTCATCGTGATGTGCAGTCACCCGGATGATCTGGCCGACAGCTACCGCCGCTATCTGGTGAACGGTCTGCGCGAGCATTTCGCGATGCCGGGGACGCCGATACGGATTACCTTCCGCTCTCAGGCCGATAAAAATCCGTTCCGCAATCCGAAGTTCCACACGCCAAGCCGGTTGCGGAAGCACAAGGAAAAGAACACCGGGCAGTAGCTTGGGGGTTTGCATGAAAAAGCCGCCGTCCCGTGACAGGATCGGCGGCTTTTCTATAGGCCTAGCTTTGGTGGTTGCGGCGGAGTTTGATTATTTAGACCAAAGTGAAGGGTTTCATCTTGGCCTAAATATCCCCCGCCGGAGGCTTCGCGATTAAACCAGCACACCGTCTGCCGAAATCCGGGTCTTGCCGAGCAGATATGGATGCAGCGCCTTGGGCAAATCGACCGAGCCATCGGCCTGCTGGCCATTCTCCAGCACCGCGATCAGGCAGCGGCCCACCGCAAGGCCAGAACCGTTCAGAGTGGCGACGAATTCCGGCTTGCCCCCCGGCACTTTGAAGCGGGCGTTCATCCGGCGGGCTTGGAATTGGCCGCAGGTGGAGACCGAACTGATCTCGCGGTATTTGTTCTGACCCGGCAACCAAGCCTCAAGATCGTGGGTTTTCTGCGCGCCAAAGCCCATATCGCCGGTGCAAAGCACGATGGTCCGGTAGGGGATTTCCAGTTTCTCAAGGATCGCTTGCGCGCAGTTGGTCATCCGCTCATGCTCGGCCAAGGCTGTGTCGGGGGTGCAGATTGTCACCATCTCGACCTTCTCGAACTGATGCTGGCGCAGCATTCCACTGGTGTCTTTACCCGCAGACCCAGCCTCCGAGCGGAAGCATTGGGTGTGCGCGGTCATGCGGATCGGCAGGGCGGATTCTTCCAGCACTTCGCCCGCGACCGTGTTGGTCAGGGTGACTTCGGATGTGGGGATCAGCCACCAGCCGTTGGTGGTCTGGTAGCTGTCTTCGGCGAACTTTGGCAGCTGATTGGTGCCATACATCGCGTCTTCTTTGACCAGCACCGGGGTCCAGGTTTCTTGCAGGCCGTGTTCCTCGATATGGGTGTCGAGCATGAACTGCGACAGGGCCCGATGGACGCGGATCACGGCACCTTTCAGGACTACGAAGCGGGCACCGGAGAGTTTGGCGGCGGTTTCGAAATCCATGCCGGGTTTGACGCCTGCAATCTCGAAGTGTTCCTTCGGGGTGAAATCAAAATTGCGCGGGCTGCCCCAGCGGCGGATCTCGACGTTGCCGTCTTCATCAGCCCCATCGGGGACTTCGGCGAGGGGGAGGTTGGGGATCGACATCAGGATGTCGCGCAACTCGCGGTCGAATTGATCGGCTTCGGCGCTGAGGGCTGCGAGTTCGGATTTCTTTTCGGCGACAAGGCTGCGCAGGCGATTGAATTCGGTTTCATCGCCGCGCCCCTTGGCGGCCCCAGCCTCTTTCGAGGCAGCGTTTTGCAGGGCTTGCGCGGTTTCCGAGGCGAGGATTTTGCCGCGCCGGGCTTCATCGAGTTTCAGGATTGTCGCTGAGATGCCCGACAGGCCACGGCGGTCCAATGCGGCTTCAAAAGCGGCGGGGTTGTCGCGGATGGCGCGGATATCGTGCATGGCTGGCCTCTTGAAATCAGGATGGGCAGGTTATGCCCGATTTGATGCTTAAGGGGAAGGGTGGGTTGTCCACGCGTGGACAGCGGTGCGGTTTATGCAATATCAAGGGCTTATCACATAGGCCTTCATCTTTTGTTAAGATTTGCGCAAGCTGGCCAGCGCTGCCCGCGTTTTGAGCAAGGCTTGTTTTGTCGCGGATTGTAAACGCTGAGTTGCCGAACTTGTACTAGGTGGCAGGCTGCGCATACGCTAAGCGGAGAACATAAGCGGAGATCGGTGTGGCAGGTGCGGGCGTGAAGGTGGGTTACAGGCGGTCGGTGGACCTGGCGCGATTTGTCGCGGCGTTTGGCATTGTCTGGGATCACGCCCGCGCGCCCTATGCAGATATCGGCTATACCGCGCTGGCTTTGTTTCTGGTGTTGACCTCTTATCTCGCGGTGGGCTCGTTTGAACGCTCGGACGGTCAGCGGTTCTGGCTGGCGCGGGCGCAGCGGATCGCTTTGCCATGGCTGTTCTGGTGCGTGTTCTTCCGGCTGGTCTATCAGGTGGTCTCGGATGAGCCGTTTCAGCTGCTGTCCGATCCGTGGACATTGCTGATCGGGCCATCGATTCATCTGTGGTTTTTGCCGTTCGTGATGATCTTTCTGGTCACAATTCCGTGGGTATCCCGCTTTATTGATCGCCCCGTGCGGATGTATCTGGCGGCATTCTTGTTGGTGCTGGTGTCGATCCCCTTGGGCCTGCTGCACGCGAAACTGGCGCCGCAGGCGTGGTTCATCAACCCGGAAGGCTTTCCGCAACCCTTGCCGCAATGGTTCTTCTCGCTGCCGCTGTTCTGGTTTGGCGCGGTGTTGGCTGCGGGCAAGCGGATGGGGCTGGTTTGGCCGGTGATTGTGGCGGCTGCAGTGATCGGCACGGTGTTGTACAACCGCAGCCCGGAATTTGCCTCGGTGCAGATGATCTTGGTGGCGGTGATCTTTGAGGTGATCTGGCGGGTGAACATCAAGGGCACATGGCCGACATGGCTCGCCGGATTTGCCTTTGGCATTTACCTGTTGCACCCCGCGACGATGCTGGTGGCGTTCAAGCTATTTTCTGACACGGTGGACCGCAGTTTTGCTGCTTTGTTCGCCTTTGCGCTGGCTTGGGTGCTGACGGCGGCGTTGCAGCGGCTGCCGTGGGTCAATCGGTTTTTGTAGGCGCATCCGCATTGGCGGCTTGCCACAGATCGCTGAGAGACTGGCCCTTGCGACCCCAGTTGTCGGTGTCAATCTCGTCGATCACCACGAAAATATATTCGGGGTTGCGCCCCAATTCTTTGACCAGCACATCGGTCATCCCCCGGATGACGGCGCGTTTTTGCTCTACCGTGGCGATGCCTTTGGCGATTTCAACTTTGACATAGGGCATGATCGCCTCCTTTTGCCCAAGATGGGCGTGATCTTTGCAAGCTTATCAAACACAATTTGCGCAGAAAATAACCCTTCGGGCTGGTATGCCGCGCCAAAGCGCTTAGATCGGCGTTGGCTTGCCTATCCGCCAGAGCGCGGCTAGGGTGCCCGCCGACAAATCAGGGGGGAATGCCCCCATATGAGAGGACTTCCATGTTCGTGACCCCCGCTTTCGCGCAAACCGCTGGTGCTGCTGGTGCAGGCTCGGCTTTCGCTTCGTTCCTGCCGCTCGTTCTGATCTTTGCGATCATGTATTTTTTGCTGATCCGTCCGCAGCAAAAGAAGATGAAGGATCTGAAGGCAATGGTTGACGGCTTGCGCCGGGGCGACCAGGTGCTGACCCAAGGCGGCATCATCGGTAAAGTCACCAAAGTGGGCGACGATGGTGTGCTTGAGGTGGAAATTGCCGAAGGCGTGAAAGTGAAAATGCCGCGTCACACCATCGCACAAGTGATGAATAAGACCGAGCCTGCGAAAGCGGCGTAAGGCGGTTTGCCTGCCTAGACCTATCCCTGACTTAAGCTGCGCCCGACCTTAACCTGAGACAAAACATCATGCTCTATTCGCCGCTGTGGAAGCGCCTTTTGATCCTTGCGCTGTGTGCTTGGGGGATTGTCGCGTCGCTTCCCAACCTGTTTTACACCGAAGTCGAGGCGCATAACGACGCCGCCATCGCGATTGCAGCCAATGCGGGAGTGGCCACGACCGAACAGACGGCGGATCTGGCAAAATGGCCGTCGTTTATGCCTTCTGCTTTGGTCAATCTGGGCTTGGATTTGCGCGGCGGCGCGCATCTGTTGGCCGAAGTGCAGGTGGCGGACGTTTATGCGCAGCGCATCGACAGCCTGTGGCCGGATGTGCGTGATGCGTTGCGGGATGCCCGCGATCAGGTCGGTGCGGTGCGGCGGATGCCGTCGGTGCCGGGGGTGTTGCGGGTCTCGATTGGCAACGCGGATGGCATGGCGACAGCGGTGGCAGCGGTGCAGGCTTTGGCAACCCCGGTGGTCAGTCTAACCGGGGTGGGCCAGAAGGATCTGGAAGTCACCACCGAGGGCCAAGAGATTGTGGTGCAACTGTCGGAACCCGAGCGGGTGGCGACGGATACCCGCACCATGCAGCAAAGCCTTGAAATTATTCGCAGGCGTGTGGATGCGGTTGGCACGCGCGAGCCTACGATTCAGCGCGAGGGCACCGACCGGATTTTGATTCAGGTGCCGGGGCTGGGGTCTGCTGCCGAATTGAAGGCGATCATTGGCACCACCGCCAAGCTGACCTTTAACACCGTGGTCGGGCGGACGACAAATCCGGCCGCCGATCCGGGGCCGCGCAATTCGCTGCTGGCCTCGTCGGATGAGAAGGATGTCTATTACATCGTCGCCGATGAGCCGGTGGTGTCGGGCGAGGAATTGACCGATGCGCAGCCGTCGTTTGACCAAAACTCGCGCCCTGCGGTGAGTTTCAAGTTCAACGTTTCGGGCGCGCGGAAATTTGGCGAATATACCTCGGCCAATATCGGCCAGCCGTTTGCGATTGTGCTGGATGACAAGGTGATCTCGGCGCCAACGATCCAAAGCGCGATTCAGGGCGGATCGGGGATCATCACGGGTAACTTTACGCTCGAAGAATCGACCAATCTGGCGGTGCTGCTGCGGGCAGGGGCTTTGCCTGCGAAGATGAATTTTCTGGAAGAACGCACGATTGGCCCGGAGCTGGGGCAGGACAGCATTGATGCGGGTAAGACCGCCGCGATCATCGGCATGGTGGCGGTGTCTTTGTTCATGCTGGCGTCTTACGGGCTGTTCGGGCTGTTCGCCAATATCGCTTTGGTGATCAACATGGCGCTGATTTTCGCGGTGCTGTCGTCGATTGGCGGCACGCTGACGCTGCCGGGGATCGCCGGCATCGTTTTGACCATCGGTATGGCGGTGGATGCCAACGTGCTGGTCTATGAGCGGATCCGTGAGGAATTGCGCATCCACAAAACCACGGCGCGGGCGATTGAGATTGGTTATGAGCGGGCGATGTCGGCGATCATCGATGCCAACATCACCACGCTGATCACCGCCGCCGTGCTGTTCTTTCTGGGTGCCGGGCCGGTGCGCGGCTTTGCGGTGGCTTTGGGGATCGGGATTGTCACCTCGGTGTTCACGGCGTTGTTGGTGACGCGGTTGATTATTGAGGTCTGGTTCAACTGGCGCAAGCCTTCCGAAATCGTGGTGTAGGAGAGACTTATGGCTTGGCGTTTGCGACTTGCACCCGAGAAGACCTCTATCGACTTTTTCCGCCACCAATGGATCACTTTTGGCGGCTCGATGCTGCTGATGCTGGCGGCGTTCCTATTTTGGGGCACCGAGGGGCTGAACTACGGCATCGACTTTAAAGGTGGCACCACGTTGCGCACCGATTCGACGCAACCGATTGATGTCGGCGCGTATCGGCAGGCGATGGAGGGCCAGCCGGTCGGCGATGTGGTGATCACCGAGGTGTTCGACCCGTCGTTCCGTGCCGATCAGCATGTGGCGATGATCCGGCTGTCGTCGGTTGAGGCCGATCAGGCGGTGAGTGAGAATGAACTTTCGGCGGTGAAGGCCGCGCTGTTGAAGCTGGATCCGGCGATCAAATTTGTCTCGGAAGAAACCGTTGGGCCGAAAGTGTCGGGCGAACTCGTCTATACCTCGATCTTGGCGATGGCTGTGACCTCCATCGGGATCATGCTGTATATCTGGATGCGGTTTGAATGGCAGTTTGCTTTGGGCGGCGTGTTGGCCTTGCTGCATGATGTGTTCATCACGGTGGGGATTTTCGCGTTTTTCCAGATCAAGTTCGATCTGACCATTGTGGCGGCTTTGCTGACCATTCTGGGCTATTCGATCAACGACACCGTGGTGGTGTTCGACCGATTGCGGGAGAATTTGGTCAAATACAAGACCATGCCTTTGCGCGACGTGATGAACCTGTCGGTGAATGAAACGTTAAGCCGAACGCTGATGACCTCGATCACCACCTTGATCGCGGTGGGCTCGATGATGGTGTTTGGCGGCGATGTGATCCGCGGGTTCTCGTTCGCGATCTTCATGGGGGTTTTGCTCGGCACCTATTCCTCGGTTTATGTCGCCAAGAACATCGTGCTGATGATCGGTCTGGACCGCAGCGAAAAGCCGAAGAATGGTAAGCCGTCTGATCACGAATTCGCCAATATCGACGCTTGATATGCGCTTGACCGAAATCACCTATGGCTCGGCCTTGGCGATTGAAAGCTATGGGCCGGGATTTTTTCGGGTTGGGACGCATGTTTTGCGCGGGGCCAGCCTGATCACGCCATGGGATGCCGGGGCTTGGGGCGGGTTTGACGATCTGGCCGGGCCGTTGTCTTTGGTGGGCAAGATCGACGTGCTGCTGGTGGGGCTGGGGGCGGAGGTTTCGGTGATCCCCAAAGCGTTCCGGCTGGCTTTGGAAGCGCAGGGCATTGGGGTGGAGCCGATGAACACGCCTGCCGCTTGCCGCACCTATAACGTGTTGTTGGGCGAGGGCCGCCGCATCGCAGCGGCCCTGTTTGTGGTTTAGATCACCAAGACCGGTGGACTTCCGGGGCAATCAGGCGCGTGTAAATCTCACGCGCCTTTTCCATTGTGGCGGGCGGCAGTGGGGCCAAAGCATCGGCTTTCGCATTGGCCTGCGCCTGCGCGGGCGATTTCGCGCCGGGGATCACCACCGTCACGGCGTCTTCCATCAAAATCCAGCGCAGCGCGAATTCGGCCATCGTGGCACCCTGTGGCACCAGCGGGCGCAGTTCTTCGACCGCTTGCAGGGCGATGTCATAGGGCACGCCGGAGAAGGTCTCACCCTTATCGAACGCCTCGCCATTGCGGTTGAAGGCGCGGTGATCGTCGGCGGCGAATTGGCTTTGCGCGTTCATTTTTCCGGTCAGCAGGCCAGAAGCGAGCGGCACGCGGACGATCACTGCGACGTTCTGGGCTTTTGCGGCTTTGAAGAAAGCCTCGGCTGGGCGCTGGCGGAACAGGTTGTAGATGATCTGCACCGAGACAACGCCGGGGTTCTGGATCGCCGTCATCGCCTCGGCAATGGTTTCAACCGAGACGCCGTAAGCCGCGATTTTACCTTTGGCCTTGATGGCGTCCAGCGCCTCGAACATCGCCGGGTTGGAATAGACCGGGGTGGGCGGGCAATGCAGTTGCACAAGGTCAAGGCAATCGACGCCAAGGTTTTGCAATGAACGGTCGATGAAGGCCTCAATCGCGGTGCCGGTATAGGCCTCGGCGGTGTGCGGGTTCAGGCGGCGTCCGGCTTTGGTGGCGACAAACGGGCGCTCTCCGGGGCGCTCGGCAAGCACCTCGCGGATGATGCGCTCGGATCGGCCATCGCCGTAGACATCGGCAGTGTCGATGAAGCTGACGCCTGCGTCTAGGCTGGCGTGCAAGGCGGCTTTGGCATCCGCTAGGCTGACCTCGCCCCAGGTGCCGCCGATGGCCCAAGCGCCAAAGCCCATGCGAGTGGTGGTTTTGCCGGTGCGGCCAAAGCTGGTGGTGGATAGGGTCATGGGTGTCTCCTGTTTGACGGGCAATATAGGTGGCGGCGCGGGAAAGGCCATGGCGTCGCAGGGTCTTTTCGCATCGACGGCGATGGGTTAGGGGTGAGGCATGGACATGCAGGTGCGCGATCTTGCCGTGGCCCGTGGGGGTTTGGCGGTGCTGGAGGGGGTGACGTTTCGGCTGGTGCCGGGGCGGGCCTTGGTGTTGCGCGGGCCGAATGGCATTGGCAAGACCACCTTGCTGCGCTGCTTGGCCGGATTGCAGCCTGCTTTGGCGGGGAAGGTCACGGTTGGAGCCGAGGCTCTGGCCTATGCCGCCCATGCCGATGGCGTCAAAGCGGTGCTGACGGTGGCGGAGAATTTGGCGTTTTGGGCTGCGGCTTACGGCACGCATCAGGTGCCAGCGGCAATGGCCGCGATGAACCTTGAGGCTTTGGCGACCCGGCGGGCGGCGCATCTGTCGGCGGGGCAAAAGCGGCGGCTGGGATTGGCGCGGTTGCTGGTGACGGGCAGGCCGATCTGGCTGATGGATGAGCCGACGGTGTCGCTGGATGCGGCTTCGGTCGCGTTGTTTGCGGGTGTAGTGGCGCAGCATCTGAGTACAGGTGGCTCGGCGCTGATCGCCAGCCATATTGATCTGGGGCTGGAGGCGGAGGTGCTGGATCTGACGCCGTTCAAGGCAAAGGCTGGCGCGCATCTGGGCGCGTTTGACGAGGCGTTTGCATGATCGCGCTGCTGATCCGGGATCTGCGGCTGGCGGTGCGGGCAGGCGGTGGCTTTGGCTTGGGGCTGGCGTTTTTCCTGCTGGTGGCGGTGATTGTGCCTTTGGGCGTGGGGCCGGAGCCTGCGGTGTTGGCACGGATTGCGCCGGGGATCCTGTGGGTGGGGGCGCTGCTGGCCTGTCTGTTGTCGCTCGACCGGATTTTCGCGCTGGATTATGAGGATGGATCGCTGGATCTGCTGGCCGTCTCGCCGATGCCGTTGGAGGCGGTGGTGGCGGTGAAATGCTTGGCGCATTGGCTGGTGACGGGGCTGCCGTTGGTGCTGGTCGCGCCGGTATTGGGGCTGTTGTTGAACCTTCCGGGCGCGGGCTATGTCTGGCTGGTGGTGAGTTTGGCGCTGGGAACCCCCGCATTGTCGGTGATCGGGGCGTTTGGCGCGGCGCTGGTGGTGGGGGTGAAGCGGGGCGGGCTGCTGATGAGCCTGCTGGTGCTGCCCTTGTACATGCCGACGCTGATTTTCGGTGCCGAAGTTGTGAAGCGCGGCGCGGCGGGTTTGGCGGTAGGCACGCCCTTGGCGGCTCTGGCGGGGATCACGGCAGGGGCGGTGGCATTGCTGCCGTTTGCCTCGGCTGCGGCAATCCGCGTCAACCTGCGCTGACCGGGGCGTGCTAGGATTGCGAAGATGAGGATGACGATGTCGATCTGGGAATATGCGAACCCGAAGCGGTTCATGCAGGCTTCGGGGGCGCTGCTGCCATGGGTGACGGGGACGGCGGTGCTGTGCCTTGTCGTCGGGCTGGTCTGGGGCGCGTTTTTCACGCCGGATGCGGATAAGTTCGGCTCGACCGTGAAAATCATCTACCTGCATGTGCCAGCGGCGATGATGGCGATCTCGGCTTGGATGATGATGCTGGTGGCCTCGCTGATCTGGTTGATCCGGCGGCACCATGTCAGCGCTTTGTCGGCGAAAGCGGCGGCTCCGATTGGGTTGACGTTCACTCTGATTGGGCTGGTGACGGGCGCGATCTGGGGTCAGCCGATGTGGGGGACGTGGTGGGCCTGGGATCCGCGGCTGACCTCGTTCCTGATTTTGGCGCTGTTTTACCTCGGCTATATCGCGTTGTGGGAGGCGGTCGAAGACCCGGATACGGCGGCTGATCTGACCTCCGTGCTCTGCATCGTGGGCTCGGTGTTCGCATTTCTGTCGCGTTATGCGGTGCTGTTCTGGAATCAAGGGCTGCATCAGGGCGCGAGCCTGTCGCTGGACCGTGAAGAGCATGTGGCGGATGTTTATTCCAACCCGCTGTATCTGTGTATCGCCGGGTTCATTCTGCTGTTCGTGACGCTGGTTTTGCTGCGCACCCGCACCGAAATTCGGGCGCGACGGTTGTCTGCGCTGCTGGCGCGGGAGCGGGTGGCATGATGGAACTTGGCAAATATGCGGGGGCGGTGATCGGGTCTTATGCGGCCTCGGTGGCGTTGATTGTGGCGCTGGTGGCGTTGTCGATCTGGAAATCGGTGCGGGTGAAGCGGGCTTTGGCCGAGGTTGAGGCGCGTCAGGAGAAGAAAAATGGCTAAATGGCTGATGTTTGTGCCGCCCGCTGTGTTCTTGGGGCTGGCGGTGATGTTCTATGTTGGGATGCAGCGCAGCGATCCGCAGAACCTGCCTTCGGTGTTCATCGACAAGCAGGCACCGTCCTTGAACGCAGGCCCGCTGCCGGGGTTTCCGGCGCTGACCGATGCAGACCTGCGCACGGGCAAGGTGACGGTGGTGAATTTCTGGGCCAGCTGGTGCCCGCCGTGTCGGGCCGAGAATGGCACACTCAAGGCCTTGGCGGCCGAGGGTATTCATGTGGTCGGTGTCAATATGATGGACCGCCCGGAGGATGCGGCGGCGTTTTTGGCGGATGATGGCAACCCATTTGCTGCCATTGCCTTTGACCCCAAGGGCAAAACTCGGTTGGATTGGGGGGTCACTGCGCCGCCCGAGACGTTCATTCTGCGCGGCGATGGCTCGGTCGCTTACAAGTTTATCGGGCCGATGGTGGGCGATGATTACCTGCAGCGCTTCCGGCCCGAATTGGATAAGGCGCTGGCAGAATGAGTCGCCGCTGGGGTTTTCTGATGGCGGTCGTCTTGGTGGCTGGTCCGGCCAGTGCAAAACCCGGCACTCCCGGCCCGGCCTATTTCACTGGCAGTTATGAACGCATAGGTCGGCTGGGCGGGGCCGATGCCCTGTTGCAAAACGACCGGGTGACGATTGCACCCGAAGGTCAAAACGTGGTGATTGCAGGCTGCACTGGTGCTGCGCTGACCATGGGCTTCGGCCCGGCGTTTGAGATCACCAATCTGATGACGGGCGCTCAAGCCGGGGTGGCGGTGGAGTGTTTGTTTCACAACAACGGCTACAACCGCCCGATCCTGACCTGCCGCGCGGCCGATGGTGCGGCGTTTACGCTGTGGCCACTGCCTGCGGCTGTGCCAAGCTGTGGCGGCTGATCTGGCCAGATAATCAGGCCAGCAGCAAGGCAAGCCCGACCAATGCAAAAATGCCCAACTCGCTCAGGGGCAGGGCCTGAACCAGGTGTAGCGCAAAGGGGCTGTGCGGTTCAGGCGGGGCGAGGGGGGGGGAAACGGTCTGACATGGACGGGTCTTTCTAAGGTTGCGTCCTGAGGATGCCAGTGAGAACTTAACGCGAACATAAGTCGGCTATCGCTGAACACGGTTGTTTTGGAAACAAACTGTTGCGGATTATGCGATGATCAGTGGCCGCAGCCTTAGCAATCAACCGAGCAGGCTGTAGATCAGCAGCGCCCAGAGGGCTGCCCCACCGAAAATGCACGGCAGAATCCACCAGCTTTTGTGTGTCTTCTCATTGTCGTCTCGCCTAGGCACTTGTGTAGCTGCGCGGCTCGACCACCGGGCTGGTGTTCTGGATAGCGCGGGCGACGATGGATTTTGCGATATGGCCGACAAGGAATTTGCGGGCAGGTGGCATGACATGATGCGCCTCCTCGGTGTGCAACTCGGGAAACAGCGACAAGATTTCCAAGCGATCAGCGGCTGACATCGAAGATATCCCCACCGGACCGATAAAGAACGACTCGGTGGCAGCACCGTTGGAAATCAGCAGCTCGTGGCTGTCGAGCAAGACGTGGAAATAGGTGACGGGGGCGTCGGTTTCGACCACCGAGACGCCCTCAACCGACAGCAGATGTTTGGCGGCAGCGAGAACCTCGCGCGCGCCGACCATGCGCTGTGCGATCTGCGAGCGGATCAGGCAGCGGTGCTGTGGCGAGACTTCCAGCGGTCGCAGCGGCAGGCCATTGCCCAAAGCGCCGATCTCAATACGGATCGGGCGCAGTTGTGGCGCCAGTTGCAGCTGGCGCGTGCTCAGGCTGCGGCTGCCAATCCAGCGGATCGGGCGAAAGCCATTGTCCACCGTCAGCACCTCGTCGCCTGCACGCAGGTCTTCGACGGCAACCTCGCCCTTGCGGGTCATGATCATGGTGCCAGTGGTGAAACACGGCACGAAGGGCACCACGCCACCCGCGGTCAGGTTCATCGTCAACAGCGCGTTGTTCTGCACGAACTGCAGCGGGTTGGCGAGGATGCCATTGACCAATGCGCGCAGCGGCAAAGGAATAACCGTCGCGTTCAGTGTGCTGACAAGCTGCGAGGCAAGACCATTCAGCAATGCCGCAGGATCGGCCTCGGAGCCATCGGCATTGTAGAAGTGCAGCTGCTGGATGCCGTTCACGCTTAGCAAGGCAGTGTGTACCGGGGTGCTGAGCTGGATATTAGCCAACGTGATACCCAAAAGCGTAACCTTTACGCCGGCATAAGACAGCCCGGTGCCCAACAGGGTCGCCGAATTTGCCCCAACGGTCGCGGATTCGCCCGCATTCCAAGCGCCGTTGTTCGGGGTAGAATCGTCGAAGGTAAGGGTGGCAGAGGTTGAGGTGTCGAAATTGGTAAAGCTGATGATCTGGGTGGAGCCCACGTTGAGCAGCGCGCCCTCATTCTTGTAGAGCTCAATGTCTCTGGTGCGGTCGGGCATGGCAGCATCTCCTTGGGGAAGGCAATAATACGCCTAAAGGTTGAGTGAGTCTCTGTAATTACATTTAAAAACATATTTCGGATTAATCAATTATCAACCTTAGCGTGTTTCAAATTTGCCTAAGATTGTCTTCGTTAAGGTTGGAGATTGTGTGGCGGCAGGCGGTGGCGGGGCGCGCGCGCGATCTTTCGCGGCGTTGTTTTTTTCCAAAGTGTCTAAATTTATCATATGGTTATGGCGTAAAAGCATTTACCGAAGATGAGGGTAGCGGGGGCTGGCTCAGTGTTGGGGGGCGTCGTGCCACATGTATTGCGACGCAGGGAAACACATCGTTTCTAAAATGAGATCAATCACAGAGATAAATTGCCGTAATTTTAATCGAGCATAACGCAACAAGCACCCCGAAGGGTGCTTGTCAGGATACAATCTAAAGGTGATCTGTTGGCTTAGCGCGCGGCCAGATCGCGCAGAACGTAGTGCAGAACGCCACCATGTTCGACGTATTCAATCTCGATCTCGGTGTCGATCCGGCACTTGATATTGATCACCTTCACCGAACCATCGCCATAAGTGATGCTGCAAGGCACGGTCGAAAGCGGTTTCAGATCGCCAGCAAGGCCATCAATGCTGACCACTTCGTCGCCCTTGAGGCCGAGGGATTTGCGGGTCATGCCTTCGGTGAACTCGAACGGAATCACCCCCATGCCGACAAGGTTAGAGCGGTGGATCCGCTCGAAACTCTCCGCGATCACGGCTTTGACGCCCAGCAAAGCGGTGCCTTTTGCCGCCCAGTCGCGGCTGGAGCCTGCGCCGTATTCGATGCCGCCGAAGATAACCAAGGGCGTGCCCTCGGCCTGATAGGCCATCGAGGCATCAAAAATGCTGGTCTGCACCCCGTCCGGGCCTTTGGTGTAGCCGCCTTCAACGCCATCGAGCATCTCATTTTTGATGCGGATGTTGGCGAAAGTGCCGCGCATCATCACTTCGTGGTTGCCACGGCGGGCACCGTAGGAGTTGAACTCGGATACCGGAACTTGCCGCTCGGTCAGATACTTACCGGCAGGCGTTCCAGCTTTGAATGAACCTGCGGGGCTGATGTGGTCGGTGGTGATCATGTCGCCCAGCAAAGCCAGCACGCGGGCGTTGTGGATGTTGCTGATCACCCCCGGCGTTTTTGCCATGCCACGGAAATAGGGCGGGTTTTGGATATAGGTGGAAGACGCGGGCCAGTCGTAGGTTTCCGAATCGGTGACCTTCACCGCCTGCCATTTCTCATCGCCTTTGAACACGTCGGCGTATTTCTTCTGGAACGCGGCGCGGGTGACGGTGGATTCGACCAGATCGGAGATCTCTTGGTTGGTCGGCCAGACATCGCGCAGATAGACCGGGCCATTGGTGCCCATGCCCAAAGGCTCGGTTGTGATGTCGATGTTCATATCGCCCGCCAGCGCATAGGCGACGACCAGCGGCGGCGAGGCCAGATAGTTGGCGCGCACGTCGGGGCTGATACGGCCCTCAAAGTTGCGGTTGCCGGAGAGGACTGCGGTGGCGACCAGATCGCCCTCGGCAATCGCAGCCGAAATCGCAGGATCGAGCGGGCCAGAGTTGCCAATACAGGTGGTGCAGCCGTAGCCCACAAGGTTGAAGCCGACCGCGTCGAGGTCTTCTTGCAGGTTGGCGGCGTTCAAGTATTCGCTAACGACCTGTGATCCCGGTGCGAGCGAAGTTTTCACCCAAGGCTTTGATTTCAGACCCAAAGCGCGGGCTTTGCGCGCCACCAGACCCGCACCGATCATCACATAGGGGTTTGAGGTGTTGGTGCAGGATGTAATCGAGGCAATCACGACTTTACCAGAAGACATGGTGAAATCGTGGTCTTTGACGGCAACTTCGGTGCCCATCGGGCGGCCAAACGACGCCTCCATTTCCTTGGCGAAAGATGCCTTGGCATCGGTCAGCGCCAGATAATCCTGCGGGCGTTTCGGGCCGGAAATTGCCGGAACAATCGTGCCCATATCGAGCGCCAGCGTGCTGGTGTAGATCGGATCGTAGCTTGCGTCGCGCCACATGCCGTTGGCTTTGGCGTAAGCCTCAACCATAGCAATGCGGCCTTCATCGCGGCCGGTGTTGCGCAGATAGCGGATGGTCTCATTGTCAATCGGGAAGAAGCCGCAGGTCGCGCCATATTCCGGCGCCATGTTGGCGATGGTGGCACGGTCGGCCAAAGGCAGACGGTCCAGCCCCTCGCCATAGAATTCGACGAATTTGTTGACCACGCCATGTTTGCGCAGCATTTGTACGACTTTCAACACCAGATCGGTGGCGGTGGTGCCTTCAATCATCTTGCCCGTCAGCTTGAAGCCGACAACTTCCGGGATCAGCATGGAAACCGGCTGGCCCAGCATCGCAGCCTCGGCCTCGATCCCGCCGACGCCCCAGCCCAGCACGGCCAGACCGTTGACCATGGTGGTATGCGAGTCGGTGCCGACCAGAGTATCCGGATAGGCGACCATATTGCCGTCTTGATCGGTATCGGTCCAGACGGTTTGCGCCAGATATTCAAGGTTCACTTGGTGGCAAATACCCGTTCCCGGAGGCACGACGCGGAAGTTGTTAAAGGCGTTCTGGCCCCATTTCAGGAACACATAGCGCTCCATATTCCGCTCATATTCGCGATCCACGTTGGCTTGGAACGCGCGCGGGGTGCCAAATTCGTCGATCATCACCGAGTGGTCGATGACCAGATCAACCGGGGCCAATGGGTTGATGCGCTGTGCATCGCCGCCCAAGCCTTTGATCCCGTCGCGCATGGCCGCCAGATCGACAACCGCCGGAACCCCGGTGAAATCCTGCATCAGCACGCGGGCCGGACGGTAGGCGATTTCGCGCGGGTTCTTGCCCGCGAGTTTGCCCCAATCCGAAAACGCCTTGATGTCGTCGACCGAGACGGTCTTGCCGTCTTCAAAGCGCAACATGTTCTCCAGCACCACTTTCAGAGCGGCGGGCAGGCGGGTGAATTCGCCCAAGCCAGCGGCTTCGGCGGCGGGGATTGAGTAATACGAAACGCTCTGTCCGCCTGCGGTCAAAGTTTTGCGGGTTTTGCTGCTGTCGTGTCCAACGGTGACGGTCATGTGGCCTCCTGCGGTTGACGGATTGCTTTGGCTTTGCCCTAAGGGCGCGCGCGGTGCAAGGGAATCATCTGGGTCTTGCGGTGATTGTATGCAATGGTATGCCGAAAATCCAGTGTGGAATTGGGGCGTGACTTGGTTTGAACGGCATCCTTGGAACGGTTGTGTGACTATCCTGTAATCTCGGCTCGCAAAACCTTGATTGGCGGCGAGGTATCCGCATCATGTAGAACAAAAACACGGGCCAGAGATCGGAAAACACCATGTCGCACCAAATTTTCAGCACAAAAGGCATGGGTTTGATCGGGAGCTTGATGCTCTGCGCCACGGCGGCACTGGCCGAATCTGAGCAGGGCGTGGTGGTGGAGTTGTTCACTTCGCAGGGCTGCTCGTCTTGCCCGCCTGCTGACGCGCTGATGGCCAAGCTGGCGCAGACTCCGGGGGTGATTGGGCTCGCACTGCATGTCGATTACTGGGATTACATCGGCTGGACCGACACCTTCGGCCAAGCCAGCTTTAGCGAGCGGCAAAAGGCCTATGCCCATGCGGCGGGGGAAAAGATGATCTACACGCCGCAGATGATCGTGGCGGGGGGAGCGCGGGTGGCGGGCAATCAGCCAAGCGAAGTGGCTGCGGCTTTGGCGGCGGTCAAGCCCAGCCCGGTGACGTTGGTGCTGTCCCGGCAGGGCAGCGATCTGCTGATTTCGGCCAGCTCTGCGCAAGCCTTGGCGAATCCGGTGATCGTGCAACTTGTGCATTACGCCGACCGCGCCGAAGTGGCAATCGAGCGCGGTGAAAATTCAGGGCTGAACGTGGTTTACAACAATATCGTGACCTCGTGGCAGAAGGTCGGCGATTGGACTGGCGTGGCGCCGTTGCAACTGGTGACGGCGGCGGGCGAGGGGCCGGTGGTGGTGATCTTGCAGACCCGCGCGCCTGATGGCGTTGGTCCGGCGCAGATTGTCGCGGCGGCCCGGTTGAAGTGATCAACTCCAGCGGCGGTTTTGCCAGCACTCGCTCAGCGCCAGCGGCGATGAATCCAGAACCACTGACCGGGATGCGCCTTGACGCGGGCCTCTAGGCTGCGGGTCAGTTGCGTCGTCATCTCTAGCGCGGTGGTATGCGGGATCGGCGCTTCCAGATCGACGGCAAAGCTAAGGCCGTCGGGCTGGCGGGTGGCGTAGAACGGGATCAGATCGGCTTTATAGCGTAAGCTAAGCTCGGCGGCGGACAAAGCGGTGCGGGCGGGCTCGCCCAAGAATTTGATCTGATCACTGCCCGCGCGCTGATCGAACAGCAAAACCAACAACCCGCCTGCCTTAAGATGTTTGACGAATCCCGTGGTGCCGGCGCGGCCCTGTGGAAAGATCGGGCCGCCGAAGGCCTGCATGGTGCGGACATAATGTTCGTTGAAATAGCTGTTCGACATCGGGCGATAAAGTCCGCCGATGGTATAGCCCTGCGCCACCAGACAGGCGCGGGCGGCTTCGTAATTGCCGAAATGGCCCGAGACGAGGATCACGGCGCGGCCCTCAGCCTGCGCTTTCGCCAAAGCGGCCACACCGGGGCCTTGTGGGATCAGTTGCGACTGACGGGCCAGAAATCCGGCTGTCGAGTAATTCTCAATCAGCGTTCTCCCCGCATTATCAAGTGCTTCTGAGGCGATCTTCTGGCGTTTCTTTAACGCCATTTCCGGCCAGATCAGCGCCAGATTGTCCATCGCCCGCAGCCGATACCCAGCAATGCGCCCCACCGGGCCGCGCAAAATCGCGCCCATCAGCGGCACACGCCAGCGATACGGCAACGCCAGCGCCAGCCCGATCAGGCCACGCACCACAAGGTTTTGTGCAAAGGCAAGGGGCTGGAAAGCTGCTGAGGACATGGGTTAACGCTTGATGGTTTCGCGGTGCCAGACATAAAGCCCGGACCCCGCGATCACAAGCGCGCCGATGATCGTCCAAGTATCAGGGTATTCGCCGTAGAACCCGATGCCGAACAGCGTGGCGTAGAGGATGCCAAGGTAGGAAAACGGCGCGATTGCCGAGGCTTCGGCCATCGAGAACGCCCGGATCAGGCAGAATTGCGCGGCGGTGCCCAGACAGCCAAGGGCGGCAAAGCGCGGCAGATCGGCCAGTGCTATCGGCTGCCAGACAAAGGCCACCGCGATGCTGGTCGCCACCGCGCCAAACAGTGCTGCGTGCAGCATCGAGGTGGCGGGACCTTCCTTCTGCCCGACCAACCGCGTCAGTAGCGCCGAGGCCGCGTAACACAGCGCACAAGCCAAGGGCAGCAGCGCCGCCGGGGTGAACAGCCCGGCACCGGGGCGGATGATCATCAAGGCCCCGATCATCGCCACCACCACGCCCGCGATGCGCCGGGGGCCAAGCTTTTCGCCCAAAAACAGCGCCGCGCCCAAGGTGATCAACAGCGGGCTCATATCCGCCAGCGCCGTGGCTTCGGCCAGACCAATATAGCCAAGGCTGAGGAAAAACAGCCCCGTGGTGGCCAACTGAAAGCTGGAGCGTGCCAGATGCAGCCACGGATAGGGCGTGCGCAGGGTGGGGCCTATGCGTTTGGGACCCAGGATCGCCAACACCAGCAGGGCTTGGCCGATGAACCGCGCCCAGACCACCTGTGCGGTGGGATAGCTTTGCAGCAGGCCTTTGGCCAGCGCGTCCATCGTGCTGAACATCGCCACCCCCAGCATCAGCGTCAGGATGCCCTTGCGGGTGGCGGCGGCGGTGGGGAGGGCTTTGATCGGCGACATGGCGCGACCCTATGGCGCGGCTTTCGGGGCAGCAAGGGGGGCGGCGCTAGATCGCCTGATTTTTAGGCTAGTCTTCGTCTTGGATCAGCGCCAATTCCCCAGCGGCCTCTAATTGACGCACGGCGCTGATGATCTGGTTCATCGCATCTTCCGCATCCTTTTCCTTCACCCGCCCGCGCGCGGTGATTTCCTCGCGCAACCCCTGCGCCATACGTTGCGACATGTTTGACAGGATGAATTCCGCCGCAACCTCGCATTCGGGATTGGCGGCGCTGGCGGCAAGCGCCGTGATCAACTGCTGCTGATCGAGGATGCGGATCAGTTTGGGAATATCGCGGCCCAGCACCCGCTGCGGCAGATGCACAAAGGTGAAAATCGCTTTACGCACCTGCTGGGCAAAGCCCGCGTCGGTCTCATCCAAGCCCTTCAACACATCCTCACGCGTCAGCGCAGGTGAGACGTTCAGGATCGCGCCGACGCGCTCAACCGGATTCGCATGAAACGCGCGCAAAGGTTGTGATTCTAATTGCCCAGCCAGCGAAACCCCGATCCGGCGCACGGTGTCGGGATCAACATTGCCGGTTTGCGACACCGCATAAGCCACACGGCGGGCTTTCTCTCCGGGTAATTTTCCCAGCAATTCTGCGGCCTTGGCAACGGGCAGCTTGGACAGCATCACCGCGCCCACCTCAATGCTTTCCTGCTCCAGCACCGGCAGCAGGGTCTGAACTGACATCGCCATCAACCGCTCCCACGGATCGGATGAGGCATTGCTGGCTGCCATCCGTCGCAAGCGGCTGGCGGCATTGGCCGAGATATGGCCATCCATCATCGCCAAAGCCGCCTCTAGCCCGCCGGGAAACGACAGGCCGACCTGATCCAACTCACCCATGAATTCTTCAATCACCGCCGCCAAAGTCCGCCTGTCTACCGTGCGCATCAGGCTCATCTGCTCGGCCAAAGCGGCCTGCATCTGATCGGGCAGCTTGGCGAGCGGCAGGCTGCCACCCTCGGCCAGCAAAAATTGCACGATGATCGCGGCTTTCTGGCGGGGGCTGGGCTGGCGGGCGGCGCTGGGTGCCGCAACCGCCCGCTGCGCCGGAGTGATCCGCGCCAGAACTGCTGGTTCGCTTGCCATTTCTATCCCCTGATCCGTTCTGGTTCAGGGGTAGAATGACCGCATCAGGTTAAGGGCGGTTTAAGCGCCGAACACCCGGTTGAAAATCGTCTCGACATGTTTGGTATGATAGCCAATGTCGAATTTTTCCTCGATCTGCGCCGGGGTCAGCGCTGCAGTGACTTCGGCATCGGCGAGCAGTTCAGTCTTGAAATCGGCGCCATGCTCCCACACTTTCATCGCGTTGCGCTGTACAAGACGGTAGCTGTCTTCACGGGAAACCCCTGCTTGGGTCAGTGCCAAAAGCACGCGCTGGCTCATCACCAAGCCTTTGAACTTGTTCATGTTCTTCAAGCAGTTTTCCGGGTAAACCACCAGCTTTTCGACCAGACCGGCCAAGCGATGCAGGGCGAAATCAAGCGTGATCGTGGTGTCTGGGCCAATCGCGCGCTCGACGCTGGAATGGCTGATGTCGCGTTCATGCCAAAGGGCGACATTCTCCAAAGCCGGGATCACGGACATCCGTACAAGACGGGCCAAACCGGTGAGGTTTTCGCTGAGAACTGGATTGCGCTTGTGCGGCATCGCCGAGCTGCCCTTTTGGCCGGGCGAGAAAAACTCTTCCGCCTCAAGCACTTCGGTGCGCTGCATGTGGCGGATTTCAATGGCGATATTCTCGATGCTGGAGGCGATCACGGCAAGCACCGCGAAATACATCGCATGACGGTCGCGCGGAATGACTTGGGTGGAGATCGGTTCCGGCGTCAGGCCAAGTTGGGCGCAGACATGTTCTTCAACGGATGGATCAATGTTGGCGAAGGTGCCGACAGCGCCGGAAATTGCCCCGGTGGCAATCTCGGCGCGGGCAGCGATCAGGCGGGTGCGGTTGCGGGCCATCTCGGCATAAAAACGCGCGAAGGTCAGGCCCATCGTGGTGGGTTCGGCGTGGATGCCGTGGCTGCGGCCGATGCGGAAGGTGTTTTTATGCTCAAACGCGCGGGCCCTCAGGGCGGCCAATACGCGGTCCATGCCCACCAGCAGCAGATCGGTGGCGCGGACGAGTTGTAGGTTGAAGGTGGTGTCGAGCACGTCGGAGGAGGTCATGCCCTGGTGGACGAAGCGGGCTTCCTCGGCACCGATATGTTCGGCAAGGTGGGTCAGGAAGGCGATCACGTCGTGTTTGGTGACGGCTTCGATCTCATCAATCCGGGCCACGTCGAAGGTGACATCCTTGGCTTTCCAGACCGCGGCGGCGCTTTCGCGCGGAATCACCCCGATGGCGGCGAGGGCGTCGCAGGCATGGGCCTCGATTTCAAACCAGATGCGGAATTTGGTTTCCGGGGACCAGATGGTGACCATTTCGGGGCGGGAATAACGTGGGATCATCGGGGACTCCGGTCGGGTTTGAAAGGGGTTAGGGCGCTTTAGACCGGGTAGGGCGAAAGGGCAAGCATGGGGTAGGTGTCCACGCGTGGCGGTGAATCTGGTTTATAAGAAATCAATGGGTTAGCAGGGGTGTGTTTAGGATTTGTTAATAATGCGCAGGGCCAATCCGATAGCCAGAGCGTACGGCTTGTGGCAGACTGTAGAGAGCCAACTTGCCAAAACGGAGGATATCATGGTCGAAACGGTTCAAGGGCGCGACGTAACGATCGTGTTCGATGGAAAGCGTTGCGTACATTCGCGCAACTGTGTGTTGAGCCATCCTGAGGTTTTCGTGCCGAATGTGCAGGGAGAGTGGATTTATCCAGATGCCGCGCCTGCGGCGGAAGTGGTGCGGATCGGGCAGAATTGCCCGTCGGGCGCGATCCGGGTGTTGTGGAATCAGGGTGCTGTCGGGTCGGATGCGCCGCCAGTGGTGAATACTTTGCGGGTGCGGGAAAACGGGCCTTTGGCGTTGGAAGCGCCAATCTTGTTGGGCGGTGTAGCGCTCGACGGGCCGCGTGCGACGCTGTGTCGGTGCGGCGCTTCGGCCAATAAGCCGTTTTGCGATGGCAGTCACACGGCGGCGGGGTTCGTAGCAACCGGTGAGCCTGCGGTGAAAGAGTCGGTGGCATTGGCTTTGCGCGATGAGGCGGTGGATCTGCAGCCTTTGCCGAACGGGCCGCTGAAAGTCGCGGGCAATCTGGAACTGGTGTCTGGCACCGGACGCACGGTCAATCGGGTGACGCAGGCGTTTTTGTGCCGCTGCGGCCATTCGGCGAACAAGCCCTATTGCGACGGCAGCCATAAGGCGGCGGGGTTTGTGGCAGAGTAGGGTTTGCGCTTTTCGACAGCCTGCGCTGGGTTGAAACCGTGAAGCCTCCGGCGGGGATATTTAGAAGACAGATGAAATCATTACCGGCGTGTAATTTCATCTGTCCTTAAATATCCCCGCCGGAGGCTCCGACAGATCAGCCAGACCGCCGTTTCAGGCTTTGCCCATCAACGCGGCATCGAAGGGATATTGCGTCAGATTCTCGAACCCCGTTTCGGTGATCAGCACCTGATCTTCCAGCTTGATCGAGAAATCGCCGCCTTCAGGGGATACCAACGCCTCGACGCACAAGGTCATGCCGGGTTCCAAGGCGACCTCGAACGCGCCGTCGACATGGGCGTCGGGGTAGGGCACGAAGGGCCATTCATCGCAGAGGCCCACACCGTGCATTTTGCAGGAGTATTTCTGCTTCCAGTATTTATCGGCAAGCTGGTGGCCGCCGTGAGTTAACTCGCGGATGGTGACGCCGGGTTTCAGCATCTGCATATTTTCGTGGATATGGTCCATCGCATGGCCCATCGCCGAGATCATATCGGGGCGGGGGGGGGTGTCGCCCACCCACCATGTGCGGGAAATATCGGTGCAGATGCCGTAAGCGCCGATCAGGTCGGTGTCGAAGGCGACGATTTCGTTGTTTGACACCAGACGCGGGCCACATTCCTGAAACCACGGGTTGGTGCGCGGGCCGGAGGCAAGCAGCCGGGTTTCGATCCATTCACCACCGCGGCGGATGTTGCCTTTGTGCAGTTCGGCCCAGATGTCATCTTCCGACATATGGCCGAGTGGGACGCCTGTACGGGTGGCGGCTTCCATCTCGGCAATGGCCGCTTCGCAGGCGTGATGCGCGCATTTCATCGCAAGGATTTCGTCGGGGCCTTTGATCGCGCGGGTGCGTTCGGTGACTTCTTCGCCCTCCATCACCTCAAAGCCCGCACGTTCCAGCGCGCGCAATCCATTGATCATGATTTTATCGACGGCAAGGCGGCGGTTGGTGCCGGCATGTTTGCGCATCACCTCGTTGACTTGGGCGGCAAAGCTGGTGGCATCCTCGGCGACTTTATCACCGCAGACGTTGTAGAAGAATGAGGCACCCGAGCGGAGTTCTTTGACCAGTGGGTTGAAATTAACCAAGAACGGCGCCTGTTTGTATTCCCAGACCACCATGTGCCCATCGGCGCAGATCAGGCAGGCGCGGAACGGGTTGTGGCTGTTCCACAGCTGCATGTTGGTGGTGTCGGTGGCGTAGCGGATATTGAGCGGGTCAAACATCAGGATGCCGCCGTAGTCGCGGGCGTTGAGCGAGGCGACAAGGCGTTTCCAGCGAAATTCGCGCATGTTTTGCAGGTTCGGCAGTTGCAGCCCGGCCTTGGCCCATTCGCCAAACGCCAGTTGGGTGGGGCCGATTTCCACCCGGTCATTGTCGTTCGGGGTGCCGTCGCCCAAGCGGTCACCGCGAGCGGGGTCGATTTTGCGGCGGGATTCGGCGTAGGACATGAGGCTCTCCAAGGCGGGATTGGCTTTGGGGAAGGTGGCAGGTGGCGGCTTAGGGGCTTTGCTGGGCGCGACGTGGATTGTCGCAAATGGCTGGGGCTTGCGTTTATCGCAGGCGCGCGGCTAGGTTTGGACAATGGCGATATTGAATGAAAAGCTGCCACTGCAGCCTTGGCTTGATCTGCGCACTCTGCGGTTGCCGGGGATTCAGCCGATCACAGACGACAGTTGGCTTGTGGTTTGTGATGCGTATGGCGCGCAGATGGCCGAGCGGGATCGGTTGATCTCTGAGTGCCCGGAACTGGTTCATGCTTTGCCAGAGGCGGCGCGGCCTGCGGCTTTGGAGTTGTATGATCGGGTGTTGGGCAAGCTGCGCGATACGGCGGGGTTTGAGGTTGGCGCGGATGCGGTGCGGCGGCCAGATGGGGTTTTGGTGGCGTTGGACCGGGATCGCCCATTGCTGACCTTGGGGCGGTTGGTGCAGGAGGATTTGTGTCTGATGCAGCGGGTCGGCGATGAACATGCGCTGACGGCGGCGGTGTTGTGCTTTCCGGCGAGTTGGACTTTGGCGGAGAAGCTGGGGCGCTCGATGCTGGGGATACATATCCCGGTGGAGGCTTACACCGAGGATCTGGCGCGGCGGGTGCAACGGTTGTTTGATGCGATCCGGCCAGAGCAGCCGTTGTGGCGGATGAATTTTCACATCTATGAAAGCCCGGAGCTGTTTCATCCCCGTCGAGAGGCGGATCGGCATCCGAAGGCGCGCGAGGGGGCCTATATGCGGGCGGAGCGGCAATGTTTGTTGCGGTTGCCGCGAACGCAGGCGGTGCTGTTCAGCATCCACACCTATCAGGTGTCTCTGAACAGCCTTGCGCCCAGTGACCTTGCGGCCCTGAGCGCTTTGGGTGTGATGCAGCACGCCAATTAGGCGCTACCCCATCAGGGCCGAGATCACCGGGCCTTGAAACAGCTGTGAGGCCAGACCTGTCGCCACCAGTGCCGCAGAGGTCAGCCGCATGTTCTCGCCGCGCAGCACCGAATAGGTCAGCATCGCAGCGCCAACTGGCAAAGCCACCATGATCAAGGTGGCGTTCATCGTATGGGCGGCAAGCCGCATTTGTGGCGAGGTCAGATGCGGCGGCGGCGTCTCCTCGGTTGGGTAAAGCGCCATCCGCAGCCGTGACAGTTCGGGATCGCGTGGCAACGGGATATCCGGGCGGTCGTTGCTGGGCTGGAAGCCGCGCTGGTACACCGCGTCGACATTGCCCTCATCCAGCAGGGTGAAGATCGGATGATCCGGGTCGGCGCGTTGGCTGGATTTGGGCTGTGCATAGGCCAGAGAATCGATGACTTCCGAGGTCACTGGATGATCGCATTCATGCCAGAACACCGCATCCGGGTTCAGTCGGGCCTGCACGCGTTCCACCAGCCGCGAGCAGAGCGCCTCATGGCGCACCGCAGGATGCCGCCGTTTAGGCGCGGCATTCAGCCGGGGTGGCAGATGCGATGGACCAACCGAGAGGGTCAGCGATGCCATAACGCCGGGACGCGGATTTTCTGCCGTGGCCAGCACGATCCGTGTGCCCGGCATATCGAAACTCGCCAGATCTTCGCAATCCCAAGACAACTGGCGATCCTTATCGTGGAACCGCGCCAGCACAGCATCCAGATCAGCCACCAGTCGGGCAAAGTTCAGGTTGGGCGATTGTAGAAACAACAACTCGGCAATCGTACTGAACTGTATGTCGGGATGAACCTTCATCGCGAGACCTCCATCAGTGGTTGCACAGTCTTGCCCGCAGATTGTGCCTGCATCTGGAAGGTATTGCGGCGTTTACAAGTTATTAACCGGAAGTTGAGTGCTGTTTCTGCCTTATTTCCAGTCTGGCGCTAGGCGCAGGATTGTTCACGCCAGAGGCTGCAATGCGAAAGGCCGCCCGTGGGGGCGGCCTTTGTTTGCTGCGATGTCTCTGCGCTTAGCAGGAGTAATACATCTGATACTCGATCGGGTGCGGCGTGTGTTCGTAGGCGTAAACCTCTTCCCACTTCAGACCCATATAGGCTTCCAGCATCGGACGGGTGAACACGTCACCCGCCAGCAGGAAATCCATATCCTTGTCGAGTTCTTCCAGAGCCTCACGCAACGACCCACAAACAGTCGGGATCACGGCGAGTTCTTCGGGCGGCAGATCATAGAGATCTTTGTCCGAAGCAGGACCCGGGTCGATTTTGTTGCGGATGCCGTCAAGGCCAGCCATCAGCAGGCCCGCGAAGGCCAGATAGGGGTTGGCTGCCGGATCGGGGAAGCGGGCTTCCACGCGTTTGGCTTTCGGCGATTCGGTCCACGGAATACGGACGGCGCCTGAGCGGTTGCGGGCGGAATATGCCAGCAGAACCGGGGCTTCAAAGCCGGGGATCAGGCGTTTGTAGCTGTTGGTCGACGGGTTGGTCAGCGCGTTCAGCGCCTTGGCATGTTTGATGATGCCGCCGATGAACCACAGGGCTTCTTGGCTGAGGTCTGCGTATTTGTCGCCTGCGAACAAAGGCTTGCCGTCTTTCCAGATCGACATGTTGACGTGCATCCCCGAACCGTTGTCGCCCTTCATAGGCTTTGGCATGAAGGTGACGGTTTTGCCGTAAGCGTGCGCCACGTTGTGGATCACATACTTATATTTCTGAATGTTGTCGGCTTGCTCGACCAGACCACCGAAGATCATGCCGAGTTCGTGCTGACAGGTCGCTACTTCGTGGTGGTGCTTGTCGACACGGATGCCGATGCGCTTCATGGTGCTCAGCATCTCGCCGCGCAGGTCTTGCGCCTCGTCCACTGGGTTGACCGGGAAATAACCGCCCTTGTGGCCCGCACGGTGGCCGTAGTTGCCGCCTTCGGTCACGGTGTCGGTGTTCCAAGCGGCAGCCTCGGCGTCGATTTCATAGGAAACCTTGCGCGGGCTAACCGAGTAACGCACGTCGTCGAAGATGAAGAATTCAGCTTCGGGACCGAAATAGGCGGTCTCGCCGATGCCCGACGACTTCATGAAAGCTTCGGCTTTCTTGGCGATCTGGCGCGGGCAACGATCATAGGCCTCATTCGTGTCCGGCTCGACCACGTCGCAATGGATGCACAGGGTCTTTTCGGCATAGAACGGGTCGATATAGATCGAGGTCGCATCCGGCATCAGTTTCATGTCGGATTGATCAATCGACTTCCAGCCTGCAATCGACGAGCCGTCGAACATGAAGCCTTCTTCAAAGAAGTCTTCATCCACAAGGTCGGTGACCAAGGTGACGTGCTGAAGTTTGCCTTTGGGATCGGTGAAGCGGATATCGAGATACTCGATTTCCTCGTCCTTGATCAGTTTCAGAGCTTTCGCAACTGCGCTCATCATGCTGCCTTTCGGGGTTTCGGGTTGAAAGTGGCGGCAGGTTTTGGCCTGCCGGGTGTTGGTTGTCTGCGGTGGCTTAGATGGCGTCGTCGCCAGTCTCACCAGTGCGGATGCGGATGGCCTGCTCGACAGGGCTTACGAAAATCTTGCCATCGCCGATCTTGTCGGTGCGGGCTGCGGCAATGATTGCGGCAATCGCGACATCAACCATATCATCGGTCAGCACGACTTCGATTTTCACCTTCGGCAGGAAATCGACAACATATTCCGCGCCGCGATAGAGTTCGGTATGGCCCTTCTGACGGCCAAAGCCTTTGACTTCGGTGACAGACAAGCCCTGAATACCGGCTTCCTGAAGGGCTTCCTTCACCTCGTCCAGCTTGAACGGTTTGATGATCGCCTCGATTTTCTTCATGGCCTGCTCCCCAAGTCTTTTACACGCAAAATTTGGTCCTATCGGTAGTGATCACTTCCCTGCGGGGGCTTCAATTCTGTAGGAATATGGAAGGCGCGGTTGGGGTTGGAAAATTGTGGAGGTGATTAAATTATAGGCGATATGCATGATGCGTGGGCGGTTTGTGAACATAGGGCTGGAAAAATGAGCGAAGTGCTGACGGCGGCGCAGATGAAGGCGATTGAGGCGGCGGCGATTGCTTCGGGGGAAGTGACCGGGCTGGAGCTGATGGAGCGGGCCGGCGCAGGGGTTGTGGCTGCGGTGCTGGAGGAATGGCCGGAATTGGCTTTAGCCCCACAGAAGGCGGTGGTGCTGTGCGGGCCGGGGAATAACGGCGGCGATGGGTTTGTGGTGGCACGGTTGTTGAAAGAATTGGGCTGGGTGGTTAGGATCCTTGCCGCTGCCGCGCCTGACGACATGCCAAGTGATGCAGCCAGTCAGGCGCGGAGCTGGCTTGCGCTGGGTTCAGTTGAGGCACTGACAGAACGCAATTTGCGCGCTGGGGATTCCAATGATCTTTATGTGGATGCAATTTTTGGATCTGGCCTCAACCGTTCGGTTCCTGATGAGATTTACGACATTTTGTCCCATATGGGGGGCAGGAATGGTGATTTAGGCTACTACAAATCTCGCTTAGTTGCGGTGGATGCGCCTTCCGGTTTGAATCTAGATTCTGGTGAAATGCTTGGACGTTGGAACAGTCCGCCGAGGGCGCGTCTGACAGTAACATTTGACTGTCTGAAAGCGGGCCATGTGCTGGCACTGGGTCCCGAAATTTGCGGTCGCGTTGCAGTTGTAGATATAGGCGTCTCGCCTTGGCGCAGGATAATGAATCCCCGTTTGCGTGATGGGCGCTGGGTTGGATCGCTGCGCCCGGTGCACTTGGGACTGGTAGGGCCAATCATGGAGCAGGAACCGTTTGCAGGCATTCAGCCGGGCAGTTTTTTCCCGTTGAGATTAGGCAAGGCAAATTGGGTCGAAGCGCATAAAGCCCATAAATTCTCCCACGGTCACGCCCTGATCGTCTCCGGCGATCACGGTCATGCCGGGGCTGCACGGATGGCGGCGCGGGGGGCTTTGCGGATCGGGGCGGGGCTGGTGACTGTAGCCTCGCCGCCGGGGGCGATGGCCGAGAATGCGGCGCGGTTGGACGCGGTGATGCTGAAACCCGTGGCGGATGCGGCGGGGTTGGCGGAGGTTTTGGCGGATGCGCGGATCAATGCGCTGTGTCTGGGGCCGGGGATGGGGTTGGATGTGCGGGCGGCAGGGTTGGTGAGGGTGGCGCTGGAAACCTCGAGGCTCCGGGTCAAGCCCGGCGCGGCGCAGGGGTTGCGGTTGGTGTTGGATGCGGATGCTTTGACGCTGATCTCGCGGGATGCGGGGTTGTTTGCGCTGCTGCATGAGGGCTGCGTGCTGACGCCCCACGCTGGCGAGTTTGCGCGCTTGTTCCCGGATATTGCGGAAAAGCTGGCGGCTCCGGCAGTCAAAGGTCCCGCCTATTCCAAGGTCGACGCCACACGAGAGGCCGCCGCGAGGGCGGGGTGTGTGGTGTTGTATAAGGGCGCGGATACGGTGATTGCGGCACCGGATGGGCGCTGCGCGATCAATGCTGCGGTGTATGAGCGGGCGGCACCTTGGCTTGCCACAGCCGGATCGGGCGATGTGCTGGCGGGGTTTATCACTGGGCTTTTGGCGCGCGGGTTTGCGCCAATGCAGGCGGCAGAGACGGCGGCTTGGTTGCATGTCGAATGTGCGCGCAGTTTTGGCCCCGGATTGATTGCCGAGGATTTACCCGAGGAATTGCCGAAGGTATTGCGGGCGTTGGGGGTGTAGCGCGACCGGGCCGCAGGGGCGATTTTCGCGCGAAAATCGTGCCGGAATTCGCGCGAATTCCGATCAGGCGGCGGGCGTGCTCGTGCCAACCAGTCCCGTGCAGAACAGCTCCAGATCGCCTGCGTAGATCACCACGTCTTCTTCAAACCGCAGGGTGTAGAGCCGCAATTCGGGCATCACCTCGGCGCGGATATACTCGCCATCGACCAAGTAAGCCGCAGCGATCAGCGCAACCTCAGCCCCGGTCAGGGCTTTGGCGCGCCAGTCGCGGATCAGGATGGGTTGATCCGGGGTGACGATCATATCCTCGGCGGGGCGATCCTTGCCCAGAACGCCGTGGGAAATCCGCACCACGCGGGCGTTTTGCACGACGCTCACCTCAATCGCCACCAACTTGCGCGCACCGGATCTGGTGATCACGCGGTCGCCGGGGTGCAGGTATTCGATGGGCATCATGCCATCCAAACTCAGCACCGGGGTGCCGATGGCCAGACCATGATCAAGGCCCAGATTGGGCTTGGCGGCACTCACTTTGGCGTGGATGGTCATTGGCACTCCTCCGGCGCAAGCGCGCTTGGGTAAACTTACCGCCAAATGGGGCGAGATTGCGGTGTTCCCCTGACTTTTCAGGGAATTTCACCGCAAACCACGGCTTCACTTTTCCTCTCGCTTCCCGCGCGCGGCTTTGTTAGAAGGGCGCGGATTTCAGGGCGCATGTTTCGGCCTTTTGGCCGGAATCTGCGCTTTGTTGACATATGCGGGTATGGCGAAATTGGCAGACGCACCAGATTTAGGTTCTGGCGCCGCAAGGCGTGGGGGTTCAAGTCCCT
>JAZKCV010000009.1:0-352423 GCA_040387915.1 Pseudomonadota bacterium
TACTGCGCCTTCCAGGCATAGAACGTGCCTTCCGACATGCCGTGCGTGCGGCACAGTTCGCGCCTGCCTCATCCTCCTGCCTCATGCTCCTGCAAGATCCCGATGATCTGCTCTTCGGTTCGAATTGTTCGCTTCTTTATCCGTCCCTTCCTTGGGGCGGTCTCTAATCGCAGATGGAGGAAAATCCCGTCGCAGGTCAAGGTCTGCGGGCTGGGTTAAGGTTGAGTTGTCTGATGACGACCAATGCCGGGCGGCTGTGATCGAGGCTCGGGCCCGGTTTGGGGCGATTTACGGGCTGGTCAACAACGCGGGTGTCAATGATGGTGTGGGGATCGAGGCAGGGCCTGCGGCCTTTCGCGCCTCGCTGGAGCGCAACCTGATCCATTATTACACGCTGGTTCATCTGCTGGCCGACGATATCAAGGCCAGTTCCGGCGCGATTGTGAACATCAGTTCGAAAACAGCGGTGACAGGGCAAGGCAATACCTCGGCCTATGTTGCGGCCAAGGCGGCGCAGCTGGGTCTGACACGGGAATGGGCAGCGGCGTTTGCACTCCATGGCGTGCGGGTCAATGTGGTGATCCCGGCCGAGGTGATGACGCCGCTTTATGCGCGCTGGATCGACACCTTTGAGGACCCTGCCGCCAAGCTGGCCGAAATCAGCGCCCGGATTCCACTGGGTCAGCGCATGACTGACGCTGCCGAAAGCGCCGCCATGACAGTGTTTGCACTGTCTGATCGCGCGCGCCATCTGACCGGGCAGTGGCTGTTCGTAGATGGCGGCTATACCCATCTGGACCGTGCCCTTGCCGGGGTTGGCAAATGAAACCCGATCATCTCATCCTTGCCCCGGAGACGATGTCGCCATCGCGCTTGCTGACCTGCCTGCCGGGGCGCTGGTGGCGGGGGTGGTGCTGAGTGCCGCCGTGCCGCGCGGCCACAAGATCGCGCGGCACCCGATCGCCGCAGGGGCGGCAGTGCGTCGCTATGGTCAGGCCAGCCAAGACATCGCGGCGGGCGCGCATGTGCATGTCCAGAACCTTGGCATGTCGATGCACGCGTTGCAGCATGACTTCAGCACCGATCTGCGCAGTTTTGCCGCCCCGGCAGAGCCGCGCAGCTTTCAGGGCTATCGCCGCGCGGACGGGCGGGTGGGGACGCGAAATTATCTTGGCGTGCTGACTTCGGTAAATTGTTCCGGCTCGGTCGCGCGGTTCATTGCGGAGGCTGCGGAAAAGACTGACTGGTTTCGTGCGCTGAAGAATGTCGATGGCATCGTGCCGATTGCCCATAGTACGGGCTGCGGCATGGCGGGGGAGAATGAGGGTCATCAAACCCTGTTTCGCACCCTGAAGGGCTATGCCAAGAACCCCAATTTCGCGGGTATCTTGCTGGTGGGTCTGGGCTGCGAGGTGATGCAGTTCCCGGCTTTGGTTGGCAAGGCGCGGCTGCGCGCCGATGGCCAGTTCCACCACATGACGATTCAGGACGAGGGCGGCACCCGCCGCACTGTGGAGCGCGGGGTTGCGGCGTTGCATGATCTGGCGCTGGTGGCGGAGACCTGCCGACGTGAGCCGACCCCGGTGTCCGAGTTGGTGATCGGGATGCAATGTGGCGGCTCGGACAGTTATTCCGGCATCACCGCCAACCCGGCGCTGGGTGTGGCGTCGGATCTGTTGGTGGCGTATGGCGGCACGACGATGCTGTCGGAAACCTCGGAAATCTATGGCGCGGAACAGCTTTTGACCCGCCGCGCCATCAGCGCCGAGGTTGGCGAAAAGCTGCTGGACCGGATCCGGTGGTGGGAAGATTACACCGCCCGCAACAAAGGCGAGATTAACAACAACCCCAGCCCCGGCAACAAGCGCGGTGGGCTGACGACGATCCTCGAAAAGTCACTGGGAGCCGTGGCCAAAGGCGGCTCGGCCCCGCTTTCGGGCGTGTATCTGTATGCCGAACCGATTGATACCAAGGGCTTTGTTTTCATGGACAGCCCCGGCTATGACCCGTGCTCGGTGACCGGGCAGGTGGCGTCGGGGGCCAATTTAATCGTGTTTACCACCGGGCGCGGCTCGGTTTCGGGCTATAAGCCGATGCCTTGCATCAAGGTCGTCAGCAATTCCGAGATGTTTGCCAAGATGGAGGAAGATATGGATCTAAACACCGGCGATATTCTGGAAGGCATCACGCTAGAGCAGAAAGGCCGCGAGATGTTCGAAATCTTCATTCGCGTCGACTCGGGCGAGGTGACGAAATCTGAAGCATTGGGCTTTGGTGGCGCCGAATTCGTGCCATGGCAGATCGGCGCAGTGATGTGATGCAGCGCATGGGCACGATGATCGGGCTGCGGCCCGAAAAGATCGCGAAATACAAGGCGTTGCATGTGGCGGTCTGGCCTGCGGTACTGGCCCGGATATCGGCGTCAAACATCCTCAATTACACGATCTTTCAGCGGGAACCCGAGAATATCCTGTTCGGCACTTGGGAATATCATGGCACAGATTTCGCTGCCGACATGGCGGCGATTGCCGCTGATCCGGTGTCGAAAGACTGGTGGGCGCTGACGGACCCGTGTCAGGTGCCGCTGGAAACGCGCTGCGGGGGATTGGTGGGCGATGATGGACGCGGTGTTTCACCACGACTGACAGGGTGAAGTGCGGGCGCCGATTTTGCACTTGCGCGACCCCGGCTGCTGAGGCCGGTAGGGTTTAACTTGAATCAGACTGCGCGCCAAAACCTGCACGCAGTCTGATATTTTCTGCGCCTAAAAAACGCAAATCGCTTTGATGGCGGGCATCAATACCTCTTTTACCACGCAGCGCTTTGGCAAGATGGCGGGGCGCGTCGTGGCTGATGGGGCATTGATGCCTTAAGACTCAGCGCTGCTTAGAACTTTTTGGCCAGCGTCAGGGTGATCTCGCGGCCTTCGCCACGGATGCAACCGACCGAGGCGTCACAGGTCGCCGCATAGTCTTTGTTGAACAGGTTGGTCACGCCAAAGGCTGCCGAATAACCATCCATTTCATAGCGCAGCGCCATATCGGCCAGCAGGTAGCTGTCGACCGAGCGGGTGTTGGCACTGTCGCCCCAAGATTGACCGACATAGCGCAGACCACCGCCGAGGCTTAGACCCTCGGCACGGCCCTCAAAGGCGTAATCCGCCCAGATTGAGGCTTGGTTGTTCGGCACCAAAGGCGTGCGGTTGCCCGCGTCGCCATCGTTTGATTTGGTGATCTTGGCGTCAAGATAGGTATAGCCCGCCACGACAGAAAGCTGGTCCGTCAGCTTGCCGCGCGCCTCCAACTCCAGCCCGCGATGCCGCACTTCGCCGGTTTGGATTGAGAAGTTTGGGTGATCCGGGTCCGAGGTCAGCACGTTCGATTTGGTGATATCAAACAGCGCCGCCGCGAATTGCAGCTGGGTGCCATCCGGGGCATAGCGCAGCCCGATTTCATATTGGCTGCCTTCGGTCGGATCATATTGCGCGCCGTCAAAGGTTGTCCCGATATTGGTTGTGAAGCTTTCGGCATAGCTGGCATAGGGCACAAAGCCGTTGCCCAGATCCCAAGTCGCGCCGATCATGCCCGTGGTGGCGCTGTCTTTCTGGCTGCTGGAGGTGTCTGCCAGATGGTCCTCAACGCTGTTTTCCAACCAAGACCGCCGCAGGCCCGCCGTCACCGTCACGCCATTCGACAGCCGCAGGTGATCTTGCATATAAAGGCCCTTTTCCTCGATGGTCGAGGTTTGATCCTGATACACGGCAGGCATCGTCACCGGGAAATCATAGTTGGGGTCCGAGATCGGGATTTGATAGCTGTTGTCCCAAGCCATCGTGCCAGAGACTTCGCGCCGCGACAAATCGATGCCGAAGGTCACGGTGTTTTCGGCCTGACCGAAGCTCGATTTATACTCCAGTTGGGTATCAAGTGCTGCGGTGCGGCCGACTTCATCCACCGCGAAGGCAGCGAAGTTCATGCTGTCTGCCGACGGGGTGTAATCCGGCAGGATCATGCCGTTAAAATACAGATGGTTGTAGACCGTAGACTGCCGCGCCAGCCGGAAGTTTTGCCGCAGCTTGAGATTGTCGCTGAATTCATGCTCGGCCTGATAGCCGATCGAGGCTTGTTTGGTGGCGAATTTGTTCCACGGATGCTGGGCGTTGGTGAAAGACTCCGGCAACACTCCCAGTGCTGCATCATAATCCTCGCCCGCCACAGGCACAAAGCTGTTCGCGGTCAGATTGTCTTGCTGCCAATGCGCAAGGAAGGTGATCGAGGTGCGATCCGTCGGCGCATAGGTCAGCCCGAAGGCCAGCAGATCGCGGTCGTCTTGCGAGCCTTTGATTTCATTGGCACCGTTGCGGGTCAGCCCGGTAAAGCGCCAGGCCAGCGTTTTGTCAGCATTGCTGCCGCCGGTATCCAGCCCAAATTCGACGGTATTGTGCGAGCCGTAAGAAGCGCGGGCTTCGGTGAAGGGTTCAAACTGCGGGCGTTTGGTGATGATGTTGATCATCCCCGCCGCATCGTTCGAGCCATACAGCACCGAGGACGGGCCTTTCAGCACATCAATGCGTTGCACCATATAGGGGTCGATTTTGAAGCCGGTGAAATTCATCGCCTTGTTCAGCAGACCGTCGCGGTAGATGCCAGAGGTGCCAAGATCAAAGCCACGGATCAGAAATTGGTCATAGCGATCATCGACACCCCAAGGCGAGGCGACAACGCCTGGCACATAGGCCAAGGCATCTTCGATCTGCACCGGGTCGCGGTCTGCAAGCTCTTGGCTGGTGACAACCCCGGTCGCCTGCGGCACTTCGGTGATGGGGACGCCGGATTTAATGCCCGTTGCGGTGGTTTGCACGGAATATCCGGTGCCACCGGATACCGGTGAGGTGCCGCCGCCGTCGACGACAATGGTGCCGAGATCAATGGCATCTTGCGCGTAGAGCGGCGCGGAGGTCAGCGCCGCGCCCGTCAGCGCAGTCCCGGTCAGGGCAACAGCCAGCAGCGGGCGGCGGCACAGGTGAAATACAGTTTGAAAAGACATGGCAGATCCATCAGGTAAGGGCCGCATCCAATCCGGTCTGCCGGAAAGTGGGATGGCGGGACGCAGCGAGGTTGTTCGATGAGGTGCTTGCGCACATCGGTTCCTGCCGCGGTTGCATGGACATGCTGCCTGGGTGCGCCGCTTCTGCGCGGCGCAACCTGCGGTGTCAAGGCGTGATGGCCAGGCCTTCTTGCACAGCATCCGGCGATGTGGCCGGATCGCCATCACTGGCCGCCGCCAGCAACGGAATAAGGCGCTGCAACGCCCAGTCAATCGACAAAGGCGATTGAAAGCTCATCGCGCCCATCATCTGTTTGTCAGACCAGATCGCGCGGCCTTCACGCGCCAGTCGCAGATTGCGCCATGTCGGCAGAGCCTCGATCACCGGGCGCACTGGTTCTTCGACCAGCCACAGCACGACATCCAGATCGAACATATCGAAGCGCTCGGTGCTGACCAGAAAATTGCCGCCCGCACTGGCCATGCTGTCAAACACCGCAGGGGTTTTGATGCCGAACATCGACAGCAGACGATTGGCACCGTCATTGCTGCGATAGCCCATGATCTGACCTTCGCTGAAATAGGCGGCGGTTCCGCTTAGGCCGTTGAATTCCGGGTGATCCTTGACGGCTTGGGCAACCTTGCCGCCGATCTGTGCGATCACCGCCTCGGCCTGCGCCTCGCGCCCGGTGGCCTGACCGATCAGACGCAATTCGACCTCCCACGGCGCACCCCATGCCGGATAGCCTTTTGGCGGCCCAAGCACCGGGGCGATTTCGGACAACAGCGCGTAGGTCTGCGCATCCATCGGCGCGAAGGTGGCGATGATCAGATCGGGCTGCATCGACCAGACCCATTCGACATCAATCTCAAAGCCCTTTTGCACTTCGGGCGTGGCACCGACGGCCTTGCGCGCAGCCTCGGCCCAAGGCCAGGTCGCATAGGGATAATCGCCAAACCAATCATGCACGCCAACGGGGGCCAGCCCCAGCGCATACAGGAAATCTTGTTCGTGATAGCCGACCGAGACGATGCGCTTGACCTTCGCGGGGTCAATCACCGTCTCGCCAAAGCTATTTTGCAGATGCAGGTCTTCGGCTGCGGCATGTTGGGGCATCGCCGCGCCAAGCGCCCCGAAAAACAGGGTTTGGCACAGCAAGCGCCGGGGCATCCAAACGGTCATGGCAGTGTCCTTCATGGGGGATCTGATCACCTGGCGGACGGCTTGGCGCTGTTGGGCTAGCCCGATCACAAGCACGCGTCAAGCACCGGGGTTGACCTTGGCCCATCCGGCGGGCATGGAGGTGCAGGGCAAGCCAGACGCCAGCCGATGTGTTTCGGAGCCTGTGCGGTGCAAGCCCAATCCTCGATCCTTGCCGATACCACCGTGGCGATTGCGCAGCGGCTAGGCGCGTTCTGGCTGCTGGTGCTGCTGGCTTTTGTTGCAGCGCTGTGCCTTGGCGCGCAGGATTATGCGCCGCGCCTGTTGTGGCAGATTTTGCGCGGCTATGATGTCAGTAACCCCGCCCAAGCCATTGTGGTTGAGATGCGCTTGCCGCGTGCTTTGGCGGCGATTGTGGTCGGGGCGGCGCTGGCAGTGGCGGGGCTGATGATGCAGTCGCTGGCGCGCAATCCCTTGGCCGATCCGGGGCTGACCGGGGTAAATGCGGGGGCGGCGCTGGCGGTGGTGGCGGGGCTTTGGCTGACCGGGCCGCTTTCGGCGGGCGGCACGGCGGCACTGGCGCTGACCGGGGCCGGGGCTGCGGCATTGGTGGTGCGCGCATTGGCAGGGCAGGGCGACAGCACCCTGCGCTTGCCACTGGCGGGGGCAGCGTTTGCCAGCCTGTGTATGGCGGTGGTGGCGTTTGTGGTGCTGCTGAACCCAGAGGCGCGCAACATCTATCGGTTTTGGATGGTCGGCTCTTTGGCCATTGCGAGCGGTGACGGTCTGATCCGGCTGGCTCCGGTGGCGTTGCTGGGCATCGCCATTGCGGTGATGGTGGCGCGGCAGGTCGAGACGCTGATGCTGGGCGATGAATTGGGCGCGGCGTTGGGGGTGAATGCGGGTCGGGTGATGAGCCTTGGTCTGGGGGCGATCACCTGTTGCGCCGGGGCTGCGGTGGCGATTGCGGGCCCGGTGGGCTTTATCGGCCTGATCGCGCCGCATATCGCGCGCCGCGTGGCCGCTGGGTCGGGATTGACCGCGACGGTGCTGCTGGCCTGCCCGTTGGGGGCGATCATCACCTTGCTGGCCGACACCGCCGGACGCCGTTTGGTGCGCCCCGCCGAGATGCCGTTGGGCATCGTGCTGGCGATGGTCGGCGCGCCGATGTTCATGTGGCTGGTGCGCCGGATTTTGCGGGGGGCGGCATGAGGATTTGGCTTTTGGTGCTGATAACGCTGGCGCTGACGCTGCTGGCCTTGGCGGCGGGGCGCAACTGGCTTGACCCGGTGAGCTTGATGCAGGGCCTGATGTCCGGGCCCGATGGTGCGGGCCGGATGATCTGGGCGCTGCGCCTGCCACGCGTGATCGTTGGGCTGGTGGCGGGGCTTGGCTTTGGCATGGCGGGGGCGGTGTTTCAGTCGCTGTTGCGCAATCCACTGGCCTCGCCCGATGTGATCGGGTTGACGCAATGCGCGGCCTTTGGCGCGGTGGCGGCGCTGCTGTCAGGCGCGCCGCCGATGCTTGGGGCGTGGACGGGCGGGCTGCTGGCGATTTTGCTGCTGGGATGGCTCGCCTCACATCCGCGCGAAGGTCTGGCGCCGCGCGCGTTGGTGTTGCAGGGCTTGGGGCTTGCGATTCTGGCCAGTGCCGCGACCGAAGCGCTGATCCTGCGTGCGGGTGATGGCAATGCCTCGATGGCGATGGCGTGGCTGAGCGGCACGCTGAACGGCGCGGGCTGGCCAGAGGCACGCCGCGCGCTGTGGCTGTTGCCGTTGATGCTGCCGCTGATCGCGGCTTTGCGGGTGCTGGATAGGCTGGAGCTGGGTGACGATATGGCGCGGGCTTTGGGGCTGCGCGTGGGGCTGCTGCGCGCAGCTTTGGGGCTGAACGCGGCGCTGCTGGCGGCGGTGGCGGTGGCTTTGTGTGGGCCGCTGGGATTTGTGGCGCTGGCCGCAGGCCCGGTGGCGCGCTGGTTCAGTGGCGGGCGGCCTGATCCATTGGCCGCAGGGTTGGTGGGGGCGGCTTTCGTGACCTTTGCCGATCTGTTGGCGCGCTCGATAGCACCTGCGGCATTGCTTCCGACCGGGCTTTATACCGCGCTGATCGGCGCGCCACTTTTGATCTTTGTGGTGCGCCAACAGGCGCGCCGCGACACCATATAGGATGCAACATGCCGTTTGATGTTCAGGATCTGACCCTGCGCCTTGGCGATACCACGGTGCTGAACGGCATCAGCTGCCGTTTGCCGACGCGGGGCATCACCGGGATCATTGGCGAGAATGGCTGCGGCAAAACCACGCTGCTTCGCTGTCTGGCGGGCGTGTTGCGCCCGGCCAGCGGCCGCGTGCAGCACGCGGGCAGCGATATCGCGGCGCTGTCGCCGAAAGCCCGCGCGCGACGCATCGCCATGCTGCCACAAAGCGCGCTGGCCCCGGCGGGGCTGACGGTGCGGCAACTGGTGGCGCGCGGCCGCACGCCTTGGCTGCGGCCATTCCAGCCGATGAGCCGCGCTGATCATGCGGCGGTGGCGCGGGCGCTGTCGGATGTGGGGTTGAACGATCTGGCCGCGCGCCCGCTGGACAGTCTGTCAGGCGGGCAACGGCAACGGGCCTGGATCGCCTTGGTGCTAGCGCAGGACACCGACACCGTGCTGCTGGACGAGCCGTTGAATTTTCTCGATCTGCCGCATCAGACCGAGTTGGTGCATCTGCTGCGCCGCTTGGCCACGGATCGCAGCGTGGTGATGATTCTGCATGATTTGACGATCGCCGCGCGGATATGCGATCATGTGCTGGCGCTGAAGGCCGGGCGGTTGGTGGCAAGTGGCCCGCCCGCCGAGGTGCTCACCGCAGCCCCGTTGCGCGCGACTTTTGGCATCGAGTTCGACTGTCTGTCGCTGCCCGGTAGCGGCAAGCCTGTGGTGTTGCCACAGGGATTATAGCGGGCGTTAACCCACCAGCGCCTCAAGGCACAACGGGGCGAGTTGCGTATGCACCCGCCCGATGATCGCGTTGACCCTAGCGGCTGACAGGCCAAAACGCTCGGCCAGACGGTTCTGCGCCTCGCCCATCACCCGGTGCTGATAGAACACCTCGCGGTCACGGTCGGGGCAGTTTTGCAACAGAGTGTCCATGCTTTTCAGGGTTTGCCGCCCGGCCACGCTGGCCTCTGGGTTATCACTCGCCATCGGCACATCAAGCAGATCGCCGGTGATCAGGTGGCGGTCACGGCGCAAGCGGTCAATCGCCAGATTGCGCACCATGCGGCGGGCAAATTGCGCTGGACGCTCGATTTCGGCGGCGGCGGCCTCGCGGCTGAGGCAGCGCAACGCTGCCTCTTGCAGTACGTCCTCGGCCCGGTCTGCCGCGCCAAGAATGCGGATGGCTTGGCACAGCAGGATCTGCCTCTGGTCGATCAGTTCCTGCAGCAAAGGACACATGCGGGGATGCGGCGCTTGCGCTATGCGCGCAGGCCGGGGTGTGGCATTGGTCACGGGCAGTCTCCACAAGCATGACCGCGCCCGGTTGGGCCGGTGGGTTCAAGTGTTGTCTGCCGACGTGCAACGTAGGTGGATGGCCGCCACATTTCACAATCATAGGCTGAATGCAAGCTGTGACGGTCCACTGCTGGCGCTACTCGGCGGCGATCATCCGAACCGCTTGTGCCTGCTCTGCCGCAGTGGCGATTTCTTGCGCGCGCACCGCCAGAACCGACAGCAATGTGTCGGAAAGACCGTGGGTTTGCTCGCTGTATCCCTGCACATAGATCGCCGGATGAAAGCCTTTGCGCATCGGCAGACGGTAGTGCCGGTCCGGTGCGGCGGATTGCATCCAAGGCGTCAAATTGGCCAAGCAAGTCGCCGTTATCTCACGGCGATAGCCGGTGCAAAGCACCACATAATCGTAAGCTCGGTCCTGTTTGCCGTCCGGCCCGTCAAGCATCAACGTGAGTTTTCCGGCGACCTTTTGCACCGCGATCGGGGCGGTATCGCGCAGCAAGCCATGGCGCTTGTCGCCCACCACATCCTGCTCATAAAGCAGGCTATAGATCTGTTGCAGCAGATCGCCATCGGTCACTGCATAGTTCGTGGTGGCAAAATCGCGCAGAAAACCGTCGCGCTTCTGGCTGGGCATCGCGTGCAACAGATCAGTGTGGGCGATGTCGAACACCTCGTTCACAAACGGGCTGTCATCGGCGGGTTTCAGAGCATGGCCGCGTAGGATCAAATCGACGGAAAGCTGTGCCGGGTGGTTGGCAAGGGTGGCGAAAATCTCTGACGCGCTTTGGCCACCGCCAATGACCGCGACGCGCTGCTTTGGCCTCACCTGCGGCAACGGCTTTTGTGTGAAATCGTTGGAGTGGCTGATGAAAGGGCTGCCACGCAGCGGCGCGAACAGGTCTGGCCAATGCTGTTGGCCGCCGGGGGCCAGCACAATCTGGCGGGCGAGGCGGATGGTGCTGTGTCCGGCGCTGTTCTCGGCGTGGATGCGCAGATGCGTCACCTCGCCATGCTGCTCGACCGGATCGATTTTGGTCACGCGCTGGTCATAGTTGCAGGCTTTGCCCAGCTTCGCCGCAGCCCATGACAGATAGTCGTTGAACTCGACCCGGCTGGGGAAAAAGCTTTTGCGGTTGATAAAGCGCTCTAAGCGGCCTTTGGCGTGCAGATAGCTGAGGAAGGAAAAACCGGATTGAGGATTATGAAGTGATACCAGATCTTTAAGGAAGGATACTTGCATATCGGCACCGGGGATCATCATGCCCGGATGCCAGGCAAAGCTGGGCTGTGCCTCTAGGAAAACTGCATCAAGGGGGCTTTTCCGCTCGTGCAATGCAATCGCCAAAGCAAGGTTGGACGGGCCGAAGCCTATGCCGATCAGGTCGTGAATGCGGTCTGACATGGGGAGCCTCACAGAAGGTTTGCAGGAGATAGCCGCAAAGGTTGGCCATCGGTTTCGGGCGGGCGTGCCCAGAGGCGGTTTTCGAAAAAGTGCTGGCGATCCAGCTGCACCAGCGCTGCGCGTTTATGGGCAAAATCAAAGTCGCGCAGCCGGGCAAATCCACTGCGACCAAGGTTGCGCAACTGCTGGGCGTGGCTGGCACGCGGCTCGCCCAAGATGGCCGTTGTGCGCGGTTCGGCCAAAAACATGTAATGCATCAGGGAGGGCAACCATGCGGTGATGTAATCCGCGCCGCGCACGTCATCTTCCCCGATCAGCACATGCCAGCCGCGATCCCACGCGCCACAATCGTGCACCGCACCTAGGCGGTTTTCGCGCGCCCAGTAGAGTTCAAAATAGGCAAAGTCGCGACCGTCCAGCGCACCGATCACCTGCATCATATGCGAATCAGTGGCCATGCGTTCGATATAGGCGCGGTGCTGCTCGATGCTGCCGGTTTCCTCAAAAAACGCGGCGACACGCGGGTCGTTTTGCCAGCGGTGGAAGGTCGGCAGATCGTCCATCGTCAGGGCGCGCAGGCTGAACCATTGGCCCAGCCACGGGATGAAGCGGCGGTAGAGCAGGCCATTGGGTTTGGCGGGGCGAAGGGGGTGGCGGCCATTTGGGCCTTTGATGTGCAGCGTCGGAAAGCTGGGCGGCGGTTCGGGCAGCCAGCGATCCGGCACCTGCCAGAACAGTGCCGGAAACACCGCATTACCGCCCTCGAAGGCCACAGCCGCCCCGCGCGCCAGCAGGTCGGGGAGCAACGGTTGCCAGCCGGGACCATCCAATAGGATCAGGCTTTCATCGCCTTGGTTGCTTAAAGCTTCGAACGCGGCGAAGGCGGCATCTAAGCTGCCATCCTGCGGCGCAGACAGCTGCAAACGGCCTGTGCTTTTCTCAATCAGAGCGAGAGTTTGCTCAAAAGGGCCAGAGAGATGCAGGCGGTCACCGTCGCGCAGGGCGAGGTAGGGCGGCTGAAAGGGGGAGGGGTGATCGAAGCTCATACGGTCCATCCTGAATGGGTTTGTCAGGTAGACGTTGGGCCGGTACGAAAATTCACCCCGGCGGTGAAATTAAATGTGCAGAACAACGGTGGGCTTGGAAAATCTCAAATCAGCGCAGCGCCAGAACGCAATGCAGCGCCCGGTTCACAGCAATCGGCAGCACCGACATATGGGTTTCCCCCGCATAGGTTTCATAGCGGGCGGTGACGCCGGGCAGGCGTGCCAGATGCGCGGTCAGATCTTGCGCTGCCGTGATGGTGCGGGTGTTGGCCTTATCTTCCAGCCGCTTTTGCGCATCTTCGGCGCCGCGCCGGAACGGGGCGAGCAGATCACCCTCCCATTCGCCCGCCGACAGATGCACGCTCAGCTTGCGCCCTGCGGGGTCGAAGCTTGGCAGATGCGCCAACAGCGCGCTGTCCTCCCATGTGATCGAGGGGCTGGCGGCGATCCAATGGCTGAAGGCACCGGGTTGGGTGAACAGCAGCCACAGCGCGAACATCCCGCCAAAGGAATGTCCGAACAATCCGGCGTGGGTGTGGTCAAGCTTGACATGGCCCGCCAGAAAATCGCGCATATCTTCCAAGATAAAGCGCGCCAATTCGGCTCCGCCGCCGGTTTTGACCTCGGGCGTGCCCGGCCAGAATGGCGGGTAGGTGGCTCCGGGGGGCGGGCCGAGATCCCAGCTGCGCCGAAACGGATCATAGGCTTCGTCGGTGGGATAGCCGACCGCGATCAGTGCGCCCCAGCCCAGATTGCTGCCGGTCGGATAGCTCGCCTGCGCCCGCATGATATCAACGGCGGTGCCAATCACCGCATTGCCATCGGTCATGGTCAGCGAGGGCCAGCCCGTCGCCGGAGCCTCACCCGGCGGCAGCCACAAGAACACCCGCCGCACCGCGCCACTGACACTGTCTTGCAGATCAAACCAGCGGGTGCCGCCGATATGGGCTTGGCTTTCGGCCACACATTTTGGGATCATCGTTTCGCTTCTTCAATGGCGCTCACCACATCTGCCACCAAAGCCTGCGGCTCCTCAAGTCCTGCCGCAAAGCGCACCGACCTTGCACTGACACCAAAGCGCTGGAACGAATTAGCGCTGCCCGACAGGCCAAGCGCTGCCTGCGCCGGGATGATCAGGCTTTCCGGCCCGCCCCAGCTGACACCGATCTTGGTCACGCGCAGCGCATTGGCAAAGCGCGCAATGTCGATGCTATCATCGAGATCAAAGGCGAACAGACCGCCATAGCCCGACAGGCCCGCCCGCCCCGCATGGGGGTGAAAGCCGGGATGGCGCACGGCTGTCACCAAGGGATGATCGCTCAGCGCCCGCCCCAAGGCCAGACCGTTTTCCATATGCCGCGCCATACGCAGGTTCAGCGTCTGCATCCCGCGCAGCACTAGCCACGCATCAAACGGTGACATTTTGCCGCCAAGATAGTGATAAGCCTCGTGGTTGATCCGGGTCATCAGCGCCTTTGAGCCCGTGACCAATCCGGCGATGGTGTCGCTGTGACCGCAGAGGTATTTCGATGCCGCATGGATGATCAGATCAATCCCCGCCTCGGCAGGGCGTTGATACAGCGGGGTTGCCCAAGAATTGTCGATCACCGAGATCACGCCGTGATTGCGCGCGGCCTGCGCAATGGCGGGCAGGTCTTGCAGGGTGAAGGTCCAGCTGGTCGGGCTTTCCAGATAGACCAGCTTGGCACCGGGAAGCGCTGCGATCACAGCATCGGTGTCGCTGCCGTTCACATAGGTGGTGGTGACGCCGAATTTCTTCAGCACCACTTCGAACAGCCGGAACGCATCGGAATACAGGTTCTCGACCGCGACAACCCTATCGCCCGCCTGCACAAATGGCAGCACCGCCGACGCCACCGCTGCCATGCCCGAGGCAAAACCGCGCGCAGCTTCGGTGCCTTCCAACCGCGCAATCAGGTTTTCCAACTGTGCCACGGTGGGGTTGTTGCCACGGGTATAGATGAAGCGATCCGAGGTGCCTGCGAACACCGCCGCCATATCTTCGTAACGCTCAAACAAGAAGGATGAGGTCTGGAAGATCGGCACTGAAGTTGCGTGATGCGGTTGCGGCGTGGCGGAGGCCAGCAGCATTTCGTTGAAATCGGGGGCGGCGCGGAAATCGGGGCTGGCGGGCAGATGGGTCATGCGGTTACTCCGGTTGGATGGCTGTGCGGCAAGCGCCACAGGATGAAAGCGGCCCCGACACCCGCAAGACAGGCGGCGAGGAAAAGTGAGACGGCAAGGCCGTGAAAACCCAGCGTTGGGGTGAAGATTGCCAAGAGCGGCAGCAACAGCCAGCCAGAGGGGGCGAGGCCCAGCAGGGCAGCAGTTCGGGCGCGCTCGGTGGCTTGCAGGGTGACTTGGGCGACACTGCGCAGCGCGATCAGCGGTAGGGCAAGCGCCATCAGCCGCAGTGCAGGCTCGGCCAATGCTGCCGTGGTTGGGCTTGCGGCAAACAGAATCCGCGCAAGATCGGGGGCGGCCAGCACCAAAACCATCGCCAGCGACGCCGCCGCACAACTTAACACCGCAAGCCGCCGCGCTGCTTGTGTCAGCCGCCCGGTATCGCCTGCGCCTGCGGCATGGGCGAGCACGGCTTGCGCGCCCAGACAAAAGCCCTCAATCGGCAGGCTGGCCAGCGTCACCAGCCGTAAGACGATGCCAAGCGCTGCCAACCCCTCAATCCCGTTGATCTCGGCGGCCAAGCGGTAGAGCAGCAGCGCCGCTGCCGTGGTGGCGAGCACCGTCGCGGTTTCGGGTGCCCCGACGCGCAAAACCGGGCCAAGGTCACGCCAGTTCAAATGCGGTCGCATCCGCACCTGCCCACGCCGGGTGGCGAAATACCATGCGTAAAGCCCCAGCGTGATCACCTGCGACAGGATCGTCGCCGCCGCCGCGCCGCTGACACCCCAGCCAAAGCCAAAGATGAACAGCGGATCGAGCGCGATGTTCAGCCCAAAGCACAGCGCCAGCGTGATCAGGCTGAAGCGGGCGTTGCCCTCGCCAATCGCCACGAAATCGCAAAGGATTTGCACGATGCCCAAGCCCGCAGAAATCGCCATCAGCAGCAGGTAAGCCTCGGCGGGTGCGCGCACCGCCCCGCTGGCCCCCAGCAAATCCAACAGCACCCCGCGCCCCAGCATCAGCGCCAGCGCTGCCACCACCGACAAGCACAGGCACAGTGCCATCGCCGCCGAGGCGATCCGCCCGGCCTCGTCAGGTTGCCCCGCGCCAAGACGGCGTGCAATCGCCGTGGCGGTGCCGACGCCAAGGCCAACCCCTAAGGCGGCGGTCACTCCGGCCAGCGGCAAGGCTAGGCTGACGGCGGCCAAAGCCTCGGTGCCCAGATGGCCGAGAAACGCGCCGTCGACGCTTTGATGGGCGGCGTTCAGCGCCAACCCGCCCATCGCGGGCAGGCCAGTGCGCAGCAAGCTGCGGGTCAGATCGGGCGAGCCAAGATCAAGCGGGCGCATCGGGTATCCTTGTGAGGTCTCAGATTGCAGACGGCTGGTAGGGGTGAAAATTCACCCCCATCGGTCAATTTTTACGGCACTTGGTTTTTGGGGTGAATTTTTAGCAACCCCGCGCGTCTGAAGGTCAAACAGCCATGCGCAAGGGAAAGCTGATGACCCGTTCTTTCACCGCCGATGCCGATTGGTGCATCTTGTGTAACGCCGAGGGCCGCTATTCGGTCTGGCCAGCGCTCTACGACCTGCCCGCCGGATGGCATCGCATCGGCAGTCCCGCCAGCCGCGACGCCTGCTTGGCCGAGATTGAAGCACTGTGGCGTGACCCGCGCCCGGTGGCTTTGCAAGAGGCGATGGCTGGGGAGTTGACCCAATGAACGAGATTGTGCATTTCAATCCCACGGAAGGTTTCGCGCTGAGCGATGTCGAGCGTCAAATCTGGGCGCATGATCAGGTGGGCGAGCTTGGCCCGTTTACGCCCCCAGTGCTGATGCTGCATTTCGCGCCCAGCCATAGCGGAGCGGCGCTGACCACGGCGGCGCAGGCGATGATCGCAGCGCATCCGGCCTTTGCCACAAGGTTGATCCGTCTGCCGGGGGGCGAGATGCGGCGGGTGCAGGACAATGCCGCTCATCCGGTGCTGCATCGCCATGGTCCGGCGGTGGACCCGGCGCAGGCGGCGGCGGGGCATTTGGCTAACCTGCGGTTTGATCTGGAGCATGGCCCGTTGGCCTCGGTCGACCTGTTTCCGGGCTATGGCGGCACGCATGTTTTAAGCATCGCGCTGCATTCGCTGCTGGGCGATGCGAGCGTGCTCGACGCCATGCAGGCGATGGTGCTGACGGCGCTTTCGGGCGGGCAGGTGCAGCCCTTGCCGCTGGCTGGCCCCGAGGCGCGGGTGCCGCGTGAGGTGCTGCACCGCTGGCGGGGGCGGCTAGAGGCCGGACATACTATCGCCCGTCTGCCACAACGCCACGGCGGCAGTGAAGGGGCGTTGCGGTTGACCACCACGCACCAGCTTTCGCTTCCGCTTACAAGCGATGCCGAGGTCACGCTGACCGCTGGTTTTGCGGCCCTGCTCGCGCGCTACAGCGGGCTGGATCAGTTACGCTTTGGCTTTGGTCAGCGCTCGGTTGATACGGCACGGCGCGGCGATGATCTGCTACCGCTTTGTGTTGATTATCACCCCGTTGAGGGCTTTGCTGCCTTCCGGGACCGGATCACCGAGGCAATGCAACAAGCCCGCACGGATCGCTTGCCGTCCGAGTTGCTGGTGCAGGATATGCTGCGGCAGGCTTCAGCGGATCGGCATCCTTTGGGGGCCTTGGCGCTGCATGTGCGGCATGTGGCGGCCTTGTCCGCAGGCATCAGCTGCCTGCTTTCCCCGCGTCCAGCGGCGCAGGGTGAATGCGTGGTGCTGGCCGAGGTAGCACCGGATGGCAGGGTGACGCTGACAGCAGATCATGCCGAGGGGCTGCATGAACCCGCGCTGATCGCGCGTTTCCTAAGCCATCTCGACCGCCTGCTTGTGGCGGCTTTGGCGGCAGCTGATCAGCCCCTCGCCACCCTGCCGCTGCTGAATGACGCAGAGCTTGCCGATCACTCCGCGCCCTATCCAGACGATACCGCGATCGACCCGCGCGCCACGCATGAGATCATCGCGGCCCAAGCCCAGCTGCATCCCGACACCCTGGCGCTGATCTGCGGGGAAGATCGCCTGAGCCATGCCGCGCTGAACCGGGCTGCAAACCAGCTGGCGCATCGGCTGATCAGCTTGGGCGTCGGCGCGGAAGTGCCGGTCGCCATTCTGATCGAGCGCGGCGCGGATGCCGTGGTGTCCATTCTGGCGGCGATGAAAGCGGGTGGGGCCTATATTCCGGTCGAGCCCGACCATCCCACCAGCCGCAACCACCATATCCTCACCGATGCCGGGGTGCAGGTGGTGCTGACGCGGCAGCGCTATGTTGATCGTCTGCCGGATGGACTTGTCGCGCATGTGCTGTGCATCGACGATCTGCCGCCCGGCGATTTTCCCCAGACCGATCCGCAGGTGACGATCCACCCCGATCAGATCGCCTATATCATGTATACTTCAGGCTCGACCGGCAAACCCAAGGGCGTTGCGGTGGAACATGGCCCACTCAGCTCGCACAACCAGACCACGGCGCGGGTTTATGAGATGAGCGCGGAAAGCCGTGAACTCCCCTTCCTGCCGTTCTCGTCCGATGGCGGGCATGAGCGTTGGATGGTGCCGATGATGATGGGCGGCGGCGTGGTGATCCCGGATGGCCCACTGTGGACGCCGGAGCAAACCCTCGCCGCGATGCGTCAGCACGGCTGTAACAATGCCTCGATCCCCACCACCTATCTGCAACAGCTTGCCGAATGGGCCGAAGCCACCGGGGAAGCGCCACAGATGCGGCTGTACTCTTTTGGCGGGGAAGGCTTGGCGCAGACCACTTTTGACCTTTTGTCGCGGGCGCTTAAGGCGAAAATCCTGATCAACGGCTATGGTCCAACCGAAACCATCATGACACCGATGGTGTGGAAGGTGACTGCCGGCACCAAGTTTGACGGGGCCTATGCGCCGCTGGGGCGCGCGGTGGGCGATCGGCGCGCCTATGTGCTTGACGCTGATCTGATGCCCTGCCCGGTGGGGGTGGTGGGCGAAATCCATCTCGGCGGATCGGGCGTGGCGCGCGGCTATGTCGGCCGCCCCGGCACCACGGCGGATCGGTTTATCCCCGATCCGTTCGGCCCACGTCTGGGCGGGCCTGCGGGCGCGCGGCTGTATCGGTCCGGCGATCTGGGGCGTTGGCGCGAAGACGGCACCGTGGAATTTCTCGGCCGGGTCGATCTTCAGGTCAAGCTGAACGGCTACCGGATCGAACCCGGTGAGATCGAGGCGGCACTGCTCGCCGAACCCGGTGTCAGCGAGGCCTTGGTGCTGCTGCGCGACGAGGATGGCGACAAGCGGCTGGTGGGCTACGTCGTGGCCCCGTCCGAGGTGATCGGCGAGGATCTGCTGGCGGCGCTGACGGCAAAACTGCCCAAGCATATGCTGCCTGCAGCCGTGGTGGTGCTGGACCGGATGCCAACCAATCCCAACGCTAAGCTGGACCGCGCAGCCCTGCCGCTGCCGGGCCGGGTGCAACGGCGCGCTAAGGCAGAACCAGCAGTTGGCCGCGCTGAAACCGAGATTCTGGCGGTTTGGCGCGCTGAGATCGGCCATGACCAAATGGGCGTCACCGATGATTTCTTCGCAATGGGCGGGCAATCTTTGACCGCGCTGAAGGTTCTGGTGCGGCTGCGCAAGCTGTGGCCGCAGGTGGCGCTGACGGTGGCGGATTTGTTTGACGCCCCGACCGTGCGCACATTGGCGGCACGGATCAGCGCGGGCAATGCCACCGGGCGCAGCGCGATCACTCTGCGTGCGGGCGGCAGCCAGCCCCGACTGTATTGCTTCCCCGGCCTGTTGGTCTCGACCCGCGAATATCTGCGGCTGACCGATTATCTGGGCGCGGATCAGCCCGTCACCGGGTTCCTGTGTCATTCCTTGAATGAAACCAAAGCGATGAATGTATCGGTGCAGGATGTGGTGGCGGAATATGTAGATCATATCCGGGCGGAATCGCGCGGTGGCCCCTGTGCCTTGCTGGGCTGGTCTTGGGGTGGCTTGCTGGCGTGGGAAGCTGCGCGACAGTTGCAAGGTGATGTCGATATCCGGCTGATCGCGCAGGTCGATGTCTGCGATCTGGGCCGCGATTTCGCCCCCGGTGCGGTGCCGCGCTTTGCCCCCGGCGAGCGCGCACGGCTACAGGCAGAGCTCGACGCTTGGCTGTCGCGCAGCCAGATGCGCCGCGAATGGGATCGCTTGATCGGCGCGATGGACGCCGAATGCTACGCGCAATTCCTGCGCTTTATCGGAAATGAGGCTGATCCGCTGCCGACCGATGGGCCAGAGGTGTCCAGCCGCGAGCATACATTCTGGGTGCTGATCGACAATGCGCTGGTCTTTCGCCGCCACAGCCTTGCACCGCTGGATGTGACAGTGGCTTCGTTCAGCGCGGGCGACAGCCTGAGCCGGGGGCTTAATCTGGTGGATTGGCGTCGCCTGTCACCACGCGCCCATGCGGCAGAGATCGTCCCCGGCACCAACCATCTGCACATCATCGGCAATCGGTTGTTCCATGCCCGGCTGAAAGCCCACATGGACGCGATAGCGAAATCCGCATTGTGACGGGGATGCGCCTGCGTCGCCCCAGCGACGGCTCAAATCACCGCAGGCGGCTTAAGCCACCTGCGGTGCCGAGATGGCCTTTTGACGGCGGGATATAGACTGAATCCAGCTTTGCAACTCGGCTCCGAACGGTTTTTCCAAGGCCGCAGGGTCCCAAGCCAAGGCATAGGGTTGCGGCAACTTCAGGCGGATGTCGAAAGGCACCACCAGCCGCCCCGCAGTGATATCGTCGCCTGCCATTGAAAGCTGCGCCAGCACAAAGCCCCGACCATTGATGGCCGCATCAATCGCAGCGCTCGACATGGAAAAGGCGACCTCGCCCACCATTTTGCGGCGGGACACCCCGATATGCGCGGCCCAATCCGACCAACCCGGCGCTTGACCCTGTTCGCGCGCCCATTCTATGCCCAATAAAGGAGCGTTCAGGATATCGGCTGCCTTTTTCAAGTCTAAACGCGCCAAAAGCGCAGGCGCGCAGGCGGGCACAACCCAATCGGTAAACAGCTCTGTCCGGTGATCAAATCGAGTGATCAAATCGCCATAAGACACCCGGAAATCTACATCATCTGTGTCAAATTGCGGCTCTGGATCCGCCCCGACCAGCAGGATTCTGACCTTTGGATGCTGCGTCTGCCAATCAAACAACTGCGCGCCGATCCATTTTGAAGCCAGCGAGGGCAGGCAGGAAATTGTCAACACCTGCAGCGTGCGCGCGCGGTCAATCTTGGCTTGTGCCGCGCGCAGCTGATCAAAACCGTCTTTTATATCAGCATGATACTGTTGCCCGCGCGTGGTCAGCGCAATCGACTTGCCCTTGCGTTGGATCAGCCGCAACCCGATCTCGGCTTCAACTTTACGCAGCTGCTGGCTGACGGCCCCGATGGTGACACCCAGTTCTGCCGCAGCCGCCGTGGCGCTGCCCAAGCGCCCAAAGGCCTCGAACGCCTGTAGCGCGCGCATTGAGGGAAGTTTCTGCATTTCCGCTCTCCTGATCGCCAGTTGGTTTAGAATTTCTATAATAGAACGCAGAAGCAAGTGCTTTTTGAATCGGCAGAATGGTTCTAGCCTTATGTATACACATATAGCCAGGAGCAGGTCATGTATCTTCGCAACAGTTGGTATGTCGCAGCGTGGGACCATGAGGTCGCGGGCAGTCTGGTGCCGATCACAGTTTTGGGCGACAAAATCGTCCTCTACCGCAAGACAGATGGCGTTGTCGCCGCATTGGAAGACGCTTGCCCGCACCGCAAACTGCCGCTGTCGATGGGGCGGATCAAGGGCGATACCGTGGAATGCGGCTATCACGGGCTGACGTTTGATTGCACCGGCACCTGCACCCGCGTTCCCGGCGCCGAGAAAATCCCGCATGTGGCCCGTGTACAATCCTACCCCATCGAAGAACGCTATGGCCTGCTCTGGGTCTGGATGGGCGATGCCGACAAGGCCGATGCCTCACTGATTTTCGACGTGGATCATTGGAATGATCCCGCATGGGGCATCAATCGTGGCGAGTCGATGGTGCTCGATTGCAATTACCTACTGATGACCGACAACCTGCTGGATCCGTCGCATGTGGCTTGGGTGCATCAATCCTCCTTTGGCAATGCCGCCGCCGAAGAAGCCCCGCTGGAAACCACCGTCGGCCCCGATGGCGTGACGGTCTGGCGCTGGATGCTGGATGTGGAACCAGCGCCATTTTACGCGCCCTATCTGAAGTTCAAAGGCAAGTGTGACCGCAAGCAACATTACGAAGTGCGCTATCCGGCGGCAGCGATCATCAAGGCGATCTTTTCACCATCCGGCACCGGTGGCGAAGGCAAGCCTCTGCATCCCGACACCTTCCTGATGGACAGCTACAATTTCATGACCCCGGTGGATGAAAACCAGACCAAATATTACTGGTTCCAAATCCGCAACTTTGCCCCAGACGATGCCGAAATCTCGGCGCAGTTTGCCAAATCGGTGCGCGGGGCCTTTGACGAGGATCGCGCAGTGCTGACGGCGGTGCATCAGGGTCTGGCCAATAAGCGCACTCCGAACCTTGATCTGAAAATCGACGTGGGGCCACTGCGGTTTCGCCGCAATCTGGCAAAACGCATCGAGGCAGAGCAGGCGCAGAAAGTTGCCGCTGAATGACGGGCGGCGTATCTGCTGCCAAACTTGGATTTCGCAGCCTGAAGGTGGTGGCGAAGGTCCGGGAAAGCAGCCTGATCACATCGTTCTACCTTGCGGCTTCGGATGGATCATTGCTGCCCGCATTTCGCCCCGGTCAGTTTCTGGTGTTCAAAATCCCGTCAGGCAGGGGCCATGTGCTGCGCAACTACAGCCTGTCCGGCCCGCCCGATGATCTGGGCCGCTACCGCATTTCGGTCAAACGGGAACCCTCCGCCGGGCCGGGTTTGCCAGCGGGTTTAAGCTCAAATTACCTGCACGACTCTGTCGCTGTTGGCGATGTGCTGACTGTCGAAGGCCCGCGCGGAGATTTCGTGTTAAACGAGGCCAGCAACCGCCCGGTCGTTCTGCTGAGCGGTGGGGTGGGGCTGACGCCGATGGTGTCGATGCTGCACGCATTGGGGAAACGCTCGGCGCGGCGGGTTCTGTTTCTGCACGCATGTGACCACGGCGAGGTTCATGCCCTGCGTGACGAGGTTGATGGTCTGATCCGCAAGCGTACGGGCCTTGAGGCGCATTACTGCTATCGCAGCCCAAGCGACGAAGATCGCGCTTCGAGTCACTTTCACAGCGAAGGCTTTATCACCCGTGAGGTGATGCAACGCCTGCTGTGCCTTGACGACTATGATTTCTATCTATGTGGACCTCCGCCCTTCATGCAGGCGATGTATCAAACCTTGCGCGGGCTTGGCGTGGCTAAGGACCGCATCGCCTATGAATTCTTCGGCCCTGTCACGGTGCTTGAAACCGAGATCAAACCGAAGCTGACAGCCCCGCCGCCCGTTGTTGCGCTCGCTTCCGGGGCGATCACCATCGAATTCCGCAAATCTGGCATTGTTGCCGCGTGGGATGGCGCCGCGCAATCTTTGTTGTCCTTTGCCGAAGATCAGGGGCTGAACCCCGAATTCAGTTGCCGCGCAGGCATCTGTGGTACTTGCAAAACCCGCCTCGTTTCCGGGGAAGTCGCCTATTTCGAAGACCCACTGGACGACCCGGAGCAGGGCGAGGTTTTGCTGTGTTGTTCACGCCCCGAAACAGCAGTCGTATTGGATCTGTGATGAAACCCAAGCCAAAAGCCCGGATTGAAACATCGCCTTCTTCTAACGCGCTGATGTTCAACCCGCATGTGTCGGCATTACCCCCCTACAATGCCGGGATGACGCTGACGAAAGCGCGTCAGTTGAGCGGCCATCAGGATCTGGCGCGGCTGGCCAGCAATGAAAACCCCGATGGCTGCGCGCCGGGTGTGATGGCCGCCCTTGCCTCGACTGCATTCGAGCCGTGGCGTTATGCCGACCCTGCCTGCACCGCGTTGCGCGACGCTCTGGCAGCGCGGCTCCGCGTTGAAGCGGATGTGATCGTGGCGGGCAACGGGTCCGAAGAAATGATCGCCGCCATTTCGCGCGCTGTCTTAGTGGCGGGCACAAAGGTTGTGACGGTGGTGCCAAGTTTTGGCCTGCACGAGATTGAACCGCTGGCCACCGGGGCGTCCGTGATCAAAGTGCCGATGACACCTGACGCAGGATTTGATTTGGCCGCGCTGGAGGCCGCGATTGCCACAGCGCCGCGCGTGGTGTTTCTGTCCTCGCCTTGGAATCCGGTGGGGCCAGCGCTTGACAAATCAGCCTTGCAGCGTCTGATCGCGGCAGTGCGTCCCGGCACGCTGTTCGTGCTGGATGAGGCCTATTTCGAATTTGCCGATGCAAGCGCGCCAAACGGCATAGAAGTGCTGCGCGACAGCGGCATTGCTTGGGTTGTGCTGCGCACTTTTTCCAAGGCTTACGGGCTGGCTGGCCTGCGTGTGGGCTATGCCGTGTGCTCAGACCCTGAAATCGCGCGGGTGATTGGCGCGGCAAAAACCCCGTTCAACGTGAACGCCGCCGCACAACTTGCCGTCGTTGCAGCCTTGGCAGATGAGCCGTGGATGAACGCATCAGTGGCGCGTATCCGCATGGAGCGTGTCCGCGTGGCGCAGGCTTTGGCCGCGATGGGCATCAAGGCAGCGGCATCGCAAACCAACTTTTTGTTTTTCGACACCGGGCGGGATAGCGCGCAACTGGCCGCAGCGCTTTTGCAGGACGGCATCATCGTCAAAGCTTGGCGCGAGGCGGGCTATCAAAGCTGGCTGCGCGCAACCATCGGCAAACCCGGTGACAACGACCGCCTGATTGCCGCGTTGCGCAAGCTGGTCGCAACATGACCCGTGCCTCAACCATGCCAGCAGATTTCGTAGCGATGCGGCAGGGCTTGGCGGCCATCGTCGGCAATGCCCATGTGCGCGACGACGCAGGCCAGGATCATGCTGCCAGCCTGATTGTGTTGCCCGGATCAACCGCCGAAGTGGCGGCGGTGGTGCGGCTGTGCCATACCAACGGCATCGCCATCGTGCCGCAGGGCGGTCAAACTGGGTTGGTGGGCGGTTGCATCTCGAACCCTGGCCAGATCGTCGTGTCGCTGACACGGATGGCAAAGATCGAAGCGATCCAGGCCCTTGAGCGCACCGCCGTCGTGCAGGCCGGGGTGGCGTTGGAGGCGTTGCAGACTGCCGCCTTGCCGCATGGGCTGGAGCCGGGGATTGATCTTGCCGCACGCGGCAGCGCTACGATTGGCGGTATGGTGTCGACCAACGCGGGCGGCATCATGGCGCACCGTTATGGCGTGATGCGGCACCGGGTTTTAGGGCTTGAGGCGGTTTTGCCCGATGGTCAGATTTATTCCGACATGACCCGGGTGGTGAAAAACACCGCCGGATATGATCTGAAACACCTGTTCATCGGTGCGGAGGGCACGCTGGGCATCGTCACCCGCGTGGTGTTAAAGCTGGAACCCGTGCCGATGGTCACAGCGACAGTGATGCTTGGCCTGCCGTCGGTGACGGCGGCGCTGGACGCTATTTCCTTGGCGTTACAGGCAAAAGCCGGGCATTTGCGGGCTGCCGAAGGGTTATGGCAATCCTACATCCAACTGACTGCCGCAGCACATGGCTGGTCGGAACCCGGCTTTGCACTGGACCAACCGATCTGCCTGCTGCTCATGCTGGGCGGTGCCAGCCAACCCGATCTTGACGCTGAGATCGAGGATATTTTCGGGCAGATTCTGCAGCATCATCCAACGGCCACCGGCATTGTCGCGGCGTCGAAACGGCAGGAAGCCGAGCTTTGGCGGCTGCGGGAAGACACCGATCAGCTTTACCGCGCCAATGCAGCCGCCCCTTCTTTTGATGTGTCGGTGCCGTTGTCGGACATCAGCGCTTATGTCGATCATCTGCGGGCAGGGCTTGCGGCAGTCGATGGCGGCATCGCACCCTACATCTTCGGCCATCTGGCTGATGGCAATCTGCACATCGTGCTGGACCGCCCCGGCCCCCTTGGCGTCGATTTGGCCCGCGTGGTGGAGCAGGTACTTTACGCGCCACTGACCGGCATCGGCGGCAGCTTTTCGGCGGAACATGGCGTTGGCTCGAACCGGATTGCTGCCCTGCAAAACACCGCTGATCCGGGAAAGCTCGCGCTGATGGCGCAGATCAAGGCGGCACTAGACCCTGCCAGCCTGATGAACCCCGGCAAAGTCTTGCCGCAGCCCATAGCCAGCGAGGACCATAGATGATGCAACCGAGCGACCGGGCGCAAGCAGACACTGCAAGCCTGCCCTTCGCGCTGGAATACGCAACCATGCGCCAGCGGTTCTTGACTGCCGCCCGCAACGCCGGGGCCGCGCTGTCCGAGCATATCCACCCGCTGCACGGCCCGGATGGCGCGATCATTGCGACCGATGTGGCGCTGATCGGCCCTGCCGATGCGCCCAAGCTGATGGTGGTGATTTCCGGCACGCATGGGGCAGAGGCGGCCTACGGTTCGGCTTGTCAAACCACTTGGCTGGGGCAAAAGCCGCAATGGGCGTTGCCCGATGATACCGCCGTTTTGATGGTGCATCTGATCAACCCGTGGGGCAGCGCTTGGCAGCGCCGGGTCAATGAAGACAACGTTGATCTGAACCGCAATTTCATGGACTGGTCGGCAGCCTTGCCGGAAAATCCGGGCTACGGCGATCTGCATCCGGCCTTGGTTGGTGCTGCATGGGATGCCAGCGAACGCGATCAGGCGGATGAAGCCTTGGCCGAGCTGACCCGCAGCAAAGGCCAGTCAGCGGTGGCCGCGATCATCGAGGCCGGACAATTCACCTACCCGGATGGCTTGTTTTACGGCGGCGCTGGGCCTGTCTGGTCAAATCGTGTGTTGAGCGCGGTGCTGGCCGAACATGGTGCGCGCGCAACGCAAATCATCGTGTTTGATCTGCACACCGGGGCAGGGCCCTATGGCTATCCCGCCCTGCTGTCGGTCAGCCCCGAAGATCACGTGGGTCTGACTTGGGGTCAGCAGATTTTCGGCCCGGCGCTGGTGCCGGTGATCACGGGTCCAAGCGCCTCTACCGACACCGGCATTGTGGCGACCTCTACCGGCTATGTTTCGGCCTTTGTACGCCGTGCGATGCCGCAGGCGCGGGTGCTGCCCTTGGTGATGGAATGCGGAACTTTGAAAAATGCTGACATTCAGCGGCGGCTGATTGATGACAACTGGCTGCATCACTATGGCAAGCTCGACAGTGACATCGGGCGGCGCATCAAGGCCGACCTGCTGCACGGTTTCATCCCGCAGGACGCAAGCTGGCAGCAAATCTGCCTTGCCACCAGCCTGCGCCATTTTGACAGTGCCCTCGCAGCGCTGAAGCAGGTCGAGGCAAAGCCGGGGTCGGCTCCGCGCGCGGCAGCGGTTGCAATGGCCCCAAAGGGCACGCCTGCCGTTGAAGTGGTCGATCTGCACAAATCCTTTGGCACCCATGAGGTGTTGAAAGGCGTGAACCTGACCGCCTATCCGGGCCAGGTGGTGTCGATGATCGGCTCCTCTGGGTCGGGCAAAAGCACCATGCTGCGCTGCATCAACCTGCTGGAGCAGCCAAATTCGGGCCGGGTGGTGATCGACGGCGAGTTGGTGCGGATGAAAACCAGCGCCAAGGGCATCACCGCCGCCGCCGATCCGCGCCAGATCGAACGTATCCGGGCGCGGGTGGGTATGGTGTTTCAAAACTTCAACCTCTGGCCGCATATGACAGTGCTGGAAAATATCATCGAGGCTCCGGTGCATGTGCTGAAAGAGCCACGCGGTGATGCTGTGGACCACGCCCATGCCCTGCTGAAAAAGGTGGGCCTGTCTGAAAAGCACGGCCATTACCCTAGCCAGCTTTCTGGCGGCCAACAGCAACGCGCCGCCATCGCCCGCACGCTGGCGATGCGCCCGAAAGTGATGCTGTTCGACGAGCCGACCTCGGCACTTGACCCGGAACTGGTGGGCGAAGTGCTGCGGGTGATCCGGGCTTTGGCCGAAGAAGGCAACACCATGATCCTTGTCACGCATGAGATGCAGTTCGCGCGCGAGGTCAGCCACAAGGTGCTGTTCCTGCATCAAGGCCGCGTCGAGGAGGAAGGCACCCCCGCCGACCTGTTCGGCCAACCCCGTTCCGACCGTCTGCGCCAGTTTCTGGCGCGCACGTTCTGAAGCCCAAATCCCCGGCAGATTGCAAAGGCCGGGGACACTACCCCAAGAAACCACCCCAAAACCACCCCTTCCAACAGGAGACACTGCAATGAAACTCAAAGCACTCGCCCTTGTGGCAGCCCTTGCCGGCTTTGCCACCACAGCCCAAGCCGAAGGCCAGCTGAAAATTGGCACTGAAGGCGCTTATCCTCCGTGGTCGATGGCCGATGCCAATGGCACCGTCACCGGATTTGACGCGGATGTCGGGGCACTTTTGTGCGCCAAACTGGATATGGAATGCGTGTTCGTGGTGCAGGCCTTTGATGGCCTGATCCCGGCGCTGCAAGCCAAACAGTTCGACATCATCATCTCGGGCATGTCGATCACGGCGGACCGCAAGAAAGAGATCAACTTCTCAATCGGTTACGCGGAACTTGCCAACAAGGTGGTGGTCGCCAAATCTTCCGATCTTGCCAAAATCACCGACATTCCCGCCCTGTTAACAGCACTTGGCGGCCACAGTGTTGGCGTGCAGGCAGGCACCACCCATGCGCATTTCATGGAAAAGCTCGCCCCCACAGCCACGCTGAAATCCTATGGCACGCTGGATGAGATGCAGATCGACCTTGCCACGGGCCGGGTCGATGCAGGCTTTGCGGATGCTTCGGCCTTGCAGAACTTTCTCGACAAGCCCGAAGGCGCTGACTTTCAGTTTGTCGATCTGAACATCACCAGCAGCTATGACCCAACCTTGGGCGAAGGCATCGGCGTTGGCATCCGTCAGGACGACACCGCGTTGAAAGCAAAGATCGACACCGCTTTGTGCGAATTGATTGCGGATGGCTCGATCAAAGCCTCCAGCGAGAAATGGTTCAAAATGGATATCTCGCGCCCCTGCCAGTAACACCGGGCCGCCAATAAACAATGCCGCGCCCGGTGCAGATCGGGCGCGCGACCAGACAGATCCGAACCGCCAAGGATGACGCTATGGAATTTGGCTTGATGCAACTTTGGGAGGGCGGCTGGGTAGGCGCGATCCTGCGCGGCGCTTGCGTGACCGTCGCGGTTGGCGTGGCCAGCATGATCTTCGGTTTGATCATCGGTACGATCTGCGGGTTGATCAAATGGCGCGGCATCGTTGGGCTGTCGCAACTGGTGGATTTCTACACCTCGGTCGTACGGGGGGTGCCGGAACTGCTGATCATCTATCTGCTGTTTTTCGGTTCGATCGAGTTTGTCAAAAGCGTGGCCACCGCCTTCGGTTTTGGCGATCTGGCAGATGCGGGCTATCCCTTCCTGATCACCGTGGTGGCAATCAGTGCGATTTCGGGGGCGTATTCCACCGAAGTGGTGCGCGGGGCACTGGCCGCGATCCCCAAGGGCCATATCGAGGCCGCTATGGCGCTGGGCCTGCCAAGCCGTCGGATCTTTGCCCGCATCATCGCACCACAAATGCTGCGTATAGCCTTTCCGGGCATCAACAACGTCTGGCAAACCACGATAAAGGATACCGCGCTTGTTTCGGTCGTTGGCCTGCAGGAATTGATGCGCACGGCCTCTATCGGTGCGGGATCAACCCGCAATCCGCTGATTTTCTATGCCATCGCAGCCCTAGTCTATCTGATGATCACCCTTGTCAGCCAGATCGGCTTTAACCGGGTCGCCAGCCTGATCACCCCGGCGAAAAGGAGCTAGATCATGGAGCTTATCCAGCTTGCGGTGCCTGTCCTGATTCAGGGCTTGTGGATGACGCTGACGCTGACAGTCCTGTCCGTTGCCGTAGGCTTCAACCTTGGTCTGGGGCTGGCACTGATGCGCGGTTCGGGCAATGCGCTGATTTCCGGGTTTGCCCGCTATTACAGCTTTGCCTTCCGGGGCACACCGTTGTTGGTGCAGCTTTTCCTGATCTACTACGGACTGGGTCAGATCAAATTAGTGCATGACATCGCCCCCCTCTGGTGGGTGATCAGCGAAGGCTCGCGCTGCGCGGTGTTGGCCTTGGCACTGAACACCGCCGCCTACACCTCCGAGATTCTGCGTGGCGGGCTGAATGCGGTGCCAATCGGTTTGGTCGAAGCCGCCAAGGCCTGTGGCATGTCGCGGGTAATGCGCTTTCGGCGCATCGAATTTCCGCTGGCGATCCGTCAGGCCTTGCCCGCCTATGGCAACGAGTTGGTGCTGATGGTCAAAGGCACCAGTCTGGCCTCGACCATCACCGTTCTGGAAATCACCGGCTACGCCAAACGTCTGATGAGCCAGACATTCGCGATTTTTGAGGTTTTTGCCATCGCAGGGATGCTCTATTTGGTGCTGAACTTGGCCTTAATTGGCGCAATCCGAATGGTCGAGCGCCGCCTGATGCGGCACACTAGGCCCGCAGTTTAGCGCCTTGTCTGATGTCCCGATGATGCAGCGCTGAAAAACTCCCGTAGGTCTCAGCCGTGCAAAGTCGACAGTCGGCCCGACAAATTGCCCCTGTCCTTGCCGATCATCAACACGCTGCTGTCAGGCGCGAACAGCGCCGCAAGCGGCAGCATCGCGGCGCCGATGGGTGAGGCATCTGGGCCGAACTGGCCCGAGACGATGGCGGGTTCCACGATGCCGATTGCGCTCATCTGGTTGAACTGCGCTTGCACGCGGGCATGGAGTTCAACGTGCAGCGCGCGCGGCAAAATGCTGTCCAGTACGACGGCTTCAATGTCGATCACTGCGGTGATGGCGATGATCGCTTCGGCCAAAGCGTTGGCGCAATCGTCTAACCATTCATATATCGGCGCTTCTGCACCCGGCGGCAGCGGATCAAGTTCCCGCACACGGGTGATCTCAATGCCGCGTGATTTCAGATGGTTGACCAGTACATAGATCGAGGCGCGGTGCAGCAAGCTTTGATAGTGGCCCCTGCGGAGCGGGGCTGAGTCGAGTTTTGATGGCGATACGGGCAGGGGGCCAAGGGCGGCACTGTTGCCATGCGGCCCGGTATTGACCTTGCCGCCCTGAACCAATCCGCCGCCGACAAAAGTGTCAATCGAGATATGCATGAAATCGCTGTAGCGGCGACCTGTGCCTTGCAGCAATTCCGCAAGTGCTGCTGCGGTCGCGTCGTTTTCGACGAAGACCGGAGTTTTGGCGTCGAGTGCGAAAAACGTCGTCAGATCAATGGCCTCCCAGCGCGCGCCAAGATCAGTGGGAAAGCCCAGCTCGTCGCTCCACAAGCCCAGAAAGTAAGGCGAGGCGATGCCGAGGCCGACAATGGTGGCATCGCCCAGACTGCCGACGATCTGGTTGAAGTTATCCAGAACGGTATTTCCCGCCTTTCGCACCAGATCGGGGTCGGGAAAGCGATATTCATGGGTTTCCCGCGCCCGAACCTCACCTGCGAAATCAACCAGCACCGCTTCCAGCGCCCTGCGGCCGATCTTGACGCCGACAGAGTAGACGCGTTCCGGTGTCAAACGGTAGAGAGTCGAGGGCGATCCGCGCTGACCGAACCTTTTTCCAACCTGCTTGACGAAACCAGATGCCTCTAACCCGTCGACAATCACGGCCACGGCGGCAGGTGTCAGATGAGCCGTGCGGGCAAGGTCAGATTTCGACGCCTCTTTCATGCGACGCAATGCATCCAGAACGAAGCGTTCGTTGTAACGGCGCAGAGTACTGGAATTGCTACCTTTTCCTGACAAAATCAGCATCTCCTCATCGCTTTTCCGCATCTAGCTGCTTGGCTGATTGCTTGCGATTGCAAGCGCCGCATCACGCACGGGCTGTGCCGACACTGCGCGTCCGAGGCGAGGAAGTCAAATTAACAGTTGCAATGTATTTTTCTTTATTATAGCAAATTGAAAAAAGAAATACCTCTGGGAGGAGATATCTCGCACATGAATGTTGGTGTTAATCCAGTTGATTTGCCCGCTGCGGATCAGGTCGCGCCGATTGCTTTGGTGGATGTCACTAAGGTGTTTGGCGGCACGGTTGCGCTGCGCGATGCGTCGTTTCAACTGCGGCGCGGCGAGGTGCTGGCGCTGCTGGGCGAGAACGGTGCTGGCAAAAGCACCTGCGTGAAGCTTCTGGCCGGGGTGCATGCCCCGACCGAAGGCCGCGTGCTGATCGACGGCAAACCAGTCACGTTCCGCTCGCCCCATGATGCGCAAGCCGCCGGGGTTGCAGTCATGCACCAGCATCCGGGCCTGTTCCCCGATCTGTCAGTGGCGGAAAACATCTACATCGGCCACATGCCGCGCGACCGCTTTGGCGGCATCGACAACGCCGCGATGATCAAAGGCGCACGCCGTGTGCTGGAAACTGTCGGCCTTGATGTGCGCGCCGATGTCGCCTTGGGGCGCTTGCGGATTTCCGAACAGCAGTTGGTGGAAATCGCCCGCGCGCTTTCTTTAGAGGCCCGCGTGTTGATCATGGACGAGCCAACCGCCGCACTGTCACAGCGCGAGGTGGAGCGTTTGTTCACCGTCGTGAATGATCTGCGCCAACACGGTGTGGCGATGATGTTCGTCGGCCACCGGATGGACGAGATTTTCCGCATCGCCGACCGTATCGCGGTGCTGCGCGATGGCCGTCTGATCGGGGTGCATCCCAAGACCGAACTGGGGCGGGCGGCGGCGATTTCGATGATGGTAGGGCGTGAGGTGACAGACCTTTACCCCGAACGCACCGCCGCCCCCGGCAAGATGATGTTGGAAACCCGTGGCCTGTCGCGCAGCGGGGCGTTTGCCGGGATTGATCTACAGCTGCACGCGGGTGAAGTGGTTGGCCTTGGCGGATTGGTCGGATCGGGGCGAACCGAAATTGCGCGGGTATTATTTGGCATTGATCAGCCAGATGCCGGAGAAGTCCTGATCGACGGCACCGTGATGCGCATTGGCTCGGCCAAAGCCGCGATGGACGCGGGCATTGCCTATGTGTCCGAAGACCGCATGGGGCAAAGCCTTGTGATGGATTTCTCAATCCTCGACAACGCCGTGTTGCCCAGCCTTGACGCAGCCGCGCCGGGCGGGATTTACCAGACGGATCGGGCGGTTGGTTTGGTCGCGGGCTGGTTGGAGCGGATGAAGCTGCGCTTTGCCAGCTATGACCAGCCGGTCAACCAGCTGTCAGGCGGTAATCAGCAAAAGGTGGTGCTGGCAAAATGGCTGCGATCTGGCCCGCGCATTTTGATTTTGGACGAGCCGACGCAGGGCATTGACGTTGGCACCAAGGCCGAAGTCCATGCGATGATTGCCGATTTGGCCAGCAAAGGCATGGCGATCCTGCTGATCTCGTCCGAAATGCCGGAACTGATTGGCAACTGTGACCGCATCATCGTGCTGCGCGAAGGCCGCAAGACCGCCGAATTTGCACGGGGCGAGGCCACGCAGGAAAAGGTGCTGGAGGCCGCGACCAAAAGCGGCGAACAGGAAAGCCACGCGGTTGATATGGCGCGGACGCCCGCCAAAGGCCCGCTCGATTTCCTAAAGCGGCGCGAATTTGGTTTGCTTGCCGCGATGCTGGCGATTGCCATTCCGGTGACGATCATCAACCCGCGCATGATCTCTGCGGCCAATATCACCGCCGTGTCGATGGATGCGGCCTTGGTGATCGTGGCCACACTGGCGCAGATGCTGGTGCTGATCACCCGCAATATTGATCTGTCGATTGCCGCCGTGATCGGCCTTGCAGCCTATATGGCCGCCAGCATGGTGCAGGCCTATCCGGGGCTGGACCTTGCGATTGGTTTGGCAACCGCCTGTAGTGTGGGTCTGATTGCCGGGCTGATCAACGGCTTGGTGGTAACAAAGGGCAAGATCCCGGCCATCGTCGTGACCCTCGCCTCAATGTCGATCTTTCGCGGGTTTAATTCGCTGTGGGCGGCGGGCAATCAGGTCAGCGCCGATGAGGTGACGGAACGATGGCTGGCGATGACCAGCCTGCGCATCGCCGGTATCCCGTTCATCGTGCTGATCGCGGCGGCTATTTTGGCAGCAGGCTACGTCTTTCTCTACCGCACCGCGATGGGGCGCGAGTTGTTCGCCGTAGGTTCAAACCCCGACGGCGCGCGGCTGATCGGTATTCCGGCAGACAGACGCATCGTGGCGGCCTTTGCGATTGCGGGCTTGTTGGGGGGATTGTGCGGCGCGCTTTGGGCGTCACGCTATGCCACCGTCGATGCCCGCGTGGCACTGGGGTTTGAGCTGACGGTGATCGCCTCGGCTGTTGTCGGCGGGGTGGCGATCCGGGGCGGGGCGGGCACTCTGCTGGGCATCGTGCTGGGCGCCTTCACCCTGCTGATCATCAAGAACGGGCTGACGCTGGTGCGGGTTGATCCTTTGTGGCTGCAAGGCGTTTACGGGCTGGTGATCCTTGTCACGGTCGGAATTGATGCCTTCATCGTGCGCCGGGCGCAAAAAGCCCGTGAAAGGAAAATCGGATGACGTTCCTTCGTAAACTCGACTTCTGGGATATGCTGCTGGCCGGGGCCTGCCTTGCGGTGGTGCTCTATGCGGCGGTGTTCGTGCCGAATTTCCTGTCGGCGTTCAACCTGTCGCAACTGGCGGCGAGTGCTTCGGAAAAGGCGCTGCTGATCCTGCCGATGGCGCTGCTGATCATCACCCGCGAGATTGATCTCTCGGTGGCCTCGATGCTGGCGCTGACCTCGGTGGTGTTTGGCTTGTTGGTGCAGGCGGGGGTGCCGACGCTGCTGTCGATCCCGCTGACGCTGATTGCGGGCGGTGTGCTGGGGGCGTTCAACGGCTATCTGGTGACGGCGTTTGGGCTGCAATCCTTGGTCGTCACCCTTGGCACGATGGCGCTGTATCGCGGCATTGGCTACATCCTGTTGGGCAGCGGATCGGTGAATATCCTGCCCGATGCCGTGGTGGATTTTGGCATCAAGAACATCCCCGGCACGCAAATTCCTTGGACCATCGTGCCGTTTTTGATCCTCGCCCCAATCTTCGCGGTGATCCTGCAAAAGATGCCGGTCGGCAAACGCATCTATGCCATCGGCGGCAACCCCGAGGTAGCCAAATACTCCGGCATCAACACCAAGCGCATGATCTTGCGGCTGTTCATCACCTCAGGCGTGGTCGCGGGGATTGCAGGCATCGTCTACACCGCGCGGCTGTCGAATGCGCGGGCCAACAATGCGCTGGGGATGGAGTTGGACGTGATCACCATCGTGCTGCTGGGCGGGATTTCGGTGTTTGGCGGCAAGGGCAAGCTGACGGGCGTTTTGTTGGCGCTGGTGCTGATCGCGGTGATCCGCAACGTGCTGGCGCTGAACCAGATCGGCGGCGACGCGCAGGGCATGATCATCGGCCTGTTGCTGATCGGCTCGCTGCTGGCCGGAAACTATTGGCGCTCTTTGCAAGAGACGCTGCACAGATCGCGCTCTTTGCGCGGAACGAAGGGGTAATTTCGGGCCCCTAACAGAAACCCGATTTCAGTGGAGGAAAAAATGAAATCGCTTAAACTTGCCTTTATGGCTTCTGTCGTGATGTTTGCCGCCGCCCCTTTGGCCTTTGCGCAGGAATGTGCAACCGCCCCGGTCAAGGTCGGTTTCCTGCCGAAACTTGACACCGACCCCTATTTCCAGGTTGCCAAACAGGGCGCCGAAGAAGCCGCCGCAGAAATCGGCGGCGAGGTGATCCAAGTCGCACCGTCGCAGGCCACCGCCGAGGCTCAGATCGAGTTCATCAACAGCCTTGTGTCGCAACAGGTTGGCGTGATCGCAATTTCCGCCAATGATTCCAACGCTGTTGCCCCGGCGCTGAAGCGTGCCATCGAGCAGGGCGTGCGGGTTATCTCTTACGACTCCGACGTAGCCAAAGACGCGCGTTCGGTGTTCGTGAATCAGGTCAAGGGCGAGAGTCTGGCCGAGATGATGCTGGAAAGCGCCTTCGATCTAACGGGCGGTGAAGGTGAATTCGCCATCCTGTCCTCAACCCCGACGGCCACGAACCAGAACGCCTGGATCGACTTCATGAAGGCCAAAATGGCGGCTGAGCCGAAATTCGCCAAAATGAAGCTGGTGCAGGTGGCTTACGGCGAGGAAAGCGAGCAGGTCAACCAACAGCAGGCGCTGGCCTTGGTTCAGGCCTTCCCCGATCTGAAAGCGATCATCGTGCCTGCTGGCATCGGCCTGCCTGCGGCTGCGCGCGCGTTGGAAGAAGCGGGCATGATGGGCAAGGTCAAGCTGACCGGGCTTGCCCCCGCCACGCTGATCGCCAAATACATCACCGATGGCTCGGCGCAAGACATCTGGTGGAACGTGTCTGATCTTGGCTATCTTACCTATCAGACCGCGCAAGCGCTGGCACAATGCAAGATCACTGGCAAAGAAGGTGAGAAATTCACCGCTGGCCGCCTTGGCGACTATACCATCGGCAAAGACGGCGAGTTGGTGCTTGGGCCAGCTAAGATCGTGACCCCGGCAAACTTGGCCGAATTCAAGTTCTGATCACTGTTTGGGGGGCGGTAAACCCCGCCCCCTTATATTCTAATCAATAGGGCTGTGTCCGATGAAAGTGCTGCTTGCAGGTGAGACGTTTCTTGCCACAACCACGGTTGCCTCGGGTGGTGATACCATCACCAGCGCCAGTTGGTCGAACGGGGCTGTGGCCTTTAACGCCGCCCTTGCTGCGGCTGGCATCACCGTCACGCAGATTGGCGGCGAGCATTGTGGCGCTGATTTTCCCCGCACACTGTCAGAATTGGCCGCATATGACGCGGTGATCGTGTCTGATGTCAGCGCGCTGACCCTGCTGATGACCCCCGATGCGCGGGGCGGTAAGGTTGGCCCCAATCGCTTGGAATTGCTGAAAACTTATGTCGAGGGCGGCGGCGGTCTGATGCTGGCGGGCGGATATATGGGGTTCCAAGGCATGTTCGGCACCGCCCGCTTTGCCGATACGGCGGTGGAAGATGTGTTGCCCGTGCGCTGCTTGCCCTACAGCGACGGCCTTGAAGTGCCCGAAGGGTTGGCGGCCGCTCTGCTGGCCCCGACCCACCCGATCCTTGCCGGCATAGACGAACCGCTGCCGCCGATCCTTGGGCTCAACAAGTTAGAGTTTCGCGGCGATGACGGCTCAACCTTGCTGGCGGTGTGCCCGTATCGCGGCAAGGACTGGCCCTTGCTGGCCATCCGTGATTATGGCAAGGGGCGAAGTGTGATCTGGTCTACCGACATTGGCCCACACTGGCTGTCACATGACTTTCTCGATTGGCGGCTTTATGGAACACTGATGGCGAATATCGTGACTTGGCTTTGCCAGAAAGATCGTCAAAATTAGGCTGCAGAACCATGGAAACCAAATGACCCAAGCGGTGAACAGCGCAGAAAGCCTGTGGTCGAACCATGCCAAGGCATCCGACCTGATCGCGCATCTGCTCACGCTTAAGGGCCGTCACATCATCGCCATTGCCGGGGCCCCCGGCAGCGGCAAATCAACGCTCAGCGAGTATCTTGCCAGCACATTGAACGCACACAGCCCCGGATCTGCCGCGATTGTGCCGATGGATGGGTTTCACTATGACGACGCGGTTTTGCACGCACGCGGCACATACCCGCGCAAAGGTGCGCCGTTCACCTTTGATGTCGGCGGCATGGTGTCGTTGTTGCGGCGGTTGAAAGAAAATGCCGAATCAGAAATCGCGGTGCCGGTGTTTGACCGCAACCTTGAAATTTCGCGGGCAGGCGGGCGTCTGATCGCACAAGTCACGCCCTTGTTGCTGGTCGAGGGCAATTATCTGCTGCTCGATCAGCAGCCTTGGGCAGCGTTGCGGCCAATCTACGACCTGACCGTGTTTCTGAGCGTCCCGGTGGCAGAGCTTGAAACGCGGTTAGTGCGCCGCTGGATTGACCACGGGCTTGATCCCATTGCCGCCCGCAAGCGTGCACAAGACAATGATCTTGAGAATGCAAAGCTGGTCGAGGGCCACAGCACGGCCGCCGACTTTACGCTGACTGAGTAACCAAAATACGGGAGACATGACCAAATGCCGTCAAAATTAGATCAACTGCGCAAGATGACCACCGTGGTTGCCGATACCGGCGATATCGACGCTGTGCGTCGCCTGAAACCGGTCGATTGCACGACCAACCCGTCGATCGTGCTGAAAGCGCTGGAATCGCCCGATTTTGCCGAAGCGATGGCGGAAGCCGTATCTTGGGGTGCCAAACAATCCGGCGACCGTGAGGCGCGGATCGCCGACCGTCTGGCGGTGTCCGTGGGTGCGGCGCTGGCGGGGTTGGTGCCGGGTCGCGTCTCGACCGAAGTAGATGCCGATCTGTCGTTTGATACCAAAGCGTCGGTTGCCCGCGCGAAAGAGATGATTGCGCAATATGCTGAACGCGGCATCGGGCGCGAGCGGATTTTGGTGAAACTGGCGGCCACTTGGGAAGGCATCCGTGCCGCCGAAGAACTGCAAAAAGCGGGCATCGACTGTAACCTGACGCTGGTATTCAGCCGCGCGCAGGCGATTGCCTGCGCCGATGCGGGCGTGTTTCTGATCTCGCCCTTCGTCGGTCGGATCACCGATTGGTACAGCAAATCCCTGAGCCGCACCTTCACCCCCGATGAAGATCCCGGCGTGCAATCGGTGCGCGAGATCTACAACTACTACAAAGCGCATGGCATCAAGACCGTCGTGATGGGCGCGTCGTTCCGCTCCACCGGGCAGATTGAGGCATTGGCTGGCTGCGACCGCCTGACGATCAGCCCAGCTCTGCTGCAACAGCTTGGCGAAAGCGATGGCACGCTCGCGCGCAAGCTGTCCCCCGACAGTTTCGTAGCAGTCGATAAGATTACCATGGACGAACGCGCCTTCCGTTGGGCGTTGAACGAAGATGCGATGGCCACCGAAATGCTGGCCAACGGCATCCGGGCGTTTGCCAAGGATCTGGGCAAGCTGCGTGAGATTGTTCGGCAAAAACTGGCGTAGAGCTGGGTTGCGGGCAGGGCTAGCCATGCGTGGCTGGCCCTGTTTCAGCTGAACTTCTCGCTGGCGGGCGGCCCAGCATCTTTGCCCGACAAGACAGGACCGCGTTATTTAGACCAGTGCTTGCCTCAAATCGCGGCTGGTTGGGATTTCTTCGGTCAGATCCAACTCGTCCTCAACGTGTTGCAGGTGGTCCAGCATGATCCGCGTCGCGCCCGACTTGTCGCGCGCGCGTATCCGCTCAATCAAGTCGGCGTGTTCATCCGGGCCGCAGTTGTGCAAATGCTGCGAGCGATAGATCGCCGTGATCAACGAACTGCGCGAAATCAGATCACGCAGGATGCCAAACAGAAAGCTTGATCCGGCAAGTTCGGCCAGTAACAGGTGAAACCCGCCCGAAAGCCGGATCGTGGCAGAAGTATCGCCGCGCTGATCAGCCGCCCGCTCTTGCGCCAGATGCGCTTCCAGCAGCGGGATTTGCGCATCGCTGATCCGGTCAATCAGCCGCTCCATCACACGCGCTTCGATCTGTTTGCGCACATGAAACACGTCGCGGGCTTCATCCACCCCCGGCTCTGCCACGAACGCCCCGCGGTTCGGCACGATGGTCACCAGCCCGTCGCTTTCCAGCACCGCAAGCGCTTGGCGCACCCGCGCCCGGCTGACATCAAAAATCTCAGCCAACTGTTCTTCTTTCAGCCGCGCGCCGGGCCGAAGCCGCTTTTCTGCAATCGACAGCCAGATACGCTCGCAGATCTCGGCGGTAGGGCCGATCACGGTTTCTTTGCTGTGATACATGGAGGCTCCTTGGTTCAGCCCGTATTCTTACTGCCTGCCTCAAAAAGTCAATCTATGCGGCAAGTTGGTGTTGACTACAAAAATGTAGACAATATTGTCGAAAGTATCAACACGGAAATATCGACGGATTCTCCCTTGGTCCGCGCCCCCACAACGCCGACAGGCCACACCGACAGGAATGCCGATGGATTTTGATTTCACCCAGATCACGGCACAGGACCGCTATCGCCTGCTGACCAATTTTGTCGGCCCCCGCCCGATTGCACTTGTCTCGACGGTTTCGGAAGCCGGACAAGATAACGCCGCGCCGATGAGCTTTTTCAACGTGTTCTCGCATGATCCGGCGATTGTGATCCTTGGCATCCAGACCAAAGCCGACGGGCAGGAAAAGGACACCGTGCGCAACATCCGCCGCAGCGGCGAATTTGTGGTGAACATGGTCGATATGGCGATTGCCGATGCGATGCTGGTCTGTGGGCTGGCGGTCGACCCTGATGTCGATGAGATATCACTGGCAGGGCTAACCGCCGCCCCCTGCGACCAGGTCGCTGCGCGCCGTGTTCAGGAAAGCCCTTGCGCGATGGAATGCCGGGTGGAACGCTTGATCGACTATGATCGCCGGGTGATCGTGCTGGGCGAAGTCGTGCATATGCATGTGCGGCGAGATTGTCTGGATGCGCAGGGCCGCTATGTCGACCCGGATCGCTATCAACCCATCGCACGGCTGCATGGCGACAATTACATCACCTCGGACCGGCAGTTTGTCATGCCCTCTCCAGGCATCGAGTCGGTGCAGAGCCGTCTGAAGGCAGGGGCCTGAGCCATGAAGATCTTGGTGATCAACCCGAATTCCACCGCCTCGATGACCGCCCAGATCGAGGAAAGTGCGCGGCGCTGTGCCTTTGCGGAGACTGAGATTGAGGCGGTGAACCCCATTGGCACCCCTGCCAGTATTGAGGGTCACGCGGATGAGGCGCTTTCCGTGCCTGCGATGCTGGCCCTGATCCGTGATGGCGAGGCGCGGGGGATGGATGCTTATGTGATCGCTTGTTTTGACGATCCGGGGCTGGCTGCGGCGCGTGAGATTGCGCGGGGGCCGGTGATCGGGATTTGTCAGGCGGCGGTGCAGGTGGCGACCACGATTGCGACGCGGTTCTCGATTGTCACCACCCTGCCGCGCTCGGTTCCGATCATTGAAGATCTGGTCGAGGCTTACGGGGCGGGGCATCGTTGCCGGAATGTGCGGGCGGTGGATATGCCGGTTTTGGCGTTGGAATCCGATCCGATCACCGCCGAGGCGCGCCTGGTGCGTGAGATTGAGGCGGCACGGGATATCGACGGGGCCGAGGCTGTGGTGTTGGGCTGCGCGGGGATGTCTGATCTTTGCGAGCGGCTGCAGCGGCGGACGGGGGTGCCGGTGATTGATGGGGTGAGTGCGGCGGTGAAGCTGGCCGAGGGGCTGGTGGGCGGCGGTTATGCGACCTCAAAAATCGGGGCTTATGATTATCCGCGCGTGAAAACTGCCCCCGCGCTGACCGAGACTGCCTGAACCCTCCCCGATGCCCTATCCGGGACACCTGACCGCGCCAGACTATCGGCGCGGTTTTTTTTGTGTTTGGGTGAGCGTGAGGCTGTGTCCACGCGTGGACAAAATTCCGTTTGAATAAAATCAATGGGTTATGGGGGTCTTGTTTACCAAATATTAACACGTCCACATTTGCCATTCGTCACGAACTATCTTGAAAATGGTCGGCACTGTGCATCCACGCCAATGGGCGGCGTTCTTGAAGGTTCCGCCGAATTGTGGCGAAAATGTGGAGATAGATGGTTAATATCTTATGAATGCCACAGTTGTTTCCAAGTTCAGTCGCATTTTCAGCCTCAACTCAACCTATGGGGGAATTAAACATGGATATGTCTCGGTTCGGAACGATTGCGCAGATGGTCTATGCGGACAAGCAGCCACTCAACTTCGCTCGGCTTGTTGGGGAGCTTCATGCCATTCTGGCACAGCTGCACGGCTCGGAATTGATGTTCGAATGGGACTATGAGGATATCGCCTTCTTCGACCTGCCGGCCACCCGGATTGCGCTGGGATGGGATGAAAAGCCCGGCAAAGGTTATTCAGCCTGTATGACGGTATCGGTCGGGCCGCCGCCGCATATCGCGCCGCAACTGTCCGGTAGCGATGGGTACGATGGGTATGAAGAAGCGTGCTCGCGGATGGTCGAACGGCTGCATGGCCGCTATCCGGCGTTGGCGATCTTCTGGCACCAGAGCGAAGAACAACTGACCTGCAATCTGTTCGACCGCTTGGTTGAAGAACTCCCACCTCTGATGCAGCTTTTCCCGTTTCAGGAACCCGATTGGGTGGCGGATGCGATGGCCCGTCAATCGCCCGGCCGCGCGGTCGCGCTGCGGGGGGCAGAGGTGGTGAACGCGCCCGAGCCTGCCACAAAGGAAGCTGCGCCAATTTCTCAACCCGCTGCCAAGCCCGTTGTCGAGAACGTCGTCAATCCGGCAGTGAATCAGGACGAAAAGGGGGGCGAACTGATCACGCTGAAATTCTCTGGCAAATCAGCAACCGCCAGAGCGCGCGCGCGGGCGCGGGTTAAAGCACAGGCCAAATCCCTAGCACCCCTATCCGAGATCGCCAATGATCACCCCACGCCGCTGCACCCGCGCGACCGGGAACTGGCCCAACTCCGTGACGCGCTTTACCAAGCGGACGCCGACGAGACCCCGGCTCCGCTCAGCACACAGTTGCGCCTGACCGCGCACGCACTGAATGCTACGCTGATCTTGGTCTGGGCACCACTTGGCGCTGCGGTGATGACCTATTCGCTGCTGAAGGGCGAAGACATGAAGTTTTCAGCCCGGCTGATGGTGCTGACCGGCTTGTTTGCCACCGCGCTTGGAGGCCCAATCGGCCAACAAGTGATGGCAATCTCTGGCGTCTGACAATGGGACTTACGCATGTACCCTAGGGGCAATTCCTGTCCCTAGGGTGTGTCAATTACCAGGCTCCCAATAGAATTACGCCGAAAGCCGCCTCTCGCCAGCCATCGGCACGGCCAAGGCAGCCATGGTTTCCGCTATGCGATGGCAAGCGACGCGGCTGCCGTCGCTGTAGGCCTGCATTTCAGGGCGCTCTGCCGCACAGCGCGCATTGGCTTGCGGGCAGCGGGGGTGGAAGGTGCAGCCGGAGGGCGGTTTCATCGGGCTGGGTACTTCGCCCGATTGGACCTCGCGGTCGCGGCGCGGGCTGGTGACGTTGGGGATCGTTTCCAGCAAAAGCTGGGTGTAGGGGTGTTTGGGGTTGGCGAACAGCACTTCGGTGGCCGCCTGTTCGACGATGCGGCCCAGATACATCACCGCGATCTGGTCGGACATATGGCGCACCACGCTCATGTCATGGCTGATGAACAGGTAGGTCAGGCCGATCTCATCCTGCAAGCGGCGCATCAGGTTGAGGATTTGCGCTTGCACGGATACGTCGAGGGCAGAGGTTGGCTCGTCACAGACCAGAAATTCCGGCTCGGTCGCAAGCGCGCGTGCGATGGAAATGCGCTGGCGCTGGCCACCGGAAAATTCGTGCGGGAATTTGCGGCCATCGCGGGGGGCAAGGCCGACGGTAGTGAGCAGTTCACCGACGCGGGTGGTGATTTCGGCCTCGGTCTCGCGTAGTTTCAATTCGCGCAGGGGTTCGGCAATGATGTCGAACACCCGCCAGCGGGGGTTGAGGCTGGCGTAGGGGTCTTGGAAAATCATCTGCGCCGCCAAGGGCTTGCCGTTCTTGCCGTTGGCGAATTGCATCTGGCCCGTGGTCGGGGTGTAAAGCCCCGTGACCAGCCGCGCCACGGTGGATTTACCGCAGCCGCTTTCGCCAACCAAGCTGAGGCAGCCCCCCGAGGGCACCGCAAAGCTGATATCATCGACGGCGCGCAGATAGGCTTTGGGCTTGCGTTCGATCACCCGGTTCAGCCAGGGGGCCGAGACGTTGAACAGGCGGGACAGATGGGTGACGGTGAGGGCGGGAGTGGGGATCGTCATGCGGCGCTCTCCTGTGCGGGTTGGTTCAGAAAGCAGGCGCTGTGGCCCGATCCGCTGGGGTGCAGGTGCGGGCGTTCAACGCGGCAGCGCGGCATCACTTGCGGGCAGCGCGGGTTGAAGGCGCAGCCTTGGGGAATGGCATCCAGACGCGGCATCGCGCCGTCGATCTGTTGCAGGCGGGGCACGCGGGCACCCAAGGTGGGGATCGAGCCCATCAGGCCGCGGGTGTAGGGGTGGCTGGGGCGGGCGATCACATCAGCGACCGGGCCGATTTCCACCAAGCGCCCGGCGTACATCACCGCCACGCGGTCGGCGGTTTCGGCGATGACGCCCATGTCATGCGTGACCAGCATCACCGCCGTGCCGTTGTCTTTGCACAGGCGGCGGAGGAGTGACGTGATCTGGGCCTGGATCGAGACATCGAGGGCGGTGGTCGGTTCATCTGCGATGATTAGTTTCGGGCGGGCGGCGAGGGCGAGGGCGATCACTACGCGTTGCCGCATGCCGCCGGAGAATTGGTGTGGGAAGTGATCGACGCGGGTTTCTGGGCCGGGGATGCCGACTTCGGTGAGTAGGTCTATGGCACGCTGGCGGGCCTCGGTTCGGGTGAGTGGCAGGTGCAGGCGGATCGTCTCAACCAGTTGTTTGCCAACCGAAAACAGCGGGTTGAGCGAGGTGAGCGGGTCTTGGAAGATCGCGCCTATCTCGCGGCCACGGACCTTTTCCATTTCGTGGTCTGTGAGTTGGTCGATGCGGCGACCGTTCAGCCAGACCTCCCCACCCGCAACATGGCCGGGGGGTTCCAGCAGGCCCTGCACCGCAAGGCCGGTCATGGATTTACCGGCGCCGGACTCGCCGACGACGCCAAGGATTTCACCGGGTTGGATGGTGAGGCTGATGTCGGCAAGGGCTGTGACGGTGCCGTGGCGACCGGGAAATTCCACCCGCAGGGCGCGGACATCAAGCATCGGGGTTTGGGTCATAGCGCTGCCTCCTGTCGGATCGGGTAGCTTGGGGGGAACAGTTCCGAGACGGGGCGGTGTTGCCAGCTGCGCTCGGGGTATTTGGCGAGCAGGCTGTCGAATTGGGCTTGGGCGCGAGGTTGCGCTGTGGCGAGGTCGATGCCTGCGACGCGGCCTTCGTACATCGAGAGGCGACCATCGACAAAGGTAGCTTGGGTGACTTTACCGGAGCCGCCCGCGATCAATGTGGTGATCGGGTCGATTGCCGGGGTCATGATGGCGTCGTCCAGCCGGAATATGGCTATGTCGGCGCAGGCACCGGGTTTCAGGGTGCCGATGTCGGTGCGGCCCAGCGCGCGGGCACCGCCCAAGGTGGCGGCATCCCAGAAATCGGCGCTTTGCTGATGCGGGGCGTTGGGGTCGGCGATGCGGGCGGTCATCAGCCCGGTGAGTAGGTTCAGAAGCATGTCGGCGGGGGCGGTATCGGTGCCCATGGCGATGTTGATGCCGCGCGCGCGCAGGGTTCCGAAGGAGCGCAGGATGGAGCCGCTGCGGGCTGAAACGAGGGGGCAGTGGATGACGCTGACGCCGTTTTCTGCGTAGTGGGCAAGGTCGGTTTCTGTGGCGTTGGTGGCGTGGGGGGCGAGGATGCGGTCGTTGAGAAGGCCTTCGCGCGCCAGCCAATCGGGGGCGGTGGTGCCGTGCAGGGACTGGACGGTTTGCACCTCCATCGCGCCCTGCGCCATGTGCAGGCGGACGCGGCAATCGAGATCGCGGGCGGCGTCCATGGTGCGTTTCAGCAGGGGGGCGGTGCAGGTTTCGACCCGATCGGGAGCGAGCATGCCGTTGATTAGGCCGTTGTGGCGGCCTTGTTGGGCGGTGATGAAGGCGATGGCCTCAGCAAGGCCTGCCATGCCGCGGGACTCGTCGAACAGCGGGGTGATTTGGCCGGGGGCGTCTAGGACCATGCCGCCGGCGCGGTAGGCGGGGGAGAGGTAGACGCGCAGGCCCATCTCGCCTGCGGCTTCGGCGGCGGCGGTGAATTCGGCGGTGGTTTCGGCCCATTCTCGGTAGAATAAAGAGGCTATGGGGGCGGCGGTGGTGATGCCGTTCAGCAAGAGTTGCGCGAAGGCGTAGCGTTTTTGGAAGGCGAGTTCGTCGGGGGAATACATCTCATAGGGGCCGCGCTCGATATAGCTGCGCGGCCAAACCCGGCCTTTGGCCCAGCCGGGGTTGTGGTCGATGCTGAGGATCGTGGTGTCGAGATCGGAGAGGGCATCAAGGTCGATGAGGCCGGGGGAGATCAGGGCGCGGCCAAGGGCGATGCGGCGGGCGACCTCGCCTTCAAAGCGTTGGCCGACGTGCAGGAGGCGGCCCGCTTCAAACACGATTTCGCCGTTGGGGATCAGACAGTGGCCGCCTTTGGCATGGCCGAGCACCCAATCAGCGGTAAGAGCGGTGCGGCCAGTGGGGTGCTCGCCAAGCTTCAGGTCTTGAAATACGCTCATGGCATGGTGATCCCCGGCAGGGTCAGCGCCCCATTGCGGGCGACCACGCGGCCAGCTTTGACCACCAGCGGGCGGGGGGATTCCTCGACAACCGCATGGGCGAGGGTTTCGCCTGCGACGAGGGTAAGGTCTGCGACAGCGCCGACAACCAATCCCAAAGCCTCAACCCCCATCGCATCGGCCCCGCCGCGTGAAGCGGTGTCGAGCAGCAGTTCCAACTCGTCATCGCGGCGCATGCGGTTTTTCATCCCAACGATGCGGGCGCGGTGCAGCATGTCGGGCTGACCCCACGGGCCCCAAGTGTCGCGGATACCGTCGCAGCCCATGCCTACCTTGATGCCCAAAGCCCGCATGTCTTGCAGCGATGGCACTTCGGCAGAGGGGTGGCCGGTGGTGAAGATGCGGATGTCTTCGCGGGCCACTTGTTCCATCAACGGGCCAACGCGATGCGGATCGGGCATCCCCAGACAGAAGCAATGCGACACGCCAACCTTGCCCTGCATGCCATGCGCGCGGGTGCGGGTGATGATTTCTTCCAGCGTGAAGGCTCCGAGTTCGCCATATTCATGCAGGTGAATGTCGATGGGTTTGGAGTGCTTTTCGGCCAGCCGGAAAATCGCATCCAACGAGGCTTTCGGATCGCGGTCCATCGAGGACGGATCTAGCCCGCCGACCACATCGGCCCCCATCGCCAAGGCTTCGTCCAGCAAGTCATAGACGCCGGGGCGGATCATCAGGCCCGATTGCGGGAAGGCGACGATTTGGATGTCGACAGCGCCCTGCAACGCCTCGCGGGTGCGCAGTTTGCCTTCCAGCAGGGTCAGTTTGTGGTCGTGGTCTACATCGACATGGCTGCGGATATGTCCGGTGCCATTGGCGATCAGCTGCAACGCATGGCGCATGGATTGGCGATGCACGTCGAGGCCAAGCGGGATACGCGCGTTGCGCTCATTGTCGATCAGGTCTTGCAGATCGCCACCCTTGCGGCCCGTGTACCAACCCATGCCCCAGGTGGTCTTGTCGAGATGGGTGTGGGCGTCGACCAGTGCCGGAATGGCGATTGCGCCCTGCCCGTCTTCAACTGCGACACCTTCGGCCACAAGGTTTGGGCCAATGGCGGCGATGCGGCCATCGCGGATCAGCATGTCGGTGGCAGCCCCGGCCATCGGACGGATATTGCGGATCAGAAGATCGGTCATCACTTACCTCAGTTTCGGGTTCAGGGCATCGCGCAGCCAGTCACCCAGCAGGTTGACCGACACGACAAGCAGGCAAAGTTGCAGCACGGGGAACAGCACGATCCACCACATGCCAGAGAACAGGAATTGGTTGCCAAGCCGGATCAGGGTGCCAAGGCTGGGCTGACTGGGCGGCATACCGATGCCAAGGAAAGACAGCGTGGCTTCGGTCAGGATCGCCATGCCGAAGTTCAGCGTGGCGGCCACAAGGATCGGCGTCAGCGTGTTAGGCAGGATATGGCTGAACATGATGCGGCGGGCTGGGACTTTCAGCAGTTGCGCGGCTTGGACATATTCCTTGCGGCGCTCTACCGCCGTTTGGGCGCGCACGGTGCGGGCATATTGCACCCAACCGCTGAGCACGATGGCCAGCACCAAGACGCCCGCTGCGCCGACATCTCGCAGGTTTACGGGGAGCAGTTCGCGCACGATGGCGCTGACCAGAATGGCGATCAGGATGGTGGGGATCGACAGAAGGATATCGCCCACCCGCATCAGGGCGTTTTCGACAAAGCCGCCGTAGTAGCCCGCAGCAAGGCCCGAGCCGATGCCGATCAGCAGCGCGAACACCACCGAGGCGATGCCGATCAGGATCGAGATGCGCGAGCCGTAGAGGATCGCCGACAGAATATCGCGGCCTTGGGTGTCGGTGCCGAGCAGGTAGGGCCATTGGCCACCCTCTAGCCAGATCGGCGGGATTTCGGCGTTCCAGAGTTCCAGTTGCGCCGGGTCGAACGGGTTTTGTGGCGCATAGAGTGGGGCGGTGAAGGCGCTGATGATCAGCACCGCCAGCAGAATGGCCGCAAAGACGGCGCTGCGTTGCCGGGTGAAGGAATACCACAGATCGCTTTGGCGGATGCGGGCAAACAGGCTTGGGGATGTGAGGTTTACGGTCATGGCTTAAGCCTTTGCATTGCGCAGGCGCGGGTCGATCAGCGCATAGGTGATATCTACCAGCGTGTTCAGCGCGACAAAGATGAAAGAGACGATGCAGAGATAGGCAGCCATCACCGGGATATCGACGAAGGTGACGGCTTGAATGAACAAAAGCCCCATGCCCGGCCATTGGAACACGGTTTCGGTGATCAGCGCGAAGGCAATCAACGATCCGATGTTCATCGCCGTCATGGTCACAACCGGCATCAGACAGTTGCGCAGGGCGTGGCTGTAATGCACCCGCCAAGCTGGCACGCCACGAGCGCGGGCGAATTTGATGAAGTCAGACCGCAGTACTTCCAGCATTTCGGCGCGCACCAGCCGCATGACGAGGGTGATCTGATAGAACGACAGCGCGATAGAGGGCAGGATCAGGGCGGCGCGGCCTGAGGGGGTCAAAAGGCCTGTGGTCCACCAGCCGATATTCACCACATCGCCACGACCAAAGGCGGGCAGGATGTTGAACATCACCGAGAACACAAGGATCAGCATGATGCCAATGACGAAACTGGGCAGTGAGACGCCGATGATCGACAGGAATTGCAGGCCCTCGGAATACCATTTGCCGCGATGAATGGCGGTGATCACCCCCAGCGGCACGCCCAACACAAGCGAGATGATGGTGGCCATCAGCACCAATTCGATGGTGGCGGGGAAGCGTTCGGCGATCAGGCTCATCACCTCTTGCTGGTTGCGGTAGGAGATGCCGAAATCACCCTGCACGGCGTTGGCGACAAAGTGCAGGTATTGCATCGGCATGGATTGGTTGAGGCCAAGGCGTTCGCGCAGCTCATCGCGCTCGGCTTGGGTGGTCTGTTCGTTGACCATCAACTGCACCGGATCGCCGACAAAACGGAAGATCATGAAGGCCATCAGGGCCACAACGAGCATGACAAATGCCGCATTCGCCAGCCGTTTTATCAGGAAAACAATCATGGGACTGGCTCCGTAAGGGGTGGGGCCCGGCGCGTGCTGCGCCGGGCCAGCGATTTAGCTTATTCGGTCATCCGGGTCAGCCAGTGCCGACCTTTGTTGTCCGAAAGCTGCACCACGCTTTCCACCTTGTCCGAGGTCGCCCAAGCCATCGGCTGCTGGTGGAACGGCAGCATGATCGACTCGTCCTTGACGATCTTCAGCGCTTGCGATTCCAGCGCCAACCGCTTGGTGCGGTCAAGTTCGGTCGAAGCCGCGATGATCAGCTTATCCAGTTCAGGATAGGACCAGCCGCCCCAGTTGAATACCCCGGCGTTGTCGCTTTTGGTTTGGAACACTTGCAGCAGGATCGAATAGGCATCCAGCATCGGCTCGTTCGCCCAGCCAAAGCTGAACATATCGGCCTCGCCGTTGGTCTGCTTGATCTGCTGCACAGCGTTGGGGCCAATGCTGAGGGTGGGGGCAAGGCCCACGCGGGTCAGCATCGAGACCATGGCGTTGCAGATTTCTTCTTCGTTCAGCCAGACATCGTTGGCGCAGACGATTTCAAACGCAAAGCCTTCGGCGCCGAGTTCCTTGATCATCGCAGCCGCTTTTTCCGGGTCATAAACCGAAGGCACGTCTAGCGCCGCATCATAGCCGGGGATCGCCGGGGCGACGACGGTGCCGGTCACACGGGATTTGCCGCGCATCACCTTGTCGCGGATCAGGTTGAGGTCGATGGCAAGCGCCACGGCCTCGCGCATTTCCTTGTGCTGGAAGAAGTTCGGCTGGCCGTTCGCCAGTTTGTCCTGGAAGTTGAAGCCGAACATGATGGTGCGCAACTCATTCGCCTCCATCACTTTGACGGTGGGGGTCGCGGCAAGGCGCGGCAGATCCTGCACCGGGGCTTTTTCGGTGAAGTCGATCTCACCCGACAAAAGCGCGGCGACGCGGGTGGCATCGGACGCGATCGGAGTGAATTCGATGCGTTTCAGGTTGTGCTTGGGGGTATCCCACCAGTTGTCGTTGACGACCAGCACGGTTTTGCTGTCGGGCACCCGGCTTTCGACGATAAACGGGCCAGTGCCATTGGCGTTGAAGGTCGGATAGCCTTCGACCTTTTTCGCCACATCGGTCGGCAGTTCGGCGTTGTGATCTTTCAGCCAGCCTGCGTCAAACATATGGATGTTGGTCAGATCGTTCAGCAAGAGCGGATAGGTGCCGACCAATTCGATGTCGACGGTGTAGTCATCGACCTTGGTGGCGGATTTGAAGGCGGGCAGGTTGCCTTTCAGCGGGCTGTCGGGATGGCTGACGCGGGCCAGCGAGGACACCACATCATCGGCGGTGAAATCGGCGCCATCGTGGAACTTCACGCCTTGGCGCAGTTTGAAGCGCCAGATGTTGTTCGGCAGCACTTCCCATTCGGTCGCAAGCGCCGGTTCAATCTGAAGATCGGCGTTGTAGCGCACCAGCCCTTCATAGACATGGTTCAGAAAGCTGATGGTGAAGGTCGAGCCATAAGAATACGGGTCGAGCGAATTGATGTCGCGCGCAGCCCCCCAACGCAGGGTTTGCGCCGATCCGGCGGTGGCAAAGCAGGCGATGGCGACGCCGGCCAGCAGGGTGGATTTGAAAAACATGGTCGTTCCCTGTTGAGGGCCCGCTTCCTCTCGGTCTGATGCCGGGATTCGTGGGCAGATGAGAGACGCTGCGGCGGGTGCAATCGTCCTGCTTCTACTGTCAGAATTGCGGACCATTTTGTCAATAATTTTGTCGACAATATTTTCGACCAAATATTTTCTGCCTAACTGCTTGGCAGATTGCAGAAATATTGGGATCAATATGAACACAGGCCCCCCAATGTAAGCTCTATTCTGCCTCAAGGACGGTGGGGAAAGATTCGACCAGACGGTCAGTTTGCGCTTTCACGCGCAAGATAGCGATTGGTCGCGCGAGGACTTTCATACGGATGCTGCCGCTGAATCTGGTCTAGGTTCTGGCTGACCTTATTCATCGACGATGTTGCGGCAGAGGCCGATCCGCAGAGGGCGCGGCTGCTCGCTTCGGTAGGTGCGCGCTTCGAGAGTGATGCGGGGCCTTTGCCCAACCTATTTAAGATAAAGCCCGGCATATTGATCGCGCAGCAGGTTCTTTTGCACCTTGCCCATGGTATTGCGCGGAAGCTCCGGCACGAACAGCACCCGTTTGGGCTGTTTGAACCGCGCCAGACGGCCTTCCAGCGCCGCGATGATGGCGGTTTCGGTCAGGCTGGGGTTGCCTGTGCGTACCACAACCGCCGTCACCGCCTCGCCGAAATCCTTATGCGCGATGCCGATCACGGCGGATTCCAGCACGCCGGGGATCTCGTCGATCTCGGCCTCGATCTCTTTCGGATAGACGTTATAGCCACCAGTGATGATCAGATCCTTGCCGCGCCCGACGATATGGACATAGCCGTTGTCGTCGATCCGCCCAAGATCGCCGGTGATGAAAAAGCCGTTAGCGCGCAATTCGGCTGCGGTCTTTTCCGGCATCCGCCAGTAGCCTTTGAACACATTGGCCCCGCGCACCTCGATCATGCCAATCTCCCCCAGCGGCAGTTCCACGCCGGTTTCGGGATGCGTCACGATCACCTCTGTCCCCGGCAAGGGCAGGCCCACGGTGCCCGCCACCCGCGCGCCGTCGTAGGGGTTTGAGGTGTTCATGTTGGTTTCGGTCATGCCGTAACGCTCAAGGATCGCGTGACCCGTACGCGTCTGCCATGCGCGGTGGGTTTCGGCGAGCAGCGGGGCGGAGCCGGAGACAAACAGCCGCATATGGGCGGTGGTTTCGGCGTTCAGCCTGTCGTCTTCCAGCAGGCGGACGTAGAAGGTCGGAACCCCCATCAGCACGGTCGCCCGCGCCATCAACGCGAAAATGCGGTCGGGCTCGAATTTCGGCAGGAAGATCATCGACGCGCCGGAAAACAGCGTCACGTTGGTGGCCACAAACAGCCCGTGGGTGTGAAAGATCGGCAAAGCATGGATCAGCACATCGCGGGCGGTATAGCGCCAAGTTTCGCGCAAAGTCAGGGCGTTGGACACCAGATTGCCATGCGTCAGCATCGCGCCTTTAGAGCGCCCCGTGGTGCCAGAGGTATAGAGCAGCGCCGCCAGATCGTCTTTGTCGCGCGGCACGGTGTCAAAATCCGCCGAGGCTGCGGCTGCTGCCTCTGTCAGGCTGCCTTGGCCTTTGGCATCCAGCGTCACCATCCGCGCGCCAGCTTTTTCGGCGGCGGGTGACAGATCAGCGGCGCGGGCGGGGTCGCAGACGAACAGCGTGGGTTCGGCGTCGGTGATGAAATAGGCAATCTCGGCTGCCGTATAGCCAGTGTTCAGCGGCAGAAACACCGCCCCCGCGCGGGCGGTGGCAAGGTAGAGGATGATCGCCTCGACCGATTTTTCCACCTGTACCGCGACACGGTCATCCGGCTTCACCCCCAATGCCAGCAGTGCATTTGCCATCCGTCCGGTGCGCGCAACCAAATCGCCATAGCTGATCCGCGCGCCGTCAAGCGTCTCTATCACGGTGGCCCCGGCGTCGGGGATCGCGCGGGCGAGGATATCGAACAGGTTCGCGTTCATGGAAAACTCCGGCAACAACTTAAGATGAGGATGTATCGGCGGGCCGCGCAGTTTTCAACGGCGTCTGCGATCGCGAGATGGTTGAGGGGAGTGGTAGGCCAGCATCAGCACAGCATTGGTCCAGAACGCGCGAAGGTCAACGCTGCTCGAAGCTATCGCCATCGGGCAATCTACGCGACACCGCCTTCCAACCCCGACACCAAGGGATGGGAAGACGGCAAGCCATGGCATGGGTTGGCTTTGAAGCTAGCGCAGAAATACCGTCTGCCGGACGGTAAACTCGCGCAGGCCATCCGCGCCGAATTCGACGCCGAAGCCGGATTGTTTGACGCCACCGAAAGGTGCGTTCGGGTTCAGCCCGCCGTGCGAATTGACCCAGGCGGTGCCGCTTTCCAAACGGCGCACAAGCGCTGCCGCCCGCACCGCATTGCCTGACCAGACCGAGGCACCAAGGCCCATTGTGGTTGCGTTAGCGATGGCAATCACCGCGTCGATATCGGAATAGCGGATGATCGGCAGGGCAGGGCCGAATTGTTCCTCATCCACCAGCCGCATCCCGTGGGTGGCTTCGGCCACCAAGGTCAGGGGATAGAAATAGCCCGGCCCACCGCTGGCCTTGCCGCCGATCAGCACCTTGCCGCCTTTGGCAACTGCGTCATCCACCATCTCGCGGACCTTGTTGAACTGCGCCGCGTTCTGCACCGGCCCCATCACATTGGCCTCGTCCAGCCCGTCGCCCATCGGAATAGCCTTCAGCACGGCGGTCAGGCTGGCGCAGACGGCGTCATAGACATCATCATGCACATAAAGCCGCTTCAGGCAGGCGCAGGTCTGGCCGTTGTTGATGAAAGCGCCCCAGAACAGGCCTTCGGCAATCGCCGCCGGATCAACATCGGGCAGGATGATCGCCGCGTCATTGCCGCCCAACTCCAACGTCAGGCGTTTCAGCGTATCGGAGGCCGCTGCCATCACCCGTTTGCCGGTGGCGGTCGATCCGGTGAAGCTGACTTTGCTGATATCGGGATGGCTGGATAGGATCGGGGCCACATCATCCAACGCACCGATGCAGTTCAACACACCCGGCGGCAGTACGCTGGCCAGCAATTCTACCATCCGCAAGGTCGAGAGCGGCGTCAGCGGCGAGGGTTTCAGCACCACGGTATTGCCCGCCCGGATCGCCGGGGCAATCTGCCAGATAGCGATCATCAAGGGCCAGTTCCAAGGTGAAATCGCCGCCACCACGCCGATGGGTTTGCTTTGCACGATGATATGCGCGGCGGCATCATTCTGGATGGTTTCTTCTTCGAGCATCAGCCCTGCGGTGTTCATCAGCCAGCCGATGCAGGCCCCGACTTCGAACCGAGAACCTAGACCAGCCAGCGGCTTGCCCTGTTCCAGCGTCAACAGCCGCGCCAATTCTTCGGCATTGGCCTCGATCACCTTGGCCATGGCGCGCAGGGCGTCCTGCCGCGCGGGATCTGGCTGGGCCGCCCAAGCGGGGAAGGCGGCTTTGGCAGCGGCAATCGCGGCTGCAACATCTGCTGCGGTGGCGCGCGGAGCCTTGCCGACCACGCCCCCGGTCGAGGGGTTCAGCACATCGAAATGTGCGGCGGAGGCCTGGGCTTTGCCGTTGATGATATGAGAGAATTCAAGCGTCATGGTGTGGTCCTTTGTAGCGGAAGCGCAGCGGCGATCACTGCGGGGATTTCAGGATGAATTCGGCACAGCGCTCGGCGATCATGATCGTCGGCGCATTGGTGTTGCCGCTGATCAGGCTCGGCATCACCGAGGCATCGCAGACGCGCAGCCCCTGCATCCCGTGCAACCGCAGGCTGGGGTCGACGACGGCCAAAGCATCGGTGCCCATCTTGCAGGTGCCGGTGGGGTGATACACGGTCTTGGCAAAGGCGCGGATATGCGCCTCAATCTCGGCATCGCTGATCTCAGGCTTGGCCGAGGGCAGAAGTTCCTCGCTGATCAGCGCCTGCAGGGCGGGCTGACGCAGGATCTTGCGGGCGAGCTTGACGCCCCGTATCAAGGTTTCAACATCGGCACGCGCGGTCAGAAAGCCCGCTTCCAGCAGGATCGGATCGGCGAAGTGACCCGAGCGCAAACGGACGCGACCGCGCGATTGCGGTCGCAGAAAGCAGGGGTTGATCGAGATGCCATGGCCGGGCAGTGGCGCGCGGTCGGCATCGCCCGCCAGCACCGGCAGAACGTGGAATTGCAGATCGGGGCGGCCCGCGCCCGTGGTGTCGACAAAGCCGCCGGACTCAACGACGGTCGAGGTCAAAAGCCCGCTGCGGAACAGTTTGTATTGCAGCCCGTGGATCAGCGCGCGCAGGCCCTGATCCTGCCCCACGAGGGAAATCGGATCGCGGGTGCGGCCATAGACCGACACTTCCAGATGGTCCTGAAAGTTCTGCCCAACCCCGGCAAGCGCATGGGCAACCGGAATCCCGGCCAGCGCCAGCTCTGCCGGATCGCCGATGCCCGACAGCATCAGGATTTTCGGACTCGCCAAAGCCCCCGCCGATAAGATCACCTCGCGCCCGGCAAGGATGCGACCGATGGCACCATCTTTCAGGTTTTCCGTCTCAACCCCCGTGACGCGGCTGCCTTCGATGATCAACTTGCGCACACGAGTTCCGGTCAGCACCCGCAGATTGGGTCGGCCCAAGACCTGCGCCAGATAGGTGGCGGCGGTGGACCCGCGTTGGCCGTCAAAGGTCGTGGTCTGGTAAAAGCCAACGCCTTCCTGCGTGGCCCCGTTGAAATCGCGTGAGGCGGGCAGGCCCGCTTGCTGCGCTGCCCGCACAAAAGCCGAGGACAAAGGATGGCGATGGCGTGGCTCTGACACCCGCAGCGGCCCGGTCGTGCCGTGCAGCGGTCCGGCCAGCACCTCATTCGCTTCGGCGCGCAGAAAGGCGGGTAGAACGTCGTTCCAGCCCCAACCCGTCGCACCGCCCGCCGCCCAATCGTCGTAATCCTGCGGCTGGCCCCGGACATAGATCATCGCGTTGATCGACGACCCACCACCCAACATCCGGCCCTGCGGTACGATGGGGTGCCGCCCGCCAAGCTCTTGTTGCGGCTCACCCTTATACAGATAGGTCCGCTCGGTGCCGATCATGCGCACAAAAGCACCGGGCATCTGCACGAACATATGCTTGTCGGTCGGGCCTTCTTCGATCAGCGCAACCTTCAGCCCCGCCTCGACCAACCGACAGGCCACCACGCAGCCCGCCGAGCCCGCGCCGATCACCACATAGTCAAATTGTTCATCCATAAAACAAGCCTCCTCCGCTGTCCTGAGCCGAGAGAAAGCAGCGTCTTTATCAGAGCTCAAGCCTCTATCGGGGCGTGTTCACTCTCAGACAAAAGCATTTTCCCTCGTGGGCAAGACAGGGTGCCGCTGCCCGGTTCACAAAGAAAACACATGATGAGGGAGGTGTCCGCACGATGGGCAATGGCGAAAGATATAGCGGCAAGACCGTGCTGATCACCGGGGGCGGCACCGGGATTGGTGCCGAAGTGGCCCGCCGGATGGCGCGTGAGGGCGCGCATGTCGTGCTGATGGGGCGACGCGTGGCACCGCTGGAGCAGGTGGCGGCGGAATTTGGCGGTATGGTGATTGCCGGGGATGCCGCCAGCACGGCGGATGTCAAAGCGGCGATTGCCGCCATCGTCGCGAAGTTCGGCAGCCTCGACATCCTGATCGCCAATGCGGGCGGTCATGGGGTTGGCCCGACGATTGAGACGACGGATGAATCCTGGTCCTTGGCGACGCGGCTCAACCTCGACACCGCCTTTGTCTGTGCCCGCGAAGCGCTGCCTGCGCTGATTGCCGCCAAAGGCAACATCATCATCGTGGCCTCGATTGCGGGCCTGTTCGCGGGGCCGGGGGCCGTCGGCTATGTCACGATGAAACACGCCTGCATTGGGCTGGGCAAATCGCTGGCGCGGGATTTTGGCCGCTACGGCGTGCGCACCAATATGATCTGTCCGGGCTGGGTTTCCACCGCGATGGCGGATGAACAGATGGCGGTGCTGATGGCCGAGCGTGGTCTGCCTTCGGTCGATGCGGCCTATGCGCTGGTCACCAAAGATGTGCCTGCGGGGCGGGCGGCGACCCCGGAAGAAGTCTCGAACGTGATCTGTTTTGTGGCCTCGCCTGAGGCCGTGATGATGAACGGTTCGGTGATCACCGTGGATGGCGGATCATCGGTGGTCGATCTGCCGACGCTTGCCTTTTACCAACCGCCGACCGTTTAGGGAGTATGCAAGATGAACGATAACGTGCCCGAAGAATGGCTGAACTACGAAGATTTCGCCGCTGGCATCGACACCAACCGACTGCCGCACAGTGCGGCGCTGGTCGGGCAGGTGCTGGAATTCGTGCTGGACAACGGCCGCAGCTTTAGCCTCAGCTTCACCGCCCCTGATGCGGTGCGGGTGCAAGAAGCGGGGCAGGACAGCACCGAATGGTGTGAGGTTGTCGCCACCACCGATGACACTTGGTTCGTCGATCTGACTTTTGCGGCCAAACCGACCGAGGCGGAAACCCTGTTCTTCAACACCGCAACCCGGCGGGTGCTGTCGGTGCATTGCCGCATCCGCCCGATTGGCGAAGTGCAGGGTGAGCCGCGCGTGGCGCAAGACTGGGTGGCGGGTCGTTTGGCTGGCGGCGTGCTTTCTGGCACAGCGCCCGCGCCAAGCCGCGATCTGATCGGCCTGCGCGCCTTCTACACCTACAGCCCGAACCACGTCTACGAGCACACCTATCTCTCGTCCGAGCGCTATGGCTGGCAGAATCTGAAAGGTGTGCAGCGCGGCCACGGCGACACCGATCTCGCCACCACCTTCAAGTTTGCCGACAACCAATACGTCTTCGGCTTCCGCGAATTTATCATCCCGGTGGCTTCGGTGTTCTTATACGATTTCAACGGCTTGCGCTCGACCGGAAAATTCCTGGGCGAAACCGCCGAAGGCACCGCCCAAAACAGCCCAGCCGGGGCGTTCATTCAGAAAGCCTCCATGACCTATTACCCGGCGGGCCTGGAGCCCGTCTGAAAGGAACCGAGATGCCGAGCAACCTAGAGATTATCAAATCGCATTACGACGGGTCCCGCAGCATGGATATCGTGGCGATGATGGCGCCGGTGACCGCGACGACACGTTGGACAGAGATGGCGGGCTTCCCTTGTGCGGGCACTTATATCGGCCCCGAAGCGGTGGTTGAAAACGTGTTCAAGGCGCTGGGGGCGGCTTGGGAGGGCTACGCGCTGAAGCTGGACCGATTGATCGACGGCGGCGACACCATCGTCGGCATCGGCACCTACAGCGGCATCTACCGCTCAACCGGCAAAGCCATGACGGCCCGCGTCACCCATGTGTGGGATCTGAAAGACGGCAAGGTCACTCAGTTCGAACAGTTCACCGATACGGCGCTTGTCGCGGAGGCGATGCGCTGAATGCGAGTGGCCGACGCCATGCGCTGAATGCTGCCCGCAGCCAATCAGGCGCGGATCACAGGACCAAGAGGGAGGAAACCAATGAACATGTATCTTAAGCTTTGCGCGGCGGCTTTTGCGGGAACATTCATGCTGTCGGGGGCTGCTTTCGCCGCCGATCCGATGTGCGGCCTGCACAACGGCACGCCCGCTACGGGCGAGCCGATTGTGATCGGGGCAATCACCGGGCAGACCGGGCCGGATGATTTCTCGGCGGCGACCAAATCGGCGAATGCCTATTTCGATTGCGTCAACGCCAATGGCGGCATCAATGGCCGCCCGGTCAAATACGAGATCGGCGATGATCAGTGGAACCCGGAAGTGGCCGCGCAGCTGGCCGCCAAACTGGTGAAAGACGAGGGTGCCGTGGCAATGGCGGGCTCGGCGAGCTTTGTCGAATGTAGTGCCAATGCTGATCTCTATAAAGCCGAAGGCATCGTCTCAATCGCGGGCGTCGGTGTACCGCGTGAGTGTTTCAGCGCCTCAAACTATGCCGCGACCAATGCGGGCCCACGGGTGTCGACCATCGCCGCAGCAGAATATGCGGGCAATGTGCTGGGGGCGAAATCCTTCGTCTGTATTGGGCCGAATATTCCCAACGTCGGGCCATGGGCCTGCGACGGGGTAAAAATCTGGGCGGAATCGAAAGGCTTCACATCGGAATCCATCTTGGTTGACCCGGCATCGCTGGATGCGGCCTCTGTCGTGTTGCAAGCGGCGGGCTACGCGCCGGATGCGATTGTGCTGTCCTTGCCCAAAGGCCTGATGCTGCCGGTTCTGACCGCAGCCGAGGAGCAGGGCATGAACGAGACGATCAAATTCGTATCGGCGGCATCCGGCTATGACCTGACGGTTCCGGCGACTTTGGGTGCGGCTTGGGATGGAAAATTCTGGGTGAATATGGAGTTCAACGCGCTGGGCTCGGACGGTGCCGACAACCAGAACTGGCTGGCGGTGATGGATGCCTTTGCCCCGGCAGATGCGCCGCGCGACACCTTTTCGCAGGCGGGTTATCTTGCGGCGCGGATCGTCACAGAAGCCATGCTGACCATCGACCCGGCCAAGCTCAGCCGCGAGGCCGTGACGACGGCGCTCGGCGAAGTCAAAGCGTTCAAAAGCGACATTTTCTGCGCTGATTGGTATTATGGCGCGGGTGCGCCACGCCAGAACGCCAACCATGCGACGCGGATGTCGGTGGCGCAGGGCGGAGAATGGAAGGCTGTTTCCGAATGTGCCCCATCCGGTGACGCGGAATTGGCGGATATTCTGGCCTTTGAGGCCGCCAACGGTATCGGCAAGTAACCTCGACTGAGCAGTGGCGGTCGTATCATACGCCCGCCACTGGTCTCGGTGCCCACGGCTTGCGAAAGGTCAAAATCTTGAATTTTCTGTCATTCATCGTGTCAGGCCTAGGGATCGGTGCGGTCTATGCGCTGGCATCCGTGGGTCTGGTGCTGCTCTACCGCACCACGGGCGTGCTGAACTTTGCCTTCGGTGCTGCGGGGGCCGTCGGGGCTTTTGTGGCGTTTGAAGTGGATGCGCTTGGCTTTGGGTTACTGCTGGGCTGCGTGCTGGGCATTTTGGCCTCAACCGTGGTTTCAAGCCTCTATGGCCGTTTCATCGCCCCGGTTCTGGCCTACCGCGATACGGTGACGCGCTCGATTGGCACCTTGGGCTATGCGATGGTGCTGCTGGGATGCATCGGCATGATCTGGGGGGAATTACCGCGCCGGATACAATTTCCCACCGATAAGATGTTTATCACTCTGTTCGAAGTGCGCCTGACCTATACCAGATTGGCAGCGCTTGTGCTGGCGGTGCTTGTGGTTGTGGTGCTGTCCGGTGTGATCTCGCGCACCCGTCTGGGGCTGAACATGCGGGCTTTGGCCAACAACCGCGATCACAGCGCGATGCTGGGGGTTCCGGTGCTGAAGGTCGAGTTTTTCGCTTGGCTGATCATTGGCATCTTTGCTGGCATGTGCGGGATTCTGATGGCCAATCTGGTCGGGCTGAAAGCCACCGCGCTGACCTTTCTGGTGGTTCCGGCGATTGCCGCCGCCATCATGTCGGGGATGGAGTCTTTGCCGCGCACCGCCGCCGCAGGCATGTTTCTGGGCGTGGCCGAGGCGGTGCTCAGCGCCTTTCCGGCCATCGCCCCCTACCGCTCGGCAGCACCTTTTCTGATCGCCTTGGCCGCAGTGGCGCTGATGCCTTTCCTTTCCTTCGCACCCAAGCGCAGCCCGAACAGGACATGACCATGCATGAGATTTCGCAACCTGCCACAACAACGCTTGCGGTGCCCCGGAACAGGGCTGCGCTGTGGAGCATTGTGCTGACCATGGCGGTGATCACGGCGCTGACGGCGTTGACCGCCAATTCCTATTGGTTGACCACGCTGACTTCGGCGTTTGCGCTGGCCTTGGCGGCGCGCGGGGTGGGCTTGCTTTATGCGCAGCTTGGTCTGGTGTCTTTGGCGCAGATGGCTTTGGTCGGTGTTGGTGGCTGGGTGGCGTTGCGGCTTTCGCATGGCACCGCCCTGCCGTTTGAGGCGGTGGTGCTGCTGGCGGGGGTTGTGACCTCAATCATCGGCATGATCTGGGGCGCGCCAGCCTTGCGCTTGCAGGGGCTGTATCTGGCGTTGGTCACTTTGATGCTGGCCGGAGCATTTCAGATCGTGATTGTCGCGACCGGATTTCCTGATGGTGGCCCCGGTCTGCTGGGGCGGGCCGATGCGACGCAACGCCTGATGATGCAGCGCCCGGCGCTGGCGCAAGGCGGCACCGCCTATTTCATCTATGTCGCACTTTGGCTGACGGCTGGGCTGGTGTTGGTGGAATATCTGCGGCTCGGGCGTTCGGGCCGGGCTTGGGCCCTGATCCGGCGCGGTCGGGCCGCCGCCCAAAGCACCGGCGTCAACATGTTTCGCGCCAAGATGAAGGCGTTTGCCTTGACCGGGTTTCTGGCAGGCGTTGCGGGGGCATTGCTGGCGGGCAATGTCGGGCAGTTGGACGGTCGCAGCTTTTCGGCCCCGGAATCGCTGTTTTTGTTCGCGCTGTCGCTGGTCGGCGGCGCGCATCACTGGCTGGGGGCCTTGCTTGCCGGATTGCTGCTGCGCGCGGTGCCCAGCCTGCTGACCGATTTTGGCGTCAGTGGCTATGCCGCCACGGTGATCTTCGGCGCGGCTTTGATGCACGCGCTGATCACCGCGCCGCAGGGCATCGCCGGACAGGTGCTTGCGCTTGCTGCGCGCCTGCGCAAGCCGGGGAAGGAGTAGGCCATGATCAGTATTCAGGATGTGACAGTTCAATTCGGCGGCGTGCGCCCGCTCAACGCGCTGTACGCCGATTTCACCGATCCGATCTGCGGTCTGATCGGCCCGAATGGCGCGGGAAAAACCACGTTGTTGAACGTGCTGTCCGGCTTTGTCACCCCGATTGCGGGCAAAGTTCTGCTGGATGGCTTGGATTTGTTGCCACTTTCCCCAGAGGAACGCTTCCGCAAAGGCCTGCGCCGCAGTTTTCAATCCGAACAGGTGGTGGACGATCTGACCGTCTGGGACAATCTGATGGCGGCCTGTGATAACCTGTCTCCGGCCTCACCCAACCCCGAGGCAGAGGTGTCGCGGGCGCTGCATTTCGTCGGCTTAAGCCAGGATGCGCAGCGTCTGGGGGCGGCGCTGAACCTGTTTGAACGCCGGATGGTCGAGATCGGCAAGGCGCTGGTCGGGCAGCCCAAGGTGATCTTGCTGGATGAACCGGGGGCTGGGATGAGTGAGGCAGAATCCGCCATCCTCCGGCAGCGCTTGCTGGGTATTCCGCCCAATTTTGGCGCGCAAATCTTGCTGATCGACCATGATGTTGATCTCATTCAAGCCACCTGCAGCCAGACCCTTGTGTTGGATTTCGGCGAGAAGCTGGCGTTGGGGCCGACCGCCGAAGTGCTGCGCAATAAGGCCGTGCGCAATGCCTATTTGGGAGTGGAATAGATGGCCGAGGCGCTTGCAATTCGGGATCTGAAGGTGGTGCGCGGTGGCAAAGCCGTGGTGCATGGCATCTCGATGGAGTTCCGGCAGGGTGAGATCACCGCGCTGATCGGCGCGAACGGCGCGGGCAAATCCAGCACCGTGCTGGCGATGTCGGGGGTCATTCCGGTGGCTTCGGGATCGGTGGAATGGCAGGGCCGCGCCATCACCAATCTGTCTGCCGACAAGATCCGTCGGATGGGCATCGCCTTGGTGCCCGAAGGCCATCCAGTTCTGGGCGATCTGTCGGTGATCGACAATCTGCGCGCGGCGGCCAGTCATCTGCCTGCGCGCGAGGTTCCGCGTGCGGTAGACCGCGCTTTGGCGCTGTTCCCCGAATTGACCGCGCGGATGCGAGTTCCGGCGTCGGCGCTGTCGGGCGGGCAAAAGCAGATGGTGTTGATTGGTCAGGCGGTGATCGCGAACCCCACCTTCATGCTGATCGACGAGCTGTCGCTTGGCCTTGCCCCGGCGATCGTCTCACGGCTGGCCGAGACGCTGGTTCAGCTTGCCCGCGATGGCATCGGCATCGTGCTGATCGAACAATTCACCTCGCTGGCGCTGAAGCTTGCCCAAAGGGCCTATGTGCTGGAGCGCGGGCGTTTGGCCTATGCGGGCAGTTCCGAGGATTTGCGCAACAACGAACATATCCTACATTCCGCCTATCTGGCGGGATGAACGATGATGCGGGCCTATTCCAATGTCGGGCCAGCGGTTCAGTGGGCAAGCTCTGCTGCATGGGGGCCGCTATATCCACGATCCCGGACCCGCGCGGGTCAGCGCCTGCTTATGCAACGAGGCCACCAGCATTTCGACGAACACCGCCACTTTGGTTGGCCGGAACCGCGCGGCGGGAAACACCGTGTAGATACCGCCTGCGGGCAAATGCCAGTCCGGCAGCACATGCCGCAACGCGCCAGAGATCACATCCTGCGCCACCAGAAATTCAGGCAGAACCGACAGCCCGCCGCCCATACGCACAGCGGCCAGCACCCCCAGCGTGGTGTCGATGGAGATATTGGCCTGCAAATTCACCTCGACGGGTGCTTGATGATCATGGCTGAACGACCAGTGCAGCGGTTTGCGCAAAGCCAGATTGGCAATGAACGGCAATGCCGCCAAATCTTCTGGCCGCTGCACCGCGTGGATTTGCGGCGACAAGGCTGCGGCACCGACGAGATATTGCTTGAAACTGCCGATCTTGCGCGCCTGCAGGCTGGAATCCGCAAGCCAGCCAACCCGGATCGCCATGTCGATCTGCCCAAGGCCCAAATCCACCGTCTGATCCCCCAGCAGCAATTCGACCCGACAGGTGGGGAAACGCTCGGTAAATGCGGTGACGACGGGCACGATGACCGCGATGCCATAATCGAACGGCGCAGTGATCCGCAGGGTGCCGGTGGGCACCGCCTCGGCTGCGGCGAGTTCCGCGAAAGCGTCTTCGGCCTCGCGCAGAATCTGAGTGCAACGCGCGTGAAATATCCGGCCCGCCTCGGTGGGACGCACGCTGCGGGTGGTGCGCACCAGCAGCGTGGTTTTCAGATCACGCTCCAACTGCGCCACCTGATGGCTGACCACGGCCTTGGTGATGCCCAGCCGCTCGGCGGCGCGGGTGAACGATGCGGTATCCACCACCGCCGCGAAATAGGCCAACCGATTGAGGTTCATCGGCTCAGTCACCACCTGCCCGCCTTATTGTATGTTTTTGACATACAGATAGTATAATCCGTCTGCCTTATTCGATCAAATGATTTCTGGCATAACGGCGCGAGCAGGAGGGCAAAATGACTAAAACCACCCACATCACCTATCTGTTCGATCCGCTCTGCGGCTGGTGCTATGGCGCTTCGGCTGTGCTCAAGGCACTGGCGGAACAGCCACAGCCGCACAATGAACTGACTGCAAGGCCCTGCAATATCAAGAAATTTTGGCTCCCACCGATCTCTGATCAACCGATCCACAAGGAAACGCCCCATGCTCACCCGGAGAACCCTGATGAAAACCACCCTCGCCGCCAGCGCTCTGACTTTTGCCGCCGCCGACATCGGCCGTGCGGCCTCAACCCTGAGCTGGACCCATTTCCCCGCCGGAGAAAACGGCTTCTTCCGCGCGCCGGTTCTGCTGTCGGGGGCCACAGAGGCCGTGCTGATCGACGGCGGCTTCACCTTCCCGAACGGCAAAGACGTGGCCGATGCGATCAAAGCGACGGGCAAGACCCTGACCACGATCTATGTCAGCCAATCCGACCCGGATTATTATTTCAGCCTGAAGCCGATCCACGAGGCTTTCCCGGATGCCCGTGTCATCGCCGCCTCTGCCACCTTGGCCGCCATCACCGCCAGCGTGGAAAAGAAGATCGCGGTCTGGGGGCCGCAGCTGAAAGAATACGGCCCGCAGTCGATGGCCGATATCGTGCTGCCCGAAGCCTATGATGAGGCCACTTTAACGGTGGACGGCGAGACCATTGAGATTGTCGCGGCCACAGACCTCCCCAACCGCTGCTACCTCTTTGTCCCAGCGCTGAACGCCGTGTTCGGTGGCGTGCTGATTTTCGCGGGCACCCATGTCTGGACCGCTGATACCGCCACCAAAGAGCTGCGCGCCGCTTGGATCGCCAATCTTGACGCCATCGCCGCGCGCAAGCCCGCTGTCGTGGTCGCAGGCCATATGGTGCCCGGTGCGGCGACCGATCTGTCGGCGGTGGAACACACCAAGACCTATCTGCTGGCCTTTGAAGAAGAACTCGCCAAAGCCCCGAATGCCGCTGGCCTGAAAGCCGCGATGGAAGCCCGCTTCCCCGGCCTTGGCATGGGCGTGGCGCTGGACATCGGCTCTAAAGTCGCCACCGGCGGAATGAAATGGGGCTAAGATCGGCGTGCAAGTGCCTGTCATCGTTCTGCGTACAGATTGGCGATCAAGCCTTATCAGGTTCAAAAGCGACGAATGACCGTCAAAGACACCGACCTGTCGCAGATGTCGAATCCTTCGACAGGGGATGTTTAACATGGTATCTATTTCGGCGAAGTGCTGCAACCAAGCAACCGGTGGGTGGAGAGGAGCCATCGCCGGGGTCTGAGGTGCGAAGGGAAGCGCCGCTCTGACCGAATCGATCTTGTTTGGCACGAAGGGGGGAACTGAAATGCTGTCACGCATTGCTGTAGGCGCGCCTACTCAATCCTACGACCTTTTTGCGGAAACCTGCCGAACCTTGTTCGGCAATATCCGGCAGCGGTTCTTTCGGGCCGCAGGCAACCCGTTCTGCGATCTGTCTTATACCTCACTCGGGGCCTGTCGGGTGTCCAAGATGTCGGCATCGCCGCATGGCGTGATCGGCGACAAAGTTGCCGCGCGCAGCAGCGACGAGGATTCCATCAAGGTGCTGGTGCAGATTGAGGGCCAGTCAAACTTTCGGCAGGGCCCGCATAGCTTCCGCCTGAAAAGCCGCTACGCGGTGATCTACGACCCCTGCAGGCCGTATTTCGTGGTCAATGCCACCCATGTTGATCAGGTGATCTTGCAGATCCCGCGCGCGGCCTTGTCGGATCGCGCGCTGAAGCGGCTTGCCAATCCGCTGATCCTGCCCGGCGGCCCGGATCAGCAGTCGGCCACGCTGGCGTCTTTCATCGAAACCTCTGCCAACGCCGCAGCCACCATGCGCAGCGAGGTGAAAGCCTCGCTGGGGCTGTCGCTGACCTGTTTTGCCGAAGGTCTGATCTGTGACAGCTTCGCCTCATCCATGGTGGAAACCCTAGATTCCGGCTCGCTTTTACTGCTGCGTGAGCGGGTCAAGGATTACATCCACCGCCACCTTGCCGACCACGAGCTGACGCTGGATCACATGGCCCATGCGATGGGATGTTCGGTGCGCTATCTGCACCGGGCGTTTGAGGGTGAAGCCGTCACGCTGCAACGCTACATCTGGCAAGCGCGGCTGGACCATAGCCGCCGGTTGCTGTCACTCGACACCCATCGCAACCGCTCGATTGCCGAGATTGCGTTTCAATGCGGTTTCAGCTCCAGCTCGCATTTTTCGCGGCAATTCCGCGATCGGTTTGAAATGACGCCGCGCGATATGCGGATTTCGGGGCTGGCCTGAGATCGCCGCAACCATTTATCAATCAAGCGGCAGTTCGGTGGTGGATTTGATCTGGCGCAGCACGAAGCTGGTGGAGGTGGTGCGCACGATGCCAAGCGCCAGCAGGTGATGCATCAAAAACCCCTCCAGATCCTCGGCATCGCGGGTGACGACTCTCAGGATATAGTCGAAGCCGCCCGTCACCCGCGCGCAGTCGATGATCTGCGCCTGTCCCTGCACAAAACCGTCAAACCGCGCCACGGTCGCCGCTGTGTGGTCGGTCAGCGAGACCTGCACATAGGCCACAGCACCTAGACCGAGTTTGCCTTGATCGAGCAGCGCCACATAGCCCTTGATGACCGCAAGATCCTCCAGCCGCTTCAACCTGCGCCATGCGGGCGACGACGACAGCCCCGCCGCATCGGCCAGTTCCTGCGTCGAGGCGCGGCCATCCCTTTGCAACAGCCGCAGCAGATGACGATCTGCCTCGGTCAGTTCAATGTCCGGCATAGAATTCCCCATTGTGGCATATTTGTGGAATCAGATTTCACTTATCTGCTGCGGAACCAGAAATCCGGCAAGAAATTTCTTAAAAACCGGGTCAGACTGTTGACACGCAGATATCAGGGGGAAGCTATGCCGAAATCCACCGATTACGCTGCCAAACTGCCGGACAGCAGCGGACATATTGCCTATGACGCCGCCGAAGACAGTGTCTGGCACGATCTGATGGCGCAGCAGATGCCCTCCGTGCAGCAGTGGATGGCGGCCCCTTATCTGGACGGACTGGCGCAGTTGCACTTACCAACCGACCGCGTGGCACAATGCGCCGAGGTCTCGGAAGCCCTTGGTGTCACCACAGGCTGGCGGGTGACGCCAGTGCCCGCCCTGATCGCCTTTGGGCGGTTTTTCGCACTGCTGGCGGATCGCTGTTTCCCGGCGGCGTCGTTCATCCGGCGGCGCGCGCATTTCGACTACATCGAAGAACCCGACATTTTCCATGAGATTTTCGGCCATGCTCCGCTGTTGACCGATGCGCGCTTCGCCAGTTTCAGCCAAGCCATCGGCCAAGCCGGGATGCGGGCGGAAAAGGCTGATTACGCGTGGCTGATCCGGCTCTATTGGTTCACCATCGAGTTCGGTCTGACGCGGGAAAACGGCGTGCTGAAGGGGCTGGGGTCGGGCCTCGCCTCGTCGATTTCTGAGTTGCAATGGGCGACCTCGGGTCAGCCGGAACTACGACCGTTCGACGTGATCGACATTCTGCGCACGCCCTACCGGATCGACATTCTCCAACCCGTCTATTTCGTGATTGAGGATTTGGACGATCTGTTCGCCGCCGCCCAGCGTGACCTGCTGGCCGATGTGGCGACGGCGCGCAAGCTGGGGCTTCATGTGCCAAAATACCCGCCGAAGGAGGTTTGAGTGACGCTGTGCGGTTAACGGCTGCAGGGCCTCATCCCTCAGCGATAGCCTGCGGCTTGCAACTCAAACAGTTCCGCGTAGCGCCCCGACTGCGCCAATAGTTCTGCATGGGTGCCAGAGGATTCAACCCGACCATCCGCCAGCACCAATATCCGGTCGGCCATCCGCACCGAACTGAAACGGTGCGAAATCAGTATGGCGGTTTTGCCAGCGCTAAGTTCCTTGAAACGCTGGAACACTTCAAACTCTGACCGCGCATCCAGTGCTGCGGTAGGTTCGTCCAAAATCAACACCTCAGCCCCGCGCATATAGGCCCGCGCGATCGCCAGCTTTTGCCATTCACCCCCCGACAACTCGACCCCATTGCGAAAGCGTTTGCCGATCATCTGGTCATATTGCTGCGGCAGACCTTCGATCACTTGATCGGCCAGACTGCGGCGGGCGGCTTCAACAATGCGGGCGCGGTTGTCGCGTTCCTCAATCCGGCCTACCGCGATATTGTCGGCGGCGCTCAGATTGTAGCGCATGAAATCCTGAAAGATCACGCCCATAGCCCCCCGCAACCCGTCCAGATCATAGCGGCGCAGGTCTTCACCATCCAGCGTGATGCGGCCCTCATCAGGATCGTAAAGCCGCGCCAACAGCTTAACGAGGGTGGTCTTGCCTGCGCCGTTTTCGCCGACCAAAGCCAAAGTCTCACCCGCGTGCAGGGTGAAATTCAACCCCCGCACCGCCCAGCGTTCCGCTCCCGGATAGCGGAAGCCGACGCCTTCAAACACAAAGCCTTCCCGGATCGGATTGGGGAAGGGCAGGGCGTCGGATGGCGACAAAATCTCTGGCTGGACCTCAAAAAAGCTGAACAGATCGTCGAGATACAATGCCTGCGCAGCGGTGGAGGAAAACGAGGTCAGCAGGCCCTCCAGCAACCCGCGCAGGCGCAGGAAAGACCCCGACAGAAAGGTCAGATCGCCCAAGCTCAGCTGCCCCGCTAAAGTGCCCGCGATGATCCAGGCATAGGCGGCATAGTAGCCCAAAGTGCCAAGCGCCGTCAGCACGCCACCCCAAATGGCGCGATTTTGCGCGATCTTGCGGCTGGCGGTGTAGAAGCTTTCCGAAAGCTCGCGGTAACGGTCGGTCAGAAACGCATTCAACCCGAAGATCTTGACTTCCTTGGCAGATTCCACACTGGCGGCGGTTTGCCGGACATAGTCGAGTTCCCGCCGCTCTGGCGTGCGGCCAAAATCCAGCGAATAGCTCTGCGCGTTGAAATGCGCCTCGCCGATAAAGGCCGGGATCAGCGCCAAGGCCAAAAGCAAGATCAGCCACGGATTGAAAATCACCAATCCCGCGGCAAAAGTTGCCACGGTGACAAGGTTCTGCATCTGAGTGAACAAAAGGCCCATCAGCGTCATCCGGCCACTGGCCTGCCTGCGCGCGCGTTCCAGTTTATCCTGAAACTCGGCGTCCTCGAAGTCTTCCAGATCAAGCGTGGCGGCATGTTCCATTAGCCGGATCGACGATGACATCGTCAGCCAATCCGACAGCAGCGTGTCCACTAGCCCGACCACCCGGCCCAACACATCCGACAGGATCGCCAGTGCAAATTCGGCCAGAACATAGGCGATCAGCAGGCCCAAGGCATCGCTTTGCCACCAACCCCACAGATCAGCCGGGCGGTCTGGCAGCGCCGACAGCCGCACCACCTCGTCGATGATCAGCTTGCCAATCCACAACGCCGCGACCGGAAGCACGGCGCGGATCAGGCGCAAAACCATCGAGATCAGCGTCAGCGCAGGGCTCGCTTGCCACACCAGCCTAAGGAACGGTCCGATATTGCGTAGCGCGGAAAACCGCGCGCGGAGGGAGGTTTGCGCTGGGGCAGGGGGCAGACGAGGCGAACTCACGCGGCTTGGGTCTCCTTCGCCCCGCTGTCAGTTTGGCAGAACCAGCGGGCGGGGAAAAGTGCGAACCGCGTGATAGATCATCACAGATGAGTTGCTGCGCTGCCGTCAGTCCGGATGGAAAATCGCGCGCAAACGATCTGTGTCAAGCGCGCGGCAAACATGCCCCGGCGGCTTGAAGGTTGCCACATCTTCGCCCGCAACCATGGCGTTGACGATGGCTTCTTCCACTGCCTGCACCGCTGCCAGATACAGCGGGTCGATATGCTCGCCGTTCAGCTCTTGCTTGGTCAGCACGGCGGGCGCAAACTGCGGCACCGGACCGGGGTTCGCGGTTGAAAACGCCATGAAGATATCGCCCGAATTGTTGCCACCCGGCGTCCCGCCCCGCCCAATGCCAATGGCTGCGCGTTTGGCGACCTGCCGCAGCGACAGCCCCGACAACGGCGCATCGGTGGCGACGATCACGATGATCGACCCCATCTCGGTGGCATGCAGCGAATCCTCTGGCATCAACTGGCCCACAGGGCGGCCCAGAATGGTCAGCCAAGGCCGGATGCCGTGGTTGGCCTGCACCAAAGCCGCGACGGTATAGCTTTGCCCGTCAATCTCGATCTGGCGCGACGAGGTGCCAGTCCCCCCCTTGAACTCATAACAAATCATGCCGTTGCCGCCGCCAGTGGAGCCTTCGCCAACCGGCCCGGTACTGGCAGCGTTCAGGGCCGCGATGGCATGCTCGGGCTGCACATGCAGCGCGTTGATATCGTTCAGCACACCGTCATAGGTCTCGGCCACCACCGGCATCGCCCAAGCGTGATGGTTCCGGAAGTAATCCGCATAGGTGTCGATCATCCAACGCACAGCCCCCGTATGCGCAGCGCCGACACCATGCGTGTTGGTGATGCAGATCGGGCCGACGAAATAGCCCGCATCATGGATCCAATGCGTGCCCGTCATCTCACCATTGCCGTTCAAGGAATACTGCCCCGCCCAAACCGGCATTGGAACATTGCCCGGACGCGGCAGAATGGCCGTGACTCCGGTGCGCATGTTTTGCGCAAGATCGGTCAAGGTGCAAAATCCCACCGCGACACCCGGCACGTCGGTGATCGCATTCAGCGGGCCGGGGGTGCCGGGGAAGGGCAAGCCAAGATCGCGGGCGCGCGGTTTCATCTGGGTATCTTTCATCTCATTCCGTCTTTCTGGCGCGCAGCCATAGGCCCAAAGCCGCTATCACGATCGAGGCCGCGATCATCATAGTTGCGATGGCGTTAATCTCTGGCTTCACCCCTCGGCGCACCATGCCGAAGATGAACACCGGAAGCGTGGTGTTGTCGGTGCCTGCGACGAAATAGGTGATCACCAGATCATCCATCGAGATCACGAAGGCCAATAGCGCCCCGCCAACGATCCCCGGCGCCAGTTGCGGCAGTAGCACCTTGCGCAACGTCACCCATTCCGACGCCCCCAGATCGGCGGATGCCTCCTCCAGTGCCGGATCAAGCCCCGCGATGCGCGCTTGTACGATGATAAAGACATACGAGGTCAGGAAGGTGCAATGCCCGATGATAATGGTCAGCATCGACAGGTTCATCCCGATGGTGACAAAGAAAATCAACAGTCCGATGCCCAGCACAATATCGGGCATCATCATCGGCAACATCAGAAAACCGTTGTAAAACCCTTTCGCCGCAAAGCGGTAGCGGGCCAACGCGATGGCCGTCGCGGTGCCGATCACCGTGGAAATCGTGGTGGTGATCGCCGCCACCATCAGCGAGGTGCGCAAAGCCCGAAGCATCTGGTCCGTGCTTTCGATATAGGCGGCGCGGTTGTTGGCATCTGCCACACGGCTGCCAAGCCCCAGCAGGCCACGATACCAGTCAAAGGTAAAATGCTCCCAGATCATCATGTTGACCGGGTTCGAGTTGAACGAATAGCCGATGATCACCAGCAAAGGCGCATAGATGAACAGGAAGAACAGCAGTGAGAACAGCGTGAGGGTGGCCCAGCCCAGTGGATTACGCATTCTGACCACCTTTGCGCTTGGCTGCGGCCATTGACCCCAACAGCACCGCCAGAACCACCGCCATCACGATCATCGACAGCGCCGAGCCAAAAGGCCAGTTACGCGCCGACAGAAACTGCTGCTCGACCAGATTGCCAATCATCAACCCCTTCGCGCCACCCAGCACATCCGGCACGATAAAGTTGCCGACGGAAGGGATGAACACGATCACCGCACCGCCCAGAATGCCGGGCAGGGTTTGCGGCAGCACCACCTTCAGGAAGGTCTGCAACCGGGTGGCACCAAGATCCATCGAAGCCTCAATCAGCGCGCGGTCCAGATTGTCCACCGCCGAATACAGCGGCAGAAACATGAACGGCACCATGACATAGACCATGCCAAGCACCACGGCGGCGGGGGTGTAGAGAATTTCCAAGGGTTCAGAAATTGCCCCGACGCCGATCAGGACGGTGTTGAGGATGCCGGAAGGTTTCAGGATCAACAGCCAAGCATACAGCCGCACGATCAGGCTAGAGAAGAACGGCAGCGTGATCAGGAACAGGAAAAACATCCGCCAGCGGTGCGGCAAGCGGCTGACCCAGAACGCCACCGGGTAGCATAGGATCAGGCACAGCAAGACCGTCAACGCGGCAAAGCCAAGGCTGCGCATCAGGATTTGCAGATAGATCGGCTCGTAGACCTCGATGATGTCATCGGCCCAACCAAAGATGCGGCCATAGTTCCAATGGTAAAACGCCCATTCGACGCCACCGTAAAGCCCCGGCGTCAGCACCGAAAACAGCGCGATGATCAGCAAGGGCAGCAGGAAGAACACGCCCAGAAAAAGGGTCACTGGCGTCAAAAGCGTTGCCAGCACAAGGGTTTGTCGGCGGATCGCCATCATGCCGCCTCCAACACATGCGGCGCTGCGGGATCATAGGCCAGATGCACCTTTGTGCCCTCTTTCGGCGCCGATGCACTATCGCGAGCGGTGACGCGGATTTCCGCCCCACCGACGGCGGGCTGCACGAACAGATGCAGGTCAGAGCCCAGATAAACCGCCTTGGTGACGGTGGCGGCGATGCCCTGATCCGACAAAGTGAAATCCGCCGGACGCAACACGGCCACGGCCTTATCGCCCACCTTGGCAGCACCTGCGGGCAGCAGTAACTCCAACCCCTCCGCCGTGCGGGCCATGGCTTGCCCGGCCTCGATCCGGTCGATGGTCAGCGCGAACAGGTTGGTTTCGCCGATGAATTCAGCCACGAAGCGGTTTTTCGGATGGCGGTAAATCGCGCGCGGCGTGCCGATTTGCTCGATCTGCCCCGCGCGCATCACCACGATGCGATCCGACATCGTCAGGGCTTCTTCCTGATCATGGGTGACGAAAATAAACGCGATACCAAGGGTGTTTTGCAGCGTTTTCAACTCGATCTGCATCTGTTGGCGCAGATTGCGGTCCAGTGCCGACAACGGCTCGTCCAACAACAACAGCCGCGGCTTACCAATAATCGCCCGCGCCAAGGCCACCCGCTGCCGCTGCCCGCCCGACAGTTGCGACGGCTTGCGCGCGCCCATCCCGGTCAAACCGACCTTTTCCAGCGCCTCGGCCACCGCCCGCTCGCGGCTGGCACGATCTTCGCCGCGCACCTCCAGCGCATAACCCACGTTGCGCGCCACCGTCATATGGCTGAACAAGGCATAGCTTTGAAACACCGTGTTCACCGGGCGGCGGAACGGCGGCAGCGCCGCAAGATCAGTGCCATCCAGCAAGATCGCGCCGCCATCCAGCGTCTCAAACCCCGAAATTGAGCGCAGCAATGTGGTCTTGCCGCAGCCCGAAGGCCCAAGCAGCGTCACGAACTCATGCGCGCCGATATCGAGATCAATGCCGTCGAGTGCCGCGAATTTGCCGCCTTCAGGTGTGACGAAGTCGCGCCGCGCATTGCGGATTTCAAGCAGTGCCATGTCAGATTTCCCGGTGAGCAAAGGCGGCCCCCAAAGGGCCACCCGATCAGTGCCAAGCGTTACTGTGCCGTGCGGATGGTGTTCCAAGCCCGGTCATACAGCTTCAACGCCGCCCCAATATCCTCAAAGATATGCAGCCGCGCCAGAGTGTCCGGCCCCACAGTGATGTTCGGGTTGTTCTTGATCTCTGCCGGGATCAAATCGCGCGCGGGCACGTTGGCGGTGCCGTTATACTGCTGCGCCACGTTCAGTGCTGCGATCTCTGGGCGCAGATAGAACTCCATGAACTTTTTGGCGTTTTCCTTATCCGGCGCCGAGGCCAGCACGCAGATGTTTTCCTGATACATCGTCGCCCCTTCCGAGGGGATCATGTATTTGATCTCAGGCGTTTGGGTGAAAAACACGTTGCCGCCGACAAAGAAATGCGCCGCCGCAATGTCGCCCGAGGTCATCATCGCCATGCTGTCATAAGAAAACGCCGAGACGCTGGCCTTGTGCGCCAGAATGTAATCGGTCGCCAGTTTGATATCCGCCGGATCGGCCGAATTCACCGATTTGCCATTCGCGATCAGCCCAATCGCCAGCACTTCGCGCATGTCGTCTAGCAAGGTGATCTTGCCGCCAGTCTTTTCCGGCACCGCAAAGAAATCCGCCCAAGAGCCGATCGGCCCGGTGATTTTCTCGTTATAAAACACCCCCACCGTGCCCCAAGCATAGGGCAGGCAATAGCTGCTGGTCGGGTCTTCCTTGGATCGCAGGTTGGCCGGGTCGATGTTCTTGAAATCGGGGGAAAGGTTGATATCGGTCTTTTCCAACAGCCCCAGCTTCAGCATGATGTCGTTCATATGCACCGAGGGAAACACGATGTCATAGCCCGTAGCCCCCGCCTGAATTTTCGCCAGCATTTCCTCGTTTGAGGAATAGGTATCCAACGTCACCTTGATGCCAGTTTCAGCGGTGAACTTGCTCAGAATTTCCGGGTTGATGTAATCGCCCCAGTTGTACAGCGCCAACGTTTCTTCTGCCTGTGCCATGCCCGCCATCAGGGCCAGCGAAACGGCCACTCCAAATGCCTTCATTTTGATCTCCCGGTTGGTGCCCTTGCCCTGCCGCCTTGGTCAAAATCTGTTGGTAGCGGCGAGTCGAGCATGTTATGGTTATGACAGATCGCTACCATAACAAATAATTGATGTAAACTCTGTCATGAATAATCCGCTCGAAACCCCCGAGGATTCACCACTTGCCGCGCGTTTGCGCAGCCTTTCCGGTGTGCTGACCAAATCCGAGGCGGTCATTGTGCAATGGCTGACGCTGAACGAGGCCACCTTGGGGCTGGAAACCGGGGCCTCCATCGCCGCCAAAACCGGGGTGAGCGAAATCACCGTCAGCCGATTCCTGAAACGCGCAGGTTTCAAAGGCTTGCAAGGGCTGAAGGAAGACCTGCAAGCGGCGCTGGTGCATACCCATATTTCGCCCAGTGAGCGTTATTTTCGCCTGCTCGATGGCGAAATTGGCGCGATTCTGAAGCGCGATGCCGATGCGGTGCTGGCGCTGGCGCATGAGGTTGATAAACCCACTTGGCCGCAAGCCATCGACGCCATCGCGGCGGCTGATGAGGTTTTTGTCATCGGGTTTCAAACCATTCGCGGCATCGCCGAAGACTTCACCCGCAGGCTGTCCATCGTGCGCGGCTCGGTGCGGTTTCTGTCGCCGCATGACGGCGGGCTGGTGGAGTGGATCCCCTCCTTCCGCCGCGCGACCGAAAAGCGCTGCTTGGTACTGGTCGATATGGCCCCCTATGCCCGTGAAGCGCTGCCAATCATCCAGACCGCGTGCAAGCTGGGCATGACGGTGGTGGTGGTGACGGATGAGCTGAACACATGGGCCGCCCGCGAAACCCCCTTCGTCTTTCACGTCACCACCAAAGTCGATGCATTTCTGGAAAGCACCGGGGCGATGACCACTTTGATGAACGTCATCATCCACGCCGTCGCCGGAAAGTACCCCGACAAGGCGCGCAAACGCATCAAGGATTGGCCGCCGATCATGCGGGATTTGGGGCTGTATTGACCGAGCCCAAAGCTACGGCGTTCTGATCCCGTAAGCCTCGATCTTGCGATACAAAGTCGGTCGCGAAATCCCCAGCGCAAGCGCTGCCTTGCTGAGATTGCCGTGGTGCCGCTTCAGAGCATCTTCAATCAGCCGGACTTCGGCCTGTTTCAACGAAGCATCCCGCGCAAGGGTCGGCGCTTGCGCGGCAAAAACTTCGGTCAGGCCAGTCTTGGCCACGGTGGGTGTGGTGATTTCGCTTGGCAGATCGGTGAGCGTGACCATGCGCGCTTTCGCCAGACTGTGCAGCCCCAACACCACATTGCGCAGTTCCCGCACATTGCCGGGCCAGACATGCGCCATCAGCGCATCCTGCACCTCGGGGCTGAAGATCAGCCGATCCCGTCCGGTCTCAATGCAGATCTTGCGGATGTAATGCTCGGCGATCAGCAGAATATCCTCGCCGCGCGCATGCAGCGGCGGGATGGTCAGCACCAAGGTACTCAGCCGATAGAACAGATCGCGGCGGAACCGCCCGGCATCCACCTCATCCCGCATAGCGCGGTTGGTCAGCGACAACACGCGCAAAGCTTGGGCCGGCGGATGCGGGCCATGAAGCCGCGCGCTGTGTTCCTCAAGGATGCGCAGCAGGTAAAGCTGCGTCTCAGCCGAGGTTTCGCCGATCTCATCCAGACACAACGGTGCGGTATCCCCCGACTCCAGCGGCTGCAGCAGCGCATCGCCAAACATTTTTGGGTTCATCGCGCCACAGTTGACAGTCCGGAAACAATCGCCGCTTTCGGGCGACATGCGGGCGTGGATCAGCCGGGCGAACAGTTCCTTGCCAACCCCGGTCTGGCCCTCAATCAACGTCGGCTGATTGGCCGAAGCGATGCGCTGGGCGGTATCCAAAGCCTCAAGGATCGCCTCGCTTTTGCCGACGATCTTCAACCCTGTCGTGCCAATCAACACCCCCGGCAAAGCCGGAGCCGAGGGCCGAATTGCGGGTGCGACCAGCGGCGTGTTCGGTCTTTGCCGGAACGCCAGCGCCGCCCCCTTGATCATGCCGTCAATCTCGATCAGCCGGATGTCATCGCAGCAATGCGTGCTGGGCAAGGCGGCGGCGATTTTCGCCTCGGAAATCCCATCAGGCAATTCCAGAAAATGCGCGCCTAAGCCCAAATCCTGATCTGGTCGCCCAATGTTGACGCCACTATTGCGGCTGAAGATCAACCTGCCAAACCGATCAATGATTGCAAAACCGTCCGCGTTGTCCATCGCCCGCACCGGAGGGCTGCCCATGGTCGCCTCCATCAGCCGGATGTTCATCAGCGATTGCTCTTGTTGCAACACCAGTTCGATATCGCGGGCAGCGGTGGCAGCAAAGGCCGCGTTGTGTTTCTGGAAAATCCGCGTCAGCCCGGACAGATTGACCACGCCGATGATGCTTTGATCAATCGGATCGCGGATCGGCGCGGCGGCACAGCTCCACGCTTTCATACCCTCGCAAAAATGCTCCTCGCCATGCACATAAACCGGCTGCCCCGTCCACAACGCCGTGCCGATACCATTGGTGCCCGAGGCATGTTCGCTCCACAACCCGCCCACCGACAGGTTGATCTTGCTGGCTTTGCTCAGGGTAGAGTTGTCGCCAACCGTCTCCAGAATAAGCCCGTCCCGGTCGGTCAGCAGCAGCATCGCTTCCGCCCCCGACAGCAGATCGCCAATCCGCATCATCGAAGCACGCGCGGCGCGGCGCAATTCGGCCTGATCATGGCTGGATTTCGTCGCCATCCCGCTGCGTTCCAACGATGGCGCGGCAAATTGATCCGGCTTGATCCCCGTGGTGGTCGAGCGCACCCAGGATTGATAGATCAACGAGCGCACCCCTGTCATCGGCAGGCTGGGCGCGTTGCGGTTCGACAAAAACTTATTCCACGCCCGCGAGGTTTCCCGTGGGTCTACATCGGTGAAATCAATGCCCGGACGTGCGGATTTAACCGCGCTGCGCTGGTCAGATGTCATCATTAAGTCTCCTCCCGTAGACTTAATCTTCGGCGCAGGGCAATCTTATGGTGATCGCTCCTGCTTCCGCCGAAGTTGGTGTTCGGCATCGTTACGCGATCTCAAGTCGCGCTTTGATGTCGCAAGCAAGATCGTCTTCCGTATAGGCGCGATTGATCACCCTTTGCGCCAGATCAGCAATTTTCTCAACAGTTTCAGGCTCTAGCGGGGTGATGAAGCCATTCTCTGCCGTGGCTACGAAAAAGCATTTCTCGCCGTTCAAGCGCTTGATCTGACCCAAGAACGCCAGTTGCACCCCGGTGTTGCTATCGGCCAGCACCACCCGCCCGTTCAGGCTGATGCGCAGATAGGGCTCGGCTTCGTCAGGCCTGCGTGGCGCGGCCTGATCGACAATGATCAAGCCCTGCGCTTGCGGTGGTGGCGCCGCCTTGCGCGCCTTGTCCTGCGAATACTTGCCGCCGCTAAGAGTATCAGCCAGCTTTTCGATGGTGCCCCAGTTGCGCTGCAGATATTCCTTGGCCCGCTTGTCTTCCGGCCTTGTCGCGCTAAGTCTTGAATGGATGTCCAATCGACTCACTCCTTGGTGTGCGATGGGTGTCATTTTGTCGCAGGCTACCACAGCCTGCGGTTTTTCCTGCATTGCATCGAAATCGGGCGAAAAGCCCGGATAATTGTAACGATGCGTTACACGGGGGCGTTGCGATTCGCCTAATTTGGCCGCTGTTCGCCCGCCGTCTCGGCCTTGGTTTGGATCTTTGCGCCCAAACGACCCTCGCTGATCCAGCGCGCGGCGAGAACGAACGCCCCGGTCGCGAAATCTCGACCATGGGCGGCGATCATTTCCTCGCCAATCAAAGCGATGCGCTGAAAGAACGCGTCTTTGCTTTTTTCTTCTGCGGTAAGTTCTGCGGTCATCGGAGTGCTTTCTGTGAACAGGGTCAGGATTTGAACATCGCATCGGGGAATTCGACCAAGGCGGCAGAGCCATCAGCTCCAGCCAAAGCAAGGAAGCGGCCATCCTGCGACCAGACCATCGCAGTGATCCCCGCCCCGGTGTCTTCGCGCAGCAATATTTCGGAGGCTTGGCCGATCTCGGCCAAACTCAGCAGCCCATTGGCATAGCCCACCGCCACCAGATTGCGGGTGGGGCAGGTGGCAATGGCATTGACCAACACCAGCCCCGCCTTGCCCGTCACCACATCCCGCCCATCCGCCAGCGCCCAAGCCGCAACCCGGAATGCGCCTGCGGCCACGACGGTTTGCGTGTTTCGTCCAAAGCCTATGCTGCGCACGGGGGCAGGGAATTTGCTGCGATGCAGGGCATGGTTGCGGGCGGTGTCGATCAGATAAAACCCATCCGCCGCCACTTGGGCCAGCAGGCAAGCGCCGTCTGGGTGCCAGTGCAGGGTGGTGGCAGGTTCGGCAAGCTCTGTCACAACGGGTTCGCCGTTCAGGTCTTGTAGCGGCAAACGCCACAGCGCATTGCTCAGCGCCACGGCCAACGTCAGCCCATCGGCCGAGAACGCCAACGCGGTGATCTCAGCGGGAAGCGCAACGGTTTGCGGCTCGGTTGTATCCGCCAAGGCGACATAAAGCTGCGCGCCGCTTGCATAGGCCAAGGTCTTGCCATCCGCCGACGCCGCCAAGACCTGAATCGCAGCCGAGCCGCGCGGCGGGATGTGATAGGCGATCCCCCCCGCTGACAGCGCGTTGATCCGCCCGCTGGTCTTGGCAAAGGCGAAACCCTGTGCGCCAAACGCCACCACATCCGAGCTGCGCCCCTCGGTGAACTCGGCTGGCTTTAAGGGCAAAAACGGCTTTTCCCGCGCCGCAATCGTCAGCCGCCCGGTGTCAATCGCCCGCCGTGTGCGCAGGGTGGGTGAGGCTTTATCCGCCGTCGCCGCCAGATGCACCGAGCCATCTGCGCAGGCGAAAGCCACGGCAGAGATATCGGCGTTAAAGCTGATCTGCTGGCAGGGCGAATCCAGCTGCCAATCCCGCGCAATCAGGTCAAAAAGCTGCAAATGGGCGCGTTCGTCTTTCATATCTTCCCCCCGGTTTATGATTGGCACAGCGCGGAAATATCGGCCCCGATCCGGGCCAGTAAGGCTTCCAGCTTCTCGGCTTCCTGCTCTGTGTCAGCCAAAGCCTGCTGGGCCACGCTCTGCTCTAGGTAGAGTTGCTCCAGCGCGGTTTGATCGGCGGAATCTTTCAAATCACGCTCGGCACATAGCACCTCAATCTCTTTGCCAGCCACCCGCTGACGCTTGCTCAGCAGCTTGCAGTTCTCTTGGCACAGCAGCGTCACCACAGCGACCCGCAGCTTTTGCAACTCGGCCATTTTGTCGGAAATCTGTTCTATATCAGACATATGATAGCCCCGCACCCAAACCGGACCTTCCCGATTTTTCCTTCGCAGCCCGCAGCATATCTGTCGCCGAAAACAATGCGACACATTCTGAATTCGTAACCATTCATTACAATGCGTAGCCCTTCGTTACAGAAAATTATCTGTTTGGCCGCAGCGGATTTTGCCGCCTAGATTGCCTCATCGAAGAAAAAGAACAGCCACCGCGACAACTCAAGGTGGCTCAAAGAACGAAGGAAGGGAGGCCTGCGTTGCGAATGAAATTCACACCCCGTGAAACTGATCCGACGTCTTGGATGGCTGCGATGCGCAGTTCTCTGACCTTTGCCGACGGTCCTGCCCACAGCAACTCTAACCAAAAAGGTGAGCAACAATGTCGACTCTGACACTCAACAAAATTACCGCGCAAAAGGGCATTTCGGTGGCCGATGCGACCCGCAAATGCGCCGATCTGGGGTGGAATCCTTCCTATGTGCAGGAAGCGATGACCTACCCTTCCGACTATAAGATTACCAAGGCCCCGCGCGATCCGATGAAGCAGGTGCTGCGCTCTTACTTCTCGATGCAGGAAGAAAAGGACAACCGGGTTTACGGTGCCTTGGATGCCGCTTTGCGTGGCGATATGTTCCGCAACGTCGAGCCGCGCTGGGTCGAATGGATGAAGCTGTTTCTGGCGATCATTCCGTTCCCGGAAATCAGCGCTGCCCGCTCGATGGCCATGGTCAGCCGTTTGGCACCGGGTGAAGATCTGCGCACCGGCTTCACCATGCAGATGGTTGATGAATTCCGCCACTCCACGATTCAGATGAACCTGAAAAAGTGGTATATGGAGAATTACATCGACCCCGCGGGCTTCGATATCACCGAAGAAGCGTTCGGAAAGTGCTATGCCACCACCATCGGGCGGCAGTTCGGCGAAGGCTTCATCACTGGCGACGCAATGACCTCGGCCTGCATGTATCTGACCGTTGTGGCCGAAACCGCGTTCACCAACACGCTGTTTGTGGCGATGCCGTCGGAAGCCGCCCGCAACGGCGACTATGCTTTGCCCACGGTGTTCCTCTCGGTGCAGTCGGACGAGAGCCGCCACATCGGCAACGGCCACTCGCTGATGATGGCCGCGCTGAAAGAGCCGGAAAACCACCTGCTCATTGAACGCGACATGAAATATGCCTTCTGGCAGAACCATGCCATCGTTGATGCCGCCATCGGCACCTTCATCGAATACGGCACCACCGACCGCGACAAGAACAAGGAAAGCTATGCCGAGATGTGGCATCGCTGGGTCTACGAGGACTACTACCGCACCTACATGCTGCCGATGGAAAAATACGGCATCAAGATCCACCATGATGACGTGACCTTGGCATGGGAGCGGATCACCAAGAAGAATTACGTCCACAAGGTCGGGCAGTTCTTTGCGGTGGGTTGGCCGGTGAACTTCTGGCGCATTGAGGCGCAGACCGAGAAAGACTTCGAATGGTTCGAGCATAAATATCCCGGCTGGTATGCCGAATTCGGCGATTTCTGGAAATGGTATGCCAAGCTGTCGAAGCCCGGCCAAAAGGTCATCACCTTCAACGAGGAAGTCGGCTACGTCTATCCGCATCGTTGCTGGTCTTGCCTTGTGCCCTGTCTGATCCGCGAGGATATGGTGGTCGACACCATCGACGGCCAACTGCACACCTTCGCGCATGAAATCGACCGCTGGACGGCGGTTGAGGCCTTCGCTGACGAATACCAAGGCCGTCCAACCCCCGCGATGGGGCGCTTCTCGGGCAAGCGCGAATGGGAAACGCTGTACGATGGCGTCGATCTGGCCGATGCGATTGTCGATCTGAACTTTGTGCGTTCCGATGGCAAAACCCTGATCCCGCAACCGCACCTGCGTTTCGACGACAAGGATATGTGGACGCTGGACCATGTGCGCGGCCACACACTCGGCTCGCCCCTGAACGCGTTGCGCGGCATGGATGAGGCAACCCGCAAGGCGCATCTCGCCGATTACGCCAAGGGTTTCACCATCAACCCCTGCAACTAACCCCCTGAATATGGGCCGGAAACCCCGGCCCATACCCCCCACACCGCTGCCCGCTTCGGGCAAGGGATTGAAACCTGCACTCTGCAAAAGGCCGCATCAGATGTCAGAAACCTTCACCGTTCGATTGGAACCCGTCGGGGTCGAATTCGAAGTGGCCTCCGGCGAGACCGTGCTGGACGCCGCCTTCCGTCAGGGCATTTCGCTGCCGCATGGCTGCAAGGAAGGCCAATGTTCGGCCTGCAAATGCAACCTGACCGAAGGCGAGGTCGAGCTGCTGAAATACTCCACCTTCGCTTTGTCGGATGGCGAGCGCGAACAGGGCGGCATCCTGCTGTGCCGGTCGCTTGCGCAAGACGATCTGACCATCGAGCTGTTGAATTTCGACGAAGAACTGCTGTCGAAATCCATCGCGGTCAAAGACTTCAAGGGGAAGATCACGGCCAAATCCAACCTGACGCATGACATCCGGGCCATCGAAATAGACATCGAAACGCCGATCAAATTTTGGGCCGGGCAATATGTCGACATCACCGTCAGAACCAAAGATGGGGAGGAGATTACGCGCTCGTTCTCCATGGCAAATACGCCGGACCAAACCCAAAAACTCCGGTTCATCATCAAAAAATACCCCGACGGAAAGTTCAGCAACGAACTCGACGCAGGCGGTATCGAAGTCGGCGCCGCCGTTACCGTCCGCGGACCCTACGGCACCTGCTTCCGCCGCGAAGGACGCAAAGGACCGATAGTGCTGGTCGCCGCAGGGTCCGGCATGTCACCAATCTGGTCGATCCTGCATGACCATATCGCCAGCGGTGAAGACCGCCCGGTGCATTTCTTCTACGGCGCACGCACGCAAACCGACCTGTTCTATCTGCCGCAGATCGCCGCCATCACCGCCGCCCACCCGGAGATCACTTTCACCCCGGTTTTGTCGCACGCCAGCGACGATGCCGATTGGCACGGCGCACAGGGCTTTGTGCATCAGGTCGTCGGCAGCGAATTGAAGCGCCTAGGCATTGAAGATGGCGATGCTTACGCCTGCGGTCCACCGCCGATGATCGACGCGCTCAGCCCGGTTCTGTTCATGCTCGACTTTGATCCTGAGCGCACCTTCTACGACAAGTTCACCCCGTCCACCGCACCCGCGCCGATCAAAGCGCATTGATACCAAAGGGTTAAAACCCACCATAAGGGAGAGAGACATGGTTGCCACATCAAGCTCGGTTGGCTCAGGCGCCGCAGGGGCCGCGATTTTTGCCGACAGCGAAAGCCGCCGTTACCGCTACTTTGAACCCCGCGCCAAGCGCGCCACACATTACGAAGATGTGACGGTGGACGTGCAGCCCGACCCGGAACGCTATCTGATCCAGGATTGGATCATCTCGTTTCCCGATGGTCGCGGCGCTTATGTGAAGGACAGCACCAAGGCGCAAAGCAGCAACTGGCACGCCTTCCGCGCCCCTGATCAAGAATGGGAGCGCACGCATTACCAACGCCAATCGCGCATCGAGGTGATGGTGCAGGCGGTGATCGCCAACGGTCGCAAATCCGGCGCGCAACTGGCGTTTGATGCGGCTTGGGGCAAGACCTTGCAGAAGCACCTGGGCGCTTGGAAGCACGCCGAATTTGGCCTTGGCTGTGCGCTGATGCAAGCGCAGCGCGGCGGCTACACCCAGATGATCAACAACGCCACGCTGACCAACTCGTCGTATAAACTACGGCTGTCGCAGGACATCACGTTGTATCTGGCCGAGATCGGCATGGATATCGCTGGCTGGGATGACGAGGCGGGCAAAACCGGCTGGCTGGAAGACCCGATGTGGCAAGGCACACGCGAAGCCGTTGAAACCATCATGGGCACCGAAGATTATCTCGAACAGTATTTCGCGATCAACCTGGTGTTCGAACCGCTGGTCGGAGAGCTGTTCCGCTCAGGCTTCCTGATGCAGTTTGGTGCGGCCAACAACGACTTCATGACGCCTTCGGTGATCGCTGCGGCAGAGGGCGATTACGAGCGTAACCTCGCCAATGCCATCGACCTGATCTGGCTGCTGGCCAATGACGAAAAGTTCGGCGCGCAAAACCGCACGTTATTCCAATCTTGGGTCAAAAAGCACGGCGCGCTGGCCGACAAAGCCGCCCGTCAGTTGCAACCGATCTGGTCGAAGCCGCATTCCAAGCCGCTCAGCTTTGAAGAAGCGCGCGCCGTCTCCGAAGAACGTTTCGCCAAGATCCTTGGCGAAGTGTCCCTGTCCCGCTGAAAGGAAAACCCCATGTCAACTGTTGCACGCGACAATTCGCACGACAACATCTTCAAGGCGATGAAGGACATCACCTTTGAGAAAACCGTTTCACATCAATGCGGTGTCACCATGTCAGATTCGGTCGAGGCCCGCGCCATCGCCGAATTCATGGATGCAAAGCCGGGGGTGACGGTGACGTATAACCCCGCACTGATCCGCATTGATGGCTCGGGCAAGCTGATCTTCAAGATGGATGAGATCAGCGAATTTCTGGGCCGCGAAATGACCGCCGAACTGTTCGAGGTCAATTCCTCAACCCACTACGGCCGCATGGTGCGCACCGACGACAATACGGTGATCCTGTTCGGCGATATGAACGAGATGCTCGAATACATCTGAAAACCCGGCGCGGGGGCAGTCTCCGCGCCATCCTCCACTCCATTCCAAAGGCGACGAAGATGTATGTAACCCCCGAAGGCAAAGAGATTTTCGTGCTGGATGGCCACGCCCATTTCTGGGACGGCAGCCCCGAAAACCAGAAGAACATCCACGGCAAGCAGTTCATTGATTGCTTTTACGCCTACCACACCGGCCTCTCCCCGAAAGAAGAGTTGTGGGACAAAAAGAAGTTCGAAAAATACTCGGCTGATGACCTCTATCAAGACCTGTTCATCGACGGGCCGGACGATATGGCGATCCTGAATTCGACCTATCTGTCGGATTTCTACAAAGACGGTTTCAACAACATCGAACGTAATATGTCGGTGGCGAAGAAATTCCCCAACCGCTTCATCGTCAACGGCGCATTTGATCCGCGCGATGGCGAAAAAGCCTTGGAATACATTCACTTCATGAAAGAAACCTACGACATCAAGGGGGTGAAAATGTACACCGCCGAGTGGAATGGGGAAAGCAAAGGCTGGCGGCTGAACGACCCCGCCGCTTACAAATGCTTTGAGTTGTGCGACAAGCTCGGCATCAAGAACATCCATGTTCACAAAGGCCCGACCATCCTGCCGCTGAACAAAGACGCCTTCGATGTGCATGATGTCGACTATGCCGCCACCGATTTCCAAGGCTTGAACTGGATCATCGAGCATTGCGGCCTGCCGCGTCTGGATGATTTCTGCTGGATCGCAACGCAGGAAAGCAATGTTTATGGCGGCCTTGCCGTGGCCCTGCCGTTCATCCACTCGCGACCGCGCTATTTCGGCGAAATCATCGCCGAGTTGTTGTTCTGGATCGGGCCAGAGAAGATCCTGTTCGGCTCGGATTACGCGATCTGGACGCCGAAATGGCTGGTCGAAAAGCTGTGGGCGTTCCAGATCCCGGAAGACATCTCAGCCGAACGCGGTGGCGTGCAACTGACCGACGAAATCAAGGAAAAGATACTCGGCCTGAATGCGGCGCGGCTTTACAACATCGACGTGGCAGCCCGGAAGGCTGAGTTTTCCGCCCATCCGATCTCGCTCGCGGCGGAATGATCAGATGACCGCGCCCATACACATTGCAACCGCCACGCTGGTTTCCGCCCTAGACGAGCAAGCCCCGTTGGAACAGGTGTGGGCGCGGCTTGATCTGGTGATGGACCCCGAACTTGATGAGCCCGTCACCGATATGGGCTTCATCGAGGCGGTGTCGATCACCAGCACCCCCGATCAAAACACCAGCACAGTGCATGTCAGCTTCCGGCTGCCAACCTATTGGTGTTCCCCAAATTTCGCCTTCCTGATGGCCGAAGGCATCAAGCGCCAGATCGAAGTGCTGCCTTGGGTGGCGCAGGCCGTGGTGACGCTGCAAGACCACATGGCCGCCGAGGAAATGAACGCCGCCATCAACGCCGGGGCCAGTTTCGGCTCGGTGTTTGCCGACCTCCACCCCGATGAAGACCTTGCCGCCCTGCGCGAGAAATTCGACATCAAAGCGTTTCAGCGCAGGCAGGAAGTGGTGATCAAAGCGATGATCACCATGGGTTTCTTGCCCGCTGAAATCCTGACCATGCCCCGCGCCCTCGTCGAAATCGCCGAGTTCACCGACCCCGAAACAATCCGCCAGAAAGCCCGCTATCTGGCGATCCTCGATGAAAAACGCCTCGCCCCCAGCCCGCGCGATCTGGCGTTCCCGACCTATCAGGGCACGCCGATTGACGATTACGCCACCTATATGGGTCTGCTCCGCTCGGTCAGGATCAATATGGAATTCTCCGGCTCGCTCTGCCGGGGCCTGAAACGCAGCCGCTACCAAGAGGCCGATCTGTCGGGCGATGTGCCCATTCTGGTCGATTTCACCACCCGCACCCCGACACACGCCTGCCGCTGACAGGCGATCCCAAAAACACTGCAAAATCCGGCTTTGGCCGAAGGAGGAACTATGCCCAAGATCATGATCCACGGTAACGACGCCCGCCGCGCTTTGGCGCATGGGGTGCAGAAACTGTCGGCGGCGGTTGAAGCCACACTTGGCCCGATGGGCATGAACGCGATGATTGATCGCCCGATGGGCACCCCCTTGATCAGCCGCGATGGCGTGTCGATTGCCTCGGAAATCGAGTTGTTCGACCGTTTCGAGAACATGGGCGCGCAGGTGGTGCGTGAAGTCTCGATGCAGACCAATGACGTGGCAGGCGACGGCACCACCACCTCGATCGTGCTGGCCAATGGCATGATCCAGTCTGGCGTTGTGCTGATCGACAAGGGCGCAAAGCCGGTTGATCTCTGCCGTGGTATCGCAATGGCGGTAGAGGCCACCACCCACGCCCTGCGCGCTGCGGCCAAGCCGGTGAAAGATCATGCGGTGCTGTCGGCGGTCGCCAAAATCTCGGCCTCCAGTACCGAACTGGGCGAGTTGGTCGCCGAAGCCTTCCGTCGCGTTGGCGCGCAAGGGGTGATTTCCACCGATTACGGCACCGGCAACACCTCGACCCTGCAAGTAGTCGACGGCATGGCGTTTGAGCGCGGCTATATCTCGCATCACATGGTCACCGATCTCGATGCGATGCGCGCCGTGGTGCTGAACCCCTATATCGTGCTGACCGATATCAAGATGAAGACCGCCAGCCAGCTCGACGCCGCCAAGGCGATTGCCGCCGAGGATGGCCGCCCCTTGGTGATCATCTCTGAGGAAACCTCGCCCGAAGTGCTGCTGACCCTGCTCGGCAAAGACGGCCCCGGCAAATTCCTCGTGGTGCATCCGCCGGAATTCGGCCACTGGCGCCGCAACATGATGGAGGATCTGGCGATCCTGACCGGTGGCAAGGTGCTGGCCCGCGATCTGGGCGACTGTCTGGAAAACATCACCCGGCTGGATATGGGCTCTGCCGAGCGGGTAGAGGCCACAAACTCCGACACCATGATCATTCGCGGCAACGGCGATCCCCAAGCCATCGCCGCCCGCCGCGCGCAAGTGCAGCGTCTGTATGAGGTCGCCCCGCCCAATGTCGATAAAGACAAGCTGCAAGAGCGCCTCGCCAAGCTGTGCGGCGGCACCGCGACGATCTTTGCGGGCGGCGTGACCCCGGTTGAACAAAAACGCACCATCCAACTGATCGAGGATTCGTTGAACGCCGTCCGCGCCGCCTCGGACGAAGGCGTCTTGGTCGGCGGTGGCGTGGCGCTGGCGCGGATTGCGCCGTCGCTGGCCGAACTGGCACTGGCCGAGCAGGGCGACGTGCGCCGGGGCATTGAACTCGTGCAATCGGTGCTGACCCTGCCCTTGGCCCGTATCGCCTTTAACGCCGGGGCCGAACCCAACGACGTGGTGCGCAAGGTCTGCGCGCTGCACGGTGATCACGGCTACAACGCCGCCACGGGCACATATCAGGATCTGATGAAATCCGGCGTGATCGATCCGGTCCGCGTCACCTATTCGGCGCTGATGAATGCCGCTTCCGTCGCCACGCTGATCCTGACCACCGAAACCCTGATCGCCGATCTGGCCGAAGATGAAGACCCGACCGCAGGCGCTGCCTTGGGCGGCGGTGCCGAAAAGCTGGGCCGTAAGTGATTGGTTGATAATTAGAAATCAGGAAAGGGCTGCGCCATGAAAGCCGCAAGACTTTACGAATACGACCCCGCAATGAACGTCCAGTTGAAGATCGAAACCGTCAAAGCCCCCACCATCATGGGGCCAACCGATGTGATCGTCAAAGTCGGCGCTGCGGGCCTCTGCCGCACCGATCTGCACATCATCGAAGGCGTGTGGAAAGACATCATGGATCAGGGCGGCAACCTGCTGCCCTATATCATGGGCCACGAAAACGCCGGTTGGGTCGAGGATGTCGGATCGGGCGTCACAAGCGTAAAACCCGGCGATACCGTGATCTGCCACCCGCACCGCACCTGCGGCATTTGCCTTAGCTGCCGCTATGGCGATGACATGCACTGCGAACACAGCCTGTTTCCGGGCCTTGGGCTGGACGGCGGTTTTGCCGAATACTTCCTGACCAGCGAGCGCAGCCTGATCAAGCTGAACCCCAACATCACGCCGTTGGACGTGGCCCCGATGGCCGACGCAGGCATCACCGCCTACCGCGCCGCGAAAAAAGCCGCCAAAGCCCTGCGCCCCGGTGCCTATTGCGTGATCGTCGGGGTAGGGGGCTTGGGCCATATCGCCCTGCAATGCCTGCATGAAATCTCCGGTTGCCGCATCATCGCGGTGGACCGCGAACCCGCCGCCCGCCAGCTGTGCAAAGATCTCGGCGCCGATTTCGTGCTGGATGGTGGCCCGAATATCATCGAGGAGATCAAGCAAATCACCGGCGGCGGCGCGCAGGTGGTGATGGATTTCGTCGGTGAGCTGGGCGTCGAAAATCTGTGCTGGAAGATGGTCCGCCCCGGCGGCGAGCTGATCATGATCGGCTACGGCGGCAAGATCGAAGTCCCTACCGCGCATCTGGTGATCAACGAAATCAACATCGGCGGCTCACTGGTCGGCAACTATACCGAACTGGTGGAACTGATGGAGTTGAACGCCGACGGCAAGGTCAAGATGCACTATGCCGAATACAGCTTGGACAACATCAACCAAGCGCTCGACGACTTCAAACACCGCCGCTTCGCGGGCCGGGGCGTGATCGTGCCGTAAGGCCATGTCAAAACCCAGCCATTGAAACCCCAAGCTTGCCGTCGCAAACTGCGGCGGCAAGCCCCGCCCAGCAGTGAAGGAATCCCCATGGCCAAAGCCATCCACGCCATGATCCGGGTGCTAGACGAGGCCCGCTCTGTCGCCTTCTACCAGCAAGCCTTCGGGCTACAAATTGCCGACCGCCTGCCGTTCGACAGCTTCACTTTGGTCTACCTCAGCAACCCAGAATCTGATTTTGAGCTGGAGTTGACCATCAACACTGGCCGCTCCGAGCCCTATAACATCGGCGACGGCTATGGCCATCTGGCTGTGTCCGTCGATGATCTTCAGGCCGAACACAGCCGCCTCACCGCCGCAGGCCTAGCCCCGCGCAAGATCGTCGATTTCGCCCCGGCGGGCCAAGTGATCGCGAAATTCTTCTTCATCGCCGACCCGGACGGCTACCAGATCGAAGTCGTCCAGCGCGGCGGGCGCTACCTTTAGCCCGCAACGACCCAGTTAAAAACCAAACGGGCCGGACGCAGCTGCGTCCGGCCCCCAGGTGTTAGATCTGGCGTCCGATCAGGCGATCCACCGAATACCGCCCCGCCCCGTTCAGCGCGAAGAACAGCGTTACGCTGGCCCAGATGATCGAAAGCTCGGCACCTTTATAGCCTTGGTCCAGCTGAACCCAGTGGAACCACACCGTCACCAGCAGCACGATGGTTGTAGCCAAAGCTGCCGGACGGGTCAGCAAACCTGCGATCAGCAGCAAGCCGCCAAAGAACTCGGTCGCGGCCAGCGCCGTCGCCCACAGCCAGCCCGGATAAAACCCGATGCTTTGCACCATATCCACAGCGCCCATCGGGTTTTGGATTTTCGGCCAGCCGTGGATCACGAAAGCCACGCCGACCACGACGCGCAGCAGCGTCTCGGCCAAGGGCGCAAGCCGCGCGTAAACCGGCGCAAGGGCGGGGATCAGATAGCGGGCATCGCCGCCGTTTTGGGTATCATTGCTCATGTCATATCTCCAAAGGCCGCAGGTCCGGCTCTGCCGGGGCGGCACTGAAATCGGTTCAGCCCCGAAGGGCCACACAGGTTTCAGACAGAGACTCGCGGTGGTTTCCACGGCGCGACAGGTGAGGATTTTGGCTTGGACAAGGCAAATGCGTCAGAGACCGCAACACAGCCGCCATCCATACCAACAGTCACATCCGCCAGCACAATCGCATCGAAACATTTCTTGCCAAGCGTATCGCCCGAGGCTTCACCAGCCGGGCGCAGCGCAGGGTCGATGCACATCTCAACGCTGGAAAGCCTCAAACACCCGCTGCCCGACCGCACACCGCCCGCCGTGCCAAGCATCGCCACAAGCGATAAGGCGACAAGCAGATGGATCAATCGCGGCAGCAAAGACATGCAGGGCTTTTCAGTTGGGACGATGCCAGCATAGCAGCAACGCGCGCGGACGGCCAGTGCCGGGGGTAGACACCTCTGGCGCAGGTCTTGCAGCGATTAAGTCGCCGCGCCTAGGCCGCTTTGCCATGCGCAAACCCCGCCAGCGCCAGCATCAGCCCCAACACGCCCGCGCCCAGCCACACCCCGTTCAGATGCAAGCTTAGGCAAAGCCCGCCCCAAACCGCCAAGCCCAGCACCGCCACCAGATAGCCAAGTGGTAATTTCTGCGCCATGGTGCGGTGAAACAGCGCCGAGCCTGCCAGAAAGATCGCAGGCCCCGCAGCGGCAATCAGTGCCACCGGGACATGAACGGCCTCCAGCGGATGCGCCACGATCATCTCAATCGCCACCGCCACCACAATCGCCCCACACACCATCACGCCATGCGCATAGGCCAACCCCGCCCGTGCCAGCTTGGTATGATCGCGCGAATGCGCAAAGCCATGCTCGCCTGCCTCGGACAGATGCACAAAATAAATCCACCACAGGCTCAGGATCAGCATAAACCCAAGCCCCGCCGCCGCCAGAACATCCGCGTGCAGCGGGTGTTCCACCAGTAACCCACCCAGCAGCAGCACGGATTCCCCCAAGGCGATGATGAACACCTGCTGATTGCGCTCCAGCAAGTGCAACCCGCGCAAGGGCCAACTTTGCATCGGGGTTGACCCTAGCTTCGGCAACCAGAAACCATGATAGGGGGCGAAATAATCCAGCAAAACCGCCACGATCCACAGCCAGACCCGCTGTTCGGGCAACAAGGCCCCCGCCACCCAGAACAGCCCGGAAATCGCACTCCACGCACACAGCTGGGCATAGTTCTGCCCCATCCTTTGGCCGCGAAACACCAGCGCCATATAGCCCGCCCGGATCAGCGCCATGCTGACATAGGCCCCAACAAACAGCCCCGCCCGACTGCCATAAGCCTCTGGCATCGCCACCGCCATCAACAGCGCGCAGCCCATCAGCACCGCCATCAGCATCCGCCCGCTGGCATGATCGGGGTTCAGCCAGTTCGTCGCCCAAGCCGTATAATTCCACGCCCACCACACGGCAGCAAACAACGTCACCGCCTCTAACGCGCCCAGCCAGCTTTCATGCGCCAGCAGGAAATGCGACAGCTGGATGATTGAGAACACATAAACCAGATCAAAAAACAGCTCCATATTGGTAACGCGAGGGCTGTCTTGTGGGCCAAGATTGCGCAGGGCGCTGCTGGGAATAAGGCGGTCGATAAATGAGGACACCATGTTTGACCTTTACGCTGTGACACTGGTTTCAAGATATATTCAGGATATTTGATTCCGCTGCAACCACAGCCCCACTCGCCGCTTGGGCGGCTTGGGTCGGCGGGGCAGGGCGCATGAAAAAATCGGCCCGCACCGGGGCCGATCTGGTCTTGTTCAACTTTGGCGCGGATATGGCCGCGTCAGGCCGTTACTTCACCTCGGCTTTGACCGCATCGACATCCGCCGTCGTCATCTCGCCAATCGTGGTGACTTTGCCGTCAACGATCTGCCACAGCCGGAACGGGCCAGAAATATCGCCGTATTGGTCAAAGTTCACCGGGCCAATGACACCTTCATAGCGGATCGGCTTGCCGTCCTTGATCAGCGCGAGCGCTTTGGTGAATTCTTCCTTGCCCGCGTAAATCACCTCACCCGCCGGATCGACCGCTTTGCGCAAAGCCTCTGGCAGTTTCGCCGCATCCGGGCCGCCCGCGATGGCGATGGCCAGACCGACCAAAGCCCCCGCATCATAGGAACGGTCCGCCGCAGGCGCTGCCGGGTCAAGGCCAGAGAACGCGGTATAGTTGGCGTTAAAATACTCGGTCGAGGCCGAAGCGACGCTGCCCGACGAAGTGCCAAACGCCTCGCCCAGATATTCCTTGCCCACAGCGGCCACGAAATCATCCGAGTTCATGCCGTCATTGAGCAGGAATTTCTGCACCCCACCTTGGCTGATCCACGTCCGCGCGATGGTCGCGCCGTCGACCGGGTCGGAAATCAGATAGAGCGCATCCGCGCCACCCGCCAAAGCCGCCGTGACTTCTGACGCATAGCTGGATTGCTTGGCGTTATACGGCGTGACCGAAACCACCGTGCCCCCCAAAGCCGTATAGGGCGCGGTAAATTCCTTCACCAGATTGACGCCGAAGTCGTTGTTCTGATGGATGATCACGATCTTCTTCATGCCCTGATCCATCGCGAACTTCGCCGCAGCCACGCCCTGCAGCGCGTCCGAAGTGATGGTGCGGAAGAACACGCCGTTGGTTTTGCCATCCTTGCCCAACTCGGTCAGCGTCGGCGAGGATGATGCGGGCGAGACTTGCAGCACCTTGGCAGGCCCCGTCACCGAGGTCAGGATCGGGATCGACATCGGGCTGATAATACCGCCAATAATCGCTGGCACCTTGGCAACCTGCACCAGCTGCGTCGCCGCATCCACCGCCAAATTCGCCTGCGTCTGGCTATCGCGCGTTTCGGTTTTCAGCGTGCAACCCGCCACACCGCCCGCATCGTTCAGATCGCGAAACGCCATCTCGACCGATTTCGCCCCGGCTTGACCATAAGCCCCGGCTTCACCCGTCAGCTCTAACACCAGCCCGACGGTGATATCGCAGGCCTGCGCGCCTATCGGCGCAAGGGTCAGGGCTGCAACGCTCGCCAAAAGTATCTTTCTCATCGTATCCTCATCTGTTGGAATGGCCTTTTGTTATCCGTGCCGATGCAGGCAAATCAGCACGCCAGCGCCCGGTCAGGACGCCTTATTCAGATTGTATTTGATGATCTGGCCATGCCGCCCATGACGGTCACGCTCTAACGTATAGGTGTCGCCCTCTGGCACATGCCCCTGCGCCAGCACCGCCGCGATTTCCGCACGGTCCTGCGAAGTCAAAGCCAACCCCGCCACCTTCAAATTCTGCGCGAGATGGCTGCGGTTGCGCGCCCCCACGATCACCGCCGCCACTGCCGGACGATCCAGCATCGCCGCACTGGCGACCGTGGCAATGTCAGTCTCATGCCGATCCGCGATCCCGCGCAGGCAGCGCAGCAGCGCCTGAAACAAATCCCAGCCGCCGAAATCGTCGATGATCAGCTTGTATTTGGTCAGCGAGCGGTTCTCCAGCGGATGCTCTGGCTCGGCCACCCCCAGCCAGCGATCGCCCAGAAAGCCGCCCGCGACGGTGCCATAGCAGAAAATCCACATGCCGTTCTCGGCAGCAGCCTTGGCCAGCAACCGCTCGGCCCGCGTGTCAATCAGGCTGTATTGCACCTGCATCGACAACAACGGCACGCCCGCGTTGATAATCTCCAGCGAGCGCTGGGTGTCGAAATTCGTCCCGCCGATCTGATCGACCTTACCCTCCAGCCGCATCTCATTCAGCCAACCGACCGCCTCCAGATAACGCGGCACTTCGTAATCCCACCAATGGAACTGCACCAGATCAAGCCGATCCATCCGCAGCCGCGACAACGAGGTGTCCACGCTGCGCCGGATACTGGCACGGTCCACCACGTCCAAAGCCGCCAGATCTGGCACGAGCTTAGTATGCACCTTGATCCGCGCCAAAGCCTCGGCCCCGCGCGCATTGCCGTAAGCAGTGCGGAAAGCACCAATCAATTCCTCGACGCCCGTGTAAATATCGGCGCAGTCGAAACTGGTGATCCCGGCATCGGCAAAGGCGATCATATCATCGACTTGCTGCGCGGCATCGACCGGGCCATGCCCGCCCGCCAACTGCCAACCGCCACGGATCACCCGCGAGGTGGTATAGCCGGGGCGCAATTCCAGGGTCGGAACACTCATTCTGAAGCCTCCTTGGGCAGGGGAACGGCGGTGGTATCAGCGTGGGAAAAGCTGCGCTTGCCCAGCCGGGTGATGCGCAGCCGCGACGGGCAATGCGGGTCCGGGCAGGCGACTTCCGCATCCGAGGTCATCCAGTCATGTGGATGCGTCACCCGCTGTTTGGCGGGCAGCAACGGCAGGATCGACGACAAAGAATAGATCGAGAAACTTTGCCCCGGCGGCATGTGCAACTGCTCACCATGGAGCTCAAACCAATCGCCGACCTTGCCGCAGTAAATCTTGGCACCCTCTGGGGCCACAAGTTCCACCCGCAGATCGTAAAGTTCAAACTCATCCATCATGCGACCCTTTCAAACGTGATCTCACAAGCACCCGAGCGCCTGATCTTGCCACAAGCCTCGGCCATAGCCGCCCGGTCCTCGGGCCGCACTTGTGCGACCACCGACCCCGCCAGCCAACCAATCGGAAACAACATCCGCGCGCCGGGGCCATAAAACAGCCCGATGTCAAAGATCGGATCGGGATTGCCGCCCCACATCCGCGCCGGCACATAGGCCAGCACAATATCGCCCGGCTGCGGATGCAAAGTGGCGTTCTCAGGCGGCAATGCAGGCTCATCGCCCAGATGCGCCGCAGGGATTGGACAGGAAATCTCCGGCCCCGTCCACATCGCATGAATCCCCGGCACCACGCGCGGGACTTCCAGATAGCGCCACAGGAAAGCGGCATTGGCGGGCGCTTTTTCGGGGCTCATCACCGCCAGAATATCCATGCCCGAAGCGGCGTGCGCGATACGAATCTTCATGCGGCGATCTCTTTCGATAAAAGTTTCTTGCGCAAAAATGCAAACGGGCGGCTGATATCGGCGACCAAAGCTTTACGCGCCTCTGCCGCACGGCCATCGGCCAAAGCCTCAATCATCGACAGATGGAAATGCGCGCTGTCACTTTCGCCCGCCTCGGAAAACGCGAAAATCGCCGCCCGTGTGCAGGGGCCAGATTGCAACCACAGGCTTTCGATCATCGGGATCAGCACCGCTGATCCGCAAGCATTGTAAATCTCAAAGTGAAACGCCTGATTAAGCGCCGCTTCCTGATCCACCGTCGCCGGATCGCCGTCCAGCCGCAGCACCTGCCACTGCTCCATATAGCCGCGCAGGGTGGCGACAATCGCAGGCGTCATCCGGGGCGCTGCCAAAGCAATCGCCTCACCCTCAATCAGAATCCGCGTGCGCAGCAGATCGTCAATCCGCTCCAGCGTCATCGGCGGCACCCGGATCGAACGGTTCGGCAAAGCTTCCAACGCGCGTTCACTGATCAAACGCCCCAAAGCATCGCGTACCGGCATGGTCGAGGTCATCAGCGCATCCGACAACTGCCGGATCGTCACCACTTGCCCCGGCGCGAACAGGCCGCTGATCAACGCGCGGCGCAGCTCGGAATAAACCCGATCCTGCACGCTTTCTCGCCCCACCGGAGCCAATGTCAGACCCGCTTCCCCCAACGTCATCCAAACCTCACGAATCATCTTGCTAGAATTAATTAGACGCCCATACTGTGATCAAATCAAGTGTGATCACAGATCAAACATCAGGATAACCATGGCAGTTCTGGAAGCCCTCAATGTGTCCAAACGGTTCGGCGGCGTCACAGCCGTGGATCAGATGTCGTTCTCGGTTGCCTCAGGCGAAATCCTTGGCCTGATCGGGCCGAATGGCGCGGGCAAAACCACAATGTTCGATCTGCTGGCAGGATCGGTTGCGGCCACGTCCGGCCAGATCAAGCTGATGGGGCAGGATGTGACCAAATCCGCAGCGCATCGCCGCTTGGCCGGGGGGATGGGGCGCACTTTCCAGATCCCGCGCCCGTTTCCTGAACTGTCCTTGCTCGATAACATGTTGCTCGCGCGCCAAGATCAAAGCGGCGAACGGCTGTGGGCGAATTTCACCTCGCCCCGCCGCATCGCCGCCGAGGAACGCGCCGCCCGCGACAAGGCTTTGGGTCTGCTGGACCTCGTGGCGCTGCGCCGCTTGGCCGATGATCCCGCCCGCATTCTATCCGGCGGTCAGCGCAAACTACTGGAACTGGCGAGGGTGATGATGGCTGATCCTAAGGTGGTTTTGCTGGACGAACCCGCCGCAGGGGTGAACCCTTCGCTGTTGGAGGTGCTGATCGACCGCATCCGCGACATCAACGCCACCGGCGTCACCTTTGTTCTGATTGAGCATAACATCGACATGGTGACGCGCCTCTGCCACCGCATCCTCGTGATGGCCTCCGGCTCCATGCTCTGCCAAGGCAGCCCCGAAGAAGTCGCCCGCGACCCCCGCGTCATTGAAGCCTATCTCGGAGGAACCCCGGCATGAGTATCCTCGACGTAAAGGGCCTGATCGCAGGCTATGAACCCGGCCTTTCCATCGTCAAAGGCGCGTCAATGAACGCCGATGAGAAAGAAATCGTCGTGATCCTCGGCCCCAACGGCGCCGGAAAATCCAGCTTCATCAAAGCCATCGCCGGGTTAGTTCCAGTGACAGGCGGCGAAGTCTTGCTCGATGGCAAAGACATAACCTACGGAGCCGCCCACCTGCGCGTCCGCCAAGGCCTCGCCTTCGTCCCCCAAACCGAGAACATCTTCCCGCTGATGACGGTTGAAGAAAACCTCCGCGTCGCAGGCGGCGTTCTGGCCCGTGCCGAGGTGCAATCCCGCATCGACGAGACCTACACCATGTTCCCCGACCTCGCCCGCCAGCGCAAACTCGCCGCAGGCAGCCTGTCGGGCGGCCAGCGCCAAATGCTGGCGGTAGGCCGCGCCCTGATCGTGCATCCGAGGGTGTTGATGCTGGACGAACCCTCCGCAGGCCTGTCGCCCAAGTTCGTCGAAATGGTCTTCGCCCGCCTCAACGAAATCCGCCGCGCTGGCCTCACCATCGTCCTCGTCGAACAAAACGCCCGCGCCGCCCTTGCCATCGGGGACCGCGCCTATGTGCTGGTCGAGGGCCGCGAAGCCCACGAAGGCCGCGCCGCAACCCTGTGGGATGATCCGGTGGTCGCAGAACTCTACCTTGGAAAGCGGAGGCACGCATGAACCTGCAATTCATCGTCGACGGATTAATCTCCGGCAGCCTGATCGGCCTCGGTGCCATCGGCATCACCCTGACCTACTCCATCCTGCGGTTTTCGAACTTCGCCCACGGCGATTTCATGGCCTGGGGCGCATACGGCACCCTCTCGGTGGTCGCCGCCATCGGAGCCTTAGTCGGCACCACCGCCCCAATAGGCGCATTATCCTTCGGCTGGCCCCTCATCGCCGCCACGATAATAGGCATGATCCTCACCGCCTGCCTCGCCCTCCTGCTCGACTGGCTGCTGTTCGCCCGCCTGCGCGACAAAGGCCAGTCGATCATCGTCGTCATGGCCTCGTTCGGTGCATCCATGGCCCTGCGCAGCCTGCTGGAGTTCATCTTCACCTCCAGCCCGACCTATTTCTCGCGCGGCATCCAGATGGCGATCCCCGTAGGCTTTGGCATCCGCATCACCCCCGACCAAATGGTCATGCTCGCCACCACCGTGATCCTTGTCACCGGAATGCACTTGTTCATGAGCCGCAGCCAAACCGGACGCGAAATGCGCGCCTACAGCCAGAACCCCGCCCTCGCCCGCGTCGTCGGCATCGACACCGCCCGCGTCGTGCGCGCGACATGGATCATCGGTGCGGCCTTGGCCTGTGCGGCCGGAGTCATGGTCGGCATCCTCGTGCAAATCCGCCCGCTGATGGGCCTTGATCTGCTGCTGCCAATGTTCGCAGCCGCCATCCTCGGCGGCATCGGCTCGGTTCCCGGCGCGGTCTTGGGCGGCCTGATCATCGGCTTGTCAGAGGCCGCCGCCGTGCAACTGATCGGCGCGGAATGGCGCGCCGCCATCGCCTTCGCCATCCTGATGGCGGTGCTTCTCGTCCGCCCGATGGGCTTGTTTGGAAGGGCTGAAAGATGATCGACCTCCTCGGTTACGGCGCATTCTTCACCTCAAGCGCCTTGATTTTCGGCCTCATCGCGCTCGGCCTCAACCTGCAATGGGGCCAAACCGGCCTGTTCAACGTCGGCATCGCGGGCTTTGTCGCCATCGGAGCTTATACCTCGGCCATCCTCACCACACCCGAAACAGCTGACCGCATCGGCGGTTTCGACTGGCCAATCCTCGCAGGCTGGCTCGCCGCAGCGTTAGTCACCGCCGCCGCCGCCGCCTTCACAGGCTTCGCCACCCTGCGCCTGAAATCCGACTACCTCGCTATCACCACCTTCGGCGTCGCCGTCGTCGTGCAACTGGTCGCGCTAAACGCCCAATCCTTAACCGGCGGCCCCTTCGGAGTCGCCTTCATCCCGCGCCCCTTCGCCAACCTGCAAGACCAACCCGCGCTGTTCAACTTCATCAACCTTGGCGTCATCGCAGCCGTCACCGTGGCCGTCTACCTCGCCTTAGAACACCTGTCGCGCAGCCCATGGGGCAGGGTGCTGAAAGCGCTGCGCGAAGACGAACGCGCCGCGATTTCCTTGGGCAAATCCGCCCGTTCCTACCGCATCCAAGCCTTCGCCGCAGGCGGAGCTGTCATGGGCCTAGCGGGCGCGGTCCAAGCCCATTTTATCGGCTTCATCGCCCCCAACGGCTATCTGCCGACCCTGACCTTCCAAGTCTGGGCCATGCTGATGGTCGGCGGATCAGGATCAAACCGGGGTGCGATCCTAGGCTCAATCGTGGTCTGGGCGATCTGGGTTGGTGCAGGGGCGTTCAGCGCCGCCGTGGTCCCCGGCGATTGGCAAGCCCGCGCGGCCTCGCTGCAAATCGTCGCCATTGGCGTCATGCTGTGCCTGATCCTGCTCTGGCGTCCGCAAGGCTTCTTCGGCCCGAACGGCTTTCTCGGAAAACGCCGCTTAAAATGAACCCCGAACCCGCAACCCTCTGGCACGCCACCAGCGCTCCCACCGCCCCGCGCCCCCAAGCGCAAGGCGAGATCACCGCCGACTTGCTGATCATCGGCGGCGGTTTCGCGGGCCTGTCCACCGCCCTACATGCCGCCGAAGCGGGTCTGAAAGTGGTCCTGCTGGAAGCCAACCAAATCGCTTCCGGGGCCACAGGACGCAACGCAGGCTTCGTGGTGCCGAACTTCGCCAAGGTCGATCCCGATGGCATCCGCGCCGCTTTGGGTGACGCCAAAGGCAACCAACTGGTGCAAATGGCCGCCACCAGCGCCGATCTGGTGTTCGATCTGATAAAGCGCCACGCCATCGCCTGCGATGCGCAACGGTCTGGCTGGATACAACCCTCCCACTCCGAAACCGCCCTCAACCGCGCCAAAGACCGAGTCCGCCAATGGTCCGCGATGGGTCGCCCCGCCGAATTTCTAACCGCCGCCGCTGTGCAATCCCTCACCGGAGCACAAGGCTGGCTCGGCGGCTGGATCGACCATTCCGGCGGCGTGCTGAACCCCGTCGCCTACGCCCGTGGCCTCGCCCTCGCCGCCGAGAAAGCAGGCGCACAGCTATTTGAGTCCTCCCGCGTCAAAAGCCTCACCGCCACCCGAAACGGTTGGCAAGCGCGCACCGAAACTGCCTCCATCCAAGCGGCCCGCGTCGTCAACGTGACAAACGCCTACGCCGATACCCTGATCCCCGGCCTCGCCCACAGCTTCTTCCCGCTGAAAGTGTTCCAGATCGCGACCGAACCCTTGCCGCAATCCGTCCGCACCCGCCTGCTCCCCGGCAACCAATGCGTCTCCGACAGCCGCCGCAACCTGTTCACCTTCCGCTTCGACGCCGCCAACCGCCTGATCACCGGCGGGATGCACATTCTGGGGATTGGGGCCGACGCCCGCCTGCCCAAAACCATCCACCGCCGTATGGCGCAAATGCTTGATCTCCCCGACCTGCCGCCGTTGGCTTACCAGTGGTCTGGGCTCGCCGCCGTGATGCCCAGCTTCCTGCCCCGCCTGATCACCCCCGCCCCAAGCCTGATCGCAGGCATCGCCTGCAACGGTCGCGGCATCGCCATGACCACCGCGATGGGTCGAGAACTCGCCCAATGGGCAACAGGCACCCCGCCCGAGGCTCTGGCGATCCCGGTCAGCCCTCCCGCACCGATCCCCCTGCACGCCCTGATGCGCCACGCCCCCAACGCCCTGCTGCCGATCAGCCAGTTGCGCGACCGCATGGAAAGCCCCACCGTATTGGGTCGCTAAAACCCGCCTCCTATAGCAAGCCGCCCCGGATCAAGTCCGGGGCGGCGTGGAGTTTGCTGAAAGCAAAGATGAAAATTCGGTTAACGAGTTTTTATAACCGCATGATCCCAATAGATAATCCATTTTGTCCACGCGTGGACACACCCTATTTCCCTCGGTTTCGAAACGCCTCAACCCTAATCCCCAACCTATTCACTTTATCATAAAACGTCTTCCTCGGCAGCCGCAGCCGCTCCATCGCCCGGCTGACATTCCCGCCACAAATCAACAAAGCCTCCCTAATCACCCCCGCCTCATAGCTGGCCATCATCTCCGCCAACCCCACCACTTCCTCGCCCACCTCCGCCCCCAAAGTAGGCAACCCCAAAGCCACCGACTCCGCAAACTGCATCAATTCCCGCGCATTCCCCGGCCAATCATGCGTCGCAAGCCGCGCCTGAGACAGCGGCGTGATGGACGGCACGGGCAGGTTCAACCGACCACAAGCCGCCAGCAAGAAATGCCGGAACAACACCGGAATATCCCCCCGCCGATCCTTCAACGCAGGCACATGCAGCGTCACGCCGGACAGCCGATAATACAGGTCCGGCAGAAACTCTCCCCGTGCCACCATCGCCGCCAGATCCACCTGCGAGGCCGCCAGCACATGCAAATCCACCGCCCGCGCCGCCGTGGCCCCGGTCGCCCAAACTTCGCGGGCTTCAATCACATGCAAGACACGGGCCTGCTGGGGCAGGGTCAGCCGATCAATCCGGTCCAGAAACAACGTACCGCGATGCGCTTTCTCGAACCGCCCCACCAGCCGGGCATGACGCGCAGCACCCGGCTGACCCGCCTCTGCCCCGATGAAATCCAGATCAAACCGCGCGCCGTCCAAGGCATCGCAGGCGACATGCACGAAAGCGCGGGCATGGCGCGGGCCTTCACGATGAATGGCGCGAGCAAGCAGAGTTTTGCCCGCCCCCGATGGCCCGGTGATCAACGCATCCACCCCCGCCTCGGCCAGCCTAGCCACCGTGTCGCGCAGATGCACCATCGCGGTGCTGTCACCCAACAACTGCCCCGCCGCGACCGGAACCCCGCGCAAGGCCCGAAGCTGGCGGTTTTCCAGCACCAAAGCGCGGGCCTGCACAGCACGGCGCAGGGCTGCGGTCAGGGCATCCAATCCCACCGGCTTGGTCAGAAAATCCCAAGCGCCATCACGGATCGCCGCAACCGCCATCGCGACATCGCCATGCCCGGTCAGCAGGATTACGGGAAGTTCGGGGTCAATCGCGCGGATACGGCGGAACAGCTCGAACCCGTCCATACCCGGCATCCGCACATCCGACAGGATCACGCCGGGATAGTCGGCATCAAGGCCGTTCAAGGCGGCGCTGGCCGACGAAAATGCCTCAGGCTGAAACCCGGCAATGCGCAGGGACTGGGTGGTTGCCTCCAGCAGATCGGTGTCGTCATCGACAAGGCGGACCAGCGGCATAGTCATGCGCGGGTCAACCTGATGCGGAAGGTGGCGCCTTGACCGGGTTGCGGAGGATCGACGGTTAACTCGTTGCCTAGATCGCGGATGATGTCCTGCGCGATCACAAGGCCAAGGCCCAAGCCGTCGGGCTTGCTGGTGGCGAAGGGAGTGAACAGCTGTGCCGCGATATCGGAGCGCAGGCCGGGGCCGTTGTCGGCCACGCTGATCGTGACATGGGTGCTATCCGCCGCGACCGTGATGCGGATTTCGGGATTGGGCCGCCCGATCAGCGCCTCTTGCGCGTTCTGGATCAGGTTGACCAAGACCTGCTCCAACCGCACCGCCTCGGCTTGCACTGACAACCCCGCATCCGCCCCTACAATCACCAGCCGCGCGCCTTCGCCCCGACTGCGCGAGGCGGTCAGGATCACCGAGGCGTCAATCGCATCCTTGATGCTGACCGCGCCGACTTGGCCCGTCGCTTTACGCGCAAATCCGCGCAGATGCGTGGTGATCGCGCCGATACGTTCCGACATTTGTACGATCTTGCCTAGGTTGCCAGTCACCTCGGCCGGGGCGGTCGCCTGCAACGCCAGCGCATTTTCGGCCAGCAGGCGAATGGTGGCGAGTGGCTGATTGACCTCATGCGCCAGCCCCGCCGTCACTTGTCCCAAGGTCGCCAGCTTGTTGGCCTGCACCAAATCGGCCTGCATCCGCGCCAAACGCGCCTCGGCGCTGCGACGCTCGGCCATCTCGGCGGTCAGATCGCGTGTGCGATCCTCGACCGCGCGTTGCAGATCGGCGGTGTAGCGGCGCTCGGCCTGGGTAGCGCTTTCTGCCCTGCGCCTTGCCCGACCTGCGCGCCAGATCAACGCGCCAAGGATGATCTCGAACCCCAAGGCCGCTCCCGCCGCCAAAATCCCCGCCTGCCGCGCCGGGGCCATCGAGGTGCTAAGCGTCAGCGTCCAATCCGGCACCCCCGGCACCGGCCGGGTCATGTTCAGCCGATCTTGCAAGCGCGGCATCGGCTGGAAACGCTCATCCGGGGTCGAGGACAGCAGCACCACGCCCTTGGCATCGCTGACCCGCGTCTGATCCTGGCCGCGCGCCCAACTGGCCTCAAGCGCGTCAAACTCCATCTTGACGACCACAACGCCCGCCACCGCCGCGCCATCCATCACCGCATGTGACAGATACAGGCCGGGGCGCTTGCTGACCGTGCCCAGCGCGAATTCCAAGGCGGTGCCCTTCGCCATCGCCTCGGTGAAATAGCGCCGGAAGCTATAGCTGGTGCCAACAAACGACACCGGCTCGTCCCAGTTAGAGGCTGCAATCGCTGTGCCTGTGGTGTTCAGAAGATAGATCACATTGCTGCCAGTTTCGGCCCGCAACTGATCAAGCTTGCGCGAAACCGCCTGTTGCGCTTGCGGCGATCCGTCCTGTAACCCGGCCTTGACCAAGCCATCATCCGACAGGATCGCCGCCACCGCGCGCTGGGTTGCCAGCAGGCTTTCCAGCGCCTGCACCCGAGATTCTGCCGCTGCTGTGGCCTGTTCGCCAAGCCGCGACACGGCGCTGGCCTGCCCAAAGTAAAACACCAGCGCCAGCATACCAAGCGCCGCGATGGTCAGAGCAAAGCGGGCAAGCGGGCGATTCATTCCGAGCGACCTGTTGTTTCTATTTCCACACTATCATAAAATTAATGTGTGGAAAAGCGCACATAATTCTGAGCTGAACAGAGTAAAAAACCTATGACATCAATGCATTGCCGCCAGTCGCCTCATTTCCGCGCATCCGCAGGGCGGTCTGTCATCTTAGCATCACAGATTCGTCATCCGCATGTTGGGAGGAGACCACAATGCAGATTAACACCACTTCGGTGGCACAAGTGCCGCGTCCATTCTATCGCACGCTGTATTTCCAAGTCATCTTCGCCATCATTCTGGGCGCGTTGATCGGGCATTTCTGGCCATCGGTCGGCGAGTCGCTGAAGCCCTTGGGCGACGGCTTTATCAAGCTGGTGAAGATGATCATCGCCCCGGTGATCTTTCTGACCATCGTGACCGGGCTTGCGGGCATGACCAGCCTGCGCGGCGTGGGGTCGGTTGCGGCCAAGGCGTTTGGCTATTTCTTCGTGTTCTCAACCCTCGCTCTGGTGGTTGGCCTGATCGTCGCCAATGTGGTGCAGCCGGGGGCGGGGATGAACATTGACCCCGCCACACTCGACGCCTCGGCGGTGCAGGGCTACAGCGAAAAGGCGCATGAAACCACGATCACCGGTTTCATGCTGGGCATCATCCCGGACACCATGGTTTCGGCCTTTGTCGATGGCAACATCCTGCAAGTGCTGTTCATCGCCATCCTGTTCGGTGTGGGCGTGATCCTGATCGGTGAGAAAGCCCGCCCGGTGGTTGATCTGTTCGAGACCATCAGCCGCGTGGTGTTTCGCATCGTTGATATCCTGATGAAAGCCGCCCCGATTGGTGCGTTCGGGGCGTTCGCCTTCACCATCGGTAAATATGGCATCGGCTCGATTGTGAACCTCGCGGCTTTGGTTGGAACGTTCTACCTGACTTCGGCCTTGTTCATCATCGTGGTGCTGGGCACGGTTTGCGCGCTGAACGGCTTCTCGATCCTGCGGTTGATTGCGTATCTGAAAACCGAGATTCTGTTGGTGCTGGGCACTTCGTCGTCGGAATCGGCGCTGCCTGCGCTGATGGAGAAGATGGAGCGTGCTGGCTGTGCGCGCCCTGTCGTTGGTCTGGTGGTGCCGACCGGCTATTCGTTCAACCTTGATGGCACCAACATCTACATGACGCTGGCCGCCCTGTTCATCGCGCAGGCCACCAATATTGACCTGTCGCTCGGCGATCAGATCACGCTGCTGGCGGTGGCCATGCTGTCGTCGAAGGGGGCTGCAGGCGTCACGGGTGCCGGCTTTATCACGCTGGCCGCGACGCTTTCGGTGGTGCCGACAGTGCCAGTGGCAGGCATGGCGATCATCCTGGGCGTGGATCGCTTCATGTCGGAATGCCGCTCGATCACCAACTTCATAGGCAATGCGGTGGCGACGGTGGTGGTCAGCCGCTGGGAGAATGCGCTGGATCGTGGCAAGTTCGACGCAGCGCTGCGTGGTGAAGATGTGTCATCTGCGGTGGTGCCCGTGGGCGATCTGCACGCCCCTGCGGGTCTGCAACTGGGCGAGACGAGCGCGGACTAAGGCCCCGGTCATTAACTGAACTGCCAAGACGCGGGGGCCGGACAGGCCGCCCGCGTCTTGCATTTTCGCACTAAACCTTTGCGGCGTGCGTGTTGCCGTTCAGGCTTGAACCTTGGCGATTGCGGATGCAAAGCTAAATGCTGGCCCCCAGCGGGCTGATCTTCCGGGCAAATCAAAGCAAAGGTGGCGGAGGGGTGACTTTCCGCAAGGTGTATATGGCAGAGCAAGCGGTTAAAGCCCCGGGTCAACAGGCGAAATTTGTCGAGGGCAACCTCTTTCGCCATATCACCGTGATGTCTCTGACCAATTCGGTCGGGCTGATGGCGATTTTCTCGGTTGATCTGATCAACATGGTGTTCATCTCGATGTTGAACCAAGAGGATATAACGGCGGCGGTGGGCTACGCCGGGGCGATCTTGTTCTTCACCACTTCGTTCGGCATCGGGCTTTCCATCGCGGTTTCGGCCCTCGTGTCGCGCGCTGTAGGCCAACGCAACTTGGTGATGGCGCGCGAAAAGGCCACCAACGGCATGATCCTTGGCATCGCCTTTGGCATCATCTTTGCCGCTGTGGTTTGGGCGTTTCTGCCGGGAATTGTCGGTCTGCTCGGCGCTGTGGGCCGCACGCACGAACTGACCGTGCATTTCCTGCGCATCGTCATTCCGGCGCAGCCGTTTCTGATGGTGGGGATGATCGGCGGCGCGATCCTGCGCAGCCATGGCGACGCCAAGCGCGCGATGGCGGCGACATTGTGGGGCGCGCTTGCCAATGCGGTGCTCGACCCGATCCTGATCTTCGGGCTGCATCTGGATCTGACCGGGGCCGCGATTGCCTCGGTGGTGTCGCGCATCGTGATTGCAGGCGTGTCACTGATCCCGGTGATCCGGCATCACGGCGGCTTTGACAGGCCAAGCGTGGCGGGGCTGAAGGCGGACCTCTCGCCAGTCTATGCCATTGCCGGGCCTGCGATTCTCACCCAAGTCGCCACACCCTTGGGGCAGGCGATGGTCACGCGCATGGTGTCGGGCTATGGCGAGGCGGCGGTGGCGGGGATGGCGATTGCCGGGCGGCTGACCCCGGTGGCTTTGGGCGTGATTTTTGCTTTGTCGGGCGCGATTGGCCCGATCATCGGGCAGAATTATGGGGCAGGGCGGATGGACCGGGTGCGCCAAACCTTCCTTGATGGGTTGAAGTTTACCGCCATCGTCGTCGCCATCGTCACGGTGATCCTGTTCGTGTTGCGCGCACCCATAGCCGATCTGTTTCACGCCCAAGGCCTGACCCGCGATCTGGTCTATCTGTTCTGCGGCCCGCTGTGCCTGCTGTTCTTCTTCAATGGCGCGATCTTCATGGCCAACGCCGCCTGCAACAACCTAGGCAAACCCTTGATGTCGACCCTGATCAACTGGGGCCGCCACACCATCGGCACCGTGCCGTTCGCGTGGTGGTTCTCGCAGTATTGGGGGGCGCAAGGTGTCTTGATCGGGCAGGCTTTGGGTGGGGTGATCTTTGGCATCCTGGGCGTCTGGCTCGCCTACCGAATGATCATGGCGACGCCCGCCCGCATCTAGCTGTCGCAAAACAGTCGCATACGGTCGTATTCTTTTCACTTGCAAGCTGGGTTCGGGCTGGGCTACCTAAAGGCATCAGGATCGGGAGAATCCAGCAGGAAACTTCTGGTGCCGAAGGAGCAACCGCCCCGGTAAACTCTCAGGCTCAAGGACCGTTCTGATAACAGACTCTGGAGAGTGGTGCGTCCGCACCCGCCGAAGGGATAACGATCTCAGGCGCCCAAACCGTGCAAGCGGTGACGGGTATAGACAGAGGGGGCATCGAGGGGTGGGGATTGGTCCGCCTGATCGGTGCCGGATTCCGTTTCCGGCAGTTTAAGGGGGCGGCTTTGGCCGAAGAATTGTTCAGATTGGGTCTGCATGATCTGCACGTCGCTTTGGGCGGCAAGATGGTGCCGTTTGCGGGCTACGAGATGCCCGTGCAGTATCCCGCAGGGGTGATGAAGGAACATCTGCACACCCGCGGCGCTGCTGGCCTGTTCGATGTCAGCCACATGGGTCAGGTGATCTTGCGCCCGAAATCCAGCTATCAGGCCTTGGCCTTGGCCTTCGAATCCCTGATGCCCGTCGATGTGCTGGGCGTGGCGCAGGGCCGCCAGCGCTACGGCCTGTTCACCAATGAAACCGGCGGCATCCTCGATGATCTGATGTTCGCCAATCGTGGCGATCATATTTTTGTCGTGGTCAACGCCGCCTGCAAGGCCGCCGATATCGCCCATATGCAGGCGTATCTGTCGGACGATGCCGAGGTGATCCCGGTCACAGATCGCGGCTTGCTCGCCCTGCAAGGCCCAGAGGCCGAGGCGGCTTTGGCGCGGCTGATCCCCGATGTGGCAGCAATGCGCTTCATGGATGTGGCGATCTTGCCGTGGCAGGGCGCTGATCTGTGGATCTCGCGTTCTGGCTATACCGGCGAAGATGGCTTTGAGATTTCGGTCCCCGATGCGCACCTACACGCCTTTGCCGATGCGCTGCTGGATCAGCCCGAAGTCATGCCCATCGGCCTCGGCGCGCGCGACAGCCTGCGGCTAGAGGCTGGCCTCTGCCTCTACGGCCACGACATCGACACCACCACCAGCCCGGTTGAGGCGGGCCTGACTTGGGCGATCCAGAAAGCCCGCCGTGCAGGGGGGCTGCGCGCAGGCGGCTTCCCCGGTGAAGGGCGCATCCTGCAAGAACTCGCCGATGGCCCCGAGCGCAAACGTGTCGGCCTGCGTCCTGAAGGCCGCGCGCCGATGCGCGAGCATACCGATCTGTTCGCGCCTGATGCCACGCCTTTGGGCCAAGTCACCTCTGGCGGCTTTGGCCCAAGCGTCAATGCGCCGATTGCGATGGGTTACGTCGCGAGTGCCTTCGCCGCCCCCGGCACCGCCTTAGAAGGTGAGGTGCGCGGCAAACGCCTGCCCGTCACTGTCACTGAAATGCCTTTCCATCCAACCACCTACAAACGCTGAGGACACCCGATGAAGTATACAAAAGATCACGAATGGCTGCGCGTCGAGGGCGATGTGGTGGTTGTTGGCATCACCGAACATGCGGCCACCGCCTTGGGCGATGTGGTGTTTATCGAGCTTCCCGAAGTGGAAACCGTGGTGGCTGAAGGTGACGAGGTTTGCGTGATTGAAAGCGTCAAGGCGGCGTCGGATATCCTTGCACCGCTGGACGGCGAGATCGTCGAGGTCAACACCAAGCTGGTCGATAACCCGTCCTTGGTAAACGAAGACCCAACCGGAGCCGCTTGGTTTTTCAAGATCAGGATCGACGATCTGTCGGTGCTGGATGCCTTGATGGACGAAGACGAATACAACGACCTGATCGGCTAACCGCCCGTCACGTCGACGCATTTTCTGCGAAAATTCCGGCCTCCGAATGCACGGGGGTTGGTTCTTGCATCCTGAGGGCAGCCAGATGACCTTTACCCCCGTTGACTATGACCCCTACGATTTCGCCAACCGCCGCCATATCGGCCCCTCGCCATCCGAGATGGATGAGATGCTGAAAGCCGTCGGTGTCACCAGCCTTGACGCGCTGATGGATGAAACCGTCCCCGCCTCTATCCGTCAAAGCATCCCCTTGGGCTGGGCGCCGCTGTCGGAACATGACCTGCTGGCACGGATGCGCGCGGTGGCGGGGCGCAACAAGGTGATGACCAGCCTGATCGGGCAGGGATATTATGGCACCGTCACCCCGCCCGCGATCCAGCGCAACATCCTGGAAAACCCCGCGTGGTATACCGCCTATACCCCCTATCAGCCCGAAATCGCCCAGGGCCGGCTTGAGGCGTTGTTGAACTATCAAACCATGGTCGCCGATCTGACCGGGTTGCCGTTTGCCAATGCCAGCCTGCTCGATGAAGCCACGGCCGCAGCAGAAGCCATGACGATGGCAGAGCGAGTCGCCAAGTCGAAAGCGAAAAAGTTTTTCGTCGATGAGCATTGCCATCCGCAAACCATCGGCGTGATCCAAACCCGTGCGCAGGCTTTGGGTATTGAGGTGATTGTCGGTGATCCTGATGCGATGCAACCCGCTCAAGTGTTCGGCGCGATTTTCCAGTATCCCGGCACTTGGGGCCATGTCCGTGACCTGACGCCTTGGATCGACGCCCTGCATGCCGCGAAAGCTGTCGCCGTTGTGGCGACCGATCTGCTCGCGCTGTGTATGCTGCGCGAACCCGGCGCGATGGGGGCAGATATCGCCGTAGGCTCCAGCCAACGCTTTGGCGTGCCGATGGGCTACGGCGGCCCGCACGCCGCGTTCTTCGCCTGCAAGGACGAGCATAAACGCCAGATGCCGGGGCGCATCGTGGGTGTCTCCATCGACAGCCACGGCAACAAAGCCTACCGCCTGTCGCTGCAAACCCGCGAGCAGCACATCCGCCGCGAAAAGGCGACCAGCAACGTTTGCACCGCCCAAGCCCTGCTGGCCGTGATGGCCTCGATGTATGCGGTGTTCCACGGCCCGAAAGGCCTGCGCGCCATTTCCGAGCGGGTACATTCGCTGACCGTGCGTCTTGCCAAAGCCCTGCGCGATGCGGGGGCGACCCTGCCACAGAAGCAATTCTTTGACACCATCACGGTCGAAGTCGGCGTCGGTCAGGCGGGGATTCTGGCGGCGGCGCGGCTTGAGGGGCTGAACTTCCGCAAAGTGGGCCGCGATCATGTCGGCATCAGCCTTGATGAAACCAGCAACGAAGACGTTCTGCGCCGGGTGTTGCGGGCGTTTGGGATTCAGGACTCGCCCCCTGCCAAGGCGGAACTGGGCTTTGCCGAGGATATGCTGCGGCAAACTGATTATCTGACCCATCCGGTGTTCCACATGAACCGCGCGGAATCGGAAATGATGCGTTACATGCGCCGCCTGTCCGACCGTGATCTTGCCCTCGACCGCGCGATGATCCCGCTGGGGTCTTGTACGATGAAGCTGAATGCGGCGGCGGAAATGATGCCGATCACTTGGCCGGAGTTCGGCTCGCTACACCCTTTCATCCCCGCCGATCAGGCGCTGGGCTACCGCGAGGCGATTGAGGATCTGTCGCATAAGCTGTGCGAGATCACCGGCTATGACGCCTTCTCGATGCAGCCAAACTCTGGCGCGCAGGGCGAATATGCGGGCTTGTTGACCATCGCCGCCTATCATCGCTCAAAGGGCGAAGGTCACCGCAACATCTGCCTGATCCCGGTTTCGGCACATGGCACCAATCCGGCCTCGGCGCAGATGGCGGGGATGGAAGTGGTGGTGGTGAAGGCGATGCCGAATGGTGACGTGGATGTGGAAGATTTCCGCGCCAAGGCAGCGGCGGCAGGCGGTAATCTGGCGGCCTGCATGATCACGTATCCCTCGACGCATGGGGTGTTTGAGGAAACCGTGCGCGATATTTGCCAGATCACCCATGAATACGGTGGGCAGGTTTATCTGGATGGCGCGAATATGAATGCTCTGGTGGGCCTCGTGAAACCCGGCGAGATTGGCTCGGATGTCAGCCACCTCAATCTGCACAAAACCTTCGCGATCCCCCATGGTGGTGGCGGGCCGGGGATGGGGCCGATTGGGGTAAAAGCGCATCTGGCACCTTACCTGCCGGGGCATTCCGAGATGGGCGGTGAGGGTGCGGTTTCAGCCGCACCCTATGGCTCGGCCTCGATCCTGCTGATCTCTTGGGCCTATTGTTTGATGATGGGCGGCGAGGGGCTGACGCAGGCGACGCGGGTGGCGATTTTGAACGCCAATTATATCGCGGCGCGGTTGAAGGGGGCCTATCCGATCCTGTTCATGGGCAACAAGGGGCGGGTGGCGCATGAATGCATCCTCGATACCCGCCCCTTTGCTGAGGTGGGCGTCACTGTGGATGACATCGCGAAGCGGTTGATTGATAACGGCTTCCATGCGCCGACCATGTCTTGGCCGGTGACGGGCACGCTGATGGTGGAGCCTACGGAATCGGAAACCAAGGCCGAGATTGACCGCTTCATCACCGCCCTGCTGGCGATCCGGGCGGAGATCACGGCGGTGGAGAATGGGGAGATTTCCAGCGAGGACAGCCCGCTGCGGCACGCCCCGCATACGGTGGAAGATCTGGTCGCCGACTGGACCCGGAAATACCCGCGTGAGCAGGGCTGTTTCCCGCCCGGCGCGTTCCGGGTGGATAAATACTGGCCGCCGATTGGGCGCGTGGACAACGTCTATGGCGACCGGAATCTGATCTGTATCTGCCCACCTTTGGAGAGTTATATGGAGGCGGCAGAGTGATGGTCCCAACGCGGGACCTTTTGGAAGTGTTTATTATCAGATGCTTAGGGTTGTCGATTTAACCCTTTGTTAAGAAGTGGCTCCGCTCAGAGGTTGGGCGGGGCCATTTCATCGCTAAAATAACACGCTTCAGATCAGCTCAAAATCACTGGCGCTGAGCGTGGGCAGGCCGACGAATGTGGCGATGCTGCTGCTGCCCCCGGCGGCAGAGCCGTTGGTATCGAAGCTGAGCACGCCGGTATCGGTTTCATAGATAAAGCGCTGATCTAAAGTCGTCGCGAGACCAGTGGTGTTGGCGACAAATTGCGCAGCCCCCAAAGCCCCGGCCGGCAGACCACCGCCAAAGGTGGCAACGCTGATCTGCAACTTGTCCACGCCCGGCGCGAAATCGACGATGATATCGCGGTAGGCAGCGGGTTTGGTCAAAACGAAGGTATCCGCGCCTGCACCTCCGGTCAGCCGATCAATGCCGATACCGCCTGACAGGGTGTCATCGCCACTCAGCCCGTTGATGGTGTCATTGCCCGCCATACCTTGCAGCACATCGGCTTGGGTATAGCCGGTGATCTGATTGGCAAGGTTATTGCCGCGCAACTGAATGGGCATTGCTGTGACAACATTGGCGACTTGCAGGATTTCGATTTCCTGATCATCTGCCAGAACGTAGTTCGTCCGCGCGATCAGCTTGTCGGCGCTGCCTTCGCCTGCGGCCTCAAACACCTGATCGCCGAAGCTGACGTTGAACGTATCGTTGCCTGCGCCGCCGTAAGCCACATCGGCCCCGGTGCTGAACAGGAATGTATCGTTGCCAAGCCCGCCCCAAAGCGTGTCATTGCCGCCACCTCCGTTCAGGCTGTCGCCAAAATCGGTTCCGACATATTGCTCGGCAAATCCCGCACCGGTCCATGCCACCGCCGCTTCACGCGGGTCGACATATTGGCCACGGATGCCCCAAGCGTCGGGGTTATCGGGGAATACGGAGCGATCTTCCCAGACCACCAAATAGCGCCCGTCATTGGTTATGGTGATATCGACATCGCTTTGCGCGCCTTGCTCGACCCCAAGCGAGAACATCGCGCCATGTGCCGTGCCATCGCTGTTATAAAGCTGCGCGCGCAGGTAATCGCCCGCAGAGGAGCCTGCGCCTTCCTGCCAGACGATCAGGAAACTGCCATCAGGCTGCCCCGCGACGACGGGCAATGTCTGGGCAAGGCCGTCGCGGCTGTGAACGTTGATGATGCCGCCGACCGGGGTGCCATTGGCACCGTAGACCTGCGCCATCACATCTGTGCGCAGGCCACTGTTGAATTCATCGGTTGTGGGCTCTTGCTGCCAAGTCACGACGTAGCGGCCATCGTCCAGCGCCGCGATGCCGAACTTGGACGTGTTGCTGAGCATTTTGGTATTTGGCACAATGACTTCGGAACCAACGGCCACTCCAGCCACGTTGCGGATCTGAACCCGCAGGCTGTATTCATGCGAGGCGTTGTTTTCGTTGCTAAGATAAGCAATCGCGATATTGCCCGTCGATAGCTTGATGATCTGCGGCTTGATCTGATCGCCCGCGCCCATGCCAGAGCCGGGGATTGGCCCGGTGACAGTGCCAGTCGAGCTGATCGTGGTGAGCAAGACTTTCTCGCCCGGGTCCAAGGGCAGAATCTGGGAATTGCTGGTGTCATCGACAACCCGGATGGTGCCGTTTGCCAGGCCGATAATCGACGGGGTGTTGGCAAAAATCGCATTGCCGGGGCTGGAAAACCCCGGTGTGACGTTGAAATTCTCTCCCGCCAGCGCGCCCCCTGCTGTGTAAAGCTGCATCACCGTGGTTGAAGCAAGATTGCTGTCGCTTGAGGCGCGGGTGTCAGCCCAAGCCACGGCAAAGCCGCCATTGGCCAGCGCGGTGATGTCCGAGTTGAACTGATAATGGCTGTCCCAAACGGCAGTGGTTTCGGGCGGAACTTCGGTATTGACCTTGAAATCGGCATTGGGGGCAGAGCCGTCTGCATTCAACACGCGGGCGCGGATGTCGCGGGCAAGATCAGCGTTGCCAATATTGCTGTCATCGGTCCAAGCCACCGCGATGCGGCCATCGCGCAGCACTGTCACCGAGGGGTCGTATTGGCCTTCGCTGGTCGTGGAATTGATCAGAAAAATCGCAGAGGTCAGCGCCATGTTAAATATCCTAAAGTTGCTTAATATCTATATATAATGGAAATATACCGCCTATATTTCTGTCAAGTGAAAATGGGGCGATCCGTTGACCAAATCCGCCGAACCGTTTAGGACGGGCGCCATGAGCCTTCCCGCGCCAAAATCCACCTTCACCGCAGGCCTTGTCACCGCCCTGCCGATTGCTTTGGGCTATTTCCCGATCGCGTTTTCCTTTGGCGTTGCCGCTACCCGCGCGGGGCTGAGCGGAGTGGAGGCCTTTGGGCTGTCGTTGATCATCTATGCGGGGGCCGCGCAGTTTTTGGCTTTGGCGCTGATCACCGGGGGCGCTCCGGTTCTGGTATCGGCCTTCACGCTGGTGGCGATGAACATCCGGCATGTGCTCTATGGTCCGGCGCTGATCAAGCGGGTGGGGCCGGGCGCGCGTACCAAGCACGCTTGGGCTTGGGCGTTTGGGCTGACCGATGAGGTGTTTGGTGCGGCTTTGGGCGCATTGGCGCGCGGCAAAGTGGCGTTTTCTGAGGCGTTTATGTTTGGGCTGGGCCTCGCCGCCTATGGGTCTTGGCTGTCGGGCACGGCTTTGGGGGCCTATGCGGGTGGGGCGGCTTTGCAGGGTTATCCAGTGATTGACGCGGCCTTGGGCTTCATGCTGCCTGCGTTGTTTTTGGCGCTGCTGCTGTCGATCCTGTCAAAGCTGCAACTGCCAGTGATCGCGGTGGCGATGGCGGCCACGGTGGCGGTGACTTTGGCGTGGTCGGGCACGGCGGGGATTTTGGCGGGCATGATCGCGGGTGCTTTGAGCGGTTTGTTGGTGAGGCGCAATGATGCGGCTTGAGATTTTGACCTTGGCGCTGATCGTCGGCGCTTGCACTTGGGCTTTCCGGTTTTTCCCAACCAAGGCGGATTTGTCTGGCATCAAGCCTGACGGGATATTGGCGCGGTTTTTGGCCTCCACCGGGCCTGCGGCGATTGCGACACTGTTTGTCGCCTCGCTGTTGCCGATGCTGAAGGGCGGCGTGCCGCTGCCTTTGGTGGTGGGCACCGGCGCGGTGCTGGCGGTTTACGCCGCCATGCGATCTGTTGTGCTGGCGACGCTGGCCGGGTCGGTGGGTTATGGGCTGGCGGTCTGGCTGCTTTAGGTCGTAGTCTGGCGGCACTGTCGCGCAACCGCGCGGGCCATAGGAGACGATCATGTTGGAAATTGCTCCGGCGAAAGTGGTGGAGATTATCTATTTGTCGCGCGAAACCACTGCCTCGGCAGAGGCCGAGTTGCGGGGTTTGCTGGCTGGGTTGAACGTCGATGAAAAGGCGCATCTGACGGCGCTGGCTTGGGTCGGGCGCGGCACCTATACGGCGGATGAATTTGGCCAAGCCGTGGTGGTGGCGGAAGTGGAAGCCTCGGCGCCCACGGCGGAATATCTGCTGGGGATGACCGATCTGGCCGAAAATCTCGAAGCCGGGTTGGAAGCGATGGGCATTGATGTGACGGGCGAGGAAGAGGATTTGCTGTAAGCGCGGCCCACCCGTGCCTGTGTGCGAGGGCGGCACAACTCTGGGGTGCAGATGCGACCACTAGATTTTCCGGCTTGGTCCAAACTGTCGCTGGTGCAGCAATTCGCGCTGGCGGGCGGCGTGCTGATGCTGCTTTCGGCGGGTTTCGGTGGCTATTTTGTCGCAAACCGCATCGAAGACGCGGTGGTGCGCAACACCGCCAACGCCACCGCGCTGTATATGGAAAGCTTTATCGCGCCGCTGACGCAAGATCTGGCGCAACGCTCTGATCTGTCAGAGGAATCGCGGGTTAAGATTGGTGAGTTGCTGGCTGATACCGCGCTGGGCAAGCGGGTGGTCAGCTTTAAGATCTGGCGGCCCGGTGGGCTGGTGGTGGATGCCTCTAATCTGGAAACCGTGGGCAAGCGGTTTCCGCCGACCGAAAACTTGAAAAAGGCTTGGGGCGGCGAGGTGCGCGCCGATTTCAACGACACCAAGGATGAGGAAGACGCGGCCGAGCACGCTATGGGCATCCCGCTGTTGGAGATTTACAGCCCGATCCGCGAGATCAAATCCGGCAAAGTGATCGCGGTGGCCGAGTTTTACGAGGTCGCCACCCAGCTGAAACAAGACCTGATCCGGGCGCGCAGCTTGGGCTGGCTGACGGTGGCGGGCGCGATGGCGCTGATCTCGGCGGCGATGTTTGCGGTGGTGTTGCGCGGCTCTCGCACCATTGACCGCCAGTTGGGCGCGCTGAAAGATATGGCGGCGGGTAATCTGGCGCTGCGCTTGCGGGTGCAGGGGGCGGCGGCGCGGTTTGCCTCGGTTAACGATCAGGCATTGCGGCGGATTGGCGCGGATTTGCACGACGGTCCGGCGCAACTGATGGGCTTTGCGGCTTTGCGGTTGGATGCGTTGCAGGGGCAGGTTTCGGGGCCTGCGGCGGAAGATTTGGCTTCGGTGCAGCGCGCGGTAAAGGATTCAATCTCGGAAATCCGCAGCATCGCGCGTGGCTTATCGCTGCCGGATATCGAGCAGAAATCGCTGGAGGATATTCTGCGCGGCGTCACCGAGGCTCATGCCGCCCGCACCGGAACGGCGGTGGCCCTGCATTGTCAATCGGTCAATGGCCTGCCCGCTGCGGTGAAAATCTGTTGCTACCGCTTCGTGCAGGAGGGGCTGAATAACGCGTGGCATCACGCCGAGGGGCAGGGCCAAGAGGTGCGGGTCAGCTTGCGCGGCGATCTGCTAGAGGTGCAAGTGCTGGATCGCGGTGCGGGCTTCGCGCAGCTTCCGGTGGATTTTTCGCGCGAGGATGCCGGGCTGGGCCTTGCCGGATTGGCGGATCGGGTGGAAAGTCTGGGCGGCCATATCAGCTTTGCCAATCGCAGCGATGGTCGGGGGGCCGCATTGCGGATGACATTGGATTTGAAGGAAGCGCTATGAGCGATATCCGTCTGGTTTTGGCCGATGATCACCCGATCTACCGCGACGGCGTGGCGCGCACGCTCAGCGATGCGGGCGGGATTGATGTGGTGGGACAGGCGCAGGACGGCGAGGCAGCGGCGCGGCTTTGCCTGTCGTTGAAACCCGATCTGGTGTTGCTGGATGTCTCGATGCCGAAGGGCGGCGGTTTGGGGGCCTTGGCCCTGATCATGCAGATGGAAAAGCCACCCCTCGTTGCGATGTTGACCGCATCCGAGGATGAGGGCGATCTGATGACGGCGCTGAAGGCGGGGGCGGCGGGCTATATTCTGAAAGGCGTCGGGGCCAGCGAATTGGTCGAACTGGTGCGCGATCTGGCGGCAGGGCGGTCTTATGTCTCGCCCGGACTTGCGGGGCGGCTGTTGGTGGCGATGCGCGGCAAACCTGTGGGCGAACCTAATCCCTTGGCCGATCTGTCGCGGCGCGAGGAGGATATTTTGCGGCTGGTGGCGACCGGGCTTTCCAACAAAGAGGTCGGGCGCAAGCTGGATATTCAGGAGAAAACCGTCAAGCATTACATGACCTCGATCCTGCAAAAGCTGCATGTCCGCAACCGGGTCGAGGCCGCAATTCTGGCGCGGGCGCATCTGAAGGGGTGAGGGTTTATCAGACCATAGGCCTGTTTTGCCCGCGCAGATCGCTGGGCGATTGTCCCTGACGTGCGGGGGAGTGGCGGCATAGATTGGGGTTACGAAGAAACAAACCTCATGGAGCCTATCATGTCGCATTCCCCTCTGACCAAAACCATCGCGGCGGGCGCAGTTCTGCTGTCGCTAACCGCTGCCACCGCAGCAGGTGCGATGGTGCAAGACACTGTGCTGCCGCAGTTTTCCTTGACGCTGCCGGGCACGCCCAGCGACGATGGCCAGCTTTTGTCGCGCCGGGGCCGGGGGGCTGATGATGGCGCAGGCCACGCCGCGCTGATCATTCCGGTCGATCACAGCCTTGAATTCGCCCGTCGTGGCCGTGGCAAGGACGATGCCGTTAACCACGGCTGATCACTTGCGTCGTGTTGCGTAACACGCCTGAGATCAGTTTTGCGCTCTGTGCAGACGGCGTGGCCGAGGCGCTTCAAGGTCAAGGCAAAATACGCAATATCCTGCGGACCACTATATGTTGTGGAAATAGCGGCGAAATTGCCCGGAAACACAAGTCATTCCCCGCTGGGAATGACTTTCGCGCATGTTGGGGTGACGTGGGCGGCTCGTGTCGGAACGCTCGTAGCAGGTCGACGATGCGATTAAACCCTCTGACCCCAAAGATCATATTCTCCGGCTTCTTCGACCGTCACAGTGACCATATCGCCGGGAGCGAGGCCCTCGAACCCTTCGTCAATGAACAGGTTGCCGTCGATTTCCGGCGCATCGGCCATGGTGCGGCAGGTCGCCCCCTCGTCATCGACTTCATCAACGATGACTTGGATGGTGTCGCCGACTTTGGCTTCAAGCTTGGCTTCGGAGATGGCTTGGGCCTTTTCCATGAAGCGGTCCCAGCGTTCCTGCTTGACCGCATCCGGCACATGATCGGGGAGGTCATTGGAACGCGCGCCAGCGACGTTTTCGTATTGGAAGCAACCGACGCGGTCCAGTTGCGCCTCGTCCATCCAATCCAGCAGGGTCTGGAATTCGGCCTCGGTCTCGCCCGGATAGCCGACGATGAAGGTCGAGCGCAGGGTGATATCGGGGCAAACTGCGCGCCATGCCGCGATCTCGTCGAGGGTTTTGGCGGCAGCGGCAGGGCGGGCCATACGTTTCAAGACACCAGGGTCGGCGTGCTGGAACGGGATATCTAGGTAAGGCAGGATCAGCCCCTCGGCCATCAGCGGGATCAGTTGGCGCACGTGCGGATAGGGGTAGACGTAGTGCAGGCGGACCCAAGGCTTGGTATCGCCGCCCAAATGGCCCATGGCGCGGGCAAGATCGGTGATATGGGCGCGGACTTCGCCGCCCTTCCACGGGCTAAGGTCGTGCTTGCGATCAACCCCATAGGCCGAGGTATCCTGGCTGATCACCAGCAGTTCACGCACGCCTGCTTCGACCAGCTTTTCCGCCTCCCGCAGCACGGCATGGGCGGGGCGGCTTTGCAGTAGGCCGCGCATATCGGGGATGATGCAGAACTTGCATTTGTGGTTACAGCCCTCGGAAATCTTGAGGTAGCTGTAATGGCGCGGGGTCAGGCTGACGGCTGAGGCCGGGAGCAGATCAATGAACGGGTCGGGCTTGGCGGGGACGGCCTTGTGGACGGCATCAAGCACCGCCTCGTATTGATGCGGGCCGGTCACGGCGAGAACTTTCGGATGCGCGCCGGTGATGTATTCGGGTTCGGCTCCCAGACAGCCGGTGACGATGACGCGGCCGTTTTCTTGCAGCGCCTCACCGATGGCCTCCAAGGATTCCGCCTTGGCTGAATCGAGGAAGCCGCAGGTGTTGACGATCACGGCGTCGGCACCCTTGTAATCGGGGCTGATCGCGTAGCCTTCGGCGCGTAGGCGGGTGAGGATGCGCTCGCTATCCACGAGGGCTTTCGGGCAGCCGAGGCTGACCATGCCGATTGTGGGCTGGCCGGGGCGGATCGGTTCGCTGAAACTGGGTTTCGGGGCGAGGTCTGGGCGGAGATTGGGCGGATTTTGCGACATGGGGGTGGGTATATATGGAAACGCCGCGTGGCGGTAGGGGGGTGTCCACGCGTGGACATTGGAGCGGTTTGTGGGATTTCAAGGGGTTAGGCTGGGAGTGGTAAGGAGTTGTTAGGGATTTCTGCGGGGACTGACTGTTGACTTCAGCGGATTGGGTTTATTCGTGCGAAAACAAGATGCAAGCTGCATTGTTAGATATTCGAAACTGTTTCCATCTGCCTGCACACTGCGCATCGTTACATGAGGAATATAAGGAGCGCGGATGCCTAGAATCGGTCACAAGCAGGCGAAACTGCCCAAGTTTTTGACGCGACTTTTCGATAGAGATCATTTTGAGTCCTACAAATCTGGCTATTTCAGATTCTCTTCCCTTTCGTCCTACACGAAGGGAGAAGGTCGATTTTCGGACGATGAAGAGGGGCATCGGCTGCGCGGTTATAGCGCAGAAGACGAAGGCAGGGTTACGATACCTGCACTGGGGTTGTTAAACGTTGCAATGCGGGGAGCGACAAAAGCCGATCTGCTGCTATCTGACAAGGTTGATTTTCTTGTCGCGTGCCTGTCCCGAGGCAGTCACGACATTGCCAGATCGCACGCGATCATGGCGCATAACCCTAATCTTAAGCAGGCGTCTTTTGTCGTCTACAATAGCGAAAATTTGGTGAGAGGTCTGACTAAAGTTCTGGCACGGCCAGAGTGGTTTTCCGATATTCGGCCGAAAGGTGAGTCAGGAATGGTTGGCAGGCCTATCAATTATTCTGATCGTATGACGTTAGAAAGGCTTGAGAGCTTTAGCGGCACGGAACTCACTCTTGATGATGTTACGAGGATGATCTGGACGAAACCGGAAGATTTTAGCCACGAAGATGAGTATCGGTTTGGGCTCTTTGGGACCAATTTCCCGAGAGATGGCGATGGACTGCTTAGCCAGAGTATCATCATTGAGCAGCACAGATTGATCCGCGCGGCAATTGTGTGCTGCGGCGATGTGCCTGATCCTTGAGACTATGATCTTTTGCGAAACCGCTAGAGGCTTTTGCCCGATTATTGGCGTTTGGCTTGCTGCACAAAGCCCCTTGCTCGACGGCTTTCAACCTTACGAGCAATGAACTGGAAAACTCTGCCCCGCAGAGTTTTCTTTCGGTTCGGGCGCAAGATGAGGTGCGGCTTGTCTTCAAACTCCAAGCCGCTCCGGATCAAGTCCGGGGCGGCGAGGTTCTGGCGGAACGGTCAGTATTTCCCCGGCACATACAATTCCGGCGGCAGCACGGCGCGTTCGTATTGTGGGTTGAAGACACGGTTGGGCAGGGTCACGTCGTCGTGTGGCACCGGCTCATACGGGAATTGTTGCAAGAGGTGGTCGATGCAATTCAGGCGGGCGCGTTTTTTGTCGTTGCCTTCGACAATATACCATGGGGCCTCGGCGATATTGGTGCGGGCCATCATTTCTTCTTTAGCTTTGGTGTAATCTTCCCAGCGGACGCGGGATTGCAGATCCATCGGGCTGAGTTTCCATTGCTTCATCGGGTCGTGAATCCGCATCAGGAAGCGCATCTGCTGTTCTTCATCGGTGATCGAGAACCAGTATTTGATCACGGTGATGCCGGAGCGCACCAACATGCGTTCAAATTCGGGAACGTCGTGGAAGAATTGTTCGACCTGATCCTCATCGGCGAAACCCATCACGCGCTCCACCCCGGCGCGGTTATACCAAGAGCGGTCAAACAGCACGATTTCGCCGCCGGCTGGCAGATGCGGGACGTAGCGCTGGAAATACCACTGGGTTTTCTCGCGGTCAGACGGTGCGGGCAGCGCCACGACGCGGACGACGCGCGGGTTCAGGCGTTGGCTGATGCGTTTGATCACGCCGCCTTTGCCCGCCGAATCGCGGCCCTCAAACAGCACGACGACCTTTTTCTTGTGGTAGGACACCCAGTCTTGCAGCTTGATCAGCTCGGATTGCAGCCGGATCAAGGATTGGAAATAGACGTGGCGGTCGATACCATCGGGGTGTTTGTCTTTGTAAATCTTGGAGATTTCCAGCGACAGCTGGGCGTCTTCCATTTCCAGCTCATACTGCTCGTCAAAAGCATCGGCGAGTTCGGCTTCCAGCCAGTCAAGCGCTTGCGGAGTGGGCGTATCGAGTTGCGACGAGTCGGGCATGCTGGCCTCCTGTTTCGGTCGGGGTAAATCAGGGCAATGTAACAGCGTGGTGACGGGCGGAGTGTTGCCAATCGGCGGGCGGTGGCTTGTTTGATGGCGGCTTGCGCGTAGACTCATGTGGTGGGGCGAAGTGAGGGTAGTATGCGCTGGATCATCCGTTCGGTTATCGCGTTGGTTTTGTTGGTGATTGTGCTAGCGGGATCGGTGTTTCTGATCCCTGCCGAGAAGGTGGCCGGGATTGCGGTGGCGAAGTTCAATGCGCTGACCGGGCGGGAACTTACGATCTCTGGTGCGGTGCGGCCTTCGTTTTGGCCGCAGTTGGGGGTGACAACCGGGCCGATTTCAATTTCCAACGCGGATTGGTCGAAAGAGGGGCCGATGGTGCAGGCCGAGGGGCTGTCGATCTCGCTGGATCTGGCGGCGCTGATCGCGGGCGATGTGAAGATCACCGGGGTGGAGGCGATCAATCCGAAGATCGTGTTGGAGCGGTCGGCGAAGGGTGAGGAGAATTGGGTGTTTGGCGGCGGCGGTTCTGGCGGCACGGTGTCAGCGGCGACGCCGGGGGTGGGGCAGGCTTTTACGCTGGACAAAGCTTCGGTGTCGGGTGGGGCTTTGGTGTTTGCCGATCATCGGGCGGGAGTGCGCTATGAGGTGAGCGGGATTGCGGCGACGGTGGCGATCCCAAGTTATACCGGGGCTGCCAGCTTGGACATGGCGGCGGTGATGAACGGGCAGTCGTTCACGCTGGCGGGTGAGGTTGCGGCGTTTCAGGATTTTCTGGATGGCAAGGTGGTGGCGAGCGATCTGAAGCTGGTGGCGGGGGCGGCTTCGGTTGGCTTTAAGGGCGAGGCGGGGCTTGCGGGCGAGGGCAAGGGCGAGGTTACGGCTGATCTGGGCGATCTCGCGGCGGTGTCGGCTTTGGCGGGGATGGCGGCGGTGAAGCTGCCGCAGGGGCTTGGGGCTGCAGATGTGAAGGTTGAGGGCGGGGTGACGCTGACGACGGCGGGGTCTGTGCATCTGCGGGCGGGCTCGGTGGTGTTGGATGGCAACAAGCTGGCGGTGGATGCGGATCTGACCACGGCGGGGGAGCGGGCGAAGCTTTCAGCCAAGGTGGTGGCGGGCGCGTTGGATTTGGCGGCGGTGTCGGGCGGGCAGGGTGGTGGGGTCAGCGGTGGGGCGCAGGCTGTGGGCTGGCCCAAGGATAAGATTGATGTGAGCGCGCTTGCGGGTTTGGATGCTGTGGTGGCGCTGACGGCGGAGAGTGTTGATCTGGGCATGGTGAAGTTCGGGCCGTCGCAGATTGTGCTGACCAATGAGCGGTCGCGGCTGGTGACAGAGTTGCGCAAGGTTTCGGCTTATGAGGGGGTGATCTCGGGTCAGTTTGTGGTCAATGGCCGCAAGGGGCTGTCGGTGGGTGGGGATTTATCCTTTGCGGGCATGGCGTTGCAGCCGATGCTGGCGGATTTCGGCGGCTATCAGCGGTTGGTGGGGACTGGCGATCTGCGGGTGAAGTTTTTGGGATCGGGGGCGTCGGTGGATGCGATCATGCGCTCGCTGTCGGGGTCTGGGAGCCTTGCGTTGAGCAATGGGGAGATTTTGGGCTTGGATATCGCGGGGATGCTGCGGACTTTGGATACGTCTTATGTCGGGGAAGGCCAGAAGACGATTTTTGACAGTTTGGGCGGCAGTTTCATCATGGCGGATGGCGTGCTGCACAATGACGATCTGGTGTTGAAATCGCCCTATATCACCGCGCGGGGTATGGGCGATGTGGGTTTGGGGCCGCGGAATTTGGAATATCGGATCAAGGCCACCGCTTTGGCGGATGATACCGGGGCGGGTGGGTTGACGGCGCCGTTGTTGATCAAGGGGTCTTGGGCCAATCCGAAGTTTTCATTGGATTTGCAGGCGCTTGCGGATGAGAAATTGGCCGAGCAGAAGGCGGCTTTAGAGGCGCAGGCGGAAGCCAAGCGGGCGGAATTGGAGGCGCAGGCGCGGGCTAAGCTGGAGGATGAGTTGGGCGTGGTGCAGCAAGATGGCGAAAGCCTTGAGGATGCAGCGCGGCGGCGGATGAATGAGGCGGTGGATGAGGAGGCGCAAAAGGCGTTGCAGAAGTTGTTGGGGGGCGGGAATTGAGGTTGGGTTTGGTGTGCTGAAGCGCACCGTTCGAGCCTGTCTTACGGTTGATTTTAATATGCAAAAGGCGCGAGGGGTGCTCGCGCCTTTTGTCATTTAAGCTATGGCTTTACCTTAGCGGCGGCGGTCGCGGCGGGCAGACATCGGTTGGAAGGCGACGCTGACATGGGCTTCGCAATAGGGTTTGCCGGGGACGGAAGGCAGGCCGCAGAACCAGAAATCCTCGGTGGCGGGATCGCCGATTGGCCATTTGCAGGTGCGCTCGGTCAATTCCATCAACGACAACCGCTTGGCGCGCTTTTCGACCTCGCGCACGGATGCCAAAGCTTCGGGGCTGATCTCATTGGCGGAGGGCTGCGGCGGCAAAGGTTGACCCGCCGGGATGATGGCTTTGCGCAACGGGATCGGCAAAGTGGTGACGATGGCGGAAGGCGAGGGCTGCGGTGTGGTCGGGCGCGGCTCTGGCACCACGCGTTCTGGGGCGGCTGGGCGCGGGGCGGCTTCAGCGGCGGCGGGCTTTGGCGCAGGCTCAACGCGCGGCGGCGGCGTGGTCGCGGCCACCTCAGGCTCGTCGGCTTCCGTAGCCCCACCGCCGACGCGGTTGGACAGGCCAAGGCGATGCACCTTGCCGATCACGGCATTGCGGGTGACGCCGCCAAGCTCTTTGGCGATCTGGCTGGCAGACTGGCCCTCGGCCCACATTTTCTTGAGCGTCTCGACGCGCTCGTCGGTCCAGGACATGGCGAACTCCGGTTCAGGGGGCTTTTGCGGGCCCGAGGGGCCCTGCGTGACAGCAGACCCTATTCTAATCTTGAATGCAGCGGATACAAGGCGGACGCGGCAATATCAAGGCTTGAGTGATTCGGTTGTGGATCGGCGCAGGCACAGGAGGCAGATCATGCATAACTTTCAGGAACAGCGGGCGGATACGTTTGAAACCTTTGCGACGGTGAGCCGCGGCGTGAAGCTGCCGAAGCAGTCGGTGGTGGTCTATGAATTCGTCGCCGAAGAGGTCGATACCAAATGGGCGGCGGTCGAGAAGGCGCTGCGGGCGAAGGGCTTCAAGACCAGCCATGCAGGCGACGTGCTGCAAGCGCGGATCGGTCCGATTGCGATTGATGCCGAGACGGTGTGGCAGTGGGAGCGGTTGGCGACAGAGATCGTGCTGCCGTTCGAGTTTTACCCGGATGGTTGGGAGCTGGGCGACGAATAGGCGGTTCGCGCGGTAAGCTAAATGAGCGGCTTTCGCCGCAAGTTTTTGTCTCACCACCCCGGACTTCGCCGGGGCAGTTCGGGCGGGCGACAGTTCTGCGGCAAAGGCTTTGGTTGTGCGGTTGCGTGCCTCCGGCGGGAGTATTTAAGCCAATGTGAAATCGAGAGCGGGTTTAGAATTGCTCTTTTCGAAATACTCCCGCGCGGAGCGCATCCGACAGGGCAGATCACCGCATCGTTTTATAACGCGACCGCTTGCAACCTGCGCTGGCAAGGCCGCTGAGTGGGGCCTCGATGGCCCCCGAAGCGGCACTAGTTGGTCGATTTTCCGCCTACCCAAGTGGCGCGGATGGCGCGGTCATCGCCCAGCATGATGGTGGGGAAGACGGCTTGCCAGATATCGGCAGCCCGGCTTGTGGCTTGGGCGATGGCAGGGGTGGACGCGAGGTTCAAGATGGTCAGGTCGGCCTCCATCCCCGGGGCGATATTGCCGATCTGGTGTTCGGCATGCAGCGCGCGGGCGGAGCCGACGGTGGCGAGCCACCACAGTTGCGCAGGGTGCAGGGCCTGGCCGCGCAGTTGGGCCACTTCGTAGGCGGCGGCCATGGTGTGCAGCATGGAGAAGCTTGAGCCACCGCCGGTGTCGGTGGCGAGGCCGACGCGGAGGGAGTGCGCGAGGCTCATGTCGAACAGGCCCGAGCCGATGAAGGTGTTGGAGGTCGGGCAATGGACGAGGCTTGCGCCGGCTTCGATCAGGCGGTCTTTCTCGCGCCCTGTCAGGTGGATGGCGTGGCCGTAGACGGCACCTTCGCGCAACAGACCTTGGGCTTCGTAGGTGTCTAAATAGTCGCGCGATTGCGGGAACAGCTCTTTCACCCACGCGATTTCATCAACTTGTTCAGACAGATGGGTCTGCATCAGGCAATCGGGGTATTCGCACCAGAGCTGGCCTAGGGCTGCCAGTTGTTCGGGGGTGGAGGTGGGGGAGAACCTTGGGGTGATGACGTAGGACAAACGATCCTGCCCGTGCCATTTCCGCAGCAGGCGTTTGCTGTCGTCATAGGATGATTGCACGGTGTCGCGCAGGCCTTCGGGGGCGTTGCGGTCCATGCAGGTTTTGCCGGCGAACGCGCGTAAGGATCGGGATTGTGCGGCGGTGAAGAAGGCATCGACCGATTCCGGGTGGATGGTGGCGTAAGAGCACATCGAGGTGGTGCCATGGGCGAGTGCCAGATCAAGGTAGCGGTTTGCCACCTCATCGGCGTAAGCGCGATCTCCAAAGCGCATTTCTTCCGGGAAGGTGTAGCTGTTCAGCCAATCAATCAGACGTTTGCCCCAGGATGCAATGATCGCGGTTTGCGGATAATGCACATGCGCGTCGATGAAGCCTGCCGAGATCAGGCATTGGCCGTAATCTGTGACGCGCGCCTGTGGATAGGCGGCGCGGATTTGGTCGGCGGGACCGACGGCTGCGATCTTGCCGTTCTGGATCGCCACCGCGCCATGCGTCTGATGCCGCGCGGCATCCGGGCCCTCCACAAACGGATCACCTGCGAAGGACAGCACTTGCCCCAGAAGAATATCGGTCATCTGCATACTCCGCTTGCCAAACCCGGTCAGACTATAGGCTTATGCCGCATAGGTAAATTTCTGCCTGCCCTCTGTTTCATTGAAACAGCTTTCTGTAAGCAAGTGGCAAAGGAGTGCGTCATGGCGGAAGATCTGGCAGTTATGGACGAAGACGAAGTCCACGCCGACCGCGTGGCGGCGATTCTGGATGCGGTTGAGGCCGAGGATACTGCCCGCATCACCGAATTGATGGAGCCTTTGCACGCCGCCGATATTGCCGACTTGCTGGAGCAGATTGGCTCATCCGATCGTCGGGCGTTGCTGGCCTTGTGGTCAGGCGAGATTGACGGCGAGATTCTGTCCGAGATTGACGAATCAATCCGTGAGGAGGTCATCGAATCTTTGCCGCATTCGGTGGTGGCCGAGGCGATGCGCGAGCTGGATACCGACGATGTGGTCGATATTCTGGAAGACCTTGATCTGCCGCAGCAGGGCTTAATCCTTGATGCTCTGGAAGATGCCGACCGGGTCGCGGTGCAGCAGGCGATGGGCTATCCCGAGGAATCCGCAGGCCGTCTGATGCAGCGCGAGGTGGTGGTGGCACCGGAGCATTGGACGGTGGGCGAGGCGATTGATTACCTGCGTGAAGTGGAGCATTTGCCGGATCAGTTCTACCATGTGATCTTGGTTGACCCGCGTATGAAACCAGTGGGTTATGTGACTTTGGGGCGGCTGCTCTCGTCCTTGCGCGCGGTGCGGTTGAAGGACATTCTAGAGGATAGTTTCCGCACCATTCCGGCGACGGAATCCGAGGCCGATGTGGCCTATATGTTCAACCAGTATCACTTGATCAGCACCCCGGTGGTCGATGTCACCGGGCGGCTGGTCGGCGTGATCACCATTGATGATGCGATGAACGTGCTGGATGAAGAACACGAGCAAGACATGCTGCGTCTGGCCGGGGTGGGCGATGATTCGAGCCTGTCGGATGGGGTTTGGGCGACGGCGAAACAGCGCTTGCCGTGGCTGGTGGTGAACCTGTTTACCGCGTCAATTTCGGCGTTTGTGATCTCGCGGTTTGAGAGCACGATTGCCAGTCTGGTGACGTTGGCGGCGCTGATGCCGATTGTGGCCTCGACGGGCGGGATTGCCGGGACGCAATCGCTTGCGGTGGCGGTGCGGGCTTTGGCCACGCGGAGCCTGACCTCGGCCAACGCCAAGCGGGTGGTGTTGCGGGAATTGGTTGGCGGGCTGTTGAACGGTTTGGCTTTGGCGTGTTTGCTGGGCTTGGCGGGGACGTTGATCTTTGGCGATTGGAAGCTGGGGCTGGTGTTGGGGGCGGCAATGATCACCAATCAGTTGGTGGCGGCGATGGGCGGGGTACTGGTGCCGCTGGGGCTGCATCGGTTAGATTTGGACCCGGCCTTGGCATCGGGGACGTTTGTGACGACCTTGACCGATGTTTTGGGCTATCTGGCGTTTCTGGGGCTGGCGAGTTTGGTGCTGCTGTGATGGATTCGGGGATGGACAAAACCGAGGCACGCAAAGCTGCGTTTGCCGCCCGGAAACTGGCGTTTGCGGCGGGGCAGGGGCAGGCGGGCGAGATTTTGGCCGATGTTTTAGCCGAGCATCGCGGGCGTGCTTTGGCCGGATATATGGCGATGCGCACCGAAGCTGACCCAATGGCGGCGATGTTGGCGCATCAGGGGCCGGTTTGTGTGCCGGTGATTGTGGCGCAGGGTGAGGCGTTGCGGTTTCGCGAATGGTCGCCGGGCTGTGCGATGGAAATGGGGGCGTTTGGGGCTTTCATTCCCAGTGAAGGCGCGTGGATTGAGCCGGAGGTGCTGATCGTGCCCTTGGTGGGGTTCGATGCGCGCGGGTTTAGATTGGGCTATGGCGGCGGGTTTTATGACCGGACCTTGCAGGGGTTGCGGGGCAAGCGGGCGACTTTGGCGGTGGGGTTTGGCTTTGCGGCGCAGGAATTGGCTGAGGTGCCGATTGATGAATTCGATCAGCGCTTGGATATGATGGTGACGGAAGCGGGTGTGCGGCGGTTTTAGGCGCGCTTGGGGCGGGCCGCTGGGGGTTTCATGTCCCCAGACCCCTGTGGGATATTTAGGCCAGGATGAAAGCAAATTTTAATCAAATTGATCGGACTTTTGAATCAGCATGGGCCTGATCGCCATTGACGATCAGGCCGCTGATGTAAGGATGCGGTCAGCGTGATCGCTTATTTTGCAATCGCCTCTTGCCGCACGAACATGTTGCCCCAAGCGCGGTCCATCAGTTCGGGGGTCATTTGATAGGGGATGCCTTCGAATTCGCAAACCGCGATCATTTGATCAATCAGGAAGGTCGGTTGGTAGTTGGCGAAGTTGTTGGCGATGGTCGGGTATTTCGATTTCAGCATGTAGATCAGGGTGGCCTCATCCAGTGGGATTTGCTTTTTCTTCGCGACCATGGCGAAGATTTTCAGGAACATTTCCTGATTTGGGCCGTCGATCTTGATCTTGAAGAAGATCCGCCGCAGGGCCGCGCCGTCGAAAATCTCATTCGGGTGGAAGTTGGTCGAGAAGATCACGAGGGTGTCGAACGGGACGGTGAATTTCTCGCCGGATTGTAAGGCTAGGATATCGCGGGATTCTTCCAGCGGCACGATCCAGCGGTTGACCAGCTTTTGCGGTGGCTCGGCTTGGCGGCCCAAGTCGTCGACGATGAAAATGCCGCCCGAGGCTTTCAGCTGCAGCGGCGCTTGGTAGGTGCGGGCCGTCGGGTTGTATTTCAGATCGAGCATGTCCAGCGTCAACTCACCGCCGGTGATCACCGAGGGGCGCTCGCAATAGACGTAGCGGTTGTCGTAGCGGTTGCCGGTGCGGCGCAGCGCGTTCGGGTCGTCGATCGAGGATTCCGCCGAGGAATGCACGATTGGATCGAAAACGGTGATCACCTGACCGGAATATTCGATCGCACGCGGGATGTAGATTTTATCGCCCAAAGCGGCGCGGATGCCGTTGGAGATACTGGATTTGCCGTTGCCGGGCGGGCCATACATCAGGATTGATCGGCCAGAAGTGACGGCGGGGCCGAGGTTGGAGATCAGATCCGGCGGCAGGATCAGATGGCCCATGCCCTTCATCAGCTCTGGCCTTGTCAGCTTTATGTCGCGCACCGATTGGCGTTTCATTTGCGCGGAATAGGCGGCGAGGGGGATGGGGAGTGCGCCGTAATATTCCGATTGTGACAGGGCGTCGAGGGCGCGGGCTTTGCCGGCATCGGTCAGCTGATAGCCCATTTCATTGCTTGTGCTGGTGGCGTTCAACGTGCCTTTGGCTTCCAGCAGGCGCTGTTGGCGGGCGGCGTCGACCAGTTCTTGCGTCAGCACGACGGGCAGGCAGATCGCGCGCGAGAGTGCTGTCACCATGTCGAGGTTCATGCGGAACATGGTTTTCAAGAGGATGTCGCGCATCATCACCGAAGACAGACCGGTTTCGGCCAAGGATTTCGGCTGCGGCGGCGGCTGCACCCCTAGCGGCACTTGCATGTTCATCGGCGGCACCTTTGCATCGGTCGGGCACTGTTGCGCCCAAAGCTTCAATGCTCAGGATTGACCTAGAAAAGCGGCAAGAGTGCGGCCAAAAGATAGAAGATCAGTGTTCCTGACAGTGCCAGACCCATCGGAAAGTCTTTATGCGTCCAGCTTTGCCAGTCTTCGGTGGCGGCGCGGAACGGCGGGATCAGCCGGGCGAGGCGGTGGGCGGCGAAAGCGCCGAGCAGGCAGGCGGCGTAGAGGCCAAGCACAAAGCGGATGTCGGCGTGGATGAACACCGGGGCCATGGCTGCTGCGAATTTCGCATCGCCAGCACCCACCGCGCCGCCTGCGTTCAGGATAAAGCCCGCGACCAGCACACAAGCGGCCAAGGCCCAGCCCCAGAGCCAAAGTTTGAACGATAGCAGGCCGCACAGCACCACGATCAGCCCCAACACCAGCCACAGAAGCAACATCGCCCCCCCGGCTTTGTTGGGGATTTTCATGAATTTCATATCGCTCCACGACACCCAGATCGCGATGGCGAAGCAGAACGGCAGGAAGACAAGGGCGGCGTAGGGCGAGATCATATCAGCCTCCGAGAGCTTTCAGAGAACGCTCAGCGGCCTCAAAATAGGTGGGAGAGGTGTCGACGGCTTGTTGCAGCAATTCGCGGCCGACCGAGGTGTCGCCTTGCTTCACGGCGGCGAGGCCGAGGGTGTAGTACAGCTGCGCGCGCTCGGTCTGGGTCATCTCGATCACTGGCATGTCGTATTTGCGCTGGGCGGCGCGCGACAGGATCAGGTTGTTTTTGGCGGTGAAGCTGGCGGAATCATAGGTGAGCGCTTCGAGGAACAGCTTTTCCGCCCCGGCATTGTCGCCACGGGTCAGTTTCGAGAAGCCCCAGTTGTTGTAGACGCCCGAGGGCTTGTTGGTGAGGCCAGCGGCGATGTCATAGAAGCTGTCGGCTTTCTTCCAGTTTTTCTGGCTGTCGGCGACCATGGCCTCAAGCCGATAGCGCTCAAACGTTTCAAACGTCGGCGGGATGGTGTTCAGGGTCGCGGCGGTGGCGGTCCAATCCGAGGTGCGCATTTGCGCGTCGGCCAAACCCACTCGGTCGTCATTGGTGCCCTCGGGCGAGGCGACAATCGCGCCCCAGACCCCAATCGCCTCGGAGGGTTTGTTGGCGCGGATCAGCGATTTCGCCAAACCACGTTTCAGATCAATGCGGTCGGGGTTTTCGGCGCTGGATTTCTGGAAATAGGCGACGGCCTCGTTCGGGTCGCCGACGGTCAACATGATGTCGCTGAGGTTGCTCTCATCGACGACATTCACCGATTTCAGCGCGCGTTTCGAGGCGGCATCTCGGGTGCCTTGGCAGCCCGCCAAGGCGGTGGCGCCGATCAGGCACAAAGTAAGCAACGTCAGGTGGCGCATTTTGCGTCCTTTTTGGTCTACTGCTCGGTCTTCAAATTCTGCATCTTCAAAGCTGCGACAGCAAGACGTAGCTGCCTTGTCCGCGTCGCACCAGTTTCATCACGGGTTTTTCATCCTGAACCGGATCATATACAGAGGCTTCGCTGCGCGCTATCGCGAGCTTAAGATTTTCGCGAATGGAGTCCGATTGGCCACTGTCTAAGGCGAAAGCTTGCTGAAACACCCGGCGGGCTTCGCCAGCCTTGCCCTGCTCCATCAGCACACAGCCAAGGTTGTTCAGGGCGGGGACGTTGCGCTCGTCTGCCTCAATGGCGCGGCGCAGCACCTGTTCGGCTTGACCCAGACGGCCCAGTTTCAGATCGGCAGAGCCAATCGCCGACAGCACATCGGCGTTCATACCTTGTTCGGCGGCTGCCCGCAGATAGGCGCGCATCGCCAGTTCATACTCGCCCGCTTCCATCAGACGGTGGCCGACCAACAGGCCATCAACGCCCTGTTCGCGGCCATCGACACCGTAGGGCACGTTGCGGGGCTTGCCAGATGCGGCAAGGCCGCCCGTATGTTGACAGGCGGCCAAGGGGATGCAGATCAGAAGGAAAACCGCCGCGCGCGTCACTATAGCCCCATATGCTTGGGCTATAAGCCCGTGGTTCAGCCGCCACCGAGGGTTTTCGAGATCCCGTAGACCGATGGTCCGATCAGAATGATCAATAGCGGCGGCAGCGTAAACAGCATAGTGCCAAGGGTCAGTTTTGTCGGCAGTTTGTTGGCCAATTCTTCCGCCCGCATAATGCGTTTGTCACGCATCTCGGCGGAATACACGCGCAGGGCGTCTGACATCGAGGTGCCGAAGCTTGCTGATTGTACCAGCGTGGTACAGAACGACGAGATATCAGCGATGCCGACACGTTCGGACAGGTCTTTCAGCACCTTGACGCGCTCTTTGCCAGCCTTGACCTCTTGTGCCACGGTTTCGAATTCTTCCGCGAGGGCAGGGCAAGAGGCGCGGCTTTCTTTGGCGATGCGGTTGATGGATTGGTCAAGCGATTGGCCCGCCTCGACGCAGACCAGCATCAGATCAAGCGCGTCAGGGAAGCCCGAGACGATTTCATTCTGGCGCTTTTGCACCCGGCTGTTGACCCAATACATCGGGAAGTAATAGCCAAGCCCGCCTGGCAGCAGGGTCGAGATGATCATCACTTGGGTGGAGACTTCCGCGCCGTCATTGCCGGTGAAGGTGTAGAGCATCCCCAAGGCCAGCAGGCCAACGCCCAAAGCCAGCTGCGCGAAGTGAAAGGTGCGCACGGCGTTTTTCTGTTTGTAGCCCGCGCGCACCATTTTCAGCCGCGAGGCGGTCATGGTCTGCTCATCCTGCGGTTCCAGGAACGAGGCGAATTTCTCCAGCCGGTCGGCTTTTTCGCTGTGGCGCAGGTTGGCGCTTTTGTTGGATTTGCTGGCGCTTTCAATGTCTTTGCGCAGGGCTTTCAGCTTGTCGAATGGCTCCGGCTTTTTCTGCAAAAGCATCGGCAGCACGGCAACGATCAAGGCCAGACCCAGCAGACCCAGCGCCAGCAATGGCCCCAGCGGGCCAAAGTTGTCGGTCAGTTGCGTGTTGATATTGTTCAGGAATTCCATGACGCTTAGACCTTAATGTTGACCATGATACGCATGAAGATGATATTGATGACCAGAAACACGCCGACGGCAAGACAGGCCGGGATGAACACCGCCGATTTCGCGACATCATCATAATAATCAGGCTTGATGATGTTGATCATGACGATGGCACCGATCGGGAACATTGACAGGAACATGCCCGACCATTTCGCCTCACCTGTGATCGCCTTGACGCGGCGGAACAGTTTGAAGCGGGCGCGGATCACCTTGGACAGACCTTCGAGGATTTCGGCGAGGTTGCCGCCCGAAGTTTGCTGGATGGTGACGGCGACGGCAAGAAAGCGCAAATCCTGGCTGTCCATCCGCTCGGCAAAGGCTTTCAGGCTGTCGGCGACGTTGCGACCGTAAGCGGCTTCATCCGAGATCATGCCAAATTCGGTGCCCAAGGGATCGGGAACCTCTTTGGCGACGATGCCGATGGCGGAGGCAAACGGGTGGCCGACGCGCAAGGATCGCACCATCAGTTCCACCGCGTCGGGCAGTTGTTCATCCATCAAAGAGGTGCGCTTTTTGGCCTTGCCGTTGACCCAGAAATACACGCCGCCCACACCCATGCCGACGGCGACGACGATGCGGATCGGCAAAGCGACTTGAGTGCCAAGGGTCAGACCTGCGAAGGCAACACCGACCATGCCGATCATGATCAGCACCAGTTGCTGTGGGCTAAAAGCGATGTTGGCCTTCTGCGCCTTTTTGGCGAGGATCGAATAGAGCGGGATGCCGCGCGAATTGACGTGCTGCTCGGTTTCCTTGCGGAGTTGCTCCAGCACCTGTTCGCGGTTGTTGTTTTTCTCCAGCAGGGCAAGGCGGCGGCTCATCCGGCTGTTCAGGCTGATGGATTTGCCGAACACCACCAGATAAAGGCCGTTCACCATCACCACGACGGCGACGAAGATCAGGATGTAGATAAGCGGGGCGGCTGATAAGGTCATGATATGCCTCAGTTAATGGGTTCGTAGATCGAGGCGGGCAGATCGTAGCCCCATTGCTTGAAGCGGTCGGAATAATGGCTGCGCACGCCGGTTGCGTTGAAGCGGCCGATGATTTTGCCGTTGGGTTCAACGCCGAGGCGTTCGTAGCGGAACACTTCCTGCATCGAGATCACTTCGCCTTCCATGCCGGTGATTTCAGTGATCGACACCATGCGGCGCGAGCCGTCTTGCAGGCGGCTTGCCTGCACGATCAGGTTCACAGCGCTTGCGATCTGGGAGCGGACGGCTTTCAGCGGCATCTCAATCCCGGCCATGGCGACCATGTTTTCAAGGCGCGAGATGCCGTCGCGGGCGGAGTTGGCGTGAATGGTGGTCATAGACCCATCGTGACCGGTGTTCATCGCCTGCAGCATGTCGATGACTTCTTCACCACGGGTTTCGCCGACGATGATACGGTCAGGACGCATCCGCAAAGCGTTGCGCAGACAGTCGCGCTGGGTGACAGCGCCCTTGCCTTCGACGTTGGCGGGGCGGCTTTCCATCCGGCCCACATGCACCTGTTGCAGCTGTAGTTCGGCGGTGTCTTCGATGGTCAGCACGCGTTCGGTGTTGTCGATGAACGACGAAAGCGCGTTCAGGGTCGTGGTTTTCCCCGAACCCGTACCGCCCGAGACGATCACGTTCAGGCGGCACGACACGGCGGCTTGCAGATAGAGGCCCATTTCCTCGGTGAAAGCGCCGAAACGCACCAGATCCGGGATGCCGAGTTTCTCTTTTTTGAATTTCCTGATCGAAACAAGCGATCCGTCGACCGCCACCGGCGGCACCATGCAGTTGAAACGGCTGCCATCAGCGAGGCGCGCATCGCAATAGGGGTTGGATTCGTCGACCCGACGGCCCACGGCAGAGACGATCTTGTCGATGATGCGCAAAAGGTGACGCTCATCCTTGAAGGTGATGTCGGTCAGGGTCAGCTTGCCATTACGTTCGACAAAGATGCGGTTCGGGCCGTTGACCAGAATATCGTTGACGGATTCGTCTTTCAGTAGCGGTTCCAGCGGGCCAAGGCCCATCACTTCGTCGTACAGTTCCTGGTTCAGCGTGGTGCGGTCTTCTTTCGACAAAGCCACCGACATCTCGTCCAACGCCTCGGCAGAAATCGCGGCGATTTCGACCTTAAGATTGGCTTCGGAAGCTTGTTCGATGGCCGCGAGGTTGAGGTTATCGAGCAGGCGCTTGTGCAATTCCTGTTTCAGCTCGCCCAGACGTTCTTTGCGCTTCTTTTCCTTATCCGCCGCAACCGCTTCGGCGGGCGGGCGGGCGGGGGCAACCGCGGGGCGGCTGATGCCGGGTTTCGGCGCGGGGGCCGGAGCCGCCGGACGTGCCGCAGCGGGGCTGGCGCTTGGCCCGGCCTCCGGTTTTTTGAAACGTGAGAACATCGTTAACCCCCAAAGTCCGAGCCTTAGCCCTTGCCGGTTTCTACGGCTTTGTTCAGATCAAACAGCGATTTCGCAAGCTTTTGGATTTCTTTGCGCAACGGGTTTTTGCCCGCATTTTCCGAGAGCGGCAGGCCGTGGTCATTGGCTTGTGTCACCTGCGCGCCACCATCGGGAAGCTGCACTTCGATAGTGATATCAAGGCTTTCCGCCATCCGCTTCACCCGGCTTTTCGCCGAAAGATCGGTGAATTTCGGCGCGCGGTTCAACACATAGCGCAGCTTTTCATGCGGCAGGCCCTCGGCCTTCAACGCCCGCACCAGACGCAGCACGTTTTGCGCCGAGCGCAGGTCCAACTCCATCAGCGCGAAGTAAACATGGGCGCGGGACAGCACGGTTTCGGTCCAGGCGACGATGGTGCGCGGCATGTCGATGACGACAAAGTCGAAATTCGCCCGCGCCATGTCGATGATGCGGCCAATGTCTTCGGGCGAGACGATATCCAGCGGCAGCATGTCGGACGGTGCGGTCAGCACATGCAGCTTGTCGTTGAAGGTCAGCATCGCGGCCAGCATGGTATCTGAATCGGCATGGGCGGTGTCGGTCAACAGATCAAACACAGCCTCTTTGCGCGGCAGATCGAGATAGGTGGCAGCCGAGCCATACTGAAAGTCTAAATCGATCAGGCAAACGCGCGGGGCGTCGGTTTTCGACAAAGTTGCCAGCTCCCACGCAAGGTTAGCGGCGAAGGTCGAGGCCCCGCAACCGCCTGCTAGGCCGTGAACGGGCAGCACCACCGCATCGCGGTCACCCTTGGCTTTGAACGCCGGGGCCTTTTCGGCATGAGGTTCATCCGAGACGATTGGCGCGGGGGCCGGGGCAGGGGCGGGCGCTGGCGCAGGGGTTTCGACCGCAGCGGGTTTGGCTTTGCGGATGCGTTCAATGGCTTCGTGCAACGCGCCATCGGGCAGCGGATAGGGCACGAAATCTTCGGCACCAAGCCGCAGCAGTTGATGTAGTGCTGCGGGGCCGACCTGATCGGCGATCAGGATCACTTTGATCGACTTATCCTTGGCGGTGCGGATGATCTCGGTGATCCGCGACAGATCGACCTCATCTTCGGCATCGACGGCGATGGCGACAAATTCCAGCGTGGCGGATTCGGGTTGACCGAGGAAGATCAGCGCATCGTCAAAGCCCAGATCACCCCAAGCCTCGCCCAGCTCGTTTTCCATATCGTCGATCAGCAGATCAAAGTTCTGCACATCGCGCGAAATCGTACACGCCAGAATCGGTGCGGGATCGGGTTGTAAGTTGGCCACGCTCGTCATCGTTTCATCGTCCCTCTCAAGACATCCCACCACGGACCCCAGCCAAAATTAAGGCGTGATTGGGGCCAATCGGGGGAGCATACCTCGCCTTTGGCACGGCATTGTTCCCATTGGGTGCAAGATGCTGGAGGATGGTGGCGAGATTGGGGCTAAAACAGCGTCAATCTAGGGTATTTCACGATCTAAGCGGTTAATTTGGAAACGAAAAAGCCCCTCCGTTGCGGGAGGGGCTTTTTGGCACTGTGGTATCACTGTGCTTTCGGTGGTGGTCTGTCCTGGATCAACTCACCCGTGTAATCGCCATGCGGAACAACTGCGCCCTTAACATATTCTTGCATGATAATCCGGGCGTATTTGCCGTTCAGCACCATCGGGTCATTCTTTACAAAACCCGAAACTTCGGTGACGGTCCGGCGATTGCGCTGTTCCGGGGCGGACGTTTGGATGATCGGGCGGGTCTTGCCGAAAGAGGCCACGGCTTCAAGCCGAGAGCCGCCAATGCCAAGGCTGGCCAGATAAGCAACGGCTGCGCGGGCACGACGCAGCCCAAGCGCTTTGTTATATGCATTCGAGCCGACAAGATCGGTATGACCATAAACGCGGAAGCGTACTTGTGGGAATTGACGAATGAAATCAGCTTGTTGATCAAGTGCGGCGCGCGCCTCGGGGGTCAACTCGGAGCTGTTAAAGGCGAAGGTGATGGTGCTGGGCACAGATTGCGCAAAGCGTTGCGCCAGCGCGATGGTGTAATCGCGTTCACCTGACATCACCAAAGTGTTGTTCATCGTCGAGTTGCCGAAGCCGCCTTCATCCACTTCGGCGCCAGCTTCGCCGTTGAAATTGGTCGGATCGCAAGCCGCAAGGCTAAGAAAGGCGGCGGCAATCAGGGGGAGGGAGCGCATGTTCATGATCACTCCATCACATAGCCGTAAGAGCCGCTGAAATCTTGTCGGGCGACATCGCCAGCCGCGCCTTTTTGCTTGCCCGCCACGTTGCCGAACAGGAACAAATCTTTCTCGGACGGCAGTTTGACGCGGTCGGTCGGCAAAGCGAGGGCTTCGCCACGGGTCGGCGTGACCAGATGCGGTGTGACGATGATCACCAGTTCGGATTGCGCGCGTTGATATTCCGCCGAGCGGAACAAAGCTCCGAGGATCGGAATATCCCCCAGCCACGGCACTTGGCCGTTCAGATCGCGGAAGTCATCTTGCAGCAACCCGGCGATGGCAAAACTTTCGCCGTCGCGCATCTCAACCGTGGTGGAGGTTTCGCGGCGTTTGAAAGCGTTGACCGAAAAGCCGTTGGTGGTCACACTGTTGGTGGTGTCGATGGATGACACAGAAGCGTTGATCGCCAGGTTAATGATATCGCCATCGACGACAGTTGGGGTGAAGTTCAACTCTACCCCGAACGGTTTGTATTCGATTTTGATGCCGTCATTGTCCGTCACCGGAATAGGATACTCGCCACCGGCGAGGAACTTCGCCTCTTGCCCGGACAGCGCCGTCAGGTTTGGCTCGGCCAAGGTGCGCACAACACCCTTTGATTCAAGCGCTTCCAGCAACACCGCGAATTCCAGCGAGCCTGCGGAAAAGCCAAAGGCCACCGCCGAGTTGGCATTGTTGCGCGGCGTGATCGTGTTGTTGTTGATGCTGTTGTCGCCGTTCAGCCAGGTGCCGGTTTCGCCTGAGACGCCAAATTTCTTCCCGCCCGACACTGCCAGCGACGAGGACAGGTTTTTCGACACCGACCGCTGCATCTCGGCAAAGCGGACTTTCAGCATGACTTGCTGGGTGCCGCCAACGCCCATCAGGTTCGACACCCGTTTCGGCGCATAGCGTTCGGCCAGATCCAAGGCGCGGTCCAGCTTGGCGGTGGAAGACACCGTGCCCGACATGACGATGCCGTCATTGGCGGTGCGGACTTCAATTTTCTCGCCGGGCAGGATTTGTTGCAGGCGTTCTTTGAACTCGGCAATGTCGGGGGTGACATGGACATCGACGTTCGAGATCAACTTGCCATCTGGCCCCAGCAGGGTCAGCGTGGTGCGACCCGGCGTCTTGCCCAAGACGTAGATCGACTTGTCGGACAGCGTCGAGATATCGGCGATACCGGGGTTGGCGATCGACAGCTCGGCAAATGAGACATCGCTTTCCACAACCACGGCGCGGTTCATCGGCACGTTCAGGGGTGCCGAAGCCGACCCCTCCATCACCCGCAGCGTCTGTGCAGACAGCGGGCTGAGCGCCGAAGTTGCAAGGGCAAGCCCCAAGCAACTGGCGGTCAGGAAATTGCGCATATTCATGTGACCTGCCCTTTCGATCACGCCTCTGGTCGGGTCTTGTTCTGCCCAATCCACTTCGCAAGATGACGTAAGTGTCGTTTTTTTGCAATAATCAAATGGTTAAAGGCCGTTCCTTATGTGGATAACTTGCAACAGCCCGCTACCAGATGCGGAAGGTGAAACTTGCCGCCACTATAGGAAGTGGCGGCAGGCTTGGTTTTTCAGGCTTAATTGGTGCAGGCGATTGGCACTTGGGTCGGAACACCGCCCTGACGTACCGTGATAAAGCAGGCTTGAGGTGCGACGACGACGGCTTCTGGGGCGGCAGTTGTGTCGCCATTGATGTCTTTCGTCGTGACCTTGATCTCGGTCGGATCACTGGCGGCGCTGCTGTCATTGCCCACCAGCGACATCACCAGACGCCCGGTGGCCTGCGCTTGCGCCAGACGGCCAACCTGTTCCGGCGTTGCCGCCACGGTCATAGTGCGGCTTTGAATTTCGCCCGCAGCCACGGTGGCCTTAGAGCTGCGATCCACCGCGATGATCTTCACCGCATTCTCAATCCGCTGGGTGATTTCCGAGCCCGAAGCATCCGAAGACCCCGTCCAGTAGATATCCACCCGATCACCGGGTTGCAGGAAGTCAGCGGCATCAACCTTGATGGCGAAAGCCCGCATTCCCTTTTCAATCGACCCGTTCAGGCCCGCCTGCTCACCCGGAGCGGTGACTTTGACGGCGAGGATCGGTTCAAACTTTTCCATTTGCCGCACCACATAGCGCGGATCCGGGGCGTCTTTCGGGAACAGCACATCGCCATCCTCAAACGCGCCTTCCGGCAAAGCGTTTTTCGGCCAATAGATGCGCTGCACATCGTCCTTGGTCAGTGGATCGCCGTAGTTCTTCGGCTTGTTGACCACGAACACCATGGTCAGACCGCCGGTATCGGACATCAGCTGCTTTTCGCGCGTCACAGCCGATTGCTGCTGGCCGATGAAATTCTTTGCCATGAACACGGCGGCACCTGCCAGCATCATGCCGACCACCAGTACCAATCCAAAGATCATTCGCATGTTAACCCCTTTCCCACTTGTTTCCGCCGCGTTGCAAGCCTTGCGGAAAACCCCAACTCATCTGCCGTAACCCACGTCTACGCCCTCGATGTAATCTGCCACGCCCTGCGTCGAGCTTTCGGTGCTGAAGGCCACCGGCCACAGCACGAGCATCCCGAGCCCGATCACCGCCGCAGACAAAGTCACCCATTCCACAGTGACGGCGCCATCGGTTTTTCGGATGAATTTCTTCAACCAGCGTTGCATGTTACCTCCTTCGCGGCTTTCGCTCCGGCTACTCAGAACACCCACAATCAGCGCTATAGCTGGCGATTGTGGCCGGAATCGGGATGGTCCGATGGCGGCAATGTGGTCTTGTGGCAGGATTTTGGCCCAGATTTGAGCCTGGCTTTACGCATGGAAAAGGCCGCATCCCGTCCCGGATGCGGCCCTCACCTTTATCAGGTGATCGGATTAACCGATTACTGGTTTTCGTAGCCCGAAGCGCGGCCCTGCAGGTCGGAAACGATCGAGTCGCCCAGACCTTCGATGCCACCACCAACGGTTTTCATCACGACCATGCCGAGGCCAACGATGGCAGCGGTCAGCACGACCCAGTCAACGGTCACTGCGCCGGATTCGTCAGCGCGGAAGGATTTGAACAGTTTGCGGAGTTTCAAAGTCATCATTTTGGATTTCCCTATCCTAGGAGTTGCTCATGTCACCGCTTTGGATCGTCACGTGCTGGCCTCTGTTCCAACTCGTTCACCGCTTCGGCTTGGGTTGATATAGCCGTCTGATCGTGGCGCGATTGCGGCGGGGGTTTGGTCTTTTCGGGGTGATTGCAGCGTTCACCATGCTAATCGGCGGTGGCGCGGAAACAGGGCGTTTCGAATTTTACAACAATACGTTAGCCTGCTTGCTTTCATGCAAAGGGGCCGCTTCTGGATCAGAAGCGGCCCCTGGCGTGAGAATGGTACGGCTGATCGAAAAATCAGATCACTGATTCTCGTAACCAGCGGCGCGGCCCTGAAGGTCGGACACGATCGAGTCGCCCAGGCCTTCGATGCCACCGCCAACGGTTTTCATCACGACCATGCCGAGGCCAACGATGGCAGCGGTCAGCACGACCCAATCGACGGTGACGGCACCGGATTCGTCGGCTTTGAATTTCTTGAACAGATTGCGCAGTTTCATGAGTGTTTACCTTTACTGTTAAGTTACCAAGTTCGGTTTCTGGCGCTGCATTTGCGCCGTAGGGGTTGTTTGACGGCGCTCTGTGGCGGCTTTGTGGCGCGCGCGCGGCGGGATGACGGATCTTGCAAGTGATCGGGAAACGCCGTGTTTCTGATCGAGAAACAGCGTCGCTGCCCGGATGACGCTGCGGCGGAAATGGAAAAGGCCGCATCCCGTCCCGGATGCGGCCCTCACCTGTCTTAGGTGATCGAGAAAACCGATTACTGGTTTTCGTAGCCCGAAGCGCGGCCCTGCAAGTCGGAAACGATCGAGTCGCCCAGACCTTCGATGCCACCGCCAACGGTTTTCATCACAACCATGCCCAAGCCAACGATGGCTGCGGTCAGCACGACCCAGTCAACGGTCACTGCGCCGGATTCGTCAGCGCGGAAGGATTTGAACAGTTTGCGGAGTTTCAAAGTCATCATAATTTGGTCCCTTTCTGGGGATGCTCAGGTTTCTAACCGCTTCGGCTCTGTCAGCTGCGACCTCTGTTTCGCCGCTTGCCGTTCGGTATGACCCTATATGGCCCTGTGAACGTGGCGGCAGTTTGGTCAGGGTGGGGCGTTTTTGAAGCGCTGCAAATTAGCGGAATAAATCTTTCAATCCATTGATATACAACGATTTATAATTTAACCATCGCTTAACCTTGCATCAAAAAACCGTTGCTTTCGCGCCGATTTGGGCAGAATTGCCATGATTGACACAGGCAAACGTGGAAATCGGTGCGTGATTCTGCGACAGTTCAGGCAATGAAAACAAAGCAGGCGGCATCCAACGTGATGCGACGGGCACGAGGCACAGTTCTGGCAGGGTTGATTCTTCTGGTGCCGATCCCGGCAGCGGCAGAAATCATTATGAATTCCGCCAGTGGGGAGGGTTTCAAGCGCATCAAGGTCAGTGACAATCTGCCCGGCAAGCGCATCACCGTGCAGATTGATCCCGCCGAGCAAGCCCGGCTGCTCGCGGCTTTGCCTGAGGTGGAAGCGCGTGCGCCCGAAGCGCCCGCCGATCCCGATGCGGCGCAAACCCCTGCTCTGCCAACCCCGGCCACGGCACAATATGGTTGGTTCTGGGATGCGGTGCCGGTGCAGCGCGATCAGGTTTCCGGGCGGTTCCCGCTGGCGCTGGCGACGCTCAGTCAGGGTCCGGGCGGGGCGCGGGTGGCGGCCCCCCGGATGCAGCAGATGCAGGAAATTGCCACAAGCTATGGCACCGAGATATTAAAGGCGACGATTGGCACCGATGTCTCGCCCGCTTTGGTGCTGGCGGTGATCGGGATTGAAAGCGCGGGCAAGCCGGGGGCGGTCAGCTCGGCGGGGGCGCAGGGCTTGATGCAGTTGATCCCGGCGACGGCGGCGCGGTTTGGCGTCAGCGATTCCAGTGATCCGGTGCAGAATATCAAGGGCGGTGTGGCGTATTTGGATTGGTTGATGAAGCGGTTCGATCATGACCCTTTGATGGTCATTGCCGCTTATAATGCCGGAGAGGGCGCGATTGATGCCAATGCTGGCGTGCCGCCCTATGCCGAAACCCGCGACTATGTGCCCAAGGTTTTGGCGGCGTGGCAGGTGGCGCAGGGGTTGTGTCTCAGCCCACCGGAATTGGTCAGCGATCCTTGCGTGTTCAAGGTGATCTCGGCGACGAACTAATCGCCAAAAACAGGAGTCGCAGCGAAATCATTAAGATTTTCTGAACGCGTCCGGTTAAGTCTTTGATTACGCATGGGTAAAAATGGTCCCGAGCCGGGACCACTCAAACAGCAAACACATCCGCCCATTCGGGATGCTTTTTCCGCGTCGCGTTGACGAAGGGGCAGAGCGGCATGATCTTAAAGCCCTCTGCCCGCGCGTCCGCGACAAACTGCGTCAGCATCGCCACCCCCGCCCCGGTGCCACGAAAGCTGTCCGGGACTTCGGTGTGGTCGGCGATCACCAGCGTCGGCGTGGTGATCGAATAGGTCATCTCGGCTTCTTCGCCGTTCTGACGGATGACGTAGCGGCCCTTATGCGCGCCGTGCTCGCGGATAACTTCAGTCAACGATGGTGCCCTCGGTTGCGGCGCGCAGTTCGGCCTCGGTGACGCCATCGGCAACCTCGACGATCTTCAGACCACCGGGAACCACATCCAAAACCCCAAGGTTTGAGATGATGCGGTTGACCACAGCCTTACCGGTCAGTGGCAGGGTGCAAGCCTTCAGCACTTTGGATTCGCCGTGCTTGCTGGTGTGATCCATCACCACAACCACCCGGCCAACACCTGCGACCAGATCCATCGCCCCGCCCATGCCTTTGACCAGCTTGCCGGGGATCATCCAATTTGCCAGATCGCCATTCTCGGCCACTTCCATCGCACCCAAGATCGCCATGGCGATTTTGCCGCCGCGGATCATCGCGAAACTTTGGGCGCTGTCGAAATAGGCGGTCTGCGGCAGCTCGGTGATGGTTTGCTTGCCAGCGTTGATCAGATCGGGGTCTTCCTCACCCACAAACGGGAAGGGGCCCATGCCGAGCATACCGTTTTCCGACTGTAAGGTGACGTTAACACCTTCGGGGATATAGTTGGCCACCAGAGTAGGAATGCCGATGCCCAGATTGACATACCAGCCATCTTGCAGCTCGCGCCCGGCGCGTTCGGCCATTTGGTTACGATCCCACATATCAGGCTTCCTTCTTGCGTGTCGTGCGGTTTTCGATGCGCTTTTCGTGCTGCCCCTGCACAATGCGGTGGACATAGATGCCGGGCAAATGAACGGTGTCGGGGTCAAGGCTGCCCAGCGGCACGATTTCTTCCACCTCTACCACGCAGATTTTGCCCGATGTCGCCGCTGGTGGGTTGAAGTTGCGCGCGGTTTTGCGGAACACAAGGTTGCCTGACGGGTCAGCTTTCCACGCCTTGACGATGCTCAGGTCGGCGACAATACCGGTTTCCAGGATATAGGTCTTGCCGTTGAAATCGTGGTGCTCTTTGCCCTCAGCGATCACGGTGCCAACGCCCGTGGCGGTGTAGAAGCCGGGGATGCCCGCACCGCCTGCGCGCAGGCGTTCCGCAAGCGTGCCCTGCGGGTTGAATTCCAGTTCCAGTTCGCCGGACAGGTATTGCCGCATGAATTCGGCATTCTCGCCCACGTAGGATGAGATCATTTTCTTGACCTGCCGGGTTGTCAACAACTGGCCAAGACCAAAGCCATCAACGCCCGCGTTGTTCGACGCGATGGTCAGACCTTTGGTGCCCGCATCGCGGATCGCCGCGATCAGCAGTTCTGGGATACCGCAGAGGCCGAAACCGCCGCTCGCGATCAACATGCCGTCAAACAGCAAGCCATCCAGCGCCGCCGCGGCGTTGGGATAGATTTTCTTCATCGGGATCCTCCGCAAACTCTCGCAGGTATAAAAGGCAGGGATTTCCGCGAAGTCAATCGCTGCAGCGCAGCAGTTTGTTGCAAATGATATGATTACGGGTGCTTTACCCCGCCGCGCAGATGGCTATGGTGCGGCAGATTGCCAAACCCGCATGATTGCCCGCGTGGTGAAATGGTAGACACAGAAGACTTAAAATCTTCAGGCCGAACGGCCGTGCCGGTTCGAGTCCGGCCGCGGGCACCAATAAATCAAAGTATTTTGATTTAGGGCGATGTGCTGGATTTAAGCGGGCTGTCACCGGACGACCCCCGGTGCATGTTGCGATTGCGGGAAGAATCGCGAAGGTAGGCTCTGGCAAGGTCTGAACGGGCGCATTGCATCCGAGGGCGGCTTGGTTATCAATGCCTTGACTGCCGCTTTTGACCCATGAAATTTGGATGCCCAGCGTTTGAGCTTTGACCCCGCCCTGTTTGTGTCGCGCTGCGTGTCTGTCGATCTGGAGGTTGATCCAAAATCCGCGCGCTTGTTCGCCTTTGCGGCGGTGCGGGGTGCGGCATCTTTGGTTCATAAAACCGGCGCGCTGGAGCCTGCGCTGGATCGGCTGGAGGCGTTCTGTGACGGGGCAGGCTATCTGGTCGGGCATAACATTCTGCGTCACGACCTGCCGCATCTCGTGGCCAACAGGGCGCGGCTGGCAGGCTTGGGCGCAGCGCCAGTCGATACACTGTGGTTGAACCCCTTGGCCTTTCCGCGCAATCCGTATCATCATCTCGTTAAGCATTATCACGACGGGCGGCTGCAAGTTGGTCATGTGAATGACCCCGAACAGGACGCGCGGTTGGCGCTGCAAGTGCTGACCGACCAGTTTGCGGCATTTGACCAGCTGGAGAAACATGCGCCGGATGCGTTGTTGGCCTATCACCATCTGACGACGCGGAGCGAAGCCTCGGCTGGCTTTGATGCGCTGTTTCAGAGCCTGCGCGGCCCTGCGCCAGTGCAGACGGCAGCGCATGCCGCAATCCGTCGATTGCTGGCAGGCCGGGCCTGCACCCTCCGGCTGGATCAGACTTTGGGTCGCCTGTCCGACCCGCGCAACGGCTGGCCTATGGCCTATGCGCTGTCGTGGATTTCGGTGGCGGGCGGCGATTCGGTGATGCCGCCTTGGGTGCGGCTGCAGTTTCCGCAGGCGGGGCGGATCGTGCGGCATCTGCGCGACTCCAACTGCGGCGATCCAATCTGCGGCTGGTGTGCTGAGAAAAACAACCCGAACGCGGCGCTGGAACGCTGGTTCGGCTTTCCCGCGTTTCGACCGCAACCTGTTGATGACATGGGCCGCCCTTTGCAAGAACGCATCGTGGCCGAGGCGATGGCGGGCAAATCCGTGCTGGGCATTTTGCCCACCGGGACGGGGAAATCGGTCTGCTACCAGATCCCGGCGCTGTCGCGGTTTGACAAAACTGGCGCGCTGACGGTGGTGATCTCGCCGCTGGTGGCGCTGATGGCCGATCAGGTGCAGGGGCTGGCGCGGGCGGGCATCTCAGCGGCCGTCACGGTGAACGGCATGCTGTCGTTGCCCGAACGCCATGATGCGCTGGAAAAGGTGCGGATGGGCGATGCGGCGATGCTGTTGATTTCGCCGGAACAGTTGCGCGCGCCGTCGATCCGCGCCGTGCTGCAACAGCGCGAGGTTGGGCTGTGGGTGCTGGACGAGGCGCATTGCATTTCAAAATGGGGCCATGATTTCCGGCCTGATTACCGCTATGTCAGCCGCTTTATCAAGGAATTCTCCGGCGATAGCACCGCCCCGGTCTTGTGCCTTACCGCCACCGCCAAACCCGAAGTGGTGCGCGATATCCGCGACCATTTCCAAAGCCGCCTAGGGTTGGATCTGATGTTGCTGGATGGCGGGGCCGTGCGCACCAACCTGTCCTTCGCCGTTCTGCCGACGCAAAAGGCCACCAAGCTGACCGATATTCTGGCCGCGATCGAGGCCAATCTGCCGCCGGAAGGGGCTTCGGGGGCCGTGGTCTATTGCGCCACGCGCGGGGCAACCGAGCAGGTGGCCGCTTTCCTGAAAGGGCAGGGGCTGGCTGCCGACTACTTTCACGCGGGCCTGCCGCCCGACCGCAAGCGCGATGTGCAAGAGGCGTTTCGCACCGGGCAGTTGCGGGTGATTGCTGCGACGAATGCGTTCGGGATGGGCATCGACAAACCCGATATCAGGCTGGTGGTGCATGGCGACATTCCGGGGTCCTTGGAGAATTACCTGCAAGAGGCGGGCCGCGCGGGCCGGGATCGCGCCCCGGCCACTTGCGTGCTGTTGTTCAGCCCCGAAGACGTGGAACGGCAATTCTCGCTGTCCGCGCGCTCGCGTCTGGCGCGGCATGAAATTGGCGCGATCCTAAAGGCGCTGCGTCGGATGGAGAAGCACAAATCCGGCGAGGTGGTGGCCACGCCGGGCGAGATTGTGCGCGCAGAAAAGGAACAAGAATTCGAACGCGACAAGACCTCTGACGACACCCGCGTCAAAACCGCTGTGGCTTGGCTGGAAGAGGCCGCGCTGCTGAGCCGCGAGGAAAACCGGGTGCAGGTATTTCCGTCATCCCTGCGCATCCGTTCGGTTGATGAGGCGCAAGCGATCCTTGCGCGGGCGCAGATCACCGGGATGCGGCGCACCCAGCTGTTGGACCTTGTGCGCCATGTGATGAACGCGGCTCCAGACGCGGGCGTCTCAACGGACGATCTGACAGGGGCATGCGGGCTGTCGGGTCGCGAATTGCACCGGGCTTTCGCCGATCTTGAGGTGCTGGGGATTGCCAGCAACGACACGGCTGTCACGGTTTACGTGCATCTTGGGGTCGAGGATGCGTCGGCGCGCCGTCTGGATCATGCTGCAAAGATGGAAACCGACTTGATCGCACTGATGCGCGAGGCGGTGCCCGATGCTGAAGGAGCCGAGGCACAACCGCTGAACCTAACTGAAACCTGCCAGACGTTACGGGATAAGGGCCACCGCCACGTGCGGCCAGATCTGGTGGAAACCGTGCTGCGCGGCATGGCGCAGGACGGGCGCGATCAGGACGGCGGACGCGGCAATCTCACGCTGCGCAAAGTCAGCCGCAACACGATCTTCGTGCGGCTGGCGCGGTCGTGGTCGCTGGTCGATCGCACCGCCGATCTGCGCAGGCAGGGCGCTCAGATGCTGTTGGCACATCTGGCGGGCAAGGTCGCAAAGGGCACGCGTGGCAAAGACATTCAGGTGGAAACCACGCTTGGCGCGATGCTGGACGCGCTGAACGGCGACGCGCTGTTGCGGGCCGAGGTGCGGGATATGACGCGGCTGTTGGACCTCGCGCTGTTATGGCTGCATGAACAGCAGGTGGCCACGCTTGGTCGGGGCCTGACGGTGTTCCGCCCGGCGATCACCGTGCATCTGAACCCCAAGGGCGGGCCGTTTACCGTTCAGCACTTTACCCCGCTGGAAGAGCACTACACTGAAACCACGATTCAGACCCATGTGATGGCCGCCTATGCCGAAAAGGGGTTGGCGGCGATGGATCAGGCGCAGCGCCTGTCCGAGGATTACTTTGTGCTGGACCGCGACGCCTTTCTGCGCCGTTGGCTGCCGGGGCGCGGCACGGAAATCCGGCGGCAGACCACCGGCACCTCGTGGCGCACAATCGTCGATGCGTTGGATAATCAGGTGCAGGCCGAAATTGTCCGCGATGACCGCGAACAGACCAACGTGCTGGTACTGGCAGGGCCGGGTTCGGGCAAAACGCGGGTGTTGGTGCATCGGATCGCTTACCTGATCCGGGTGCGGCGCGAAGACCCGCGCGGCATTCTGGTGCTGACCTACAACCGCCACGCGGCGGCAGAAATCCGCGAACGGTTGCGCCTGCTGATCGGCGACGATGCGATTGGGGTGACGGTATCGACATGCCACGCGCTGGCAATGCGTCTGGTGGGGGCGAGCTTTACGGGCGATGCCGATGGCCCGCGCGACTTTGACGGCATCGTGATGCAGGCGGTGGCGCTGCTGCGCGGCGATGGTCTGTCCAAACCTGATGCTGAGGCCTTGCGCGAAACCCTGATCCAAGGCTTCCGCTGGCTGCTTGTCGATGAATATCAAGACATTGGCCCCGAGGAATACGCCTTGATCGGTGCGGTGGCAGGGCGGTCGTTGGAGGATGAGTTGCGCATCAGCCTGTTCGCTGTCGGTGACGACGATCAGAACATTTATGCCTTCGCCGGAGCCAGCATCGACTTCATCCGCCGGTTTGAGGCGGATTATGTCGCAAAGCCGGTCTGGCTGACCGAAAATTACCGCTCCTCTGCCCATATCATCGCGGCGGCCAATGCCGTGATCGCACCTGCGGCAGGGCGGATGAAGGTGGGGCATGACATCACCGTGAACCGCGCCCGCGCCAAGGCCATGCCGGGCGGCGACTGGGCGGCACTTGACCCGGTGGCGCAGGGGAGGGTTACGCTGCTGGATGCCGGACCGGGGAATGCAGCACAAGCCATAGCCGCGCTTGACGAGCTGATACGGCTGTCGCAGCTGGACCCGGACTGGTCCTGGCGGCGCTGTGCGGTGATCGCGCGCGACTGGCGGCGGCTGGAGCCGTTGCGCTCCTATGCCGAGCATTGCAAAATCCCGGTCGATGTGGCCAACGAAACACTGCCCAGCCTGTGGCGCCTGCGCGAGATGCAGGCGTTCATCCGCGCCTTGCTGGCTGACCGGACGCGACTGCTGACCATCCCTGATCTGCTGACGATCCTGAACGCCCAACCATACTCGCGCTGGACCGACCTGATCGGCGAAGCCATCGGCACTCTGGCGCGCGAGTTGGTTGAAAAATCTGCCGCCGTGCCCGACCTTGTGCAATGGTTTGGCGAATGGGCGCGGGATGCGCGGGGCGAACAGCGCGGGCTGCTTTTGCTGACCGCCCACCGCGCCAAGGGGCTGGAGTTCGATCATGTCGTCATCCTGAACGGCGGCTGGGACCGACCCTCAAAGGGCGAGGATACCGATGCCCCGCGCCGTCTGTTCTATGTCGCGATGACGCGGGCAAAGTCGACGCTGACGGTTCTGAGCGAAGGCCCGCATGCCTTTGTCCGCCACGATGACGCGATGCTCATCCGCCGCGTCACGCCTGACATTGCCGCTCTGCCGCGCGCGCGGTTGCGGTATATGGCGCCCGATCCCAAACTGGTCGACCTGTCCTACGCGGGCCGCCTGAAGGCAGCTCACCCGTCCCTCGCCGCTATCGCTGCCGCGCGCGCAGGTGACCCCGTGCATCTGATCTGTGTCGGCGACCGCTGGCAGATTGAAAACGCTGAAGGTGTCATGCTGACGCGGCTCGCCCGCTCTTTTGCGCCGCCTGATGGCACCAGCTTCCTGCGCGGCGAGGTTGCGGCGGTTTTGCAGTGGCGGCGCGAGGATGGCAGTGAGGACTACGACCACCTGTTGCGGCGTGATGTTTGGGAGGTGGTCTTGCCGGAACTGGTGTTTGCAGGAACCGATTGAGCGCTGGATGCGGCTCAGTTTGGCGCGGCGAAGATCTCGCTGCGGTGGCGGGCCATGCGGGATTGTTGGGCGGGGGTGAGGGGCAGCGGGGCTGTGTGGGTCAGGTGGGCGCGGGCGGTTGCGGATAGGGATGCGTGGAAGATCGGGGTGCCTGCGTCGGTGAAGCTGACGAGGCCGCGATCGAAGGCTGCGTCCCAGAGGGCGGACAATAGCAGGCCGTTGTCGGGGTTCAGGCGTTCGGCGTCGCTCTCACACATGGCCCAGGGGATGATGTGGCTGGCGCGGAGCAGGGCGGGGTCGGTGATGCCGGTGAGGGGGCAGGTGTGGTTCCAGATTTTCAGCAGGCGGGTGCGGAAGATATCCTGGCCGATCCTTTGGATCACGGTCCGTTCGGCCTCGGTTTCGCGGGGCAGTTGGCCGGTTTGGGATTGGAAGGCTTGCAGCGGGGTGGGGGGGTGCAGGGCTTGGTGGTAGATTTGGTCTAGGGTGGTGTGAAGCTGGGCGAGGGTGGGGATGATCAGGCGGACGGCGCCGGGGCCTTCGATATCGGAGGGGGGGTGGGGGAGTTGGGCGGGGTCGGACAGGGCTGCGATCCAGGGGCCTTCGGGGTGGATGGCGGCGAGGTAGAGGGTGCCGGGGATGGTGTGGGATTGATAGGGCAGCCATGCCCCGGTGGGGGTGCCGGGGATGCGCCAGCCCATGCGATGGGCGGCCTGATTGGCGTTGGTTTCGATCAGGAAGCCGGGGGGATTTTGTGGGGTCATTTGGGGTGTGTCCACGCGTGGCGGATTTTTGGATTACGGGAAATCAATGGGTTAGTGGGGGGCTGTTTAGGGTTTGTTAACGGTTTGCGCATCACATCCCCATGGCTTTGAACGTGCCGTCTTCGGCCATCGCGTCCCATGCGGACAGCACGAGGCGGCGGGTGCGGTATTCGCCGTAAAGGCGGGTTTCTTTGTCTTTCAGCACGCGGAAGGTTTCCGAAGGGTAGGTGGGGCCCATCACGTCGGCGGGGTCGAGGATGTAGCGCAGATCGTCGCGCGTGAGGTTATAGGCGCGGGCGAAGAAGGCGTCGAGTTCGGCGCGCAAGCTGGCGCGGCGGGCATCGTCCCATGCGAAGGGCGGGCCGGTGTGGCCAAGGTCGCGGGCGAAGGGCGCGAGGGCGTGGCTGGTGTAGGTGAGCTCAAGGACTCGGGGGGTGAGGAAGGCGAGCCGCTCGGGTGTGTAGTAGGTGGGGGGGAGGATGGGGAGTTGTTTGAGATGACCAAAACTAAGGTGAGTTCCCCCAACTGATTGGCGGGCAGCGTAGTCAAAGGTGAGCGCCGCCAAATTCGCGAGAAAGCCGGGAACTTGGGTTAGGCTTGATCTTGGAAACAGCAGTGGGCTGGTGTGACCAACCGCAACGCGTGGAACAACAGAGAAGATCACTGTCCGTTCATTGGTTGCGTTGGTGATGTCGCGCCAACCCAAAAGCCAGCCCGATGGCCAGCGGCGATCACTCAAACGCTTTTCGACTTCAGCAGACGATACCCAATAGCGAGATTGGGGTTCTGCTGAAACATTTTGCTTTTCATCGAGAGTCAACTCGACCGCTGACGCGCCGTCGTCGCTATATTGCGTCCAGCGATGATCAAAATGATGGAACATTTTGGCTTCATAGAGCGGCACATAGATTTCGGGCGGCGATGGTGGGTTGAAACCCACCCTACTCCAGTTTGCGCCTTCGCGAGTGAAGCCTTCGGTGGTGAGTTGGCTGACGGTACGGAACCATTCTGCATCTTCTGCCATGTGCCAAATGCGGGAATGTAACTCGACACCCCAAAGATTACTTTCCTTCGGTTGTTCGTCTTTTACCAACACCGGAGCCGCGTCATAAATCCTCGCCGTCAGTTCGGCGTCCATGCGGGAGCGGAAGACGGGGGCGGTTTTGGTGTTGGGGTTCAGTTTGGCAATTTGGGCGGGGGTCAGGGTGAAGTTGCGTTCAGGCTCGGCGAGTTGCGAAGGGTCGGTTAGGAAGAACGCAAAGCGGGCGGTGCCTTCGTTATGGCCCAGGGTGAGCAGGGCGAATTTCATCCGGCTGTCGACGGCGGGGAACAGGCCGGCGCGGTTTTCAAAATCGACCAGTTGCGACAGGCGTTTGTTTGCGACCAATGCGGCGAAAAATGGTGCTGTGGTGGCGTCGGTGGCGATGCCGGTGGGCACGATGACTCCGGCGCGGCCTTTGGGGCCGGTGAGACGCGAGAAATGCTCGGCGAACAGCGCGTAGGTGTTGACATCGCCGCGCCCGGTCAGCGGGAAGCGGCCACCGTCCTCTGCCGGGGTGCGGACGAATTCCGAGGTGGCCTCGGCGACGCGCTTGGCGGTTTGAAACTCGGTGAACAAGGCGCGGTCTGGGGTGCCTTCGGCGGCATCGCGCAGCGCGGTGATGGCGCGTTCGCGGGCGGCTTTGTTGGCCGCATTGGCGATGGCGGGGGCGCGGGCGGCGAAGAATTCTTGCTCTTGCAGCTTGATACGCTCCCACGGCGGGTTGCCCAGCACGACATCGAAGCCGCCTTTGGCAAACACATCGGGGAATTCCAGCGGCCAGTGCAGGGCGCGGGCGGTGCGGGCGATGGTGGCGCGCCCGATCAGCGGGCCCCAGACTTGGCCGTTATCAAGGGCTTGCCAGACATCCTCTGACGTGGGCACCATGCGGGCGCCGCGAGAAGTCGGCTCGCCTTGGGTCTTTGGCAGCAGGAAGGCGGCGGTGTAAAGGTCGCAGGCCATTTCATATTTATGGAAGGTCTGGCCTTGGCGCAGGCTGGCAAAGCGGAGGGATTTGGCGTCGATGGCGTCAAGGCTGTCTTCGGTCAGGGCGCGAAAGCCGGTATAGTCGGCGGCAAGCGGGCGCATGGCGGGCAGGCGGGATTTGCCCCCGGTGAAATCAAAGCTGCCCTGGCCGGATTTGGCGGTGCGGTTGGCGGTGGCGTAGTATTTCGCGGTGGCTTTGTCATCGCCCGCGAGGGGTTTATAGGCGGCGTCGGGGATGCCTTGGTCGAGGGCTTTGAGGTCGAAGACTCCTAAAAGCGCGTCGCCGCAGCGGATTTGGGCGTCAAAAAACCCCAAGGGCAGGCCGGGATCGACGGTTTCGATCCAGAGTGCCACCTTGGTGAGTTCGACCGCCATCGGGTTGCGATCGACGCCGTGCAGGCAGCGGCGGGCGGTCTCGCGCAGGGCATGGCGGAAGTCGGCGTTGGACGGCGTGCCATGGGCGCGGTGTTTGGCGACACGGGCGGCGATGCGGCGGGCGGCGGCCAGCAGGAAATGGCCGGAGCCACAGGCGGGGTCGATCACCGACAGGTTCAGTAGGGCTTCGGCGGGGTCATCAGCCCCCTCGCATTGATCGAGAACCGGGGTGAGGGCGGTATCGAGCAGGGCTTGGACGAGGGAGTCGGGGGTGTAGTAAGAGCCAGTGGTTTTGCGCTGATTGCCTTTGGTCTCGGCGGCATCGGTGGCGAAGATCAGGTTTGTGCCGTCGAGCTGCGGCTGCAGTTCGAGAAGGGATTCGTAGACCGAGCCGAGTTCTTCTGTCTCCATCGCGCGCCAGTTGACGGGGTGGATGGCACTGGCGGATTTCAGGTAGGACAGATGGTAGATCGCCGCCATCAGGTTGCGGTTGGGCAGGCGGGCAAGGTCCAGATCGGGGATCTGGGTGGCGGTGAACAGGCCGCCCAAAGCGGGGAGGGCGAGCAGGGGTTGGCCTTGCGAGAGGGCGCGGAAGACGACCTTGACGCCTTCAAAGCGGTCATGGTGGCGATCCCAGGCGGCGCGGCGCAGGGATTGGGCGCGCAGGTGGGTGAGGGAGTAGCCTTCTTGGTACAGATGGAGGGCATCGGGGTCGGCGGTGGGCGGGTGCAAGAGGGCGCGGTCCTCGGCCACCATCAGGAAGATCAGGCGGTAGACGAGGCGGAGGAGTTCGTTGAACCAGTCGGTGAGGGGGAGTTGGCCCGATTGCAAGCGGGCGCGCAGGTCAGGGTTGGCTTGCAGGAAGCCGGAGCCGAGGGTTTTCAGCGCCTGTTCGACCTGTTTGGCAAGTTTATCGCGGGCGACCTCACCCTGTTTCGCGCCGGTGTCGCGCCAGTGTTCCAGCGGGCAGTCGGTGGTGGAGTTGCCGAAGCGGGAGCGGTGGATCAGCAGCCAAAGGGCTGAGAACGAGGCCATGTCCTCGGTGGCGAAGATCTGGGCAAGGTTGGCCTCGATATACGCAGGGCGGGTGAGCGAGGCGTTGTCGCGCATCAGGCGGATCAGATGGCCGTTGGTGGCGAGGCCCCAAAGCGCGTCGTCGCGGGCGTTGAGGTGGTCTTGCAGCGCGAAGGCGGCGGAGCGGGCGCGTTCAAGGGAGAGGGAGGGGGAGCGTTTGTCGATGGCGTCGCTGGGCGGGACGATGACGAGGGGGATGCGGCCTTGGCCTGCGGTCAGGGCTACGGGGTGCTGGTCTGCGGTAAGGTCGGTGAAGCCGAAGGTCTCGGCCAGCATAGCGTGCAGATAGCGGGTGGTGGCGGTCAGACTGGGGGTATCCAGTTTGGCGAAGGCGTCAAAATGGGCTTGGCCGACGCGGAAGGCCAGCGAGATTTCATCGCGCAGGGTCAGGCCTTTGCGCAGGCCGTAGCTGGCATCATCGCGGTCGGTGGGGCGGGCTGCGACCACGGCGGAGACCATGGCGGGGGCGATCAGGTTGCCTTCCAGCGTCAGGGCGGGCCAAGCGGCGAAATCGGCGTTGGGTTTGCGGGCCATCGGTTACACCTGCGCCGGAAGCAGGGTGAATAGGCCGATCACATCAGGCGGCAGGGCGGGTTCGACCGTCACACGGGTGGCGGATCCTGCGGCGGCGCGCAGGCGGGCGTGGTCGGCCAGCAGGTCAGCAGCGCGGGCATGGGCGAAGCTGGCGAAAGCGCCTGCCAGCAGGCCGGGGAGTTCGGCATGGGCCATCGTGCAGAAGCGGTCGCGGGCGGTTTGGGCGAGATCGTGGCTGGCGGGGGTTTGCAACAGGGCGCGGGCCTCGGCCCCCGACGCGATGATCTGGCCGTTTTGCAGCGCCACGAGCGCGGCTTCTTCGGCCAGAAGCAGGCGTTCTTTGCGGCCATGCAGGGTCAGCTTCATGCGCAGGCGCAGCAAAGCGAGGGTGGTTTTTTGGGTGACGGCGGGGGTGGGCCAAGCGCCGATGCGGCCAAGGCCAAGCTCTTGCAGGGTGATTGGGTCAAGGGCAGCTTCCACCAAAGCCTCGGCCAAGGTGGTGGTCAAGGGGTGGGTGCGGTTCAGCAGCGATGCGCCAGAGGGCACCGGATCGGTGATGACGACACGGATGCTGCCCGTAAGATCGCGTTCCTCCAGCCGTTCGCGCAGGGCGGGGTTCAGGGCGTGGATATGGGCGGCAAAGCCGGTTTTCTTGGCCTCTAGCGGGGCGTTGAAGCGCGACATTGCGGCACCGACAAAGGCGGCGGCAGCGGCGGGATCGCCCAAAAGATCGCGAGCTTTCGCCCATTCCGGCCCCACCTCGGCGGGTTTCATCGCGTTTTGGGCAAAGCGGGCGCGCGAGCGTTTCTCATTGGCTTCGGCATCGCGCCAACGCGCATCCATCGCCTTGGAGCCGTCTTCCAGCCGCAGATCGAAGGCCATCTGTTTCGTGGAGCCACGCCGCAGCAGCATCGCGGCCATCAGCGCATCTGTCACCGGGCCGCGCTCATCTGGCAGTGGCACGGTGACGCCGGTGGCTTTGCGGATGGCTTCGGCCTTGCGCAGGATCACTTCCAGCACCGCGCCGTCGATAGCGCTGTCGGGCGAGAACATCAGCACTGAGCGCACGATTTCAGCCGGTTGGCCGAAGCGATCCACACGGCCCTCGCGCTGTTGGTGGCGGGTGGGGTTCCACGACAGATCATAGTGAATGACGGTGTCGAACAGTTGTTGCAAGTTGATGCCTTCGGACAGGCAATCGGTGGCAACAAGGATGCGTTGATCATCCTCGGCCATCTTGGCCACGCGGTCACGGCGTTCGTCGGGGGTCAGACGGCCTGTGACGGCCTCAACCCGCAGTTTCGGGAAGGCTTTCTTCAAAGCATCGCGCAGATATTCGGCGGTGCTGATGTAGCGGCAAAACACCACCGGGTTGTTCTTGGCTTTGATTGCCGGGATCAGCACGCTGAGCAGGGCATCGAGTTTGGGGTCTTTGGTTTGCATCAACCGCTCGGCTTGCGCCAGCAGGGCGGCCAGATCAGCGTCGGTGGCGAAAGCGGCGGGTTCAAGATCGACGGCGTCTTCATCATCGCCATCTTCGTCGAAGATTTGCGGCTCTAGCCTGTCAGCCTCGGTTGCCAAACGGTTGCGCAGTGCCGAGAGGGCGGCGGCGGGCGAGGAGCCGATGCAGCGCATCAGCGCAAGCGTCCCCCAGAAGGCAAGGCGTTGTTCGCGTTTGCCATCGCCTGCGCGGGCGACAAGGCCAAAGCAGTAATCGAGGGCGGCTTCCTGGAAATCGAGATGGGCTTGGGTCAGCGGGTATTCGCGGTCTAGCGTCTTGTGGGTGGGAAAGGCGCGGTCTTCGGCCCAATCGCCCGACACAAGGTCGATGCGACGGCGTTGCACGTAGTGGCGGGCGAGGGCGACGCGGTAGGCCTCGCTTTCAAAGTTCAGCGTGGCGAATTCGGGCGAGATCAGTGATAGCAGGCGGGCGAAGGCATCTTCATCGCCGCTGTGCGGGGTGGCGGTCAGCATGATCAGGGCGCGGTTTGGGTCTCGCGCCAGACCCGCCAGCAGATCAAAGCGCTGCTGTTTGCCCTTATGGGTGCCAACACAGGAATGCGCCTCGTCAATCACCACCATCGCGGGGCAGGCTTTGGCGAAATGATCGCGGCGCTTTTCGGCTTTGATGTAGTCAAGGCTGACGACTGTGAAGGCGTGTACGTCGAAAATCGACTGCGACGGCAGCAGATCACGTTCCAATCGCGCGGCAGAGCCTGAGGTGACAGCGACCGCATCAATGCCAAAACGTTGGGCGAGTTCTTCGGTCCATTGTTCGACCAGATGCGGCGGGCACAGCACGGCGAAGGCGTCAAGCTCGCCCCGGTCCATGAGTTCGCGCAGGATCAGGCCCGCCTCGATGGTTTTGCCGATGCCGACATCATCGGCGATCAGCAGGCGCGGGACGGGCAGGCGCAGAGCCATCAAGAGGGGGACAAGTTGGTAAATCCTCGGCTCAAAGCTGATTTGGGCGGCGGCGCGGAATGGGCCTGCACCGCGGCGCAGGGTCAGGCGCAGGGCTTCGGCCAGCAGGGCGGCGTTGGCCTGCACGGTCTGGTGGGCGTCCAGCGGCAGATCAAAGCGGGCGGTCTCGATGGGGGAGAGTTCCAGGGCGGGGTTCAGCAGGACGCTGTCGGATTCCGAGCCAGACAGCGGGCGCAGTGCCAACCAGCCCTCGCGCGGGGTGGGCAGGTTGACCCATTCGCGGCCACGGGCGCGGACCAGATCGCCGGGGGCAAAGTTCAGGGTCATGGCTGGCCTTTCAGGAGGGTAATCAGCAGTGTCGGCACCCCGGCGCTGGGCAGGGCGCAGAGGGTCCAGCCTGCGTTTTCGGCGGCGGTGAGGGTGGATTGCGCAATCGGGCCAGGGTGGGCTGCGACGTAGTGTTCGGGCCAGCTGTAGGCGAGGGACAGGCCTGCGATGGTGGTTTGGGCGCGGTGCGGCTTTGGCAGCTCGGCGGCTTCAAACGCCGCACTCCATGCGTCTTCGGCGGTGGGTTTGGCGGTGGATGTCACCGTGCCGCGCGCAAGGGCGATCAGCATGGCGATGGCCTCAGGGTCGGTGCGGTCGATTTGTTCGTGGTCGGGTTGGTTGAAATACGACAGCAGGCAACGGTAGCAGCCTTTGACGCAGGCTTCTTTCGGATGATCGGTCAGAAGGCTTTGGTCATTGGCTTTGATCGCGGCATCGACGGCTTCGAAGTGCATCAGGTTTAAGGCGTGGCGGGCGACTGTGGCCAGCGCGTTTGGATCGGTGATCAGGCGGTTCAAAACACCCGCGCCGCCTTCGGTCGCTTCATAGGTCAGCACGGCGCGGCGGTTGTCGCGGGCGGGCAGCGGCTCGCCCAGCACTTCGCCTTCCTCCAGCTGGTAGGCGATCTCGATGCCGCGCAGCAGGGCGTGTTGGACTGTGGTGATGGCTACGGGCGCGCAGGTGTCGGCATTGGCAAATCGCAGCAGCAGGGCGTTTTTGGTGTCTTTGACTATGGGCACGACGGTCACGGATTTGACCTCGTCTGGCGATATGCCCTCTGACGCCTCGTCTTCGGTTTTGTTCCAGCGGCCCGAGCGCGGGTCAATGCCAAAGCCCAGAACCGTCTTGTCCTTGCGCCGCTTTAAGCCCTTGTTCAGACGGCTGATTTCGGCACGGTTGGCATATTGAAGGGTTAGTAGTGGGGTGTCATCCGAGCGGACCTCGGCCTCGGTGATTTGCGCTTGCCCGTCTTTCATCGGCCATGAGAACACGGTTTGAATGTCAAAGCCTTGGCGCACACGTTCTTCGTCATTGGCGGTGATGCGCTCGGCCGGGGCGGTTTCGACGTTGTCGATGCGCAGGGTGCGGCGGATCGGGACGCAACCGGCCATCGGGTTGCGGCAGGCGTGGCAGCGTTCGACCTCTGCCTCATGCGCGGCACCGCAGGATTGGCAGATGAAGATTTCTTTGGTGGCAAGCCCGTCGCCACTGTCAGATTTCGCATCCGGCGGCAGCTTGGCTTTGACGACGCGAAAGGCGCGGCCTTCGTGGTAGATCAGGCTGCGCGGGCCGAATTCGGAAATCGCCAGAAAGCGGGCGCGGGACAGAAAAGCGCCTTGTTTTGATTGGGTTCCGGTGGATGGCACGAAGGCATAAAGCGGCAGGCGCGGGAAGTTATAACCGGGGAGGAAGCCTTCGGTCGCTAGGTAGCGATAGCAGTAAAAGTCCGAGCCATTGGTGGCGCGACCCTGTTCCAGAATGCTGATCTGCTCATTGGCCTGCGCTTGCGATTGCTTGACGCGGCCACGCTCTGCGCCAGAAAGACCTGCCATTTCGGATTTGGTGTTGGCATCTTGCAGCTGCTTGCGGGCGGATTGATAAAGATCACGCCAGCGCTGAAAGGCCGCGTGCAGCGCGTCAGGGGCCTCGGCTGCGACTTTTTGCACGTAAGCATCCGCGTCATCGAGCCATGTCGGGGGTTCGTGCAGAAACGCAAGCACTTGATCCAGCACGCGCCGCATTGGTGCTGCCGCGCGCAGGGCAAGATCCGGTTGCGTGATGGCGGCTTTGATCTCAGCCGTCAGCGGCAGGGTGTCGGCCAAAAGATCAAGGCTTTTGGGAATGTCGGGGGACAAAGCCAGTTTCGCCTCAGCCAGCCAGACCGCGTGAAGGTGCGAGCGCACGAGGGCTTCGTTGGAGATATCGAGTTCGGGCGGGCGAACCTGACCTGCAACCATCTCAATCCGGCGGTTGAAATAATACTGGTCATGCGGGCTTTGCGCGGCGCAATAGGTGACGATCAGGGCGGCTTGGCCCGAACGGCCCGCACGGCCCGCGCGCTGGGCATAGTTGGCGGGGGTGGGCGGCACGTTGCGCAGATAGACGGCGTTCAGTGCCGAGATATCAACGCCAAGCTCCATCGTCGGAGAGCAAAACAGCGCGGGCAGGAAGCTGGTAGGCTCTGACCCTGCGCGCATTTCGACCTGTTTGGCCGCGATATTTGCCAGATCTTCGTCTTCGGCACGGAACCGCCATTCGCGCCATTCGCGCTGCTCTTGCTTGACCTGTGCGGTGTGTTCACGCCCCTCTAGCCCCATGAAGGCGGCTTTGCCTTTGGCAAGATCATCGGCGATCTGGGTGTAAAGCTGGTGAAAATAGGGGTTTTTGGCGGCCTCTGGGTTGGTCAGGGCTTCGCCGGGGTAAAGCCGGACGGCAGAGGGGATCAGCCGCCAGCCGGGGCGATCTTGCCACGTGCCAACCGGGCGGATCAAGCCTTCGGCGGTCAGCATCGCGAGGATGCTTTCCATGAAGTGCATGTAATCGTCGCCCTTCAGCTTTTCGCCCAAGCTGGATTTGCGGTTGATCAACCGAGCAAGCCGCGAGCGCGACCCGCCGCGAATAAGGGTCAGCTCATCTGCCAAACGGGTGTCTTTTTTGGAGGGCGGGGTCAGCATGAAGGCGGTGAAGCCACGCGGGTCTTCGCCGCGATCCATCGCCCAAGGATCGCGCAAAAACTCGCGCGATTTTTCGGCGGTGCCCACCATCATGGTGGTGTCGAGCGATTCCGTGTCAATCGCGAGACCCTCAAGGAACGCATCCAAGATGTGACGCAGCACCTTATGGCGTTGATCAGGCTCCAGTTTGCCCAGCAGCGTCGAGGTGTTGGTCATTAGGGTGCCGTCTTGCACCAGATCGGCCAAGCCGACGTAATCGACGCGGATCAGTTTCAGCACCGACAGGCTGGGGTTGGTAAAACGCCAACCACGGCGCAGGTCGGTCCAGACGCGGTGGGCGAGAACCTTGGTCAGCGCGGTTTCGGCGTTTTTGCGCTGCACGGTGGCGGGTTCAGGATCAAGCATCCAGTGTTTGCGCAAAGCGGCGTTGTCTGCTGTGAAGCCAAGCGCACGGCCAACGCGCAGGCCGAATTCTTCATCCGAAAGGCCTTCGTCGCCAGCCTTCTGCACCGCGCGCAGGATCGCACCGCGCAACAGGCCGACGAACAGGAAATCGTTGAAATGCCCCGCTTGCAGGGCGGCGTCCTGGCGGTTGTCGGTGAAGGCCAGCAGCTTGCGCTTGGTCGCGGTGATCGCACTTGTGGGGCGGTTCATCCATTCTAACGCGCTGGAAACAATCAATGTTGTGGCCGAGCTGCGACCCTCGGCGGACAGGCCCGCGAGTTTGGTGCGTTCGGATGCACCGCTGGAGGATTGCTCAAGACAGCAGGGGCAGAAGCTCATTTTGCCGGGCAGGAACCAGAACGGCTGACCACCTGTGGTGACGCGGCCATCATGGGCGACCAGCATGGCGCGGGGGATTTGCTTTTTGCGGGTGGCGCGCAGGCGTTGGCCGCCCTTGTGATCTTCCAGCCAATCTTCGGGATAGGATTCGTCGCTGCCGTCGAAGGCATAGTCTGCGTCAGCATTGGCCATCGGCGTGAGGTAGCCTGCGACATCATCATCGGGGTCGCCTTTCAGCGGGCTGTCGTCGATGCTGCGGGCGATGAACTGGGCTTCGCCGTCGGTTTCGGTCAGCGTGACGATGTGCATTTCCTGACCGCAACCCCGGCAAAACCGGGTCGGGTAAAGCCGGGTGGTTTTGTCGGCGGGGTCTTCGATCTGGCCATCCAGATAGACATTGCGCGGGGTGGATTTGAGGGTGGTGAACACCTCGCCAGAACCGGCAATGAAGCGGTGCAGTTTGAAGGCGAGGAAGGCGCGGTCGGCGCTGCCGCCACGCTGGGTTTCGGGTTGGCTGACGCGGGTGAGAAAATCTTTCAAGCCCACTTCGCAGAGGTCTAGGCCAAGGCCGCTGTCTTTGGCAAGCAAGGCGACCGCCTTATTGAACGGCTGCGGGCGTTTGCGTTTGCGCAACTGGTCTTCGGTAAGGCCAAGCGAAAGCTCGGCCCAGACCGCCAGCGGATGACGGCGCAATTCCGCGTCGGTCAGGCTTGCGGGGAAAGGTTGGCTCAGGGTCGCCGCAAGGTCTGGCGTGATATCGGCAAGCGACAGGCTGCTATCGGTGGCGCGGCGCAGGGTTTCGTCGATGATCGCATTGGGCTCAACCTGCGTGCCAAACAGCCGCGAGGCGACATCGGCCACGGTATCCGCGCGTGAGGCATCCGAGCCGTCGCTGACCATGGTGGCCGAGGTGCCGATACACAGCGGCGGGTTTGGCCCTGCGCAGCGGTCGCGCAGGCGGCGCACCAGCACGGCGACATCGGCGCCTTGCCTGCCGCGATAGGTGTGCAACTCGTCCAAAACGATGAATTGCAGGCCATTGGCGTTGCCGATCACCTCGGCATCAAGGCCGTCTTGCCGGGTCAGCAGCAGCTCTAACATCATGAAGTTGGTCAGCAATATGTCGGGCGGATTGGCGGCGACGGCTTTGCGTTTTTCTTCATCCTCTTGCCCGGTGTAGCGCTTTACCGTGGGGCGGATGGCATCGGGCAGGCCGGATTGTTCAAGGAACTTGTTGATTTCCTTCATCTGGCTGTTGGCGAGCGCGTTCATCGGATAGACGATGATCGCGCGTGTGCGCGGCGCCTGACCCGCTTTGCGCGCCTTGATTATGGCGTCGATGATCGGCACGAAAAAGCACAGCGACTTGCCAGACCCAGTGCCAGTGGTGACGACAAAGCTTTTGCCGGCGCGGCCTTTGGCGATGGCTTCGGTCTGGTGGGCGTGAAACTGGATGGCTTGGCCGTTCATCCGAAACACTTGCGCCGTCTCTGGCGCGATCATGCCATCGGCCACCAGTTGCGTCGTGGTCTTGCTATGCTCGAAATGCGGGTTGATCGACAGCAGGGCGTCGGGCCAGAAATGACCATCCGCATATTGCGCATCAATCGCGGCCTTCAGATCAGGCGCGCGCACTTTGCTGAACGAGCGCGAGAAGCTGGCGTAGCTTTCAACCAAAGAGGCGTCGAGGTCGAAAGCTTGCATAATGAACGGCTCCAATTAATCCGGGTAAGTTCGGTCTATTTCAAAACTATTGCAATGGCTTGCGGCGGTTCATCGCGGGCTTTAGCATGACCTAGCACGGTTTCGCATCCACAGCAGAGCTATCGTTGCCAGATCAACTTTGCGTCTTCGAACAGTGTGGCCGCGCGAGCTGCGATGGTGTCTTCTGACCAGCTTTCCCGGAACTGATCCAACAACTGCCGGTTCATATGCATAATGGCATGCTTGTTCAGAGCCTCGCGCTTGCCGGGTTTTTGATCGGTCCCGGCCCAAGCCGAATTTGACAAAGACGGGTTCAGCAATTTGCTGACCAAAGTCAGGTTGCCTATGCCCTGAACGCTTGCTTTGCGATACTCGGTGGTTATGCCATCCGGCAAAGACCAATGCTGTTGCCAGGATTGCGGCATGATATGCTCGATCTGGACCTGAGACCAGTCGAACGTCATCAGCGGTTCGGTCTTGTCGCTTTTGGTCTGATAGTGGTGCTCGATGGCCCGCAAGATCATGAGCACGCGTTCGCGCCGGAAGTATCCGTAGAACTGCCGTCTGGACCACTCGCGTTGAAATGCCTCGTCGGACGGCCATTCGTCGGAACCATCCAAACTTAGTAGCTGGCTTCTGATTGTTTCGGCCAGATCGCCGCCTTTATTTTCACGCAGGGCGCGGAGCAGCTTGATGCTTAACGTTCCATAGCCACGAGTCTGCATGCCGCAGATCATGCGACGGACAAGATAGCTTTCAAGGTAAGCGGCTGACCGATTCAGGGCCTCGGCGTCGGCAGACAAGCTGTCTAACAGTTCAAAGAGCACCGGGTGAAAGACGATCATGTCCAGCGATTTCAGGCGGTCAAGGAACAGGTCGAACCGGCTGTTGCCGGTGGGTTTGTCGATGCGTTCAAACCGGGTTGCGTCGGTGCGGATTGCCTTCATCAGCCTCTCGGCCACGCCAATTCCATCGGCCTGAGCCTTGGCTTGCGCTTCACCGAAACGCAGGAAACGGTCATAGATGTGCTTGGCTGAAACAGGCTCTAGGGTTTCTTTGGTGAGCCAGTTCTGAAGGAATGTGTCTACTCTTGCGCGGGCTGCATGGCCTTTGCCTACGGTATGTCGCCAATAGTCATGGTCGCGATCAAACGGGCGCCAGAAATCTTCGTACAGCTTTTCGATATCTTGCTTGTGTTTGGCCGCGTCCCACAGCAACCAATTTTTCATCAGGTCCGCAGGAAGCAACGGCGTTCCATGCGCATTGAGTGTCTCAAATATGGCTTGAGGTTCGTCACCTTTGTCCAAATCCAGCACGATGAGTTTCAAGTAATCCCGCAGCCCGGTGACAAGGCGCTGGGTGCCTGCCAACGCGTCACCGGATTTGAGATAGTCGCCCACGGCGGCATGGAAGAACCTGTAGGCCTCGGCCATTCTGCTGGTGTCAGCTTTCAGACCATCATGCGGCTTTGCGTTCAGGACTCGTTGGAAGGGCGCGCGATCTTCATTGGTCGGCCAGACTTTGTACTGCTCTTCGCCGGAGGATAGATTTTTGGTCAGTCTGGCGACCTTGTCGCGCTCCATCGTCCACACCTCGGAAAAGGCATCCTCCGGGCTGGGAAGGATCAACTGAATGGCGTGTTCAGCGGCCTTCAGCAGGATCTGGAGGGTTGTCAGGCGTTGCTGACCGTCGATCACCTCGCGTCGGGTCAGACTGCCCGTGGCGGTCGGCTTTTGTTCTAGAACAATGGTGCCGAGAAAGTGGCTTGCGACCGCTTCATCGCCTTTGCGGGCTTCCAGCCTACGCAAGACTCCGGCCACGTCCTCCCAGAGCGGCTGCCACTGATCATCGCGGGTCCAGACATAGGGGCGTTGGAAGAGCGGAACCGTGAACCGCTCATCGTTGGAGAAAAGCTTTGCGATTTCAATATAGTTAGGTTGCATGATTTGTTCCTGAATGTCTGTTGGACAACGCTATTCGCAGAAGTTCCGGATTTCCAGTGATCGGCCTGGAAGGGATATGCGCAGCGGCGTCCAATTCGCGCTTTGCCGCCCGGCCATGGCAGGGGAGGCTTGCTTGTTTTGGGTTAAGTGCTGTGATGTTGGTCATATACGGCACAAGAATAGCGTGGGGCTACTGGACGTGCGGGCTTCAAGACTAAGCCCCGAACGCTCCATCTCGGTGACCAGCCGGGGCATATCGCGCCCGTTGTTCGTCCCAGCTTTTTGCGTCAGTCGCCAAAGGTCCATGCCCTGTTCAAAGTAGATCATCACCTTTTTGCCCGAGCGGGTGGTCAGCGTCAGGCGGCGCGGGTGTTCAGTCTCGGACTTGGGCCGGATCGACAGCCTGTCTCCGGGGAACAGCTGGTCGAAAAGTGCTACTCGGTCCTGATCGCAGGCCAGATTGTGATCGAGGGCGCGCGGTGGGTCACTGGGCGGCATTTGCATGGTGAACAGTCGGAAAACCGCTGTTTCGCCCTGCGAGGGCAAGCCAAGCACGATCTCGCGCAAAAGCTGGAAATGGATTGGCTTTATCACATAGCGGTCGTCGTAGCGCACCTCGGCAACCCCATCTTCTTTCAAAAGCGCATAGAGCGCGGGCGCGTCCTTTGCCACCATTGCCCAGAATGATTTGCCAAATGCAGGCAGGGCGACGTTCATCCGGGTGCCCATCACAGTGTAGGCCGAGGTGCCCGGTTCGGTTTTTGGCAAGATCTCGATCGCGGGGAGATAAGACCAATCGGGAAGTGCCTCCATCGGGCCTGTCACCAGAAGATCGGTCTCGCCGCGGCCCCAAGCCGCATCGGGATGCGCCTCGGCCTGCGCGGCGGCGGCGACCCCGGTATATCCCTGCGCGGTTTTGATGATGGCCAAGATCGGCATAAGCCGCGGTTGCGGCAGTTTTGAGGTGTGTGCCAAGCCTTGTTCGGTCGCCACACGCATCAGATGCAGCCGGGTTGAAATATCCATGCTTTGATCTTGCAAGGCATCGGTTGAAAAGACGATCTCGACCGGAACCTGTTGGCGCCACATCGGCAAGGCTGCCAAGACGGGCCATTCCGAAAGCGCCCAATCACGGGGGTTGTCGCGCGCGAAGATCGTCACGGAATGGGCGGTTTTCTGCGAGATATGATGACTGATCAGATCAAACAACGGCATGCTTGCGGCGACACTTTCGGGCCCGAAGACCTGCTGTCGCGGATCCAGTCGCAAGACATTGCGCAGCCGCAGCGCCAAGGCCAATCCGGCGATGCGGTCAGGTGACACCTGCGACATATTCATGTCTGGACGCAGGATGCAGGCTGGGCAGCCATGAGAACACCCCTCGGGGCAGGTCAACTGATCGACAACATCGGGGATCAGGGTGGCAAGTCGGCCCTGCTCTCCCAGACGCAAGGCAAGACCTGCGCCGCCTGCCGCTCGGTCGTAGAGATAGGCCGAAACGCGGCGTGACTGATCGGCCCCTTTGGAGGTGCCGGTGGCGATCCCCAGCTCATTGGTTTCCACACCAAGCCAGAGCGCCAAGCTTTCGCGCAATCCGGCTGCCAGCGCAAAGGCCGTCCCTTGCGAGATGCCTTGCGGCATTTGCAGCTCAAACACATCGGTGGTGCGATCATGGGTCAGATGGACGTGTCGTTGCATGCGGCTTGTGCCATCCCCGCCGATGCAGCGGCCCGACACCACCGTGTCTTTTGGCCCGGTTACCAGTGGTCGGTGACCGATCATCGCAGCTGGAACAGGGCCAAGCCCCGCGCCATTCAGGGCGTCTTCAGCTGCGGCCCGCCCGCAAACAAGGCAGATCGCATAGCCCGCGTCGGCCTTACCCGACCCCAGAGTGATCACTTGCCCTTTTGCGGTCGCCCGCTGGCGGAACGCAGGATCGCCCTGAATCTCGGTCAAAATAACATCGTCTGCCGAGATTTCGGGCATCTGGAAGGCGCTGCTGCGCAAAAGCTCGTAGCCGATATGGGGTTCAGATCGCCCGACAAAGCCCACAGGCCGAAGCGTCTTGCGCACCTCGACCATTTGGATCGCCGCGCCGCAGGTGCAGGTATCGGGCAGGCTGCGTTCCAGATGCGGTTTGCCGCAGCTTGCGCATTTGTAAAGCTGGCGCAGGTCTTCAAGGTGGCTGGCATTGGCCCGCGCGCTCCAGGCGGGGCGAATGCCTTCGCTGGTGTAGACGAGGCTGTTGATAACGATGTCAGCGCCCGGCGCATATTCGCGCAAGGCCACGTCCAGCGTGCGGCTTGCGCCGCCCCGGCCCGCCAGCTCGTCGCGGCCATTGTGGTTGGCGGCGGATTTGCCCGATCCGACATAGTCGAACGTCACCACATCGGACGGGAAGCCGTAGGCTGGGGTGAAGCCTTCTTTGGACAGTTCAGACAACAGGAACGCCCCGTGCATGCTGGCTGCGCGCGCCGCAAGGGCTTTGCTGACATCCTTTTCACCGGAGGCCATGCCGCGCTGGATCAGGGATTTGTATTCGGCCCGCCAGCTGTCTGCGATGCGGTTCATGGCGGCGGCAACATCGCGTGCCAGATCAATCGGTGCGCGCCCTTCCAGACAAGAGCCTTGCAGCAAGGCGGCTGCATCTGGCAACAGCGTGGCCGCGTCAGCGCCTGTCAGGGCGGCAAGGAAGCGGTCTACGCTTGCACCCGCTACCGCTTTCCCGTCGGCATCCATGCCAAAGAACGGGCCGATGTGGTCTGTCACCCGCATGCCACCGTGTTTTCGCAGCCACCCTGCAAGGGCTGCGGCGTTCACATGGCGCCCCATCAGGATCGCCGAGTTCAAGGTGACGCGGGGGGCAGCCATGCGTCCGTGCAGCAGACGACGCGGTTCTTCGAACACTTTATTGTCGAGTGGCATGTCGCGGCACCACGTGACGCCAAAGGCCCAAGGCTCGCGCCGCCGCCCGGCACGTCCGACGCGCTGGCGGTAATTTGACACCGATGGCGGCACGTTAGAGTTCACCACCAAGCCGATGTTCGACAGATCAACCCCCATTTCCATCGTGGTCGAGCAGGCAAGAAGGTTGATCTTGCCGTTGTTGAAATCGGTCTCGTAATCCTTCAACTGGCTGCGCGGCAGTTGGGCAGAGTGCTCTTGTGCCCGCATATAGGGGCTGTAAAGCACCGCGCGGTTGTGCAGGCCGGTCCATATGCCAGCCTCGCGCAGCGCGGCGATTGCGGGATCAGTGGCCAGCCAATCGGCGAGTGTGACCCGCTCATCCCCGGTCAACCCGCCACGCTGCGCAAGAGCGGCTGCGGGAAAGGCCAGCCTGGTCATCGGACGCGTGCTGTCCAGCGGGCTGCAGCCTTTGATCGCATAGGCAAACACCCGGCGCGATACCGGGCAGAACCACGCCTCGCGGTAGGGCCGCAGTTCGGCCTTGGTAAAGTCAAGCGCTGCGGCATGCGCGCTCCAGACCTTGCAGGCATGGGTGACGATCAGGCGATAGACTTGCCGCAGCAGGGCGTCGGCTTCTTCCAGATCGGCCTCGATCCGGCGTGAACCGCCAGTCAATGCCAAAGCATTGAGCGCAACGCGGTGCATCCGCTGACCTTCTTTGACCAAAGCAGTGGGGAAGGGCACCGAATCTAGCCGATCTTCGGCGGAAACGTCATTGGAACAGGCTTTCGACAAGCGGCCCCATTTCGGCGCGATCCACCGCATGTGGCGTTCAGGCTCTAACGCCACGGCCATTTTCTCGCGGAAAAACAGATCAATGGCGGAAAGGACAAGACCCAGATAGTCGGCCTGATCAACGCCGCGCCCTTGCAGCGCCGCTGGCAGCGGGTTTTGCATCACCGCGCGTTCCAGTGCGGGAAAGACCAGACGCGCAAGCCCCATGGTTTCGGCGTTGTTTTGCCGGACCGGGCGGCGCATGATCTCGCGCATCAAAAGCACACGCGCCAAGGGTTCGGTGTGGGTGGTGAATTCATCGCCGCGGTCTTTCCAGACTTCGCTGACAAAAAGGCCAAGTTCGGGGTGCCCTGCCAGATCAGCCACGGCACTTTCCCATTTGACGCCGGGCACGGCGGTTTGTGCGGATTTTAATGTGGCGAGCCGGTCGACCATGACAGCAGGAGGCTCCATCCCGGCCAGACGCAGGGCGTCTAGCGCCTGTTCCAGTTTGGCGATTTCATCGGCCGCGCCCCCTTCTGCGCCGTCGAGGGCCATTTGCGTTTCGTGATACAAGAAGGCGCGGGTCAGGTTGCGTTCGGCTTCGGCCTGCATCTTGGCGGCCAGACGTGCCACGCCCTGACGACTGTCGGTAAAACTGATCGCGCCGCGCCCGGACATCGGTTTGCGGATGGGGTCATCGTCGGGGCGGCTGAAGGCTTCGATCATGGTTTGCATGTTGTGCCCCATCAGATAGGCGGGGCTGAAGCGCAGGTATTTGAAGCGGCTTTCGGTGCGGGTTTCATTGCAGGCGCAGATCGGTTGTGCATCAATCACCCGCAAAGACAGATGGTCTGCCGGAGCCTCGGTCTGGTTTGAGATGATATCCAGCGTTTCGGGGTTAAGGTGGCAGGGGCGGCCTGCGGCTTGTGCGGTTGTAACCCATAGCTCGGCGCGCACTGCTGGTCCCGCCGGAGCTTCACCCGCAGCAGAGTCGTCGGGTTCAACATCGGTGGCAAAGTCATCTTCTGCCCCAGCTTGTGGCAGGATCAAGTGGTGATGCGCGCCGAATTCCTGCTGGGCTTTCAGATAGGGCGTGCCGCAGTCGTCACATATCGCCACTTCCATGCAAGGCGCGCCACAAGAGCAGCGTTCCCGCAAGGTGAAATGCACCTGACCAAAGGGCCAATCCGCCGCATCGCGCAATGCGTTTGCCGCATGGGGGCAGGCCGGATCAAGACAGGCCCATGCTCCGCCCAAGGCGCGCAGGAACAGATGGCCGCGCCAGCGCAAAAGCGGCAGGCTTGACGGAGTGGGCCGGGCTTGGGCGACCAGATCAAGCAGCGTTTCAGCCTCATCCCGGGCATCCGCGCGGCCAAAGGCGTGCAAGGCGATTTCACCAAGGGTTAGCCCGGATTTCAATCGGCTGCGCAGGCTTTGAACGCGCGGATGCGGTGCCAGTGCCTGCCAGCGGGCTTCGTCGTCATGCAGCGCCCGAAGGGTGGAAGGCTCTAGCGCGGTATCCTTGCCCGGTTCGGGCAGGTCCACCTCGACAGCTTCGCCCTTGATCACGGTGACACGGTTGGCATCGACACCTGACAGGCCCTGCACAAATTCGTTCAGCCGGGTGCCGGTGTCATCCTCAATCGTCGCCGAAGTCGCCATCAGGCGCACGGCATCGGGTGCCACGCCAAAGGCCCCGCGCACCCGACGCAACAGCATCGCCATTTCCGAGGCCTGCGCGCCGACATAGCTATGGGCTTCGTCCAGCACGATCCAGCGCAACATGCCTTGCGACCTTTGCAGGATGTCCTGATCTTCAGCGCGCAACAGCATGTATTCCAGCATGGTGATGTTGGTCACAAGGATTGAGGGCGGCTTTTGGCGCAAAGATTTGCGGTCCAAAATCTCACCGACTGCAGCAAGCGTGCCATCTGGCTTGTGCGGCGTGTCACCGTTGTAGAGCGCATAGGTTACTGATCCCCCCAGCCCCTCGACCCAAGCGGATAGCCGATCGCGCTGGCTTTGGATCAGCGCATTCAGCGGGTAGACGATGATGGCGCGAATGCCGCCTGATGGCGCGGGGTTTTGCAGAATGTCGTTCAGGATCGGGATCATGAAGCATTCGGTTTTACCCGACCCTGTGCCCGATGACACCAAAACGGAGTGGCCTTGAGCTGCGGCCTCCCATGCGCGGATCTGATGAAGGTAGGGCTTGCGGTCACGTGGCATCCGCTCGGACTTGGCCTGATCCAGCGCTGTCACCAGACGCGGATCAAGCAGACCCCCGGCCAAATCATCAAAGTTGCGGTCTGCCAGTGCCCAATCTTGTGCCACTTCGATCACCGGATCGGCCATCAGGCTGCCCGGTTGTCCTGCGGGGGCTGAAAGCGCGCGCTGAATGTGGCGGTTCAGCGCCGGACTGTTTGACCGCAGGAAATCGCCGATCGCTTCGGCTGATTGCTCGGCGATGCGGGTCATCGTGGCGCCTAGATTTGATGTCAGCATGTCAGCTCCTTGGGTAGGTGTGCGCGATCAGCATCGCGGGAAGCAGGGCGCGGCTGAAAAGATCAGGCATGGCGGTTTCGATGAGCGCGGCTTCCAAAAGTTCTGAGTGGTCAAAAGCATCGCGCAGGCCTTTCGCCACTTCGGCCGAGGCCAGCACCGCGCCGATGGTCAGCTGGACCGTGGCCTGAAACTCTCGGGCGGGCATCGACAGATGTTTCGGGGCAAGCCCTTTCAGGCCGCGCAACAAATTGGGATCCGAGCGGGCTATGATCTGGATCGCCTCGTCCAGCGCTGTCTGTGGCTTTGGCAGCAAGAGCCCGCCAAACCGCGCGTCACGCCCCACAAAGCCAAACAATTCCAGCTCGATCAGGATCAGCGCAACATGGCCCTGAAGATCGGGCCGCAGGCTGCGGATCAAAGCCAGACGATCAATCACGCCACTGCGCGCTAAAGCCTCGGACTCGTCTGTCGTCATGCCGACACTGTTTAGACTGGCGATGGTGTCTTGCAGGGCCCTGCGGGCCGCGGCGACAAGATGGGCGACCGGAAACGCGGGCCAGAACACGTTCCAGTGCCCGTCCAGCCCAAAAAGCGACTGAACTTCGGCAGAGGGTAGGGTGAACACCATGCTGGCCAAGGCGGGCGGGCTTTCAGCCAAGGCATGAAACTGGTCCAGCATTGCCGGGTCGCCGCCATCACGGCTGGCTTGGATCAGCTGCAAAAGCTGCGTCCATTGCCCCGCTGCGCCGCCTGTGCGGCCTTGCTGGGTAAACTCGGCCCGATAGCTGGCGATCCGCCCCTCGCGTGAGGTGCGGCGGACCGGCGGCATAGCAAGGTCGTGCAAAGTCGCAACCCAAGCAACAGGGCGCTGTTGCAACCCATCAAAACGGCCTTGCACCAGCCAAAGCCCGCTTTCTATGCCCGTGGTACTGCGCAAATCCATGGCGGTGTCGCCAAGGGTGAGTGTGAGGTCCACGACCTCTGCTGTCTTGGTATTCAGCAGGTGCAATTCGGCCTCGCCGGGGTGTTGCACGGGTTGATACATGCCACCCCGTGGCAAGTCGGCAGCCAGTCCCAAGGTCAGGTCATCGCGCTGTATGGCCATTTGCCCGTGATACCGGCGCAGATTGATCCGCCCGGTCTGGCCGCTGGAATTGTGCAGCGACAGCGTGACCCCGGAATCCGCAGAGCCCTGCGCCAAAAGCCGGCGGAGCAGGGCCTCTTGCCGGATCATCGGCGCCATGCCTGAAACCCGGACCTCAAAGCTGCGTCCGCCGTCAAGCTCGATGGTCATTTTGCACCGCGATCCGGGGGCCAGATAGCTGAGCCCCGCCAGTTGGTCAAAAGACATATCCAGATCGCGCGAGGGCAGTACCGTATTGTTCTGGATGAAGTGCGGCTGCCTTGAGGGCCAGGGCGCGCTTAGGCCAAGCCGTCTGCCGCTGGCAATCTCGGTCAGGGTCAGCGTGACAAAAGCGGTGCTGGGCGCGCGGGGCGGCAGGGACAAGTTGCCGCCGTTACTGAGGCCGTGGGCCGATATCCCGCCAGCCTCAAGATCGAGAAGGATGCCATCCGGCAGACCGTTGACCAAAAGCGCAAGACTGCCATCGGCCAGTTCCTGAAAGTCGATCTTCATATCGGCAGGAAGGTTTATGGTTCGGGCGAGGCTCAGACGTTCCTCGTCTGCCCACCATTCATAGAATTGCGCGCCGTAGAGGCTGCCGGACCGGATGGTTTGCCGCAGTTGCGTCTGCGGCACGGGGATGAGTGCGCCATCCCCGCGTTGGCCATAGGCGATGGGGCGGCCGATATGGATGGGTTCCTCGCCCGACAAGCGCCATGTTGGCAGGGTTTTGCCAAAGAAGAACAACGCCGCCGCTTCACTGTCGTTGTCGGCCCCGGTGGCAATGCGCAGCTTTTGGTCGCCCAGATGCAAAAGCCCTTGGCCGCGCAGCTCGATCAGGCTGGTTTGGTCGAGCTCCAGCCGGTTGGTGATGATCAGCCCCTCAGTGACCTCAGGGTTCTCCGCTTTCGGCGCTGCCAGCCAGATCGACTCGGCCCGCGTTTTACCGCCTGAAAGCGGTCGCAAGTGCAGCACATCCCCGACGGATTCGGTTCCGGCCCACAGACTGAGCGCGTCGGACGGGGCTGGCAGCGCAGCAAGTGCGGCCCAGACGCCAAGGCTTTGGCTATCGGCCATCACATCGAATTCAAGCGCATCGAACAGGCCCAAAGGTACCACTTCGGGGGCCGTGCTGCCGATCCGGGTGATCTCGTGGTTCGGGGCCTCGGCTGAGCGCAGGACGCGATAGGCGGGCGGGCGGCGGGCGGCAAAGCGGGGTACAAGGCGCAGCAACGTGTTGTCGGCACTGGGAAGGGCAGCAAGCGGCAAGCTGGCTTGTGCCGCAAGCACAGCTACCGTTTGAGCCCGACCTTCGCCCCAAAGATGGATCTCGCGTCGCGCCAAGCACGCATTGGGCCGTTCCTTGACACGGGCGGCGGCCAAGCTGGGGCGGATGATGTTGTCGATAATCTGCGGGGTCAGGCGAAGTGGTAAATCGCGCTGCCAATCGGGCCTTTCGCGATCAAGCCAATCCTCGATCCGATCGGCTGGCAGGCCTAGAGGCAGTGCCTCGCGCAGATTGAAAATCGCCTGAGCCAGATCGAGGAAAAGGGCTATGGAATCGTTGTTCTGCAACAGGTGCGGCAAATACCGCATCTTTTGCTTGGCAATTTCAAAGGCCGTCTCATAACCAAGGGCCGCAACCCCGCCGCGACTGCCGATCTCGTCGATCATCTGGCGCAGAACTTGGGTATGCAGGCGGCTGCCTTCAAGCACAGCTGTCGGTATGCCGCCTTCTGCCAAAAGCGTGTACATGAAAAGTCGGGTGCCACCCAAGCCCCTGCGCAGCGGGCGTTGCCAGTGTTCAAGGCCCAGGCGCACGAAGCCCGCGCTGGTCGTGCCTACGAAGATGTCCGGTATCGAAGCGTTGATGAAGTCCCAGCTGAGACCTCGGCCATCGTAGTGTCGTCTGATGCGTTCGGCGGCCCAAAGCACGTAAACTGCTGCAACCGCCCGTTGCCGCTTTCGTGTTGGCAAGACGGCGTGCAAGGCAGATTGCATAGCTGCAAACTGCGCGTCTGAGACCGCATAAGCGTGCAACAGTCTTTGGTCCGGGGCAGATACCCCGGCGTGTTGGAGCAGATCTTGCAAGACATTGTCGATCATTCGGCCCTCCAAACCAATCAGTCCGTTTTACAAAGACCAGTGATCGCTCAGACCTCGCGCGGCTTCGCGCAGGACGCTCGGCACAGGCTCGGTCGCGGCTAGTCCCAAAAAGGTCGCCGCCCGCGTGGCACCGACATAGAGGAACTTGTCGAACAGTCCGGGGTGGTCTTGTGCGAGATTCTGCACCGAGTGGAAGAACGCTGCTTCAAACTCTAGCCCCTTGATGTGCTGAACCGCGAATACCCGAACATTCTGTTCGCGCCCAAGCACTTGGCCCCCTGGGCACGGCATCACCTCGATGTTGGTATCGGCCAAAGCCGCGCGCAATTCTGCGGCCACCGGCACCACCTGCGCCTCGTCCGGGACAAAAACCGCGACCGAGGGAAGATCGGCCAACATTTCAGAGATTTCCTCGATGCGCTGGGCGATCCAACGGCTTTGCGAAAGACCATCGGGGCCAAAAAACGCCGTAGGGGCATGACCTTCGCTGCCACGCTCCGCCTCGATCAGGGTTTGATGCAACGCGCCGCCCGCCAGCTCGATCACCCGGTCGGCAAAGCTGCGCAGCTCTGCCGATTGGCGATAGGCCCGCGTCACGGTGCGGAAATCCAGCCCCGGCACCGCCCATTCCATATCTGCCCGATCCGCCACGCCATGCGTGGCCAGACGCTGATTGAAATCGCCGCAGGCAAAGAATGACCGGATGCCGGGGGTGGCAAGGCTTGCCATTGCGCGCAGTTGCAAGGGGGTAAAGTCGGTGGCTTCGTCCACCACAACCTGATTGCGGAATTCGGCCAACAAGGGGGCCAGCACCTGCAAGTTGCCTTGACCCAGATTACCCCGCACTTGCTGAGACGACATCAGTTCTTGCGCGGCTTCCAGATGGATCGCGACCAACAGGTCAAGCTCGTCATAGGTCAGCTTGATGGCCTCGGCGGCGCGGGGCAGGAACCACGTGGCTGGTGCTGCACGGCGGAAAGCGCGATAGCGATTCGGCAGTTTGCTGAAGTAGTTTCTTGTCACAAGATTGACGCGGCCCACCGCCGAAATCAGCGCATAGATGCGCCCCATCGCCAGAAGATCGCCATCAGCCACCGCGCCTTCGCCAAGCCAATCGATGACGGGACGATAGATCGAATTGCGCGCCACCGCCCGCTTGTTCCAGCGCGACATGGCCATCGCCCGGATCGCGCCGCGCAAAGCCCGCCGCAGCTGTTCGCCGGTTGAGGTGGCGGGGGCTTCGGCTTCAAGCCCGTCGTCTTCGTCATCGGGCTCATCCTCATCGCCATCCGGGGCATTCATGCGCGCCACGATCTGCTGCAATGCACCAATGTCGGCAGCGCGGCGGCGGGCCAGAACGTCGATGCGCCGGGTGACATCTGCGGTCAGGGTTTCGCGCGCGCCCAACACCCAAGCCCGCAGATCCTCTGCCAGAGCATCAACGGCGACATAAATCGACAACACCGAGGCCCCCGCAGACAGGCGGTTGACGATGCGACGGGCGATGTCTTGCAGGCCAGCCTCTCTGCTGTCCGACAGGGTGGCCAGTGCGGTGTCCAACTCGGCCCGATACATCTCACGTTGAAACTGGTCAAAGGTGCGGTGCAGGCCCGGCTGATCCGCCAAAGCCCGATCCGAAAGGAATTGTGCGGTCTCTTCGCGCTGAAAGCCGGTCTTGCGCGAACCGCTGCGCAGCAGGTTCAAAACCCGCGTCGCCAGCGTGTTGCGATACCCGGCCCAGGTCTGGATGCGGTTTTGCGGTGCCGGAACATTGTCACGGTTGAAGGCCTCGCGCAGGTAATGCTCCAACAGTTCGGTCGGCGAGAACATGATCCAGCTTTCATGATGCTCGCCGGCCAGCGTGTTTTCGTTGATCAGCCGCCAGTCATCCGAACTTTCCTGAGTAAGCGACAGCTTTTGCGCCAAACGCTTGATCAGGGTCGAGGTTTTGCCGGTGCCGGGCGGGCCTTCCATCATGATCTGACGGCTGAGCGGCAGGCGGAAAATCTCATCCTGCACCTTGTTCATCACCTCTTGGTTGCGCAAGCCCGTGCCTTGCAGCCTTTTGCGTTGTGGCGCGGTCCAGACGACCTGTTGGTCATAGGCAGCAAAGGGATCCCCCAGCGTGGTGGTCGACAGCAGTCCCCCCGTGCGCGTCGCCTGCAAGGAGTGCAGGTCAAGCTTGTCAAAAAGGACATGCCGGATCGAGTTGTCTACCCCATCCCAAGCCCCGGCCACGCGGCGGGGCTGGTAGCTTCCGGTTTCGATGACCTCAACTTCTTGGCCGCCCGGCAACCGGAAAGTGTCGCCAACCGGCAGGGATGCAAGCCGTGCCACTGGTGCATCCGAAGTGTAGCCCGCCATCTTGATGCCCGGCACGGCGACCGAATAATTCCGTCCAAAGTAATACACCAGCTCTTCGCCGCTGGCGGTCTGCACTTTGACCCGGGCTACCAGCGGCTCTTCCTTAAGGGCATAGGCGGCGCGTTGCTCTTTATCTTGAATTTGGCGCAGGTTGCGGCCGACTTCCGGGTTGTTGAAGGCATTGCCGCCGCCTATGACCACATTCGCTTGCGCAGCCCCGCGTCCAAACTGGTCTTCGGCGCTGTTGGCGATCTTCTCCATCGCGGCAAGGCATTCATCAGCGATCTGGCTTAGCGTCTGTGACAGGGGATCGTTGAAAGCGGGCAGGGGTTGGGCGCTGGTCATTGGGAGGACTCCTTATGCAACTTGAAATGTGGGCAACGGCGCGGTTGACGATTCGGATCTATGAGTATATTAAATATACAGGCAGATAAAATCTGTCCATATATAAAATATACGTATGGTGGGAAATGTCTGATGCAGCTTTGAAGTGGGGTGTCGAACAGCGGATGGAATTCATCGAATTCCGGCTGTTCTGGGAGGGTGGGGTGAACAGGTCTGATATCATCGAGCGCTTTGGCGTCTCGGTGCCACAGGCGTCCAAAGACCTGACGCAATATCAAGAGCTTGCCCCGGAAAACGCGCGCTATGACAAAAGTGCGCGGCGGTATGTGGCGGCGGACGGGTTCACCCCGGTCTTTCTGCGGCCTGACCCCGACACCTACCTGGTCCAACTGCGGCAACTGGCCGAAGGGCTGTTGGCCAAGGGAGAAAGCTGGTTGATGACGCCGCCCGAAGCGGAGGTGGCTTTGACGCCGCGTCGGGCGGTGGATGGCGCGGTTCTGCGCGCGGTTTTGGCCGCATTGCGCGCGGGGTGTTCGATCCAAGTGCGCTATCAGTCGATGAACGCGGCGCGTCCCGACCCCGTATGGCGCACCATCTCGCCGCATGCGTTTGGCCACGACAGTTTTCGCTGGCATGTGCGGGCCTGGTGCCATGACAGCCAGCGGTTCAAGGATTACCTTTTGCCGCGCATGCTTGACGTTGGCCCGCAAGGCGCTGTCGGGCGGACGGGTGCGCAAGATCTGATGTGGCACGAGGTTCACGATCTGACGATCATCCCGCATCCGGGCCTGTCGGCGGCGCAACAGGCGGTGGTTGCCCGTGATTTTGGTATGACGGACGGGCGGGCGGTTTTGCCTGTGCGCAAAGCGATGTTGTTTTATGTGCTGCGTCGTCTGGGCCTGTTGGAGGACGCCCGTGCCAAAGACCCGCGTATTCAACATGTGGTGGCCGAGGACCCGGTTGGCACCGCGCAGGCTTGGCAAGCGGTGGAGGGCTGAGGAGCTGCGGATCATGGCAGAACCGCCTGAAGCGCTAGTTTTAGGTCATGCGCCTCGGCGGGTTTGCGATGGGCAAGCGCCTTGCGGATGCGGCCCATTGCAAAATAGCTATCTTGTACTTCGCGTGGGACAACGTTCAAGGCCTTGAGTTGCCGCGCAATATCCGAGATTTCCAGTTCCCGGACCTCATACACTTTTAGGGTTTCCCGGTGCTTGTCGGACACGACGAGCAGGGACTCATACTGATCCAGAACAAGCTGACGCTGTTCCTCGATCCAAGGGAAGATCGCCGCAAGATGCGCGCGCCAGAGCCGATTGTTCAAGGTTTCCCTATGCCCATTCCGCATCAGCAAGATCGGACATTCAAAAGCCCGGCCATTGAAAAATATGGCCCCCGTCTGGGCGACTTCCTCGCGGCGTTCCAACCAGCCCAGCGGGTTCAGCACATCTTGCAAACCGGCCCGCATGAACACTTCGGCCAGATCCAGCCGCCACCCCAAAAGCTCTACCGCGATGGCATGGGTCAGATCGCCCAACGGCTCGGCCCGCTCGTTCAGCGCATGGACCTCGGCCCAAAGGCCCGCGTCGGCGCGACGGATGCGGCCATGCCAATGCACGGGGCGGATATCCGGTGGTGGCGGGGTATCTGCGATGACCAAAAGGCTGATCCCGGTGGCTTCCGCCCTGCGGGTTTGGGCATAGCTTGCGACAAAGCTGGACCATGCTTCCACCTGTTCCGCAGGCAGGTCTCGCAAATCCAGCACCACGCCATGCTGCGCAAGCGTTTGGTTTGCCAAAGCCAAGCGGGTGGGCAGAACGTCAAAATGTGACGCGACAACAGCGACCGGCGTGGGATCCTTGGCAGAGATAGCCAGCTGATCAACTTGCCATCGTTCGGCTCTTAAGCGGTCAGCAATCGCTTCGTTCAAGCCCAGTGGAAATGAGCAATCCGGCCTGATCCAAGCCCCGCCGTCATACAGCGCCTCGGCGACCTCATCAAGAAACTGACCGCCGCAGCGCAAACTCCAAGCTTCGGCGAGTTTCACCGTATCATCAGCCTTCCCAGCGGTGACAGCGTAATGCGATCATGCCGTTGATACAAAAGGCCCAAGGCGCAAGCAGAGGCGATCAGGTCATCTGCCTTGCCGTTGCTCAAAAGAGTTGCATCCGCCGTGCCGTCTTTTGATGTCATCAACTCCAAAGCCAAATCGTTCAATCGGGCGGCCTCGCCCGGTGTAAAGCCAAAGGCCGCGAGATCAGGGTGCAGACCATCACGGCCTTGCGCGGGCTGCCATGCGCGGATCGTGTTGGACAAGTCGGCAGGCAAATGCGTGGGCGGATCGCGCAAGACCGGCAGGAGGGCACGCAACCGTGCTGGCAGACCACCGGTCGCCATCAGCAAGGCTTCGCGCAGATCGGGCTGATCGAAGCGAATAAGCCCATGTGTGTCCAGCCAATGCCGCAGCATGGCCGAGGTCCAAGGCTGCGCACAGTGAGGCTGAGTGTATGTCGGCAGGTCGCGGTTGCGATGGGCCTCGATCAGCCAGGCGGGCGGTACAAGCCAGATTGGCCGGAACACGCCGTCTTTCACACGGGCATGTTCAGCCAGAAACTGCGCTGCCTTGGCATCCCACTCTCCCTCAATCAGCAAGACACGCCGTTCATGTGGGTGATCCAAACGGGCATCAATTTGGGAACGAATTGCCTTTGCTTGGGCCGCAACCAAAGCGACCGACAAAGGTCGAGCCGGGTCAGAGCGCGCTTCGATCAGATCTTTCAGACCATTTAGGTTATGCGAGCCCCATAAAGTCTTGTGAACGACGATCAATCCAACGGTGCCACGGTTGCCCCTGTCATCCAGCAGCGAATCCAGTTGTCCGTCTGTCAGGGGCGCGCAATCGTCGGGCGCGCTTGCGCCATAGGGGCTGTGGAAGGTTGAAGCGTCGTAATCGACCTGCTCTTCGCGCTCCATCGCGATCAGCAAGGCCTCTACCAGTTCTTCGCGGGTGCCAAGTAGCTGCGCCACTTGCGCGTTGCGCAAGACAAAAAGACCTTCGCTTGGCTGGCTCAACACGCCAAGATCCATCATCTCTTCCAGCAACACCCGGAAATCATGCAGCGCCAGCGGTGGGATATGCTGTGGCCAGAACTCGGAGACCATCGCTTGGATTTCTGCAGCAGGCAGACCCGACCTAAGAATGCGCGTATTGCCCTCTGGCCCCTCGATGCCCAAAAGTGCGATCACCTTGGCTATGGCTTCGTAACGCCAGTCAAGTTCAAGCGTAACCTGAAAGCGTTTCTGGATTTCTTCGTTGATGGTGCGTCCGATGGCCCCTTCGAACAACTCCATATTGCCAAGCTTCCAGTAGGGGCCTGATCCCACCGCCCGTCGCACTTTGCCGGCATTTTCAACGACGGTTTGGCAAAACACCTGCACCAGCGAGGGATAATAGTTGACCCGCGCGAGGATCGCATAGGCTAGGTTGGGGTCGGCGTAATCATACCCCGCCGCGCGCATCGGGGCGGTCACAAGGCGCCGCGCCTCGGCCAGATTGTCTGCATTGCTGTCCAACGGGCCGACGCAGATCGGCTGACCAAGGTGCGGCAATGGTGAGTTCACTGCCTTCGACATCCGACGCACGTTATGCAGCCCAGCGAAAACGACCTTGAAATTCCAGTGCAGCGTTTCCATCAGATCCTTGAGCACCTGAAGATTGGCATAGCTGCCATGGCGCGCCTCGGCGGCAAGGAAGTTGTCCGCCTCGTCCAGCATCACAAGCAACTGGCGATCAGGTTTTGCCATGATCCAGCGGCGCACCTCAGTGCGAAAGCTTTCGGCCGTGTAATCTTTAAGATCCAGAATATCGGCCTGCGCCAGCTCATCGGCCAAGGCGCGCCAGATGCGATCTGCCGGCACGCCACGGCCGCCGATCTGCTTGATGTCCAAATAAATCGCCCGCCTGTTACCGTCCTGCTGGTCTTCGATCAAGCGTTTCACATGGTTCAACAGCGCGGATTTGCCAAGTTGGCGACCGCCATAGACCAGACAGCCGCCATTCTGCCGTGCCATGATCTTTTGAATCTCATCCTTGCGGCCAAAAAACATCTCGGGCGGGATGGAGCGGGGGTTGGTGGTATAGGGCTGGACATAACCAAACGGCAAACCGCAGGCGAAAAGCGTCTCAAGCGGGTCGCCGTCGCCTAAGGCGATATGCACCATCAGGCTTTCGTCCAGCAACACCGCCGCCTGTCGCTCAAGCCGCAATTCATGCGCAAGGCTTTCTCGGCGGCGGCGGTCAAGCCGTCCCAGAACGATCAGGAAACTTGGCTGGTCACGGCCCATCGTTCCAAGGTGGGCGGCCAATTCTTTGTCCCGCAGACCTTCCTCGGCGATCAGGATGTTGTAAAGCCCGCGCGCTTCGCTGCCATAGATCGGCGGCAGGAATTGCTCGCGCCCCAACTGCAGGCTGGCGCTGAGGGTAAAGCGGTGCAACCTGTTGCGGATCAGCTGCGCCCCATTTTCCAGCTTGCTGCGCACAAAACCCAAACTGCCCAGCAGGGTCAAAAGCGGCCCGCGCAGCTGATCAGCGTTGCCTGACCGCATGGCCATGTTGAAACTGCTCCAAAAGCGCATCAGATCCAGCGCGCGTTTCACTTGGTTGGGGCCGTACTCCATCGGCGGTAAACCAAGGGGATTCTTGCCCTGCAAGGTGGCCTCGACAAGCTTTGTCGGCTGATCGCTGCGCGCGGCCATCGCCGTGACGAAATCGGGATGGAAGTGGCCAAACCCGTCAGGTGCCTTGCTTTCAATCGCGGCAAAAGGCAGCCCGTCCTGAATCTGGCCGATCATCGAATCCAGCGTTACCGGATCGAAATCCGCCAAACGGTCAAGCAGTTGTCGGGCGGAATGACGATGGGCTTCTTGTCGGGCCAACTCTTCCAGCCGCCGCCGCTGATCCGCGGCAATCTGGGCGCTGCGCCGTTCAACCAGGGAATTGAACTGCTCTAACACCCGCCCAAGTTCGGGGAAATCCGGTGGTAAGACAGCCGAGCGTAGCCCATTCAATGCCGGAATGGTCACGGCATCATCCGCCTCGAACGGATCGGCCTGCAGGGCGGCCTCAATCAGCGCCAGCCGTTGCATGGCGTTCGAAATCTGGTCGCGGTCCTCGCCTGCCAAATGCCATAGCATCGCCAGACGACTGGAGAGGGCTTCAACCTCTTGCCGCTGAAGCTTGCGCTGGGTCTCGATATGTTCGCGCAGGCGCATCTCTGCCTCGGGCATATCAAGGCTTTTGGTAAAGCGCGGGGCACGTTTTGCCAGAGTCAGGATATCATGGGCGGCAAGTGTGGCCCGATCTGCCAGACGGGTATCAAAAGCCGTCGCCAGATCAGGGGCGTGGCTGTGGGGTTGGCGCAACGCCGCAAAAAGCGCATCACGCTGGTCGCGGGTTTCTTGCAAATAGGCCTCGCCCGGATTGTGGCGCGGTTGCGCACCGCCCGTCAGCCGCAACAAATCAGCATGCAGACCAGAGGCAAGGCGCGGCGCGGGCAAATCGGGTTCCTGACCGTCGCAGAGGCGGATCAAATCCTGCACGGCCCGGTACAGCGTCAGCTCTACCGCACCGGCCAGACTTTCATCGGGCTGCAAAGTCAGTTCGGCCAGCAGAGCCTCGGATGCCTTGCGCACTTGGCCGATGCTGGTTTGCAGTGTGCGACGGCGACGATCATCTGTTTGGCCAAGTTCAGCCTGGGCCGCCGCAAGCCAGTCTTGCAGCAACTCGCCCGCCGCTTCGGTAAGCTTGCACAACATGCGCAGCGCATTGCCTTCAATCGGAGCTCGTCTGGACAAAAGATTGCTGGCGCGATCTTCAATATAGGCGGTCAGTTCACTGGCCTCTGCTGGCAGGTGATCCAATAGCGCCTCGACTTTTGCAATGGCATCCGGGCCATTTGCAATCGCCGCAGCAAACGCCTGTCCGATGTCGCCATTCGGTTCGAACAAGCGGTGCAGCAAATCCGACGCGGGTTGATAGTTCAGCTTTTTCTTGCGGTTGACCTCTCCCATCTCGGCCATACGTGCGGCCAGCGCAGGCAAGCTTTGCGCCGAAACATTGCCTTTGAGGCTGCACATTTCATCAAAGGTCAACAGCACATCATAGCCCAGATCACCAATGACTTTCGCCAGAAGCCGTTCCGGCCCGGTTAGTCGCAACTGACGCAACAACCGACGGGCAAAGTCGTAAGACCCGAACAGCGCGGGGCGCAGCAAAGCGGCGGCGGCAAGGCGATTGCCAAGGGCGACTTGTTCTTCGTCTTGACCCACGCCGGGGGATGCAACAACTGCCACCGCCTGATCCAGCGCGCCTGTCAAACGACCACTCACGCTGTCATGCGGGCGCAAGGCGATGCGACTTTCGTGCAAGGCGCGCAGGATAACGCCCGCAATCGGCACCTCGATGCCGCGGGCATCTGCCAGATTGACCAGTTCTGAGGCAAAAGCCGTCTCGCCGCGTTTCAGGTAATCCGCGACAAGAGTGGCCATATCTGGCCCGCCGCTCCAGCCATCGGAGGCAAGGGTGGTTTCTTTAGTGGTGGCCTCGATCAGGATGCCGGGGGTATCTGCTTTTTCGCCGCTTGGCTGCAGGTCAAACTGTGCTTCAATCTGCGCCGTTGATTCCAGTAGTGCTGCCGTGTCGTCCTCAACAACGGAGGCATCTGTGGCTTCGGGTGGCAAACCTGATTGGGTATCATCGGGCATAGGCAGGTTTTGCTCTGGCTCCGCGTCGGGGGTGTCAGGCATGGCTGTTACATCGGAAGTCTCGACGGGCTCGACGACTGCGAGCGGTATCGGGTCAGCTTCGCTAAGATATTGGGCCCCAGTGTTTTCGGGCTGGGGTTCGTCAAGCGTTTCTAAAATGGTTTGTGCTGTGGGCTGCGGTTCGGCTTGACCTGCAAGCCATTGCGTCAGATCAGCCAAGGCGACGGTACGCGCCGTTTTGGCGGCCTGATGCGCCGCAATGACAGTCTTGCGTAGAGGTGCAAGACGCTCAAACTCGGCGTTGTCGTCATCCAGATCATTGGCACGTGCCACAGCTTCTTTGATGTCAATCGCGGCGCGTTCGGCTTCCACTTGCGTTCGCGTGGCCTGTTCGGTTTGCGCAATAAGGTGATCCACGGCGGTTAGATCAAATTGGCTCGGCAAGCTCAAAGGCCAAGCCACGTTGACCCAATCATCTTGGGTCAGGCAATCGTCCAGACGCGCGCGCAATTTGGCAAAATGTTCGAAAGCACGGTTGCGCTCTTGAGATTTGGCCCGGTGTCGTTCTGCGGCGACCATCAAGGTTTCCACCTCGGTCCGCATGGCCTGTGCCAGATCACAATCCGGCTGCGTGGACCGCTGCAAAAGCTGCGTCAGCTTGCTGCAAGCCTTTGCCCAATCCTGCGTCTCGTCTTGGGCAAAACCATCTTCTGCTCTATCCGTGTCGGATCGGCGTTTGGGTTCGAGCGGGGCAGCGTCGTCCGCGCAGGCTTCGCTTTTATTGACCTTTGCAGCGGTTTGACCGCCAGAGCCAAGCCGCAGCAGCAGCCAAGCCAACTGCCGAGCCTCGATCGGTAATGCGTTGTTTTCGACAAGGCTGGTCAGAGCATCGGTCTCTGCATCAATGTCTTCCGGTGCGCCGATGTGCTGAAACAGCGCCTTTCTTGCTCGGACCGAGATGGCTTTGTCTGACTTCTTGTCACGCATCAAGATCCGGTCGAACCGCATGATCGGGCCAAGATCACCGTTCAGAAGCTCGGTCAGGCGCGCGTAAAAGATGTCATCAATTTTGGCTTGCTGCAGATCAAGACCCGGAAAGCAGTTGATATAAGTGCGACGTAACTGCGGAGTTACAGAAAGGAGTTGGCGCACCAACGGTTCAGACAACCGAAGGTCGATATTATTTTCTTGCAAGGTCACGATTCAACCAATCAAACAGGATATCCAATTTGTCGCCGAGCCTAGGTTTCAACCTAAGGTTATTCAACCAAAATCAAACATGTAGCGGGTAATATGTGTCAGAAATCAGAAGAAAACTCAGACCGGAATACTTAAAATCTTCAGGCCGAACGACCGTGCCAGCTCGAGTCTGGCCGCCGGTATCATTTTGGATGAGGAATCGTTTCAGAACAATTCTTTCACCGCTTCCATTGCCACATAGGTCGAGGTGGAGGCCACATGTGGCAGGGCCGAGATGCGTTCGGCCAGCACGCGGCGGTAATCTTGGATATCGGTGGTGCGGACTTTCAGCAGATAATCGAAGCGGCTGGCGATCATATGCGCCTGCTCAACCTCTGGCACCGCCAGCACGGCCTTGTTAAAGGCTTGCAAGGCGGCTTCTCGGGTGTCGGAAAGCCGGACTTCGACAAAGGCGACATGGGCTTGGCCCATACGGATCGGATCGAGATTGGCGCGGTAGCCAGTGATCACGCCGCCATCTTCCAGCCGTTTCATCCGGGCTTGGGTCGGCGATTTCGACAGGCCAATCCGGCGGCCCAACTCCGTCGCGCTGATCCGTCCATCCATGCTGAGTTCGCGCAGGATGGCATGGTCGAAACGGTCAAGCTCGGCGCGGTCGATTGGCATGGCGCGATGATCCTTTTACGGCGGTTCGGCTGCATTATAGGGTATAATGAGGGAAAAAGCCTGTCAAACCTGCGCTATCATGGGCGAAATCTTTAGGGGGCTGCAATGAGCGATGCGTGGACTGTGATTGAACGTGATTCTCTGCGCGATGAGGCGGCGCTGATTGCCGAATTGATCGCCGAAGCCGGAATGGACGCCGCCCAACGCGCGCGCATCACAGCTTGGGGCGCGGATTTTGTGCGCCGCATCCGCAGCAGCGCCAAGCCGGGTCTGATGGAGGTTTTCCTTGCCGAATATGGGCTTTCCACCGACGAGGGAATTGCTCTGATGTGTCTGGCCGAAGCGCTGTTGCGGGTGCCGGATGCCGAAACCATGGATGCTTTGATTGAGGATAAGATCGCGCCAAGCGATTGGGGGCGGCATTTGGGCAAGTCGGCGTCGTCGCTGGTCAATGCCTCGACCTGGGCCTTGATGCTGACCGGAAAAGTGCTGGATGAGCGCGAACCGGGGGTGGTCGGCCATCTGAAAGCTGCGGTGAAACGGCTGGGCGAGCCTGTGATCCGTTCTGCTGTGACGCGGGCGATGAAAGAGATGGGGCGCAATTTCGTTCTGGGCGAAACCATTGAAAAGGCGATGAAACGCGCCAAGGATCTAGAGGCGCAGGGCTATACCTACAGCTACGACATGCTGGGCGAAGCTGCGCGTACTGAAAGCGATGCGCGGCGCTATCATTTGTCGTACTCGGCTGCGATCACCGCGATTGCCAAGGCGGCAACGACGGGAGACATCCGCACCAATCCCGGTATTTCGGTGAAACTTTCGGCGCTGCATCCGCGCTATGAGGTCGCCAAGCGCGCCCGCGTGATGGAGGAATTGGTGCCGCGGGTGCGCGCTTTGGCGGGGCTGGCGAAGGCGGCGGGGCTGGGCTTTAACATCGACGCCGAGGAAGCCGATCGTCTGGCCTTGTCGCTGGAGGTGATTGAAGCGGTTCTCAGCGATCCGGCCCTGCGCGGCTGGGATGGTTTTGGCGTCGTGGTGCAGGCCTATGGGCGACGCGCGGGGGCGGTGATTGATTGGCTGTATGCGCTGTCGCAGCTCTTGGATCGCAAGATCATGGTGCGCTTGGTCAAGGGCGCCTATTGGGACGCCGAAGTGAAGCGGGCGCAGGTTCTGGGGCTGGCTTCCTTCCCAGTGTTCACCCGCAAACAAGCCACGGATGTCAGCTACATCGCCAATGCCCGCAAGTTGCTGGCGATGACCGACCGGATTTACCCGCAATTTGCCACCCATAACGCGCATACGGTGGCGGCCATCCTTGATATGGCGACCGATAAAAAATCGTTCGAATTTCAGCGCTTGCACGGCATGGGCGAGCGGTTGCACGACATCGTGCTGACCGACAATGCCACGCGCTGCCGCATCTATGCCCCGGTTGGCGCGCACCGCGATCTGCTCGCCTATCTCGTAAGGCGGCTGTTGGAAAACGGTGCGAACTCCAGCTTCGTCAACCAGATTGTGAATGAGGAGGTCGCCCCGGAAACCGTCTCCGCTTGCCCGATCACGGCGATGGAGGCGATGCATCCGATCCCAAGCCCTGCGATTGCGACCGGGCCGGGGCTGTTTGGCGCGCGGCGCAATGCCAAGGGTTGGGATCTGACCGACGCGGGCGATCTGGCGGCGATTGCAGTGGCGCGCGGGCCTTTTGAGGCGCATCAGTTCCGCGCGGGGCCGATGCTGGCGGGTGCTGTTGCGGGCGGCGCACAGCAGGATGTGTGCAATCCGGCAACGGGCGCGCTGGTCGGGGTCTGCGTCAATGCCTCGGGCACCGATGTGCAAACGGCTTTGGCGCAGGCGCGGCCTTGGGGCGCGGATGCGCAAACGCGGGCTGCGGTGTTGCGCCGCGCGGCTGATCTGTATGAGGCCAATTTTGGCGCGATCTTTGCGCTGCTGGCGCGTGAGGCGGGAAAATCCCTTGCCGATGCGGTGTCGGAACTGCGCGAAGCGGTGGATTTCCTGCGCTATTATGCCGATGGTGGCGTCGGGTTGACCCATCCGGCGCGCGGCGTTTTCGCTTGCATCAGCCCTTGGAACTTTCCGCTGGCGATCTTCTCTGGCCAGATTGGCGCGGCACTGGCTGCTGGCAATGCCGTGCTGGCAAAACCCGCACCGCAGACGCCACTGGTCGCAGCACTGGCGGTGGAATTGCTGTGGCAGGCCGGGGTTCCGGCCAGCGCTTTGCAACTGCTGCCGGGCGATGGCGCGGTGGGTGGGCTGATCACCTCGGATGCGCGGGTCAAAGGTGTGGCGTTTACCGGATCGACCGAAACCGCGCTGAAAATCCGCCGCGCGATGGCGGAAAACGTTGACCCGACAGCGCCTTTGATCGCGGAAACCGGCGGGCTGAACGCGATGCTGGTCGACAGCACGGCGCTGCCGGAACAAGCGGTGCGCGATATTCTGGCCTCCAGCTTCCAATCGGCAGGGCAGCGCTGCTCGGCCCTGCGCTGCCTCTATGTGCAGGAAGACGTGGCGCATACTGTGCAGGAAATGCTGTTTGGTGCGATGGACGAGCTGGTTTTGGGCGACCCGCTGGACCTTGCCACCGATGTCGGCCCGGTGATTGATGCGACAGCGCAAGGCGGTATCCGCGATTATGTCACCGCCGCGCGGGCCGAAGGCCGGGTGCTGCGTGAAATGAAGGCGCCCGTAGAGGGCACGTTTATTGCCCCCACGGTGATCAAAGTGCCGGGGATCGCAGCCATGCCACGCGAGATTTTCGGCCCGGTGCTGCATATCGCCACCTTCAAGGCGGGCGAAGTTGACCGCGTTGTGCAGGCGGTGAACGCCACCGGCTACGGGCTGACCTTTGGGTTGCACACAAGGATTGATGACCGCGTGCAGGCGGTGACGGATGCGCTGCATGTCGGCAATCTATACGTGAACCGCAACCAGATTGGCGCAGTTGTGGGCAGCCAACCCTTTGGCGGTGAGGGGCTTTCCGGCACCGGGCCAAAGGCGGGCGGGCCGGAATATCTGCTGCGCTTCACCGTGCAGGCGGCCCCGCTGGCAACCGCTGCCAGCCCCGATCTGCCAGAAGCGGATGTCGCAAAGGCGTTGCGAAACCTGCCCGCGGCCAGCCAAAGCGCACAAGCACGGGTGCTGCCGGGGCCAACGGGCGAGTCCAACCGCCTGACGGCCACCCCGCGCGCACCGCTTTTGTGCCTTGGGCCGGGCGCGTTGGCGGCAAGCGCGCAGGCCGATGCGGTGCGGGCTTTGGGTGGCCAAGCGGTGCTGGCGGCTGGATTGGCCCCCTTGGCGCTGACCCGGTTGGCTGGCTTTTCTGGCGCTTTGTGGTGGGGCGATGCGGCAGGCGGCAAGGCCCGCGCGCAGGCTTTGGCGGCGCGCAAAGGCCCGATCCTGCCCTTGATCGGCGAGATGCCCGATCTGGCCCATGTCGTGCTGGAGCGTCACGTCTGCATCGACACCACGGCTTCGGGTGGTAATGCGCAACTGCTGGCGGAAGTCTCTGGCTGACCGCTGCCTTCAGATCATCCTCTGTGCGCAAATATCCTCGGGGGGAGCGGGTTTGGCAGCTGCCAAATCCGCGTGGGGGGCAGACAGCCCCCGTCACCGCTTGACGCCGCGTGCAAGATCGGAAACCGTAAGCCATGTTTCCAATCCGCGATCATAACCCTTCGGGCCGCGTGCCCTATATGACCTACGCCCTGATTGCGGTGAATATCGCGGTGTTTCTGGGCTATTGGTTCAGTCTGCCAAGTGATTTTGCACTGGCGAAGTTCTATTACACATGGGGTCTGGTGCCCGCTTGGCTGATGCGGGGCGATGGTTATTCTGGGTTGATTAGCCATATGTTCCTACATGGCGGCTGGGTGCATCTGGCGGGCAACATGCTGTTTTTATGGATTTTTGGCGACAATCTGGAAGATCAGATGGGCCATGTCCGCTACCTGTTGTTCTATCTGGCCTGCGGGATTGCGGCGGCCTTGTTGCAGGTGGCGGGCGATCCGGGGTTTGACGGGCCGGTGATCGGTGCTTCGGGGGCGATTGCTGGGGTTTTGGGCGGCTATCTGGTGCTGTTTCCGCGCGCCAAAGTCGATGTGTTGTTCATCTTCATCATCTTTTTCCGGGTGTTTTCGATCCCGGCTTGGATCGTGCTGGGCGTTTGGTTTGTCATTCAAAGCTTTAATGGCTTTTCGGCCACGGCGGATGGCGTGGCTTATCTCGCGCATGTCGGCGGCTTTATCGCTGGGGCGGTGCTGGCTTTGCCGCTGTTGTTGCGGCGCGGTGGGCGGGGCTATTGGGCGCAAAACGCCGGAATGCCGCCCAACCCGCCCGCACAATATGAACTAAGCCCCAGCCGAATCCCGCGGGTGCCAAAGCGCTGAACCGATCAGCCGGGCCTCGATTTTTCTTAAAAATCGGCACGATTTTCTGCGAAAATCGCTTACGCGTCACGGATGATTTTGGTCAGCGGCGCGAACAGGTTTTCATTGGCGCAGATCAGCGCGCCTTTTTCCAGGATGTCATAGCCTTCGCGCACCGGGCCGATCAGACCGCCCGCCTCTTTCACCAACAGAATGCCAGCGGCGATGTCCCATTGCTGCAGCTCACGCTCCCAATAGCCGTCAAAGCGGCCAGCGGCGACATAGGCGAGGTCCAGTGAGGCGACACCCCAGCGCCGCATCCCCGCACAGGCGGGCATCAGGCGGGCGAGGTCGGCCAAAGTCGCGGGCAGAGTTTTCTTGGTGCTGAACGGAACCCCGGTGGCAAACACCGCTTCGTGCATGGCGCGGCGACCCGACACGCGCAGGCGGCGGTCGTTCATCCATGCGCCTGAGCCTTTTTCGGCCCAGAACATCTCATCCTTCGCCGCATCGAACACCACAGCAGAGACGATTTCGCCCTTATGCTCCAGTGCGATGGACACCGCCCAATGCGGCATCCCGTGCAGGAAGTTGGTGGTGCCGTCCAAAGGATCGACAATCCAGCGCCGGGTGGGGTCTTGGCCGTCTTGCTCACCCGTCTCCTCGCCCAGCCAGCCATAGGTCGGACGGCCGCCCATCAGATCCTCTTTGATGATCCGCTCGGCTTCGCGGTCGGCTTTGGTGACGAAATCACCGGGGCCTTTGGTCGAGACTTGCAACTGTTCGACCTCGCGGAAGTCTTTCACCAGCGCTTTGCCAGCGCGGCGGGCAGCCTTGATCATCAGGTTGAGGTTGGCACTGCCTTGCATGGGCGGACTCCGGTCTGTGTAAGCTGGGGGGCATACACGGGTGAGGCAAATAAGGGAAGGGGGGGATCAGCGGTTGAGTTCGGCTTTGAAGAAGGGCTCTGGGCTGTCGACTTCGACCAAGCGCCGCTTTTCGACTTGCCAGAAGCGGCTGCCCACGGCGCGGATGAAATCGCGGTCGTGGCTGACCAAAAGGCAGGTGGCACCTTGGGTGAGCAGTTCTTGTTCCAGCGCTTCTTGGCCTTCGATGTCTAAGTGGTTTGTCGGTTCATCCAGCAGGTAGAAATTGGGCGCTTGCAGGCGGAGGAGGAGCATGGCGAGGCGGGCTTTTTGGCCGCCTGACAGCTTGCCGAGCGGTTTGGTTTGCCAATCGGGTTTGATGCCCGCGCCTGCAAGCAGGGTTTTGGTGGTCTGATCGTTGGCGTGCTGGCTGATCAGGGCTTGCGGGGTCATCGTGTCGGGCAGTTGGGCCAGATTTTGGTCGGAATAGCCCAGCACAAGCGTCGCGGCGGCTTTGATGGTGGGGTGCTGGGTTTGAATCGCGGCGAGAACGGCGCGGATCATTTGGGATTTTCCGGTGCCATTCGCGCCAAGGATCACCACGCGGTCGCCGCGTTCGATCCATTTTTGCCCGGTGTGGAACAGGGGCCGTGCGTCCGGCGTGGTGATGGGCGCATCGTTCAGGGTGATCAGCGCCTTGGCATGGGTGCCAGAATTGGCCAGCTTGATCGCGCCGGAGGAGGTTTCACGATGGGCGGGGCGGGCGGCTGCCTCCAGCTTTTCGGCGCGGTCTTTCAGCTGTTTGGTCTTGGTGATCAGCAGGTCAGAGCCAGAGTTGATGCCGATATTCTTCAGCTTGGCGGCTTGGCGGCGGAGCTGATCGGCTTTGTTCAGATCATTCTCAAAGCGGCGGGAGTCTGCGGCGTCGGTTTCCTGTAATGCCGCACGGGCGCGGGAATAGGGCAGCGCGAAGATACGGCTGGAAGTGGCGCGCAGGAACAGGCTGCGGGTTGTGGCGGCATCCAAGAAGGCGCGGTCGTGGCTGGTGGTGATCACGGCGGTGTCGCGGGGCAGGGCTGTCAGCCAGCGTTGCAGGATGCCGATGCGGGACAGATCAAGATGGTTGGTGGGCTCGTCGAGCAGATAAAGGTCAGGCTCATGGATCGCGGCGCGCGCGAGCAGAGCGGTGCGCTGCCAGCCGCCGGACAGCGCGCTGAGGGGCGTGTCGCGCAGGGCTTCGGGGATGGACAGATCATCCAGCACAATCTCGGCCCGCCACGATTCGTAGTCAGCTTGGTCGGCGGGGAGGGCGGCTAGGGTGGCCTCCCGGAAGGTCAGGGGCAGCAGCGATGCGGGGACATCTTGGTCGACCAGCGCGGATTTTAGGCCGCGCGCGTAGGTGATCTCGCCTGTGGTTGCTTCCAGCGTACCGCTCAGGCAGCGTAAAAGCGAGGATTTGCCGCGTCCATTGGCGGCGATCAGGCCAAGGCGGTCGCCGGGTTCAATGCTGAAACTCAACTCGGTGAACAGCGGTTGGCCGAGGGTGAGGGCAAGCGATTTGGTGGCAAGCAGGGTCATGATTCTATCCGCATAAGAAATAGCGCAACAGCGCCTTGGGGGGCGGACCGAAAACCTGATCAGGGGAAACCTGCGATGCGGGTCTGGTCAGCCCTGCGACAAAGGCAGGGCCGCTGCAGGGCCATAGGTGCGTGGGTGGCAGATCAAGTTCATGCACCCCTCCTGTGGTTTGCGTGCTTGGACAGGGTAGCGCCTGTCCAAGCGGAAATCAATCATGCGCAACCGGGGCTTCGCCGGGGGCCATCACGCGCGGCTCGGCCTTTTTCAGGAACCATGCCAAGGGCAAGGCGCATAAAGTAATCACCATCATCAGATAGAAATCGTCGATATAGCTGATCATCAGGGCCTGGATCGACACTAGCCCCTCCATTTGTTGCAAGGTGGTGGCGGTCAGCGTGCCGGGGGGCACCACCATGTTGAAATTGGGGTTGTAGGACGAGATCGAGGCGGACAGATCGGCATGGTTGACCTGCACGTTGCGGGTCAGCATCAGCGTCACCATCGAAATCCCGATGGAGGAGCCGATGTTACGCACCAGCGAAAACAGGCTGGTGGCATCGGCGCGCAGTTCCGGCGCGATTGTGGAAAACGCGATGGTGGACAGCGGCACGAACACCAGACCCAGACCCAAACCTTGCAAAACCCCGGTCCAGATCACTGGGCCGGGGCCCATATCGGGGCTGAACCCGGTCATGAAATACAGCGAGGCAGCGGTCAGCAGCAGACCCACCGTGACCAGCAGGCGCGCATCGGTTTTCTGCACCAGACGGCCCACTGCGATCATCGAAATCATCGTGCCAACCCCGCGCGGCCCCATCACAAGGCCGGTTGTGATCGTCGGATAGCCGAAGATTTTCGACAGCATCGGTGGCAGCAGCGCAAGGCTTGCCAGCAGGATGATGCCGATGATGAAGATGAACACCAACCCGGTGGAGAAATTGCGATCAAGGAACATCCGGGGCTCAAGAAAGGGCTTGTCGGCCCCCATGATGTGGATCACGAACACCCACATCCCCGTCAGGGTCAGGAACAGATAAAGCCAGATCTCGGCAGAGGAAAACCAATCGACCTCGCCACCCCGGTCGAGCATCAGTTGCAATGCGCCAATGCCAACCGACAACATGCCAAAGCCGAAAAAGTCAAAGCGGCGCGGGCGTTTGATGGATTTTGGCAGGTAGGCCGCACAGCCTAGAAAGGCGATGATGCCAACGGGCAGGTTGACGAAAAACACCCAGCGCCAGCTGAAACTCTCAGTGAGCCAGCCGCCCAAAGTCGGGCCGATGATCGGGCCAACCATGATGCCCGCGCCCCACATCGCCATCGCTTGCCCCGCCTTTTCGCGCGGGTTGATGTCGAGCAGAAAGGTTTGCGACAGGGGCACGATGGCCGCGCCAAACACGCCTTGCAGCAGGCGGAACAGCACCATCGACGGCAGGCTCCACGCCAGACCACAGGCAATCGAGGTGATCACAAAGCCCGCGATCGAGATCAGGAAAAACTCGCGCTTGCCGATGCGGTCGGAAATCCAGCCCGTCGCAGGGGTCATGATCGCCGAGGCCACGATATAGCTGGTCAGCACCCAAGTGATGGTGTCTTGCGACGCCCCAAGGTCGCCCGTCATGGTGGGCAAGGCGACGTTGGCGATGGTGGTATCCAGCACCTGCATGATCGTCGCCAGCATAATAGAGAGCGTGATCAAGCCCTTATGCGGCACTTCGGTGGGGGCGGTGCTCATGGCGGGTTACTTCAGGAATGAGGGCAGCAGGTCAGAGATTGAGCGGTGACGGCCCGTATCGACCGAAACAGAGGCGCTGATGCCAGACGACAGGCCCTTGGCATCTTCGGGGTTCACCAGCCGCAGTTTGACTGGCACGCGCTGGGTGACTTTCACCCAGTTGCCGGTGGCGTTCTGGGCGGGCAGCAGCGAAAACTCGGCCCCGGTACCGGCACCAATGGCGGCGACTGTTGCTTCGATCTTACGTCCGGGGTCGATGTCAAAGGTGATCTCTGCCGGAGAGCCGACGGTGATGCCCTCCAACTGGGTTTCCTTAAAGTTGGCATCAACCCAAGTGTCCGAGGTTTGCACCAGCGCGAACAGGCTTTGACCAGCGGCAACCATTTGGCCCGGTTTGAACGACGCGGCTTGGTAGATCACGCCATCGGCCGGGGCTTTGACCACGGCATTGGCGTAGTTATAGGCAGCCTGTTCGCGGGCAATCACGGCAGCGCGGACGGCGGGGTGATTGTCGGTCGGGATGTTCGGATCGCCGCCGATGGCCGCCAAAGCGGAAGCTACGGCCTGTTTCGCCAGATCGCGCTGATCCAGCGCTGTGCGTTCATCGTGGCGGGCGTCGATCAGGTTGGAATCGGTGGCGACGCCCTTCGCGCCAAGGCTTTCCTGCCGCTCGCGTTCGATGGTCTGGTAGCTGGCTTCATCCTCGGCCAGCTGCAGATTGGCTTGGGCGGTGCCATAGGCCAGCTTCAACTGCTCGACCGTGATGCGGGCGGCGGTGACGGCAGAGTCAGCCTGGGCCTGCGCCAGTTTGAACGGCACCGGATCGACTTGGAACAGCACATCCCCGGCCTTGACGATTTGGTTGTCGTTCACCAGCACTTTGTCGATGCGGCCCGCGACGGAGGAGGCGACCGAGATGCGGGCTTGGTGCAGGTAGGCGTTTTCGGTTTCCTCATAGCGCCCGCCCATCAGCCAATAGGCCCCCGCCGCGACCAACAGCACCAAGGGGCCCGCAATCATCAGCACCCGGCGTTTTTTGCGCGGGGCGGGGGCGGCGACTGGAGCGGTCATCGGGGTGATTGGGGTGACGGTTGCTGGAGCGTTGGCGGCGGGGGTATTGGTCGATGAGGCGGTCATATCAGATGTCCTTCACGTCTGCCGCTGCATCGCAAACGGCCTGAGACAGGGTGGTTGTCACCGAGGTCAGCCCGGCGATCAAAGCGGTGCGCGCTTCGGGGGCAAGGCCCGACAAAGCTTCGGCAAAGACGGAATCCGCCATTGCCTTCAAGTCATTACGGATCAGCAGGGTGGATGCCGTCGGCACGATCACCCGCACGCGGCGATCCTCAGGATCAGGCTCACGCGCGACCCAACCGGCTTGCTCCATGCGGTCGACAAGGCGCGAGACCGAGATCGGTTCAATCTCCAGCTTATCCGCGATGCGGGCTTGGCTGGCGCGACCCTCGCGCAGCACCACGGCCAGAAGCCGCCACTGCGCCGAGGACAGGCCATATTCCGACGCTCGTTGCGAAAAGCGTTTGCGCACCAGACGGGAGGCGTCGTGCAGCAGGGGGCCGAGCTGATCTTGGGCAAAATTCATTGTGCATAGATATAATAAGCAGGCTTATTATTCCAATGCAATTCTTGCATGGCTGCGATGCAGCGGACGCCGGGGCTGGGAGGCGCGTGTCCCTATCCGCGTTGCAACTTGACCGCCTCTGACCGCCCCAGTTTCAGGAAATGGCCGATATAGGGTTTGCTGGCGTCTTCCTCACGGGTGGCTGCGAACAGGCGTTTGGTGATTGTGCCCGGAGCCAAGGGCCGCGTGACGTAATCGGCGTTCGATTTAACGTCGCGCAGCACCCAATCGGGCAGCACGGCGACGCCGCGATTGGAGCCCACCAGCATCAGGATCACTGCGGTCAGTTCCACCGGGCGCTGGGCGCGGGGTTCGATCTTGGCGGCGGTCAGCAGTTCGGTGAACACATCCAGCTTATCGCGTGACACAGGATAAGTGATCAGGGTTTGGTCGCGGAAATCTTCGGCCTCTATCATCGACTTAGCCGCCAAGGGGTTCTGCGATGAGGCGATGAACATCGGGTGATAATCAAACAGCGGGTTGAAAGTGATGCCCGGAAGCGGTTCGGGGTTGGAGGAAATCACCAGATCAACCTCCTCGCGCAGCAGCGCGGGGAAGCTGTCAAACGCAAGGCCCGCGCGGATGTCGACATCGACTTCCGGCCAAGCGTGCCGGAACAGTTCCAGCACCGGGAACAGCCAATCGAAACAGGCATGGCACTGGATGGCGATGTGCAAGCGGCCAGTCTTACCGGCCTGCAACGCACGGAATTCTTCCTCCAACGCGGTGATTTCCGGCAAAATCCGCTCCGCCGCGCGCAGCATTCTGATCCCCGCCGCCGACAGCGTCATCGGCTTTGAGCGGCGCACAAATAGCTCCATGCCGACCTGCGCCTCTAGCCCCGCGACCTGATGCGACAGTGCCGATTGCGTCATGTTCATCAGATCGGCAGCGCGAGCGAGGCCCCCGGCCTGATGGATGGCGCGGATGGTGCGCAGGTGGCGGAGTTCCAGATACATGCGCGACTTTCATCATTATAGTGAAAACTATGAATTGGCTTCAATTTACGCCGCATGGCAGAAAGGCGTCAAGTAAAAGGAGCCTGATCATGTCTGCACCGCGTATCTCGTTTGAATTCTTCCCGCCGCAATCTTTGGACGCCTCGTTCAAACTGTGGGAAACCGTGCAGGTGCTGGCGCCGATGCAGCCGAATTTTGTCTCCGTCACCTATGGCGCGGGCGGCACCACCCGCAAGCTGACGCATGAAGCGGTGGGCACCATCAAGCGCAATTACGGGCTGAACGTGGCGGCGCATTTGACCTGCGTCGATGCCAGCCGTGCAGAAACGCTTGAGATTGCAGAGGCTTATGCCGCAGTGGGCGTGACCGAGATTGTCGCTTTGCGCGGTGATGCCCCGAAAGGTGCGGATCGGTTTACCGCGCATCCTGATGGGTTCGCCTCATCTGTGGAACTGGTCGAGGCTTTGGCGAAAACCGGGAAATTCAAAATCCGCGTTGGCGCGTATCCCGAACCGCACCCGGATGCCGCCGACCGATTCGCCGATGTGACTTGGCTGAAACGCAAGATTGACGCCGGGGCCAGTAGTGCGATCACGCAGTTTTTCTTTGAAGCCGATACGTTTTTCCGCTTCCGCGATGCTTGCGTGAAGGCTGGCATCGAAGCACCAATCATTCCGGGCATTCTGCCGATCCAGTCGTGGGACGGCACAAAGAAATTTGCTGCCCGCTGCGGCACAAGTGTTCCGCTGCGTTTGGACGAAGGCTTTGCAGCCGCCAAGCGCGATGGGCGCGAGGATCTGCTGGCGCTGACGCAATGCACCACGCTTTGCAGCCGTCTGATCGAAGGCGGAGTCGAGGATCTGCATTTCTACACCCTCAACCGCCCGGAACTTACCCGTGACGTTGTCCGCGCTTTGGGGATTGCCCCCGAACTTTCCCCGCAAATCGCACTCGAAAAGGTCGCTTAAGCGTTAACGTCTCCCTGACGGCGGGTCCCCCCAGGACCGGCGACCCCACTTGCGCGCCTCCCCCCACGGGAGGCGCGTTTTTTCTATGCGGTTGTGAAGAAGATGCGGTAAAGCTTGGGAAATATCGCGAAGGATACCGCTATGAAGCCAATTTTCGTTCTGAATGGCCCCAACCTGAACCTGCTCGGCCTGCGCCAGCCCGAGATCTACGGGCAGGAAACTTTGGCCGATGTCGAGGCGGGACTTTCTGCGCTGGCGACAGAATTGGCGCTGACGGTGGAGTGTATGCAATCCAACCACGAGGGCCAGTTGGTGGATTGGATTCAAAGCGCGCGCGGCGTGGCGGCGGGGATCATCATCAATCCGGGGGCATATTCGCATACATCGGTGGCGATTTTGGACGCGCTCAATGTGTTTGAAGGCGTTGTTCTAGAGGTGCATATCTCAAACATCCATCAGCGCGAGGCGTTTCGGCATCATTCTTTCGTGTCAGGCCGGGCGGATGGGGTGATCGCGGGCTTTGGCACCGAGGGTTATTTGCTGGCGCTGCGGCGGATGGCCAGCGTGCTGAAGCGTTAAAGCGTGGGAGCCACCGGCGGGGATATTTAAGAACAGATGAAATGCTTTCGGTGGCATCCTGAGGCGCGGGTCGTGGGTGATGATCGGGCGCTGCGTGTCGCTTTGGCTGTGCCGGGGCGGGCGTTTCGGATTGGCGGTTTGGGGCCGCAGCCTGTGGGCGAGGGCGTGTTTGAGACGCTGACCTCTGGCTCGTCCGGGCAACCCCGGCGGATTTTGCGCAGTATGGAGTCGTGGATTACCAGCTTTGCGGTGAATGCGGGGTTGTTTGGCATTGGGCCGGGCGTTCGCGTCGCGGTGCTGGGTGATCTGGTGCATTCGCTGGCTTTGTATGGCGCGCTGGAGGGGCTGCATCTGGGGGCAGAGGTGGTTTTGCTGGGCGGCGTGCGACCGGATCGGCAGGCGCAGGCCTTGGCGGGGGCTGGGGTGATTTACGCGACGCCGGCACAACTTCGGCTGTTGGTCGAGGCCGGGTGGCAGGCTTCGGGGTTGATCCTTGTGGGGGGATCAAAGCTGGATGTGGGGTTGCGGGCGGCTTTGGCGGGGGCTGAGGTGCGGGAGTTTTATGGTGCGGCGGAGGCGAGTTTTATCACGCTGGCCGGGCCGGATGCGCCTGTGGACTCGGTGGGCGCGGTTTATCCCGGCGTGGAGATTGATCTGCGGGATGGGCAGATTTGGGTGCGCAGTCCTTACCTGTTTCAGGGCTATGCCGGGACGGATGCGGGCGGGGCTTGCTGGGATCAGGGCTGGCTGTCGGTGGGCGAGATGGGGCGGCTGCAGGGCGACTATCTCTATCTGTCGGGGCGTGCCGGGCGGATGGTGACGGTGGCCGATCAGAACGTGTTTCCCGAGGAGATCGAGACATTCATCGCCGGGTTGCCGGGGGTTTCGCGGGTGGCGGTGCTGCCGCGCCCGGATGCTTTGCGGGGGGCGGTGATGGTGGCGGTTTTGCAGGGGGATCCTTCGGCAGAGGCCGCGATATTGGCGGCCTGTCGGGCGCGGTTGGGGGCGTTGATTGCACCCCGCGCGGCAATTTGGGTGGCGGAGTGGCCGGTGTTGGCGTCGGGGAAAACCGATCTGGTGCGGTTGGCGCGCGAGGTGGGGTTGTGAGCGTGATACTGGCGGCGAAACGGACGGCGGTGGTGCCTCGGGGGGGGGCGTTCTCGCGCTTGGAGATTGAGGATTTGGGCGCGCCTGTGGTGCGGGCCTTGCTGGCGGATGCGGGGATTTCGGCGAGTTCGGTGGATGAGCTGATCTGCTCGAACGCTTTGGGGGCGGGGGGCAATCCGGCGCGGCGGGTGGCACTGGCTGCTGGGTTGCCGGAACGGGTGGCGGGGTTGTCGGTGGATCGGCAATGCGCGGGCGGGCTGGATGCGGTTTTGCTGGCGCGGGCCTTGGTGGAGTCGGGGGCTGCTGAAGTGGTGATCGCGGGCGGGGTGGAGAGTTATTCTCGGCGTCCGTTGCGGCTGCGGACCGATCCTGACGGTGGGGCGGCGGTCGCCTATGATCAGGCGCGGTTCACGCCTTGGAGGGACCGTGATCCGGGGATGGCGGATGCGGCGGAGGCTTTGGCGGCGCGCTTGGGGATTTCGCGGGCGGCGCAGGATGTTTGGGCGGTGGAAAGCCACGCCAAGGCGCGGGTTTGTGCGGGGGAGATTGTGGAGGTTGCGGGGCAGGCGCGGGACGTGTTTGCGCGGGGATTGAGTTTGGCGGTGGCTGGGCGGGCGAAGGTGGTTTCGGGCTCGATCACGGCGGCGAATGCGGCGGTGGCGGCGGATGCGGCGGCTTTCGTGCTGGTGGTGTCGGATCGGCTGGCGGCAGGGCGGGGGTTGCGGATTTTGGGTGGCGCGACGCTGGGCGGCGATCCGGTGGAGCCGGGCTTGGCTCCGGTGGCGGCGATCCGGGCGGTGTTGGAGCGGGCGGGTATCGGGGCGGATCGGGTGGCTGTGGCGGAGATTATGGAGGCCTATGCGGTGCAGGCTATGGCTTGCGTTGCGGGGGCGGGGCTGGACCCGTTGCGGGTCAATATCGGCGGCGGGGCGCTTTCGCGGGGGCATCCGATTGGGGCCTCGGGGGCGGTGCTGGCGGTGCGATTGTTTTATGAATTGCAGGCCGGGATCGGGCTTGCTGCGATTGCGGCGGCGGGGGGGATTGGCACGGCTTTGCTGGTGGAAAGGTAGGCCGCGTCCACGCGTGGACAGAAAATTTAATGTTTGATTTCAATGCGTGTTGGGTGCTGTGTTCAGGATTTGTTAAGGTTTGAAGCGCGTGGGGCGGGCGATTTTTCCGCGAAAAATCAAGCGCTTTCCCGCCCCAGGCTTGCTGTATTGTCTAGCGACTGGCTGCCGCGCTACGCTTTGCTTTTGGCGTCAGGCTGAACCAACCCGGCATGGCGTCAATCACCGCCCAGAGTTTTTCCGGGATGGCAAGGGCTGTGATCTGCGCCGGGTCTAAACTGGTTTCGATCTCGTCCGCGCGGCCCGTTTGCGCCAGCTCGACCCAATCGGGGTTCATCACCAGACCTTTACCAACCGCGACCACCGAGAGGCCCAGGGCGAGCGCCTGTTCGGCTTGCTGCGGGGTGCGCAAACCGCCTGCAGCGATCACGGCAATCCGGCCCGCCGCACGGGCGACAAAGCGCGCGGCGATAGGGGCGCCGTTCGGCTCAGCGAGGGGGCGGTCGGTCAGCACATTGCCGAGCGAGACGTGGATGTAGTCGATGCCAGCGCTGATCAGATGGTCGAGCAGGGTCAGGCTGTCGGTGATGCTATAGCCGTTGTCGCCGGGTTCTTCGGTGGAAATCCGGTAGCCGAGCGCGAAGGGGCGGCTGGCATGGGCGGTGATCACGCGTTTGACCTCGGCCACCACCGAGAGCGCGAAACGCATCCGGTTTTCCACCGAGCCGCCCCATTGATCTGTGCGCTGGTTGCTCGCGGGCGAGAAGAAATTCTGCAGCAGGAAGCCATGCGCGCCGTGCAACTCGACACCGTCAAAGCCTGCCTCAATCGCGCGGCGGGTGGCTTGGCCGAAGGCTGCGATCAGGTCGTGGATTTCGGATTCGAGCAGGGCGCGCGGCGTTTGCGCCGGGGCGAAGATCGTGGCGGCGGTGGGAATGGCGCTGGCGGCGATGACCTCGCGGTGCGGTGTCAGGTCGGGCAGAGCTTTGGCCCCGGCATGGAACAGTTGCAGGATGGCGGGCGCGCCGCCGCTTTTGGCAGCCTTGGCCAGCTTGTTCAGGCTTGGCAGATAGCTGTCGTCGGTGGCGGCAAATTCGTCGGTGAAGCCGATGCCGTTCGGCATGACTTGGGTGCAACCGGTGAGCACCAGACCAACTGCCCCGACACGGCGGCGGTAATAGGCGGCCTCGGCGTCGGAAATCGTCAGATCAGAATTGGCGGCCCAAGTGGTCATCGGGGCCATGGCGATGCGGTTGCGCAGCGGCAGATTGGCAAGATTTAGCGCGGAGAATAGGGAGGTGGCAGACATTGGAGCCTCTGGGGTTGGTTTGGGTGAATGCTACATAGACGCGCTGCGTTATGCGGATTAGCTGTTGAGTATTGGATGCGATTAGAAGGGGGATTTCTGAATGGCACTGCCGAAAGACAATCTGAGCGATCTGCGCGCCTTCATCGCCGTGGCGCGGGCGGGCAGCTTTACAAAGGCGGCGGCGGGGCTGGGCGTGTCACAATCGGCGATCAGTTATACGGTGCGGATGCTGGAGGAGCGTTTGGGGCTGCGGCTGTTGGCGCGCACCACCCGCAGCCTAGCGCCAACCGAGGCCGGGCAAAGGCTGATCGACAGGCTGGGGCCGATGTTTGAGGACATTGAGGTCGAGTTGAGCAGCCTTGCGGCATTGCGGGCGCGGCCTGCGGGCAAGGTGCGGATCAACTCTTTGGAACATGCCACGCAGGCGATTTTATGGCCTGCTCTGCGCGGGGTGATGGCGGAATATCCCGATATCGAGCTTGAAATTATTGATGATTATCGGCTGGTCGACATTGTGGCGGCGCGGTTTGATGCCGGGGTGCGGTTGGGACAGCAGGTGGATCTGGATATGATTGCGTTGGGGATCGGGCCGGATTTTCGACCCGCGATTGTGGCATCGCCCGCGTATCTGGCAACGCGAGGGGTGCCGTTGGTGCCGCAGGATTTGCTGGCGCATGATGCGGTGATGATGCGGCTGCCAAGCTCTGGCGGGCTCTATCCGTGGCGGCTTGCAAAGGGCGATCAGGAGTTGACGGTGCGGCCAAAGGCGCGCGGGATTTTCAACTCGGTGGCGATGCAGCAGCAGGCGGCGCTGGATGGACTTGGCTTTGCCTCATTGCCGCAGGATCTGGTGGCGGGGCTGATCGCCGAGGGGCGGCTGGTGCGGGTGCTGGCGGAATGGTCGCCGCAAGCGCCGGGCTATCATTTGTATTATCCCAGTCGACGGCAGCCATCGCCCGCGTTTGCGATCGTGCTGGAGGCGTTGCGGCGGTTTCGCGGCTAAGGGGGAGGCCGCCCCGGTATGAAGGGGGCGGCCTGTAGGGTTTAGCTGCGCGATAGCAGGGCTTCGGGGCGCATTTGGGCGATGGATTTGGTGATCAGCGCGGCGAGGGTGGCTTTGATCAGATCGCCGGGCAGGAAGGCGGCTGAGGCGAGGGCCATGTCGGGCAGCGGTTTGCCGAGCATGATCGCCATGCCGGGGATGCCGAAGGCATACATCACGACGATACCGCCCAAGATGGCGCCTGCGAAGGCCGCCGGGAACAGCGCGAGTTTGGTGTTCTGGGTGATCAGGCCTGCGACGAAGGCGGCAATCGGGAAGCCAATGATATAGCCGATGCTGGGCGACTGAATCTTCTGCCATGTGGTAACAAAGCCGGGAAACACTGGCACAATCAGGCCTACGACAAGGAACAACAGCACCGCCAGCGCGCCGCGTTTGGCCCCCAGTACGGTGCCGCACAGCATGATCCCCATCGACTGCGCGGTGATCGGCACGCCGGCGGCGAGGTCAATTTTTGGCACCAGCCCCAGCACCGCGATCAAGGCGGCGAATAGGGCGATGTGGGTGAGGTTCTTTTCCATACGGGCTCTCCTGCTTGCGTCGCGGCAGTTAGGCCGGGGGTCTGGCAAAGGGCAACTGCTATTTTTGGACAGATGGGTTCGGGGGTTGTCGGACATAGGGAGTGTCCAGGTTGGGGTTCAGCCGAGGCCACCACGGGCGCGCAAGGCCTCGGCTGTGTGGGTGGCATCATCGAGGGCGGCGAGGGTGGTGGGCAGGAAGATGCGCCAGCCGGGGCGTTTGGGCGATCTGGCGCGCCACGACTCCGTGATCTGTTCGGCGCGCATCAGCATGGTGGGGATGAAGCGGATGGTGAGGCCGATGGCGAGCGCGAGGGTTTTCGGGGCAATGATCGGGCTAAATGGGCGGGCGAAGGTTTCAACGGTGCGGGTCATCTCGGTCAGTTTGCTGGTCATGGTGACGAAATTGGCGGCAGCGACGCCGATGATCATCCGGGTGATCAGGGTGATGCCTAGGGGGTCGCGCAGCCAGAGGTGCCAGAGTGCTAAGATGAGGATGAGGGGGATGAGGGGGCGCAGGTTTTTCAGGCTTTGCAGGGCGAATTTTGGCCCGCAGGACAGGATCAGGGCGGCGACGGGTGGGGCCAGCAGCCACGGCTGCGGGGTGGCGAACAGCAACACGGTGAGGGCCACGAAGGCGGCCATCTTGACGCTTGCGGGGATTCGGTGGGCGTAGGTCTCAATCGGGGAGGTGAGTGTCAGCATCTTGCTCTCCCAGTTTGGCCATCTCGGCGGTGAAGGCTTGCAGGGTCGGGCCGGGCGGGCCGTCGGCGCGGATTTGGCCTTGGTCGAGCCAGAGCACGCGGTCGCAAAGGGCCACGGCCTCGGGGTCATGGGTGATGGTGATCAGGCGTTGTGGCAGGGCGGCCAAACGGCGGGCGAGGCGGATTTGGGTGGGCAGATCGAGGCCCGCGAAGGGCTCATCCAGCAGGATGGTTTCGGGCTGCATCAACAGGATCGACAGCAGGCAAAGATAGTGGCGCTGGCCTTGGCTGAGGGTATGGGTCAGGGCTTTGGCCCAATGGGCGCGGGATTCTTGGCTCAGCAGGTGGGTGACGGCGGCGGCGGCTGCCGCCTCGGTTTGGCCTTGCTGGCGCAGACCGAAGGCGAGCTCTTCGGCGACGGTGGGGAACAGGATTTGGTGGTCGGGGTTTTGAAACAGGATGCCGAGGCGGGGCAGCAGGGCTTTGCGGTCGGTTGGGTTGAGGCCGTCGATGGTGACGGCTCCGCTGGTGGGCGGGATCAGCCCGGCTATTAGGCGCAGCAGGGTGGTTTTGCCGGAGCCGTTGCGGCCGATGATGCCGATGCGGGGCTCGGTCAGGGTCAGGCAGAGGTTGGACAGGATGGATTTGCCGCCAAGGGTGACGGAGGCGTTGGTGAGGGTGATGCCTTGGGGGGTGGTCATGGATGCTCCCTGCTTCGGGACGGGTGATAGCGCGGCTTGGGAGAGGGGGGAAGGGGGTGAGGGCTTGGCGCGTGGTGTCCACGCGTGGACAAAGGCGCGGTTTGTGGGGAATCAAGGGCTTAGCTGGGGGGTGTTAAGGATATATTAGGGTTTGGCCTGGGCTTGGGGGCGTGGCAGCGGGATCGGGGAGCCTGATGTTGCTCAGTAGTGGCGGCGGCGGGTTGGGCGGGCGGAAAGCGCGGTGTGGGCGAGATTTATCGGAATTGACATCGGCGGTAGATCGGAAATAAGTTGTATTATGCAACTTTATTGGATCGCGCTATGCCCAACCTTCCGGTCGCAGAGTCTGTTGAAGCCATCCGCAGTGCGGCGCGGCTGCTGGTGCGGGAACTTGGGTTCATGGGCGGTGATTTTGCGGGCGGCGATCTGTCGCCCTCAGCGGTGCATGCGCTGATCGAGATTGAGGCGGGCGGGGCGGCAAGCGGCTTGACGGCGCGCGATCTGGGCTTGCTGTTGCATTTGGAGAAATCAAGCGTCAGCCGGATGCTGCGCAAGCTGGTCGCGGGCGGCGACGTGGTGGAACTTGCCGCCGAAGATGGTCGGGTCAAGATCTTGGCTTTGACCGAAGCGGGGCAGCGGCGGGTGGCGGCGATCCATAACTTCGCGCGGGCGCAGGTGTCAGATGCACTGGCGCGGCTGCCACCGGGGCAGGATCGCGTTGTGCTGGAGGGCTTGCGGCTTTATGCCGGGGCCTTGGGCGCGCCTGCGCCTGTCGCATTTGCGCCTGCGCCGCCTGCGGTGGAGATCGTGGCGGGGTATCGCAGTGGGTTGATCGCCCGGATCACTCAGATGCACGCTTTGTATTACGCGCAGAACGCGGGCTTTGGGCAAAGGTTTGAGGCGGTGGTGGCGGGCGGGCTTGCCGGGTTCAGTGACCGTCTGGACAACCCGCGCAATGCGATCTGGACGGCGCTGCGGGGCGATGAGATTGTCGGTTCCATCGCGATTGACGGCGAGGATTTGGGCGGGAATTTGGCGCATCTGCGGTGGTTTATCACCGATGCAGCGGTGCAGGGCAGCGGCGCGGGGCGTCGGTTGCTGGCGGCGGCGCTGGGCTTTGTCGATGCGCAGGGGTTTGAGGCGACGCATCTGTGGACGTTCAGCGGGCTTTCAGCAGCGCGACATTTGTATGAGGCGAATGGGTTTGAGTTGGTCGAGGAGAGGCCGGGGCAGCAATGGGGGAGCAAGGTGCTGGAACAGCGGTTTGTGCGGGTGGGGCGGTGAGGAGCCTCCGGCGGGGATATTTGGGCCAATGTGAAAGCACTGGCGTTGGAGCGGCGGGGGCGGTTAGTCTCAACTTGGTGCAATTTGGAGTTTAAGCATGGGCATTGGTTTGCGGGGGCTTTGGGCTGGGGTATTGTTGGCGCTGATTGCAGTGCCGGGCGTCGCAGAGGTAAAGGTTTATCCGCTGCAGAGTGAAACGCGGCTTTATTCCGACGTTAAATTGGGCAAAGCCGGGCGCGGTTATTTTGGCGATTTCAAGAGGGATGGCCGCTACTTTGGCGCGTTTTACTACAACGCCGAAGAAGATTCTGCATGGGGAATCATGGATGTCGCCTCGGTCAAAGATGCCATGCGGATTGCACAGGCCGAATGTGAACGGGTATCCAAGGTAAAGAATCGTTGCAAACTTTATGCGGCGGTGGTGCCGAAAGGCTTCGTTGGCGATGCCGTTGCAGCGCAAGGTTTGTCTGCATCGTCAATGAAAACCTATACCAAGCAATATCGTCCAAAGCTTAAGCCGAACACTTATGGGGTATTCGCCCAGAACGGCATGGGCAACCCAGGCTTTGCTTGGGGATTCGAAGACTTGGCGGAAGCCAAAGAGCGCGCCATGCTGGAATGTGAGGGCAGCGCTACGACCAACCTGGCGCGCAGCCCTGCGCTGACGCGGAAATTGGCCGTAAAATCGGGAATGAATCTCTGCAAAATTGTTGAGCAAAGTGGGCCTTGAAAAGTGCTAATGCACGATAATAAAAAGCGCCGGGTTGCCCCCGGCGCTTTGGTTTTTCGAGGCGGCTTGTTTAGACCCGTGCCGCCGCCACCGCCGCCTCCAGAATATCCATCGCCTCGGCGAAATGCGCGTCTGGGATGGTGATCGGGGCGAGGAAGCGCACGACGTTGCCGTAGACGCCGCAGGTCAGCAAGATCAGGCCGCGTTTTTGCGCCTCGACGCGGACGCGGGTGGTGAAGCCTGCGTCGGGTTCTTTGTTGGTCGGGTTGGCGAATTCGACAGCAACCATAAAGCCGGGGCCGCGGATGTCGGTGATCTCTGGCGTGACCGAGCGGATCGCTTCAAGGCGCTGTTTCAGGCGGCCACCGAGTTCGTTGGCGCGGGCGCAGAGTTGCTCTTCCTCGATCACGTCCAGCACGGCATTGGCGGCGGCGATGCCGATCGGGTTGCCGCCATAGGTGCCGCCAAGGCCGCCGGGGTGGGCGGCGTCCATCAGGCTGGCTTTGCCGGTCAGCGCGGCCAGTGGCAGGCCACCAGCAAGGCCCTTGGCCATGGTGGTGATGTCGGCGGCCACGCCGGATTGCTCCATCGCGAACATGGTGCCGGTGCGGGCAAAGCCGGTTTGCACTTCATCGGCGATCATCACGATGCCGTTGTCATCGCACAGTTTGCGGACGGCGCGCAGCAGGTCTTTCGGTGCGGGGTAGAAGCCGCCCTCGCCCTGCACAGGTTCAAGGATAATGGCTGCGACGCGGGTGGGGTCGAGATCGGCTTTGAACAGCTTGGTGATGCCCGCCATCGCATCCTCGGTGGTGATGTTGTGGATCTCTTGCGGGAAGGGCACGTGGTAGACATCGGGCATCATCGCGCCGAAGCCTTTTTTATAGGGGTCCACCTTGCCGGTGAGGCTCATGCCCAAGAGGGTGCGGCCATGAAAAGCGCCGCCAAAGGCGATGATGGCGTTGCGTCCGGTGGCGATGCGGGAAACTTTCACAGCGTTTTCAACGGCTTCTGCACCCGTGGTCACGAAGACGGTTTTCTTCGGGAAATCGCCGGGGACGAGGGCGTTCAGACGTTCCGCCAAACGGACGTAGTTTTCATAGGGCAGCACCTGATGGCAGGTGTGGGTGAATTTCGACAGTTGCGCCGTGACGGCGGCCATGACTTTCGGGTGGCAATGGCCGGTGTTGACCACCGCGATGCCTGCGGCGAAGTCGATATAGCGGTTGCCCTCGATATCCCAAACTTCGGAATTCAGCGCGCGGTCGACGTAGATTTCGGTCTGCACCCCCACGCCGCGAGAAATGCTATCGGTACGGCGGCGGGCGATTTCGGCGTTTTTCATGGCGTTTTCCTTGGGTGGGGCCGCCCGGTTGTGATGTTGGGGCGCGTTTTCTTTGCGCGCATTTGATCAAAGAATAGCGCATCCGGCAATCCACCCAAGCGAGGTTTCGATAAGTCCAGATCTGGCGGTGGTTCAGTCCAGTCTTGGGGGCCAGTCTGAGGCTTGTTTGCCGTTCGCGACCAAAACCAATGCGGGATTCATCAGTTGTTAACCGATCCCGGTACAGACTGCGAATCGTGCATGAGGCGAGGCGCAGATGGCAACGGGTTTGCAGATACCCCACACCCCCAGTTCCGCAGCCTCGGACGCGGACCCTATGCTGTGGCTTCGCCTCATTCGCTCGCGTCGTGTTGGGCCGGTGACGTTTCATCGGCTGGTGGCGGATCATGGTTCGGTGGAGGGCGCGCTGGCGGCCTTGCCGGGGATCGCACGGGCGGCGGGCGTGGAGGAGTATAGTTTATGTCCGCTGGAAGTGGTGCGGGCCGAGATGACGCAGGCGCGGCTGGCGCGGGCGCGACTTTTGCTGTGGGGGCAGGAGGGTTATCCGCAGGCGCTGATGGATTTGCCCGATGCGCCGCCGGTGTTGTGGGCGCAGGGCGATATTGGCCTGCTGGCGCGGCCAATGGTGGCGCTGGTTGGCGCGCGCAATGCCTCGTCACTGGGCTTGCGGATGACGCGGCGGCTGGTCGAAGGGCTGGCGGCTGCGGGGCAGGTCGTGGTGTCTGGGCTGGCGCGCGGCATTGACGCCGAGGCGCATCAGGCGGCGCTGGAGACGGGGACGGTGGCGGTGCAGGCGGGCGGGGTGGATGTGATCTATCCGGTGGAAAATACCGAACTTGCGGTGGCGATTGCCGCGCGCGGTTGCCGGATTTCGGAACAACCGATGGGACTGGTGCCGCAGGCCCGGCATTTCCCGCAAAGGAACCGCATCGTGTCAGGGTTGGCACGGGCGGTGGTGGTGGTCGAGGCTGCGGCGCGATCAGGCAGCTTGATCACCGCGAAAAATGCGCTGGATCAGGGGCGTGAAGTGCTGGCGGTGCCCGGTCATCCGTTTGATGCACGGGCGGCGGGTTGCAATGTATTGCTGCGCGATGGCGCGGTGCTGGTGCGTTCGGCGCAGGATGTGCTGGAGGCGATTGGCGTGCAGGGGCATTTTGTGGCGCAAGTGCCGTTGCCGATTGAGGCGGTCGCAGTGCCAGAGCCTTTGCCCGGCCCGGTGCCACAACGCCGCCCGCTGGCCGATATTGCCGCCGTTCACAGCCAGATTTTGGCTCGGCTTGGCCCCAGCCCCCTGGCCGAAGATCAGTTGATCCGTGATCTGGCTTTGCCGCCGGGGATGCTGTCGCCCGCGCTGATCTCGCTGGAGCTGGAGGGCCGGATTTTGCGGCAATCGGGTGGGCTGCTTAGCCGGGTGGACTGATCGCTTATCGCTGCATTGCAGGGGCTCTGGGCTGTGGTTTCCTCATGGGTTAACGACGCCCACTGCAGGCTTGCTGCATTTGTTGCGGATGCCTCCGGCGGGGATATTTATGCCAATGTGAAAGCATGAAGTATGCGGTGCCGAAGGTGTTTTGGCATCGCCCCGGTTGACATCCCCACACAAAGCCCCACATGGTGCCTCGCCGCACATATGCCTGTTTTCAAGGGAATTTCATGCCCGTTGTCGTTGTAGAATCGCCCGCTAAGGCCAAGACAATCAACAAATATCTTGGCTCGGACTATGTGGTTTTGGCCTCTTACGGCCATGTGCGCGATCTGCCGCCGAAGGATGGCTCTGTCGATACCGAAAACGGATTCGACATGCTGTGGGAGGTGGCAACCGACAGCAAAAAACACATTCGCGCGATTGTTGAGGCGCTGAAAACCGACGACACGTTGATCCTAGCGACCGACCCTGACCGTGAGGGCGAGGCGATTTCCTGGCATTTGCAAGAGGCGCTCGCCAGCACCTTGAAGAAGGGCAAAAAGGTCAGCCGGGTGACGTTTAACGCCATCACCAAAGAGGCCGTGACCGAGGCGATGAAGCATCCGCGTCAGGTGGATCAGCCGTTGGTCGATGCCTATCTGGCGCGGCGGGCTTTGGATTATCTGGTGGGCTTCACGCTGTCGCCGGTGCTGTGGCGCAAGCTGCCGGGGTCGCGTTCGGCGGGCCGGGTGCAATCGGTCTGCCTGCGCTTGATCGTTGAGCGTGAGATGGAGGTTGAGGCGTTTCGGGCCCGCGAGTTCTGGTCGGTTTCTGCCGTTCTGGCCACGCCGCGTGGGCAGGAATTTGAGGCGCGGCTGACGGTTTTGGGTGGCCGGAAACTGGATAAATTCGACATTCCAACGGCTGAGGCGGCGGAATTGGCGGTGCAGGCTGTCACTTCTCGAACATTGAGCGTGTTGTCGGTGGAGGCAAAGCCTGCCTCGCGCAACCCCTATCCGCCATTCATGACCTCGACCCTGCAACAGGAAGCCAGCCGCAAATATGGCATGGGCGCGAAGGCCTGCATGTCGGCGGCGCAACGGCTGTATGAGGCCGGCCACATCACCTATATGCGGACCGACGGCATTGATATGGCGCCGGAAGCGGTGGCGCAGGCGCGAAGTGAAATTGGTAAACGCTTTGGCGCGGCCTATGTGCCAGACGCGCCGCGGATCTATAAGAACAAGGCGAAAAACGCGCAGGAAGCGCATGAATGTATCCGCCCGACCGATATGGGCGTCGCCCCGGCAGAGTTGCGGCTGTCCGAGCGCGATCAGCAGAACCTGTATGAGCTGATCTGGAAACGCACCATTGCCAGCCAGATGGCCGGCGCGCGGATGGAGCGGACGGTGGTGGAAATTGGCAGTGCGGACGGGCAAGTGGGCTTGCGCGCCAACGGCCAAGTGGTTCTGTTTGATGGCTTTTTGAAGGTTTACGAGGAAGGCCGCGACGACGAAGACGAAGACGAAGGCCGCCTGCCGCAGATCATGCAGGGCGAGGCTGCTGCGCCGAAGAAGGGTGGTTTTGAGGCCGCGTTCAAGAAGCAGGCCGATGCGGCGGGTAAGGATGATTTTGATCTGATCGAGGGCAAAGCTTCGCTGCGGCGGGTGGCTTCAGCGGTGATCAGCCCGGATGGTGCGATTCTCGCCAGCCAAAGCCACACCCAACCGCCGCCGCGCTACACCGAAGCGACTTTGGTGAAGCGGATGGAGGAGTTGGGGATCGGACGGCCCTCGACCTATGCGTCGGTGTTAACCACGATTGTCGACCGCGAATATGTCCGCAAGGATAAGAACCGGCTGTTCCCCGAGGATAAGGGGCGCTTGGTGACAGCGTTTCTGACCAATTTTTTCCGCCGCTATGTTGAATATGATTTCACTGCGGATCTGGAGTCGCAGCTGGATGATGTCTCGGCAGGCGAGCGGGATTATAAGGAAGTTCTGGCGCGGTTCTGGCGTGATTTCTCGGCGGCGATTGCCGAGACGGCGGATCTGCGAATTGGCGAGGTGCTGGACAAGATTGACGATTTCTTAAGCCCGCATCTGTATCCTTTGCGGGAAGATGGATCAGACCCACGGATTTGCACAAGCTGCGGCACGGGGCGTCTGCATCTGAAAACCTCGCGGTCGGGCGGGGCGTTTATTGGCTGCGGGAATTATCCAGAGTGCCGCTATACCCGTCCGATTTCGGGGGAAGAAGGCGGCTCGGTTGACGGGCGCGTATTGGGCGTCGATGCGGATGGGGTGGAGATTTCGCTGCGCGCCGGGCGGTTTGGACCTTATGTGCAGAAGGGGGAGGCGACTGAGGAAGCGCCGAAGCCGCCGCGGTCTAGCCTGCCGAAGGGCTGGGAATCGGGGGCTTTGACGTTGGAGCGGGCGATTGAATTGCTGTCCTTACCGCGCCAAATCGGGCCGCACCCGGAAGATGGCGTGATGGTCGAATCGGCGATCGGTCGGTTTGGGCCTTATGTCAAACACGGCACGGTCTACGCCAATATCCCGGATGTTGAGGAAGTGTTTACCATTGGGATGAACCGCGCGGTGGAAGTGCTGGCTTTGAAGGCGGCGGGGCGGCGCGGGGCGGCGGTGGCGGAACCGTTGCGGGCTTTGGGCGAGCATCCTGATGGCGGGCCGGTGCAGGTGATGCCGGGGAAATATGGGCCCTATGTCAAATGGGCGAAGGTCAATGCGACGTTGCCGAAGGAACTTTCGCCTGAAGCGGTGACGCTGGAAGAAGCGCTTGCTTTGATTGCAGAAAAGGCGGGCAAGTCGGGGAAGAAGGCGCCTGCGAAGAAAGCAGCTGCGAAGGCTCCGGCAAAGGCTGCGGCGGCGAAAAAGCCTGCGGTGAAGAAGGCAGCGGCTAAGGCTCCGGCGAAAGCGGCAGCGGCGAAGAAGCCTGCGGCAAAGAAAACGGCGGCAAAAGCCGCCGCTTCTGAGGATGTTTTAGACGATTGATTTAAGCGCGCGGGTTGATGAGTTTGGCCATCAACCCCGCCGCGCGGATCACGCCGATATGGGTGCCGTTTTCGGTGACGTTCAGCTCCGGCTCGTTATTGCAGAGCCGGGTCATCACGGATTTGACGGGCATTTCGCAGTCAATCGACGCGCCGTCACAAGAGCCCGCTTGCATCACATCACGCGCAGTCAAAACCCCCAGCGGGTTCATATGTGCCACGAAATCAGCCACATAGTCGCTGACCGGGTTGGCGATGATCTCGCGCGCGGTGCCGATTTGCACGATGCGGCCACCCTCCATCAAGGCAATGCGGTTGCCGAGTTTGAAAGCCTCATCCAAGTCATGTGACACGAAAATGATGGTGCGTTTCAGTTTGGCTTGCAGATCGAGTAACTCGTCTTGCAGGCGAGCGCGGATGAGGGGGTCGAGGGCCGAGAACGGCTCGTCCATCAGCAGAATCGGGGCTTCGGTGGCGAAGGCGCGCGCCAAGCCGACGCGTTGCTGCATCCCGCCGGAAAGCTCGCCGACTTTCCGCTCGGCCCATTGCGACAGGTTCACCAGCGCCAGTTGTTGATCGACTTTGGCGCGGCGGGCTTCGGGGGATTGTCCTGCGAGTTCAAGACCTAAGCCGACATTATCGCGCACGCTCCGCCACGGCAGCAGGCCGAATTGCTGGAACACCATGGCGATTTTCGACAGCCGCAGGCCGCGCAGGGATTCGCCCTTGGCTTTGGTGACGGAGACCATTTTCGCGCCGTCCCAGACCCGGACCTCACCGCGCACCACGGGGTTCAGCGCGTTGACGCCGCGCAGCAAAGTGGATTTGCCAGAGCCGGAAAGCCCCATCAAAACAAGGATTTCGCCCTCGGCCACCGTCAGCGAGCAGTCATGCACGCCAAGGATTTGCCCGGTTTGGGTCTGGATATCGGCGCGGGACATGCCTTGGTCCATCAAGGGCAAGGCGCGGTCAGGGTGGTCGCCGAACACGATCGAGACGCGATCAAATTCTACTGCATTTACCATGGCTTACACCTTGCGCTGGAAGGTGGCGCGCAAAGCGATGGCGACCACGACGATGACGAAACCGGACTCAAACCCCTTGGCGGCGTTGACCGAAGCCAAGGCGCGCATCACTGGCACGCCCAAACCGTTCGCGCCGACCATCGAGGCGATGACGACCATGGAGAGCGACAGCATGATGGTTTGGTTGAGGCCGACCATGATTTGCGGCAGCGCCCAAGGCAGTTCGACTTTAATCAGGCGCTGGCTTGGGGTGGCGCCGAAGGCGGTTGCGGCCTCAAGCAGCGCCGTGGGGGTCGATGCGACGCCGAGTTCGGTCAGCCGGATCGGCGCGGGGAGGACGAAAATCACGGTGGCGATCAGGCCGGGGACCATGCCGATGCCGAAGAAGATAATCGCGGGGATCAGGTAGACGAAGGTTGGTAGGGTCTGCATCAGATCCATGATGGGCGAGAGTGCGGCATTCAGTCTGGCGTTGTGGGCGCAGGCGATGCCAATCGGCACTCCGATGGCCATGCAGACTGCGCAGGACGACAGGATCAGCGTCAGGCTCTCGGTGGTTTCTTTCCAGTAGCCTTGGTTGACGACGAACAAAAAGCCAAGGCCGACACCAACGGAGATTTTCCAGTTGCGTTGCAGCAGCCATGCAAGGGCTACAAAAATCGCGATGATGAAGATGGGGGGAGGGGCTTGCAAGAGCCACAGAAAGCCGTTGATCAGGCCTTCGAGAACATCGGCGATGACGTTGAACACCGCGCTGAGGTGGGTTTTCATCCAGACGAAAACCGCGTTTGCCCAGTATCCGATTGGAATCTTGAAATCAGAATCGCCCGTCAGCCAGCCTAAAAGTTCCATGCACCGTCCCCGCGTTGGATCGAAAGTTAGATAGACAAAGGCCCCGATCTTGCGCCGGGGCCTTTTGTGTTACTTCAGCGCGGCGGTTATCGCCGCTATCGCATCGCCGCCGTCTTTGGTGGTGACGCCATCCAGCCACGGCGCCAGTACCTCGGGATGCGCGGTCAGCCAAGTTTTCGCGGCATCCACTGGCTCAGCGCCATCGTCTAAGATCGCACCCATCAGCTCGTTCTCCATGGGCAGAGTGAAGGCGAGGTTCTGGAAGAAGCGGCCCGGATTGGGGCAATCGGCAACGTAGCCCTTGCGGCTGATGGTATAAACCGTCGCGCCGCCAAGGTTCGGACCAAAGAATTCGTCACCGCCCGTCAGATAAGTGATGTCGAGTTTGACGTTCATCGGATGTGGCTCCCACGCGAGCCAGACCACGGGCTTGCCTTCGCCCGTCAGTCGGGCAACTTCGGCGATCATTGCCTGTTCGCTGCTTTCTACCAAGGCCAGCTTGCCCATACCGAAGGCATCTTTGTCAATGATATCAAGGATCAGGCGGTTTCCGTCATTGCCAGCCTCGACCCCATACATCTTGCCTTCCAGCGCATCGGCATGGGGCGCGATGTCTTTGAAATCGGCAACCCCCAGCGCTTTGCCCGCTGGATTGGTGGCCAAAGTGAACTTGGCCCCTTCCAGATTGGTGCGTACCACGTCGACGGTTCCGGCTGCCTTATAGGGCGCGATGATGCCTTCCATCGAGGGCAACCAGTGGTCCAGGAAAACGTCAATATCGCCGCGTGCAAGGCTTTCAAACGTGATCGGCAGCGACAACAGGTTCGGTTCCACCTTGTAGCCCAAGGCGGTTAGAACCACGGTGGCGAGGCCGTTTTGTGCCATATTGTCGGTCCAACCAACATCGACCATCCGCACGGTATCGCAATCGGCTGCCATGCCTGCGACCGGAGTGGTCGCAAGCATGAGCGTGAGGAAGGCCCGCTTGGCGCGGGCGTTCAGGGTCATTGCAGAGCGGCCATGACAGCGGCTTTCGCATCGCCACCGTCTTTGGTGGTGACACCATCGAGCCAAGGGCCGATGACATCGGGGTGGGCGGCGAGCCAGGTTTTGGCGGCTTCACGCGGGTCGGTGCCGTCGTTCAGAATCGCGCCCATGATTTCGTTTTCCATCGCCAAGCTGAACGACAGGTTCGACAAAAGTTTGCCGGTATTCGGGCATTCGGCCACGTAGCCTGCGCGGGCGTTGGTGGCGACAGTGGCACCGCCAAGGTTCGGGCCGAAGAAATCATCGCCGCCGGTGAGGTAGGTCATCTTGAAATTGGCGTTCATCGGGTGGGGTTCCCAGCCTAGGAAAACCACGGCTTTGCCTTCGTTATCGGCGCGGGCGACTTGCGCCAACATGCCTTGCTCGGAAGATTCGACCAATTCAACCTTGGCGTCTTTCAGACCGAAAGCATCTTTATCCAGCATATCAAGGATCAGCTTGTTGCCGTCATTGCCAGCCTCAATTCCATAGATTTTGTCATCCAGATCAGCGGCATGGGCGGCGATGTCTTTGAAATCCTTGATGCCGAGTTCAGCGCCCTTGGCGTTGGTGGCAAGGGTGTATTTCGCACCTTCAAGGTTGGTGCGCACGGTGTCGACGGTTTTGGCATCGCGGTAGGGGGCGATGTTGGACTCCATGGTTGGCATCCAGTTGCCAAGGAAAACGTCAACGTCACCCGAAGCGAGGCCTTCGTAAGTCACCGGAACCGAAAGCACTTTGGTTTCGGTCTCATAGCCCAAAGCCTCTAGCACAAGGCTGGTCGCAGCGGTGGTGGCGGTGATGTCGGTCCAGCCGACATCCGAGAAGGTGACTTTATCGCAGCCTGCCGCAAAAGCAGAGCCGGCAAAGGCGAAGGTGACGGCGGACGCGAGCAGCGTCGATTTGAGGGTCATGTTGGGCTCCCGTTTTTTTGTTGATTGACGAGTCAATAAACTTCAAGCTAGCTGCCTTTGGCAAGCATTATTATCAAGGGCCGCATCATGCCGAAGCTTGGAATGGAGCCTATCCGAAAGGCGGCGCTCGTCAAAGCCACGATTGTGGAAATCGGGCGGGTCGGGTCGCTGGATGTGACGGTCAGTCAGATCGCCAAACGCGCGGGGATGTCCTCGGCGCTGGCGCATCACTATTTCGGCTCCAAGGAGGAGATGTTTTTGGCGGCAATGCGGCACATTCTGACGCTGTATGGCGCGGAAGTGCGCGGGGCTTTGGCGCTGGCGGAGGGACCGGAAAACCGCTTGCGGGCGGTGCTGGCAGCGTCGTTTTCGGCGGCTAATTTCCGGCGTGAGGCGGTTGGGGCTTGGCTGAATTTCTGGGTTCTGGCGCAGACGGTGCCGGAAGCGAAGCGGTTGTTGAAAGTGTATCAGGGGCGGCTCAGGTCGAACCTTTTGGCGGGGCTGCGGCCCTTGGCGGGCGAGCGGGCCGAGGCTTTGGCGGCGGGTCTGGGCGCGTTGATTGACGGGCTATACTTGCGCGAAGTGTTGAAATCGGGGCCACCAGATCGGGCGGCGGCGATTGCTACCGCGTTGAATTACCTGAATTCTCAGTTGGAAGGGGCAAGGCCATGATGGCACAGCCGAAGGCCAGTCATTTTGTTGACGGCAGCTATGTGGAAGACAAAGCCGGGGCGGCGATTGAGGTGATCTATCCTGCCACTGGCGAGGTGATCGCAGTGCTGCACGAGGCGACGGCGGCGGTGATTGAGGCGGCTTTGGCAAGTGCTGCGCGGGCCCAAACGGCTTGGGCTGCGACGCGGCCTGTGGAGCGGGCGCGGGTGTTGCGCCGTGCTGCGGATTTGATCCGGGAACGCAACCCGGAATTGGCGCGGCTGGAGACGTTGGATACGGGCAAGCCCATTCAGGAAACCTTGGTCGCCGATTGGCCCTCGGGTGCCGATGCGTTGGAATATTTCGCGGGGCTGGCGCCAACGGTGGGCGGCGAGACGATCCCGCTGGGCCGCGATTTTGCCTATACGATCCGCGAGGCTTTGGGGGTTTGTGTCGGCATTGGTGCTTGGAATTACCCCAGCCAGATCGCGTGCTGGAAATCGGCACCTGCCTTAGCTTTGGGCAATGCGATGATTTTTAAGCCGTCGGAAGTAACGCCGTTGGGGGCGCTGAAGCTGGCGGAGATTTTTATCGAGGCAGGACTGCCTGCGGGCCTGTTCAATGTGGTGCAGGGGCGCGGGGCGGTAGGCTCGGCTTTGGTGTCGGATGCGCGGGTGGCGAAAGTCTCGCTGACCGGATCGGTGCCGACTGGGCAGAAGGTTTACGCTCTGGCGGCTGCTGGCGTGCGGCATGTGACGATGGAATTGGGCGGGAAATCTCCGATTCTGGTGTTCGATGATGCTTCGGTTGAGGATGCCGTGGGGGCGGCGATGCTGGGGAATTTCTATTCCGCAGGCCAAGTGTGCAGCAACGGTACGCGGGTGTTTGTGCAAAAGGGCATCAAGGCTAAGTTTCTGAAACGGCTCGCGGAACGCACGGCGGCGATCCGGCTGGGGGATCCGCTGGACGAGGCCACGCAGATGGGGCCGTTGGTGTCGGCTGGGCAGTTGGCCAAGGTTTTGGGCTATATTGAGACGGCTAAGGCCGAGGGCGCGACGCTGATTTGTGGTGGTGGGCAGGCTGGAGTTGCGGGCGCATTTGTGCTGCCCACGGTGTTCGCCGATGTGACGGATGAGATGACGATGGCGCGGGAAGAAGTGTTCGGCCCGGTGATGGCGGTGTTGGATTTCGACACTGAAGATGAGGCCGTGACGCGGGCGAATGCGACGGAATTCGGCCTCGCTGCGGGGGTGTTCACCGCCGATATCACGCGGGCGCATCGGGTGATCGCGGCACTGCAGGCGGGGACGTGCTGGATCAACGCCTATAATTTGACTCCGGTCGAGATGCCGTTTGGCGGATCAAAACTGTCGGGCGTGGGGCGTGAAAACGGTCATGCAGCGGTGGAACATTATAGCCAAGTGAAAAGCGTTTACGTCGGCATGGGGCCGGTGGATTCGCCTTACTAAATCACGCGCCCAGAGCGCGCCCACCCGCCCACCCCGCGCTCTGGGCGCGTTTGCGGCGGAATTGTTGAGATAAAAAACGCCCGGATCGGTTCGGGCAGGAGAGAGACATGACGGCGGAATATGTGATCATCGGGTCGGGCTCGGCGGGGGCGGCGATTGCCTATCGGTTGGCCGAGGCGGGCAAGCGGGTGGTGGTGATCGAGCAGGGCGGCAGTGATATCGGGCCGTTCATCCAGATGCCTGCGGCTTTGTCTTATCCAATGAATATGGGGATTTACGACTGGGGTTTTCAGTCGGAGCCTGAGCCGCATTTGGGTGGTCGGCAGCTGGCGACGCCGCGGGGCAAGGTGATTGGCGGCTCGTCTTCGATCAATGGCATGGTCTATGTGCGGGGCCATGCGCGGGACTATGACACTTGGGAGGAGATGGGCGCGCAGGGCTGGTCCTATGCCGATGTGCTGCCGTATTTTCAGCGGATGGAGACTTGGCACGGCGAGGCGGATGGTTCGGCCTCAGGCGATGCGGCGTTTCGGGGATCAAACGGGCCTTTGCATATCAGCCGTGGGCCTCGGAAAAACCCGTTGTTCAACGCGTTTATCGAGGCGGGACGGCAGGCCGGTTATCCGGTGACGCCGGACTATAATGGTCAGGCGCAGGAAGGTTTCGGCGCGATGGAGGCGACGATTTTTAAGGGCGTGCGCTGGTCGGCGGCGAATGCTTACCTGCGGCCCGCGCTGAAAACCGGCCTCGTCAAGCTGGTGCGCGGCTTTGCGCGCAAGGTTATGATCGAGGATGGTCGCGCGGTTGGGGTGGAGATTGAGCGCGGCGGGGTGGTGGAGGTTATTCGCGCCTCGGCGGAGGTGATCGTGTCGGCCTCGTCGATCAATTCGCCGAAAATCCTGATGCTGTCGGGGATCGGCGATGCGGCGGCGTTGCGCGCGCATGGCATCGAGGTGGTGGCGGATCGGCCGGGTGTGGGGGCGAATTTGCAAGACCATCTTGAGATTTATATGCAGTTTCAGGCCGCAAAGCCGATCACTTTGTATAAATACTGGAACCTGTGGGGCAAGGCGCTGATCGGGGCGCAGTGGTTGTTCACCGGCAAGGGCTTGGGGGCTTCGAATCAGTTCGAATCCTGCGCCTTTATCCGCTCGAAAGCCGGGGTAGATTACCCCGATATCGAGTATCATTTCCTGCCGATTGCGGTGCGCTATGATGGCAAAGCGGCGGCGGAGGGGCATGGGTTTCAGGTGCATGTCGGGCCGATGCGGTCGAAATCGCGGGGGGCGGTGACGTTGCGGTCGGCGGACCCGAAAGATGCGCCGAAGATAGTGTTCAACTATATGTCGGACCCGTCGGATTGGGAGGATTTCCGGGCTTGTGTGCGACTGACACGGGAGGTGTTCGATCAGCCTGCGATGAAGGGGCATGTGAGGGCTGAGATTCAGCCGGGGGCGGGCGTGCAGTCGGATGCTGAATTGGATGCGTTTTTGAAAGAGCATGTTGAGAGCGCCTATCATCCCTGCGGGACGTGCCGGATGGGGCGGGCGGATGATCCCCTCGCCGTGGTGGATGAGGAGTGCCGGGTGATCGGGGTGGAGGGGCTGCGGGTGGCCGACAGCTCGATCTTCCCGCAGGTGACGAATGGGAATTTGAACGGGCCGTCGATCATGACGGGGGAAAAGGCGGCGGATCATATTTTGGGGCGCAGGCTGGCGCGGTCGAATTTGCAGCCGGTGATCAATGAGAATTGGCGGGTGTCGCAGCGGTAGTGTCCGCGTGTGGACAGAGTTGATAGTTATTTGTTATCAAATGTTTATGGCTTTTCCTTAAGCCTTTGTTCATCTTGATACGGCGGTGCGGGCTTGGCCGCCATCGAGGCGGCACGCGCCCGCTGCTGCCGCGCGAGGGGCTTGAAGCGGCGGGGTTGCGTGTCTGTTGGAGCCTCCGGCGGGGATATTTGAGCCAATGTGAAATTCTGAGAGTTTCATATTGGCCTAAATATTCCCCGCGGAGCGTTCGGCAGATCAGGCCGGACTGCGGTTTGGCATCAGTCAGCGATGTCGTAGGGCAGCAGACCGCGTTTGTCGGGGTCGACTTTCAGGCGGCGTTCCAGCGGCGGGACCGAGCGTTGGTGGCAGTTGGGGCGCTCGCAGATGCGGCAGGAGATGCCGATTGGCTCGAAGCGACCTTTCAGGTCTAACCCGTCGGAATAGACGAGGGAGGCGGCGTGGCTGATTTCGCAGCCAAGGCCGATGGCATAGCGGCGCACCGGGGCGGCGTATGCGCCGCCGGGTTTGGAGACATCGCGCGCGAGGCAGAGGTAGCGCACGCCGTCGGGGGTCTCGGCCAGTTGGCGCAGGAAATGACCTGGCGTCTCGAAGGCGCGGTGGACGTTCCAGAGGGGGCAGGCCCCGCCGAACCGGGCGAATTGCAATCGGGTGGCGGAGTGACGTTTGGTGATGGTGCCAGCCTGATCGACGCGGACGAAAAAGAACGGGATGCCTTTGGCGCCGGGGCGTTGCAGGGTCGAGAGGCGATGGGCGACTTGCTCGATAGAGGCACCGAACAGGTCAGCGAGGCGTTCGAGGTCGTGGCGGGTGTCTTGTGCGGCGGCGAGGAAGGCGCGGTAGGGCATCAGGGCGGCCCCGGCGAAATAGTTGGCCATGCCGATTTTGGCGATGTCGCGGGCTTCGGGCGTCTGGAAGCGGGCGAGGTCGAGGGTGGCCTCTATGAGGTCATTCTGGGTTTGCAGCGCCACTTGGTAGAGCAGCTGGAAGCGTTGGGTGGGGCTCGCGGCGCGGGCGGAGAGCGCGAGGGTGCGGGTGGTGGGGTCGAACTGACGCAAGGGGCCAATGTTTGAAAATTGAACATCAATGCCGCGCTTATTCAGGGCCTCGGTTGCGATGATTAATACGTCTTTTCCTGTGCCTGCGGCGGTTATGAAATGTTCCGCAGCGCGGTCGACGGCATCAACATAATTGTCGCAATAGTGAAAGAAGTCGCGTACCTCCTCCCATGGACTTGCACGCTGGGCGGTGCCTTCGCGGCCCAAAGCCTCATCCAGAGAGGCGAGGCGTTCGTGGCTTTGGCGGTAGGCGCGGTGCAGGTCGAGGAAGGCGCGCGCCAAGGCGGGGGCGTTGGAGGCGGCGAGGCGAAGGTCGGCGAGGGGCGGGGTGGTTTTGCTGAACACCGGGTCGGCGAGGGCCTCGCGCATGTCGGTCACAAGGCGTTCGCCTTCGCCTGCGTTCAGCTCAGTCACATCAAGGCCGAATTCTTGCGCCAGCGCCAAGACCACGGTGGCGGAAACGGGGCGGTGGTTGTTCTCCATCTGGTTGAGATAGGGCAGCGAGACACCGAGCTTATCGGAAAAAGCGCGCTGGGTGAGGCTGAGGCGGCCACGGAGTTCACGGAGTTTGGCGCCTGCGTAGAGTTTTTGGATGGCCATGTGCGCTCCTTTGCAAAGCCTAAGGGTAGGCTTTGCAAAGTTCCGTGGTCAAGCGGCAATGCCCAAGGTGCGGGCGCGGCGGATCACCGCGAGGATGCATAGGGTGGAGAGCAGGGAGGAGGTCAGCATCAAGAGGATCAGCGGCATCTCGGTCGAGCCGGGGGGCAGAACCGCCCCGGCGAGGGCCGCCAGTGCCGCGCCGCCGCCGACCATGACCGCGCCGCCTAGACCGGATGCGGTGCCCGCGAGATCAGGGCGCACCGACAGGATGCCCGCGTTGGCCGAGGGCAGGGCCACGCCGTTCCCGATGCCCATGGTGATGGTCATGCTGAAGAAAACCACGGCGCTGGAAAGGTTTAGCGCGGTAATCACCGCCAGAGCAGCCATGCCCAGCGTGGTGATGGTGGTGCCGATCAGCACCATTTTGTTCATGCCCAGCCGCACCGAATAACGGCCTGCGAAGAAATTTCCGGCCATATATCCGACGGCGGTGATCGCGAACAACAAGCCGATGCGGGAGGAGGTCAGATGGTAAACCTCGGTTCCGACATAGGGTGCGCCGCCAAGGAATGCGTAAAAACAGCCCGATGCGAAGGCGGCCGCGCCGCAGTAGCCCCAGAAACGGCGGGATTTCAGCAGGCTGGGGTAGGTGCGCAGTTGGTCTTTGAGTGAGCGGCGTTGCAGGGTGGCGGTTTCGCCCAAGTCAGCCCAGCACAGGGCTGTGACGATCAGGCCGAGGCCGAGCAGCAGGCCGAAGTTGGCTTGCCAGCCGAACGCCTCATCCAGCACGCCGCCGATCACCGGGCCGATCATTGGAACAAGGCTCATCCCCATGGTGACGTAGCCGATCATCGAGGCGGCCTCGGCATCGGGCACCATATCGCGCACCACGGCGCGCGACAGCACGAAGCCAACGGCGATCACCGCCTGCGCCATGCGGAAAATCAGGAAGGCGGTGGCATTCGGGGCGAGCAGCGTGCCGACGGTGGCCAGCAGAAAAGCGACCAGCGCCACCAGTATCACATTGCGGCGACCGTAGCGGTCGGAGATCGGGCCGATCAGGATCTGCATCACCGCCGACAGTGCGAGGTAAAGTGCCACCGACAGTTGCATCAGCGCGTAGGGGGCGTCGAAATAGGCGGCCATGCCGGGCAGCGACGGCAGGAAGATGTTCATCGTCAGCGCCGAGAGGCCCGCGAGCAGGGTCAGGGTGACGATTTTCGGCGGGGTCTGGCGGTTGAGGAAGATCGCCTTGGGGTGGGGCATTTTGGGCTTTCTGGGGCAGTGCGGGCGGTAAGCGCGATGCCTCCGGCGGGGATATTTGAGCACAGAGGATGGACTGAGGGGGTGGCTTCAGGGGTGGTTTAGGACCATTTGTGGAAGATGAAGAAGGCTCCCAAAGCGATGAAGGCGAAGCCGAGGGCGTGGTTCCATGTCAGCGGCTCTTTCAGGTAGAACACTGAGAAGACAGCGAAAACTGAGAGGGTGATGACCTCTTGAATGGTTTTCAGTTGCGCGCCGTTGTAGATCGTGGAGCCGATGCGGTTGGCGGGGACCATCAGGCAATATTCAAAAAAGGCGATGCCCCAGGATATGAAGATCACCGTGATCAGAGCGGTGGATTTGTGTTTCAGGTGGCCATACCAGGCGAAGGTCATAAACACATTCGATAGGGTTAGCAGGCCGATGGTGACGAGGGGGACGGGAAGGGTGGGCATGGCGGCTCTCAGATTAATTCGGGGTGTTGCGGCTGCTATATAGAGCAGAATGCGGATTTGTTATCCATGATGGTATTTCGCGGCGGGCATGATGGTGGCTTTGGCGGTGACTAGGGCGGATTTTTGCGAAGTCTGGCCTTGTATTGCCGGGGGCGCAGCGAAAACCGCTGCATTCGGGCTGGTTTTGCGCTAGGATTGCACAAAACAAAAACGAGCAGGACTGACAAGATGGGCTTTATCCGAACTGCGCGGCACCTTTTGGGGGCCGGTTTTGCGTTGGCGCTGCTGGCAAGTTGTGGCCATAGCGAGTTGGAATGTATGGAGCGGGCGATGTATTTCGAATCCAACCGCTCCAGCCGCGATGGCATGATTGCGGTGGGCAGCGTGGTGATGAACCGGGTTGAATCGGGGCAATATCCGCGCAGCGTTTGTGGCGTGGTGGGGCAGCGCAAGCAATTCGCGCCGGGGGTGATGCACCGCAAGATGAATACGCGGACGGCACCGCAGTTGCGGGGCGCGGCGCGTGCGGTGTTGCAGGGAGAACGGCATCCGTTGATCGGTCGCGCGCAGTTTTTCCACACCGCGACTTATCATGCGGGCTACAACAACATGCAGTATGTGCTGACCACCGGGGGCAATGCGTTTTACGAGCGGATCGACCCGGATTTGGTGACGCAGCCTGTGCCACTGCCGCCGATTGAGGGCATTACTGGCAAGTGACTTTGCAGATTTGCAATTTGCAGATTTGATACCTCATGGGATTTGCATATTTTCGATGTTGGGCTTTGCGGCGGCGTTTGGGGCGGCTATGCTGGCCGCGATCTAAGGGAGCCCATTATGAAAGACATCCTGCAACAGTTGGAAGACCGCCGCATGGTGGCGCGGCAGGGTGGCGGGCAACGCCGGATTGACGCGCAACACGCGAAGGGCAAGCTGACGGCGCGCGAACGGGTGGAATTGCTGCTGGATGAGGGCTCTTTTGAGGAGTTCGACATGTTTGTCTCGCACCGCTGCACCGACTTTGGCATGGAGGCGGATCGTCCGGCGGGGGACGGGGTCGTGACTGGCTGGGGCACGGTGAACGGGCGGATGGTCTATGTGTTTTCGCAGGACTTTACGGTGTTTGGCGGGTCTTTGTCGGAAACCCATGCGAAAAAGATCTGCAAGATCATGGATATGGCGATGCAGAATGGGGCACCTGTGATTGGGTTGAATGATTCCGGCGGCGCGCGGATTCAGGAAGGCGTGGCATCCTTGGCGGGCTATGCCGAGGTGTTTCAGCGCAATGTGATGGCTTCCGGCGTGGTGCCGCAAATCTCGGTGATCATGGGGCCTTGCGCGGGCGGGGCGGTGTATTCGCCGGCGATGACGGACTTTATCTTTATGGTGAAGGACTCGTCTTACATGTTCGTCACTGGGCCGGATGTGGTGAAAACCGTGACCAATGAGGTGGTGACGGCGGAGGAACTCGGCGGGGCTTCGACGCATACGAAGAAGTCGTCGGTCGCCGATGGGGCGTTTGAGAATGATGTTGAGGCTTTGGCCGAAGTGCGCCGCTTGGTGGATTTTCTGCCGCTGAACAATCGGCAGAAAGCTCCGGTGCGGCCATTCTTCGATGATCCGGCGCGGCTGGAGAGCAGCCTTGATACGCTGATCCCGGAAAACCCGAACCAGCCCTATGATATGAAAGAGTTGATCGAGAAACTGGCCGATGAGGGCGATTTCTTTGAAATTCAGCGCGATTTCGCCGCCAATGTGATCACCGGGTTTATCAGGATTGAGGGACAATCGGTGGGCGTTGTCGCCAATCAGCCGATGGTTTTGGCGGGCTGTCTGGACATTGATTCAAGCCGGAAGGCGGCGCGGTTCGTGCGGTTTTGCGATGCGTTTGAAATTCCGATCCTGACTTTGGTGGATGTGCCGGGGTTCTTGCCGGGTGTGGCGCAGGAATTGGGCGGCGTGATCAAGCATGGCGCGAAGCTGTTGTTTGCTTATGGCGAAGCGACGGTGCCGAAGGTGACGGTGATCACCCGCAAGGCTTACGGCGGGGCTTATGATGTGATGTCCTCGAAGCATCTGCGCGGTGATTTCAACTATGCTTGGCCGACGGCAGAGATTGCGGTGATGGGGGCGAAGGGGGCGACCGAGATCATCCATCGTGGCAAATCGCCGGAGGAAATTGCGCGGTTGACCAAGGAATATGAGGACCGTTTTGCCAACCCGTTTGTGGCGGCCGAAAAGGGCTTTATCGACGAAGTGATCATGCCGCATTCGACCCGCCGCCGCATCGCGCGGGCATTTGCAAGCTTGCGCGGTAAGAAGCTGGCGAACCCGTGGAAAAAGCACGATAACATTCCGCTGTGACCTAAGGAGAACAGCAATGCGTGCGGGCAGCGGAAAAGCGGGGCGGTTATGACCGATCCGAATACGACTGAGAGCGGGGAAGTTGTGGTGCCGGTGCCCTCGGGGCAATGGGTGCGCTTTGTCGATGTGGTGATGAACGCGCCGGGGCCGGATGGATTGACCGCGCGGTTCCGCTTTGTCGCCCCTGCGATTGCCAAGCAAACCGGATCGGTGGATTTCGAAGTGGCGGCGGCGGATATGGAACATCTGTGCAAGAGCTTCGCTTTGCCACGGATTGCGTCAACCGGGCCCGCGCCTAGCCAAATCGTGATCTCACTTTCCGACCGCGATGTGCCGTTTGGCGAAGCTGCCCCCGAGGCTACACAATTCTTTGAGGCGTATCGCATCGATGGCGACGCCTGTATATGGGAGGCTTTTTGATGAAAGCACAAAATCTAGCGGCCAAGGGGGCTTTGCAACCGATGGCTGATGTAGCCTTGCCACAGCTTGGGGCATTTGACCAATTTGCGTGTCAATTCCGCAGTTTATCGGCTAGTGTTAATGCAGACCGAACCCAAGCGGTCTTTCCTTCGCAGAAGGGGGCGGCACAAAGCACGCCTCCCGTACAAAAATGGAGTCGAGGATGTCGAGCACTAAAGTTACCGTACTGGCGCTGTGCCTTGCCGCTTTCGTGGCAGGTTGCGCTAAGAAAGCCGAAGACGTGGTTTACGTGGACCAACCGGCTGTCACCACCGAGCCGACCTACACCGGCAAATACAAGTAAGACTAAGGGGCGGGCGCATGTGGGCCTGACGGCCCGGCCCGCCCTTTTTCTATCTGTTGCAAGGGCTTACGTGCCATCGGCAACAACTGTCCTAAGCCGCGCGAACCGCTTTGCACTTGCCGCGACCAGCACCTATGGTGCGGGCGTCGTCAACGCTGCAAACTGGAGTATCCCATGCGTTCCGCAACCATCCTTGCCTTCGTCGCGCTTAGCGCTTTCGCCGCTTGTGCTAAAAAAGAGGCTCCTATCGAGCCTGCAGCGGCGCCAATTTCGGTTGAGCCGACCGAGACCGGCAAATACAAATAACACCTTTGGGCGGGGTTTCGGCCCCGCCTTCGCCTGCACCTCTGGTTTGGAGGTGGTATCATGCTGAAGCATCGCGGTTTTCCCGGCCGCCTGACCGGCACTGATTTTCAGTTTGTGATCCGGCGCGCCAATATGAAGCAGGGCGCGGCCAAGATTATCAAACGCGAACGTTTCGCAGATCGCAAAAACGCCGACCGGATGGCCGACAAGGGCTTCATGGCAGCACTTTGGGCGCAGTTCGGCGAGGAAGTTTTCGAGCGTGGCAATCTGGATGCGGGGCGGCTGTCGTGGCTGTTTGGCCGCGAGGTGGTGCCTGCCGAAGATCCGTTCAATCCGGCATCCTATGACGCGCTGCTGAAGATCAATCTCAAAGTCGCCCAAGTTTCCTTCCCCGAGATTTTCGCCGCCGATGCCGAGCCGATGGACTTTGGCGATTGGGATGACGACGAGGATCAGGATTAGGCATGAATCCGCGCAAGCCTTTGGCATCTTGGCAGCTATTCGCGCAGGCCTTCGGGCGGCGCGAAACAGGCTTTGCGCAGACGCTTGGCTTGCGCGATGATCGCTGTGTGCTTGGGGCTTTGCTTGCACCGCAAGGCTTCGGGCAAGACTGTTACCCTTTCCCTACCCTCTGGCCTGACTCCTTCGGGGTCAGGCCATTTTTTGTTTCAGCTTCGGCACCGCTTTGGCGGCTTGTTGCCAGTTGCGCGCGGGCCTGTGTTTTTCAGTTTGCATCGCTGCTGGATTCAGTAGAATCTGTGCACAGAACAACAAACAAAAGAGGCAGTTCAAAATGCGGAAATCTCTCCTACTCATCGCCATTCTCACCATGCCGCTGGCTGGCTGCTTGCAAGACCCGGCGTCGCGCGGGTTGGCAGGGGCTGCGGCGGGTGCGGCCATTGCCGATGTCACCGACAACAATGCGGTCACTGGTGCGGTCATCGGCGGCCTTGCAGGTGCTGCAACCTGCGGCGTCAACATCGGCCTGCCGCCCTGCTACTGATCTAATCGCCGCTAACGCGGCTAATGCTATGACGGCCAGTCGGGGGGATACCCCGGCTGGCCGTTTTGTTTTGCGTTCCGGCCCGAACGCTTGGGGAGAGAGCTATGTTTAAGAAAATCCTGATCGCCAATCGGGGCGAGATCGCATGCCGTGTGATCAAGACCGCCCGCAAGATGGGGATCAAGACGGTGGCGGTGTATTCCGATGCCGACCGCGGCGCGTTGCATGTGAAGATGGCGGATGAGGCGATCCATATCGGGCCGTCGCCAGCCGCACAGTCTTACATCGTGATTGAAAAGATCATGGCGGCGGTGAAGGCCAGCGGGGCCGAGGCGGTGCATCCGGGCTATGGGTTTCTTAGCGAAAACATGAACTTCGCGGCGGCGCTGGAGGCTGCGGGCGTGGTGTTCATCGGGCCACCAAGCCCGGCGATTGAGGCGATGGGCGATAAGATCACCTCGAAAAAGCTGGCGATGGCGGCGGGGGTTTCCACCGTGCCGGGGCATATGGGGCTGATTGATGACGCCGAACATGCGGTCAAAATTGCGGGCGAGATTGGCTATCCGGTGATGATCAAGGCCTCCGCAGGTGGCGGCGGCAAGGGCATGCGGATCGCTTGGGACGATGCCGAAGCGCGCGAGGGCTTTCAGTCGTCGAAGAACGAAGCGGCGGCGAGTTTTGGCGATGACCGGATTTTCATTGAGAAATTCGTCACCCAACCGCGCCACATTGAAATTCAGGTGTTGGGCGATAAGCACGGCAATATCGTCTATCTGCACGAGCGCGAATGCTCGATCCAGCGCCGGAACCAGAAGGTGATTGAAGAAGCGCCGTCGCCATTCTTGGACGAAGCGACGCGCAAAGCCATGGGCGAGCAGGCTTGTGCCTTGGCGCGGGCGGTCGGCTACACTTCGGCGGGGACGGTGGAGTTCATCGTCGATGGGTCGCGGAATTTCTACTTCCTGGAGATGAACACGCGGTTGCAGGTGGAACATCCGGTGACCGAACTGATCACCGGGGTCGATCTGGTCGAACAGATGATCCGGGTGGCTTATGGCGAGGCACTGCCCTTCAAGCAGGAAGATCTGAAGATCAACGGTTGGGCGATGGAAAGCCGGCTTTATGCCGAAGACCCCTACCGTAACTTCCTGCCCTCAATCGGCCGTCTGACCCGCTACCGTCCTCCGGTTGAGGGGACGACCCCACGCGGTGGCATTGTCCGCAACGATACCGGCGTATTTGAGGGCGGCGAGATTTCGATGTTCTACGACCCGATGATCGCCAAGCTGTGCACTTGGGGGCCAAGCCGCGCCGATGCGATTGAGGAAATGCAGCTGGCCTTGGATACGTTTGAGGTCGAAGGCATCGGCCACAACCTGCCTTTCGTCGGCGCTGTGATGGCGCATCCGCGCTTTCAATCGGGCAATATCAGCACGGCATTTATTGCTGAGGAATACCCGGAGGGTTTTCAGGGGGCGACCTTGGACGCCGACACAATCGCGCGGGTTGCGGCCTCGGCTGCGGCGATGAACCGGGTGGCGGAAATCCGACGCACGCGGATTTCTGGCACGATGGACAATCACGAGCGCCGGGTCGGCGATGATTGGGTGGTGACACTGCAAGGCGTTGAACATGGAGTGAAAATCGCGGCTGATCAGGGTGGCTCAACGGTGACTTTCTCAACCGGGGAAAGTCTGCGCGTCGAATCGGCTTGGGTTCCGGGGCAAAGTTTGGCTGCTGTTTTGGTCGATGGCAGCCCGTTGATGATGAAGGTCGGCAAGATCAGCGGTGGCTTCCGGCTGCGCCTGCGCGGGGCCGATCTGAAGGTGCATGTGCGCACCCCGCGTCAGGCGGAACTCGCCAAGCTGATGATCGAAAAACTGCCGCCCGATACCTCAAAATTCCTGCTGTGTCCGATGCCGGGGCTGGTGGCCAAGATCATGGTCGAAGTCGGCGATGAGGTGCAGGAGGGGCAGGCTTTGGCGACGGTTGAGGCGATGAAGATGGAAAACATCCTGAAAGCCGAACGCAAGGGTGTGGTCAAGGCGGTGAAGGCGGTGGCGGGGGCCAGCCTGAAGGTCGATGAAGTGATCATGGAGTTTGAATAGGTGCGACGGGTCGGATCAGGGCAGGGCGAGACTCGACAAGAGTTCCTAATTTGTTCTAATGTGGCGACTTGTTCCCCTAACTCCGACTCGGGCCAAGATGAGCCAACGCGTCTCCACCCTGTTCTTCGATATGAACAGCTTTTACGCTTCGGTCGCGCAAGCCGAGGAGCCTGCCTTGATGGACAGGCCGGTGGGGGTGTTGACGGCGGATGCGCCGAATGCGGCCTGCATCGCGGCAAGCGCCGAGGCGAAGAAATGTGGCGTGAAGATGGGGACGCGGCAGGACGAGGCGCGCGCTTTGTGTCCCGGCATCGTGTTTCGACCCGTCAAGCACGATGTCTGCGTGGCGTATCACCATGCGATTTTGCGGGCGGTGGATACGATTATTCCGGTGCATCGGGTGTTCTCGATCGACGAATGTTCCTGTCTGTTGATGGGGTCGCAGCAGGAACTGCCGCGCGCGATGCAGTTGGGGCGGGATTTGCAGGCGGCGGTGCTGGCGCAGGTGAACCCGGCTTTGCGCTGTTCGGTGGGCTTGGCGCCGACGCGACTGCTGGCGAAACTGGCGGCGGGGCTGGAGAAACCGGGTGGCTTGCATTGGCTGTTGCCGGAAATTTTGCCGGATCGCATCGCGGATCTCGGCTTAGACGATCTGCCGGGGATTTCTTCGCGGATGCGGGATCGGTTGCTGGCGGCGGGGGTGCCGGATGTGCGGGCGCTGTATGGCTTGGACCCAAAGCGGGCGCGGGCGATCTGGGGCTCGGTCACGGGCGAGCGGTTTTTGCGCGAATTGCGTGGCGAAACAGTGGTTTGGCCGGAGACGCAGCGCGGTATGATCGGGCATGGGCAAGTGTTGACCGGGGGCAATGCGACGGCAGAGGGCGCGCGGCTGGTGGCGCGGCGGTTGTTGGTGAAGGCAGCGGCACGGCTGCGGCGCGAGGGTTTTGTCGCGCGCAGTCTGCATCTGTCATTGCGGTTGCGGGATGGCGGGCGTCCGGGGTTCGATGGTCAAATCCGCGCCACGCAGGACACGTTTTTTCTGCTGGAAACGCTGGATCGCTATTGGGCGAAACTGCCGCAGGGCCGGATCAAGGCGGTGAATGTAAGCTTGGGCGGGTTGCTGCCCTTGGGGCAAGCGACCGGGGATTTGTTCGACGCGCCCATGGCAGAGGATGCTCCGGTGGGGCTGTGCCGCGCCATAGATCGGCTGAACCTGCGCTACGGTCAGAACACCGTGCGTTTTGGCGAATTGCCACCGCATTATGTCGCCTATACGGGGGCAAAAATCGCCTTTGGCCGGATTCCGGTGGCCGAGGATTTTCTGGAATAGCTGCACTGCCCGCGCTGGCCCGCGTTGGCTGCAAGGGAGAGAGACTATGACCGATCTGAACGCCCCGAATCTGAACCACTGGCAGGCTTTGGCCGCCAAGGAAATGAAGGGCGGCGACCCTGCCAGCCTGGTGTGGGATACGCTGGAAGGCATTGCGGTGAAGCCTTTGTATACCGCCGCCGATGTGCAAGGCTTGCCGCAAATGGGCGAGATGCCGGGCTTTGCGCCGTTCACGCGGGGGGTGAAGGCGACGATGTACGCGGGGCGGCCCTGGACCATCCGGCAATATGCCGGGTTCTCGACGGCGGAGGCTTCGAACGCGTTTTACCGCAAAAATCTGGCAGCAGGGCAGCAGGGGGTCTCGGTCGCCTTCGATCTCGCGACGCATCGGGGGTATGATTCCGATCATCCGAGGGTGGAGGGCGATGTTGGCAAGGCCGGAGTGGCGATTGATTCAGTCGAGGATATGAAGATCCTGTTTGACGGGATCCCTTTGGATAAAGTTAGTGTTTCCATGACGATGAACGGGGCGGTGATCCCGATTTTGGCGAGTTTCATCGTGGCGGGGGAAGAGCAGGGCGTGGATCGCTCGCTGCTGTCGGGCACCATTCAGAACGATATTCTGAAGGAATTCATGGTGCGGAATACGTATGTTTATCCGCCGGAACCCTCGATGCGGATCATTGCGGATATTATCGAATACACCAGCGCCCAGATGCCGAAGTTCAATTCGATCTCAATCTCCGGCTATCACATGCAGGAAGCCGGGGCGAATTTGGTGCAGGAATTGGCCTATACTCTGGCCGATGGCCGCGAATACGTGCGGGCCGCGATTGCGCGAGGGATGAATGTTGATGATTTCGCGGGCCGCTTGAGTTTCTTCTTTGCCATCGGGATGAATTTCTTCATGGAGGCGGCCAAGCTGCGCGCCGCGCGGTTGTTGTGGCACCGGATTATGAGTGAATTCGCGCCTAAAAAGCTGGGCTCCTCGATGCTGCGGACGCATTGCCAGACCTCTGGCGTCAGCTTGCAAGAGGCCGATCCCTATAACAACGTCATCCGCACGGCGTATGAGGCGATGTCGGCTGTGTTGGGGGGGACGCAAAGTCTGCATACCAATGCTTTGGACGAAGCCATTGCTTTGCCTACGGAATTCAGCGCCCGCATTGCGCGCAACACGCAACTGATCTTGCAGGAGGAAACTGGCGTCACCCATGTCGTCGATCCGCTGGCGGGGTCGTATTACGTCGAAAGTCTGACGCATTCTTTGGCGGAAGAAGCCTGGAAGCTGATCGAGGAAGTTGAGGCGATGGGGGGGATGACCAAGGCGGTCGCCTCTGGGATGCCGAAGCTGCGGATTGAGGAATCGGCGGCGAAACGGCAGGCGGCGATTGATCGCGGTGATGAGGTTGTGGTGGGGGTGAACAAATATCGCCTCGCCCAGCAGGATGCGATCGACATTCTCGACATTGATAACGTCGCGGTGCGCGACGCACAGATCGCGCGGCTGGCGCGCACGCGGGCGGCGCGGGATGAGGTGGCGTGTCAGGCGGCACTGGATGAATTGACCCGCATCGCGGGCCATGACGGCAATCTGCTGGCGGCGGCGGTTGAGGCCGCTAGGGCGCGGGCGACGGTGGGGGAGATCAGCATGGCGATGGAGAAAGTGTTCGGGCGGCATCGCGCCGAGGTTAAAACCCTCGCCGGGGTCTATGGCGCGGCCTATGCGGGCGATGCGGGTTTCGCCGCCATTCAGGCCGATGTGGAGAAATTTGCCGAGGAAGAAGGCCGCCGCCCCCGCATGTTGGTGGTGAAGATGGGGCAGGATGGCCATGATCGCGGTGCCAAGGTGATCGCCACCGCCTTTGCCGATATTGGTTTCGATGTCGATGTTGGGCCGTTGTTTCAGACCCCTGCCGAGGCAGCCCAAGATGCCATCGACAATGATGTGCATGTGGTAGGGATTTCCTCGCAGGCGGCGGGGCATAAGACGCTGGCACCGAAACTGGTGCAGGCGTTGCGTGACGCGGGCGCGGGCGAGATTCTGGTGATCTGCGGCGGCGTTATTCCGCAGCAGGATTATCAGTTTCTCTACGATGCCGGGGTGAAGGCAATCTTCGGGCCGGGGACGAATATTCCAGAGGCGGCGAAGGATATTCTCGATCTGATCCGCAGCGCACGGGGGTAGGGTGGATGCCTCCGGCGGGAATATTTGAGCCAACGTGAATGGTAAGGGCGGGGTGCTTACTTCGTCTTGCCGTTGGATTGCGCAAATCGCCTTAGTGCCTGAGCCATAGATAGGCGCCGCCCAGGATCAGCGCGATCATCACGATTGCCCCGGCGTATTGATCTACGGGTGGGCCGGCCAAAAACCCGGCGAAGGCCAACGTACTGAGCACAGCCCAAACCCGCATCGCAATGCGATATTGAGCGGTGCCGAAAATTGCCAAGAGGTTGAAAACCACGGCGGCAAAACCGCTCAGGAAAACCCATTGAAGGTTCATCAGCTGGTCTTGCCTTTCAACAGCGCGAAGATTGCCATGGCGTGGCCGTGGCCGAGATCAAACTCGGCTTTCAGCCAGTCGGTGATCTGGGTGGCTTTGACGCCCGCTGAGATGCCATCAGCGGTAGCAAAGCCCTTCGCTTGGGCCAGGGCTTTGAACTCCGCCGGGGTTTTCCCGGTTTTGGCTTGGATATTGTCCAGATAGGCTTGGAACGACATTCACCCCTCCTGTTTTGCCGCCCACAATAGCCCGCGTCGCAGCAATTCACGGGCTGGGCCGTGGTTGATCACATCGGCCTGATGGCCCAAGGCGTTGTAATAGACCCGGCCTTGACCCCAGAGTTTGCTGAACACAACGGGCATCGCAACCGGGCCGTTCGGGCTATGCGGGCCTTCTGCCACGGGAAAATCACACACCGCATGCACGCGGACGGCGGGGTCGATGTGCAGGTAATACTGTTCGGTCGCCACATCAAAATCGGCGATCCCGGCCACCAGCGGATCATCTGACACCATGCGGACGCGGTAGTTCACCCCATCATTGCCGGGATGCGCCACCCATTGCGCCCCGGTCATGAATTGCCACAAAACATCGGTACGGAAGGCATCGCACATCCCACCATGGCAGCCCGCAAGGCCGACGCCAGATGCCACCGCCGCCGCGACGTTTTCGGATTGGTGTTTCTCGATACTGCTCATCGTCCAGACCGGAACGATCAGGCTGAGGTCCGCCAACCGCGCCGGATCATCGAAACAGTTCAGGCTATCAGTGACCTCGACCTGCATCCCCGCGCTGCGCAGGTCTTCGGCGAAGACGGCGGCGACTTTATCCGGTTGATGGCCGTCCCAGCCGCCCCATGTGATCAGCGCTTTGGTCATGGTCATCCTCTGTGCTCAAATATCCTGGGGGTTAAGGGGGCTAGCCCCCTTACGTCACTGCAATTTTCCCCAAGGTCACGCTCTGGTCAACTTAGAACCTTTGCGCTGCCGCTGGTTTGTTGGCGATGATCGTCTCAATTTCAGCCATCACCTCGGGCGTGAGTTTGGCCTTATGTTCCAACGCCGCTAGGTTATCGCTCAACTGACTGGCGCGCGAAGCGCCCAAGATCACGGTGGAGACGCGTGGGTTCGCCAAGCACCACAGCAGCGCCAGATGTGCGAGCGGCAGGCCGGCTTTGTCGGCGAGATCGCTGAGGCTACGGGTTTTTGCCAGTTTGTCCTGCCCCGCCTCCGAGGCCAGCATATCGCGCAACCATTCATAGCCGGGCAGGGTCATCCGGCTGTCGTTCGGGATCGCGGTGTTGTATTTTCCGGTCAAAATGCCAGAGGCAAGCGGCGACCAGATCGTGGTGCCAAGGCCAACGGTGTCATACAAAGGCGCATAATCGGCCTCGACCTTTTGGCGTTCAAACAGGTTATACTGCGGTTGCTCCATCACCGGCGGGGTGAGGTTTGCGGCGCGGGCGACCATATGCGCTTCGGTGATCTGCTGGGCGGACCATTCCGAAGTGCCCCAATACAAAACCTTGCCTTGGGTGATCAGGTTGTGCATTGCCCGCACGGTTTCCTCAATCGGTGTGTCGATGTCGGGGCGGTGGCAGAAATAGAGATCAAGATAATCGACCTGCAGGCGGCGCAAGGCGGCATGGGCTGCTTCGGTGACATGTTTGGCGGAAAGCCCGCGCTGGGTGGGTTTCTCGCCACCCCAGAACACTTTCGACGACACGATATAGCTGTCACGGCTCCAGCCAAGACTGGCCAAGGCCTGACCCATCACCAGTTCGGAATTGCCCGCCTCATAGCCCTCGGCATTGTCGAAAAAGTTGACGCCTGCATCATAGGCGAGGGTCATCAAGGACTTGGCATCGTTGCCATCGACCTGCTTGCCAAAAGTCACCCATGATCCGAAAGAGAATTCAGAAACCTTCAGGCCGGATTTACCCAAGCGGCGATAGTCCATGATGATGCTCCAAATGAAAATGCCCTGCGCAGGCGGTCTGCACAGGACATAAGGTATTTGCGTCGGAATGTTAGGTCAGACGCCTGCGTAAATCTCGGCAATCCGCGCCACGGCGGCTTCGGGCGTCAGTTCCTCGGACACCCCGGTGCGACGGCTGGTCAGTTCCACCACGCCATTCGCCAAGCCGCGTGGGCCGACGGTGATGCGCCATGGCAGGCCGATCAGGTCCATCGTGGCGAATTTAGCGCCCGCGCGTTCTTCACGGTCATCGTACAAAGCTTCCAGACCCTTGGCGGCGAGCGCCTTGTACAGGCCTTCGCAGGCGGCATCGGCGGCGGCGTCGCCTTGTTTCAGGTTGACGATGCCAACCGGGAAGGGGGTGACGCCTTCCGGCCAGATGATGCCTTTGTCGTCATGGCTGGCCTCGATGATCGCGCCCAGCAAGCGAGAGACGCCGATGCCGTGGCTGCCCATCTCGACGGGAACTTTCGTCCCATCAGCGGTGACGACGGTAGCGCCCATGGCTTCGGAATATTTGGTGCCAAAGTAGAAGATTTGCCCCACTTCGATGCCGCGCGCCACCTTGCGGCGCTCTTCGGGGATGGCGTCAAACAGGGCTTGATCGTGAGTCTCGTCGGTGCGGGCATAAAGCGTCGTGAACTCTTTGCACACTGCCGCGACTTCTTCGCGGTTGTCGTAATCGACCTCACGGCTGCCAAGCCGCAGGTCGGTCACAGCGCTGTCAAAAAACACCTCGGACTCGCCAGTTGCCGCCAGCACGAGGAATTCGTGGGTATCCTCGCCGCCAATCGGGCCGCTGTCGGCGCGCATCGGGATCGCGGTCAGGCCCATGCGTTCATAGGTGCGCAAGTAGCTGACCATGTGGCGGTTGTAGGCGTGCAGGGCGGCGGCCTTATCGACATCAAAGTTGTAGCCGTCTTTCATCAGGAACTCGCGGCCGCGCATCACGCCGAAGCGGGGGCGCATCTCGTCACGGAACTTCCATTGGATGTGATAAAGCGTCAGCGGCAGGTCTTTGTAGCTGTTGACATGGGCGCGAAAGATGTCGGTGATCATCTCTTCGTTGGTCGGGCCATACAGCATCTCGCGATCCTGACGATCTTTGATGCGCAGCATCTCCTGTCCGTAATCGTCGTAGCGGCCGCTCTCGCGCCACAGATCGGCGGGTTGCAGGGTGGGCATCAACAGCGGGATATGGCCCGCGCGGGTCTGTTCTTCATGCACGATCTGTTGGATGCGGTTCAGCACCCGCAGGCCCAACGGCAGCCACGAGTAAATCCCCGCCGCCTGCTGTTTGATCATCCCCGCCCGCAGCATATAGCGGTGCGAGACGATCTGCGCCTCGGCGGGGTTTTCCTTCAGGACGGGCATAAAGTAACGGGAAACGCGCATCGCGGCCTCTTGGCTTAAGGGTTTGGGCTTTCCTAGCGGGTTGAGGGGGGGCAGGCAAGCGGCGGGTTTGGCTGGGCAAAAGGCGGTCCCAACGCGGGACCTTTTTGAAAGTGTTTAAGATCAGATGGTTGCAGCCTGCGTTTAATGATTTGTTAGTATTTTTCACTGGATAAGTCGTCAAAGACTCTTGCTGGCTACTCTCGTGAACAGAGTGTGCAGGGTGAAGCGATCCTTGCATTAAGCTGTAGACGTGGGACTAGTATTGCCATCCTTGAGAGTGATTTCGATGAGTAATGGCCAAAACCAACGACCCACTGCCGCTAAAGATTTTCTTGAATGGCTTGGGTTTACGTCAACCCCAAACTGGGCAGTTGCACGCAGTTTGGGCGGAGTGATCGGCCTCGTCCTGTGTTTGTTGTTCCTTGCCGCCTTTGTTGCTGCGGCTGCAGTGATCTTTGGGACAATCCGAGATATTTTTTCGACAACCGCACGCGCAACCCCAAACCTTGGGGCGGGTGCGCTGATCACCGCTCTGCTTGGTGCGCCGTTTCTGATCTGGTCAACCGTTATCAAGCACCGCGCCTTGGGCTTTCAAAAAGAAGGACATCTGACGGATCGTATTTCCAAAGCGGTGGAGCAGCTGGGAGCGGAGAAAACCGTCAAAGTACCCAAACCCGATGACAGTGGCTCGATTGAGACTTCGCTGCCCAACATCGAAGTGCGTATCGGCGGCGTCCTGTCACTGGAGCGCATCGCGCAGGATTCTGTCGCCTATGACAAAGGGCGCGACCATGTACGGGTGATGGAGATTTTGTGCGCTTATGTAAGGGAGAACGCGCGCGCGATGAACCTTGAGCCATCCGTCCCGCCATTCAAAAACAAAATACCCCGCCTGGATATTCAGATGGTTCTTCACGTCATAAAACGCCGAGCACCAGAACAAATTCAACTTGAGGAAAGTGTCAGATACCGTCTTGATCTGCGGTCAACAGATCTTGACGGCTGTGATCTGAGCCGAGGTGATTTTTCGGGGGCCATTTTCTGGCGCTCAAGGCTTGAGGCTGCCAACCTGTCAAACACGAATTTGACTGGCACGCAGATGCAGGGTTGCTTGATCAACTTTGCAAAGTTTTGGGATGCAACGCTGAAGGGAACCAGTTTTGACTTTGCAAAATTCAGCTTGCCGACGAACTCCTTGGAGTTTGGCTTTACAACTGGAAAAGTCTTGGGAGTGACGGTTGCTGGCGCAGACTTGTCTGGAGTTGACTATCTTGGATCAGACCACACCAAGGTCTTCGGCAGCAAAGACACCAAGCTATCCTTCCAACTCGACGAGCGCGATGCACTCAAAGGCCTGAATGCTGACTTGCGAAAGGCCCGCCGTGCGAATGATGCGGCACTTTGTACTGACCTTGAGCAAAGGATAAAAGCATCAACCTTCGCCCATTGGTTTGAGCACAACGCGAGCGATCTTGCATATGGCAGGTCGCTAAAGGCCTTTATAGAGGCGAACGGGCTGATCGGATGGCCCCACGACGACTGACCGCTCCCCTCTTGCAACCACGCCCCCCAACGGCGATATGTCTGGCGAGGCAAAAGGGGCGATCACATGGCACTTCCGGTCAGCGCGCAGGTGAAATACTGGTGCATCGCCTTGCTGGGGCTGTTCTTGCTGCTGTTTTTGCTGGGCTCGGTGATGCTGCCGTTTCTGGTTGGCGGCGCGATGGCGTATTTCCTTGATCCGGTGGCGGATCGTTTGCAGCGCTGGGGGCTTTCACGGGTAGCGGCTACGACGGTGATCACGCTGGTGGGCTTGCTGGCGATGGTGCTGATCGTGCTGTCGGTGATCCCGACGCTGATCCAGCAAACCAGCGCGCTGATCAACGCAGCCCCGGAAATTGCCAAGCGTTTGCAAGGCTTTATGATCGAGAAATTCCCGGAGCTGACCGACAGCACCTCGACCATGCGCACGACTTTGGCCGAGATTGGCGCGGCTATTCAGGCCAAGGGGGCGGCTTTGGCGCAGGGGGTTTTGACCTCGGCACTGAGCCTGCTGTCGGCGGTGGTGTTCATCGTGGTGGTGCCGGTGGTGACGTTTTATATGCTGCTCGACTGGGATCATATGGTGGCACGGGTGGATGCGATGCTGCCGCGTGATCATGCTCCAGTGGTGCGGCGCTTGGCGGGTGAGATCAACGATGCTTTGTCGGCGTTTGTGCGCGGCCAGTTGACGGTCTGCCTGACTTTGGGCGCTTATTACGCCACGGCGCTGATGCTGGTGGGCTTGCAGTTTGGCCTCGTGGTGGGGGCGATTGCGGGTGCGATCACCTTCATTCCCTATATCGGCGCGCTGGTTGGTGGGGCATTGGCGATTGGTCTGGCTTTGTTTCAGTTCTGGGGCGATTGGGTGTCTATAGGGCTGGTGGCCGGGGTGTTCGCCATCGGGCAGTTCCTTGAGGGCAATGTGTTGACGCCGAAACTGGTCGGCAAATCGGTGGGGTTGCATCCGGTCTGGCTGATGTTTGCTTTGTCGGTGTTTGGCTCTTTGTTCGGCTTTGTCGGCATGTTGGTGGCGGTGCCTGTGGCGGCGGCAATGGGCGTGCTGATCCGGTTTGCGATTGCGCAGTATCAGGCGAGCCATTTGTATCAGGGGGTTACGGGTCAACCTACGGATGAGGATGACGCGTGAGCCGTCAACTGGCCTTTGATCTGCCGAGTGGTGAGGCGTTTCGGCGGGCGGATTTCTACACCTCGCCCGCCAATGCCCAAGCTTTGGCGGCGATAGAGGCGTGGCAGGATTGGCCGGGCGGCAAGCTGATGCTGATCGGGCCAGAGGGCGCGGGCAAGACGCATCTGGCGTATATTTGGGCCGAGTTGGCGGGGGCCGAGGTGATCTCTGCCGCCAGACTGCCGGAGGCTGATCTGCATGATCTGGCGCAGGCTCCGGTGGTGGTGGAAAATGCCGATCGCATCGCGGGCGACCGCGAGGCTGAGGTGGCATTGTTTCATCTGCACAATCTTCTCAATGGGCGCGGGCTGTTGGTGACGGCCGCGACCCCGCCGCGCGATTGGCGATTAGGCTTGCCGGATTTGCTCAGCCGGATGCAAGCGGCCTCGGTTGCGCAGTTGGACCCACCAGATGACATGCTGCTGTCGGCGGTGCTGATCAAGCTGTTCGCCGACCGTCAGATCGTGGTGCCGCCGAACCTGATCCCGTATTTGGTGTCGCGGATGGACCGCTCGATTGCCGCCGCGCGCGAATGGGTGAAGTTTCTCGACGCCCGCGCGCTGGCGCAGGGCCGCCCGGTGACGCGGGCTTTGGCCGCCGAGGTGCTGGACTTGGCGCAGGCGGGGTGAGACAGTGTCACCTTGGCGTTACACCCCGGTTGCATGAAGGCGCGATGACCCAATCTGATTTTCTCAAGACCCCTTTCCCCGCACCGATTGAGGTGCCCGAGGCTGAAATCACCGGCCCGCGCCGGTTTTTCAACCGCGAACTCAGCTGGTTGGCGTTCAACTGGCGGGTGCTGGATGAGGCCTCGAATCCGTCCGTGCCGCTGCTGGAACGGCTGCGATTTTTGTCGATCTCGGCGACGAATTTGGATGAGTTTTACACCGTGCGGGTGGCGGGCCTGCGCGCCAAGGTGCGGGCACGGAATCTCACGCCTTCCGAGGATGGCCGCTCGGCTGCGGAACAACTGACGTTGATTCACGCCAATGCGCGGCGCTTGATGCACACCCAGCAAGCGGTGTTCAACAAGCTGAAAAAGCTGATGGATGTGCAGGGGATTACCTTGCTGACGCGCTCGAAACTGACGGTGCGTGATCTGAAATTTCTGGAAGATCACTTTCTGAACAAGGTGTTCCCGGTTTTGTCGCCGCTCGCGATTGACCCGGCGCATCCGTTTCCGTTCATCCCGAACACCGGGTTTTCGCTGGCCCTGCAGCTGGAGCGCGAGACCGATCATCGCAGCTTGCAGGCGCTGTTGCCGATCCCGCAGCAGATCGCGCGGTTTGTGCGGCTGCCGGATAAAGACGGCGAATATCGGTTTTTGCCGCTGGAAGAACTGCTGCTGATCCATCTCGATATGCTGTTTCCGGGCTATAAAGATCGCGGCCATTGCCTGTTCCGCGTGCTGCGCGACAGTGACCTTGAGGTCGAGGATGAGGCCGAGGATCTGGTGCGCGAGTTTGAAACCGCGCTGAAACGGCGCAGGCGGGGCGAGGTGATCCGGCTGAAACTGTCATCCGGGGCACCGCCCGAATTGCGCGCGCTGATCATGGAAGAACTGGGTGTGACGCCCGATGAGATGGTCGAGGTGCGCGGGCTGTTGGGCGTGGCCGATCTGAAGGAATTGGTGCTGTCGAGCCGCCCTGATCTGCTTTGGCCACGGTTCACCCCACGGGTGCCGGAACGGGTGCAGGACCACGATGGCGATCTGTTTGCCGCGATCAAGCAGAAGGATATTCTGCTGCATCATCCCTATGAAACCTTTGATTTGGTGATCAATTATCTGGAGCAAGCCGCGCGCGACCCCAACGTGCTGGCGATCAAACAGACGCTGTACCGTACCTCATGGGACAGCCCGATCGTCGCCGCCTTGTGCGAGGCCGCCGAGGCGGGCAAGTCGGTGACAGCACTGGTCGAGTTGAAAGCCCGGTTTGATGAGGCCGCCAACATCCGGCAATCGCGGCGGTTGGAGCGGGCCGGGGCGCATGTGGTTTACGGCTTTATGAACTACAAAACCCATGCCAAAATCAGCACTGTGGTGCGGCGTGAGGGCGAAAATCTGGTGACGTATACCCATTACGGCACTGGAAATTACCATCCGATCACCGCGAAAGTCTATACCGACCTCAGCTTCTTCACCTGCGACGCCGCTTTGGGCCGCGATGCGACGCGGGTGTTCAACTATCTGTCGGGCTATGTCGAGCCGCAAGGCCTTGAAAATCTTGCCATTTCTCCATTTACCCTGAAGTCGCGGCTGCTGGAGATGATTGCGGCAGAGGCCGATCATGCCCGTGCGGGGCGGCCTGCGGAAATCTGGGGCAAGGTCAATTCTCTGATCGACCCGGATGTGATTGATGCGTTTTATGCGGCCTCGAAAGCCGGGGTGAAGATCAGCCTGATCGTGCGCGGCATTTGCGGGGTTCGCCCCGGTATCAAGGGCTTGTCCGAGAATATTCGGGTGAAATCCATCGTGGGCCGCTTTCTGGAGCACAGCCGGATCATCTGCTTTGGCAATGGTCATGGCCTGCCGTCAAAGCAAGCGCGGGTGCTTATTTCCTCGGCGGATTGGATGGGGCGCAACCTGACGCGGCGGGTGGAAACCCTGGTGGAAATCCACAATCCGACCGTGCAGGCGCAGATTGTCGGCCAGATCATGGCGGCAAACCTTGCCGATGAGACACAATCCTGGGTGTTGCAACCCGGCGGTGCCTACAAGCGTGAGCAGGTGCCAGTAGACGGCAGCGCTTTCAACTGTCACCGTTTCTTCATGGAGAATCCCTCGCTGTCCGGTCGCGGCACGGCGGGCGCGAAAGATGTGCAGAAACTGGCCTAAGCACCTGATAATACAAAATATCTGAACGGAATACCTATGATCGACGACCATGAAGACGACCACGGCCCGTTTGGACGGCCCCTGTTTGACGACCCTTCGGCGCGGGCGTTAAGCCGCGTCGGGGTGGTCGATGTCGGATCAAACTCGGTGCGGATGGTGGTGTTTGACGGCGCGGCGCGGAGCCCGGCTTATTTCTATAACGAAAAGCTGATGTGCGGTCTGGGCAAGGGGCTGGCGGAAACCGGCAAGCTGAACCCGGAGGGGCGCAGGCGGGCGCTGGTGGCGTTGAAAAGATTTTCGTTGCTGGCCAAGGGGATGGGGATTGAAACCCTGACGGTGGTGGCGACGGCTGCGGCCCGCGAGGCCTCGGATGGCCCGGCGTTTCAGGCCGAAGTGCTGGAGCAAACCGGGCTGAAGATTTGGGTGGTCGATGGCGACGAAGAAGCCCGGCTGTCGGCGCAAGGCGTGCTTTTGGGCTGGCCGGATGCCAAGGGGATTGTCTGCGATATTGGCGGCAACTCGATGGAGCTGGCGAAAATCGGCGGTGGCACGGTCGGCGCGCGGGTGTCGACGCCGCTGGGGCCGTTCCGGCTGCTGCAGGTCGGCGATACGCCGAAAAAGCGCGCGGCCCACATTGATCGCATCCTGAAAGACTGTCAGGCGCGGCTGAATTCGGAAGGTGAGCGGATTTATCTGGTGGGCGGCTCGTGGCGGGTCATCGCTAGATTGGATATGGAGCGGCGCGGCTATCCGCTGACAGTTTTGCACGAATATCGTATGCTGCCCAAGGACTTGCTGGAAACGCTGGATTGGATTGCCGCCAGCGATTTAAGCCAGTTGCGCAGCAAAACCGGCACTGGCGTGGAGCGGATGGAGCTGGTGCCCTTGGCCTGCGAAGTGATGCGCGAACTGATCAAAATGCTGAAACCGTCGGAGATTGATGTCTCGGCCTACGGCATCCGCGAGGGGCTGCTGTACGAGCAAATGTCGGAAAAACTGCGGGCGCGCGACCCGCTGATCGAAGCGGCGCGGATGGCGGAAAAGATTTCGTCGCGCATTCCCGGCTTTGGTAAAAAGCTGTATGAATTCCTGCTGCCGCTGTTCCCTGATGTGACCGAGGAGAGGCTGCGGCTGATCAAGGCGGCGTGTTTGCTGCATGACACCACGTGGCGGGCGCACCCGGACTACCGCGCCGAGGCGTGTTTTGACAATGCGACGCGGACGAACCTGGGCGGTTTGGATCATCCGGGCCGGGTGTTTTTGGGGCTGGCCTTGCTGCACCGCTATAAAAACAGCCGTAATGGCTCGCGGATGGAGCCGTTGTTCAAACTGCTGCGCGAGGATGAGCTGCAGGATGCGGAAGTGTTGGGCAAGGCGATGCGCTTTGGCGCGATGTTCTCGGTCGGCGATCCGGGGCGGGCGGGGCGGCTGGTGTGGCAGCCTGCGACGCGTCTGCTGGAATTGCAGCTGACCGAGGAAGGTCGCGGATTGTTTGGCGAGGTGGCCGAGGCGCGGTTCAACTCGCTGGCGCAGGCATTGAAGGCGCAAACCACTTTGGGGGTGATGGTGTGATGCTGCGGTTTGATCATCTCGCGGTATCGGCGCTGAATTTGGCCGAAGGCGTGGCTGCGGTCGAGCAGGCTTTGGGCGTGGCGCTGGTGGGCGGTGGTCAGCACCCGCATATGGCGACGCATAACCGGTTGCTGGGGCTTGGCGATCTGTATCTGGAAGTGATCGCGGCGGATCCTTCTGCGAGAGCGCCGGATTGGCCGCGATGGTTCGATTTAGACAATTTTCAAGGGCAGCCTAGGCTGACAAACTGGGTTGCATGTTGTGATAGTATAAGCGTGGCGGTGATGGCAAGCCCAGACGGTGTGGGGATTCCAGTGGCACTGCAGCGTGGGGACTACCGCTGGCAGATGGCGGTGCCCGCTGATGGCAAGCTGCCGTTCGACGGTTGCTTCCCGGCTTTGATCGAATGGGCGGGCGCCTTGCATCCGGCGCGGGCTTTGCCGGAAAGCGGTGTGCGGTTGCAGCTTTTGGAGATTGCGCATCCTGAGGCGCAGGCGTTGAATGCTGCACTTGCGGCGATTTTTGCGGACAACCGCGTGGTGATCGTGCCGGGGGCAGCGAAGGCGATGCGGGCGACATTCAGCACGCCGCATGGGCTGCGTGTGCTGGAATGATCCGCGCGGCTTTGCCTGAGGATGCAAGCGCACTCGCGGCATTGTGGAACCCGTGGATTAGGGATACGGCGGTGACGTTCAACTCGGCTGAGAAGTCTGAGGCCGATCTGCTGGCGATGATTGCGGCGCGGGATTGTTTTTTGGTTTACATTAACAATGGCGTGCAAGGCTTTGCAACCTATAGCCAATTTCGCAGTGGTCCCGGCTATGCAACCTGCATGGAACATTCGGTGATCCTGTCGCCCACCGCGCGGGGTATCGGGGCTGGGCGGGCGTTGATGACGGCGGTTGAGGATCATGCGCGGGCTGCTGGCGCGCATCAGATGATCGCCGGGGTGTCGGGGGAAAACCCGGAGGGCCAGCGCTTTCATGCGGCCTTAGGCTATCACGAGATCGCGATCATTCGCGATGCGGGCTTCAAATTCGGTCGGTTTATCGATCTTGTGCTCATGCAGAAATTCCTGTCCTGACAGCCGCATCCGAAACCGATAAGCTAGCCCCATGTCAATCTGGACCCGCATCACCGAAGCCATCGCCGCCCTTGCCTCGGGCGAGGGGTTGGCGGCTGTGTTCGACCGTCTGCGCGGCGGTGCGGTGCCGGAACGCTCGGTTGGCTTCACCATCGCGGTGATCGCTTTGGGCGCGAAGATGGCCAAGGCCGATGGTGAGGTGACGCGCGACGAAGTGGCGACGTTCCGGCGCATATTTTCGATCTCGAAAGCCGAAGAAGCCAATGCCGCACATGTGTACAACTTGGCGCGGCAGGATGTGGCGGGGTTTGACTCTTACGCCCGTAAGATTGCGACTTTGTTCAATAAACCGGGATTGCCGCTGTGCGCCGATGATCGCAATGTGCTGATCGACATTCTGGAAGGGCTGTTTCAAATCGCGATGGCGGATGGCGAGTATCATCCTGCGGAAGATCAGTTTCTACGCGAAGTGGCGCAGATTTTCGGACTGGATGACCGCTGCTTCCGCGTGCTGCGCGGCCGTTTTGTCGACGGTGCGCCGCGTGATCCCTATGATGTTTTGGGGATTCCGCATCAGGCCAGTCTGGATGATGCCCGCGTGGCGTGGCGGGCGGCGGTGAAAGACAGTCACCCCGATGTGATGATCGCGCGCGGGGTTCCGGTTGAGGCGGTGCAACTCGCGACGCGGCGGTTGATCGCGATCAATGCGGCTTGGGACGAGATTCAGGCCAAGGTCGCGGCATGAGCGAAACGCTCAGATTGGCGAGCTATAACGTCGAATGGTTCAATGCTTTGTTCGATGATCGTGGGCATTTGCTGCAGGATCGCGAGTATTCGGCGCGCTACAAGATCACCCGGGGCGCGCAACTGGCGGCTTTGGAGGTGGTGTTCAGCGCTTTGGATGCCGATGGCGTGATGATTATTGAGGCACCCGATACCAACAGCCGCCGCTCGACCGTGACGGCGTTGGAGCGGTTTGCGGCGCATTTCGGCTTGCGGACCAGCAAGGCGATCATCGGCTATGTCTCTGACACCGAACAGGAAATTGCGTTCCTGTATGATCCTGATAAGCTGTCTGCCCGCCACGATCCGCAGGGCGATCCCGCCCCCAGCCACGGCGCGCCGGGGGCTCCACGCTTTGATAGCCAGCTGCGGTTGGATATCAACGGCGATGGCGTGGAGGATTTGGTGCGGTTCTCCAAACCACCGCTTGAGCTGGCGGTGACGACTGCCAAGGGGCGCGAATTGCTGCTGATCGGGGTTCATGCCAAGTCGAAAGCCCCGCATGGCGCAGGCGACGATGCCGCCTATAAGCGCATCTCAATAGAGAACCGTCGCAAGCAGTTGGCGGAATGTCTGTGGCTGCGGGCGCGGATTGATCGGCAGTTGCAAGCGGGTGACGACCTGATCGTGATGGGTGATTTCAACGACGGGCCGGGCCTGGATGAATATGAAAAGCTGTTTGGCCGTTCGGGGATTGAGATTGTGTTGGGGCAGGGCGGGCAAAAGCGACTGCATGACCCTCATGCTGAAATGGCCTTGACCGAAAATAACGCGCTGGCCCCGGCTTCGGCGCGGTTTTGGCTGCAACCGCAGCAGCGCTTCTTCGAGGCGCTGCTGGATTTCATCATGGTGTCGCCCAATCTGGCGGCGACCAAGCCCGTCTGGCGGATCTGGCATCCGTTCAACGATCCCGGCGTGTTGGCGGTGCCGGAACTGGCGGATGCGCTGCTTTCCGCCTCTGACCACTTTCCGGTGACGCTGGATTTGGCATTGTGATTTGATTTGTTACCAAGTCAGGGCATAATCGCGGGATGAAATATCTTGTCCTCACCCTGATGCTGTTGCCCGTGCCCGCCTTGGCGCAGACCCCGCCGTCGGATGCCGACAAGGGCTTAAGCCTGATGCAGCAGGGGGCAGAGCTGCTGTTCAACCATATGATGGGGCAGGTGGAGCCTAGCCTACAGGATATGGCGCAGGCGCTGAAAGACGCGCAGCCGAAGCTGATGGAAATTCTGGGCATGATGGATGATCTGGCGAACTATCACGCGCCGGAAAAGCTGCCGAATGGCGACATTATTCTGCGCCGCAAAACCCCGGCCGAGTTGAAGCTGGAAGCTCTGCCGGGGGCGGAAACCGACCTCTAAGACTGTCTCACACAAGCGTTCCTTGACCCTGCCTTCTTAACGTTGCAGTTTGGCGCGAAAAAGAAAGAGCAGCATCTTGGCCTCCACACCTCCGTTTTCGCGCTTTGAATTCATGATCGCCTGGCGCTATTTGCGCGCCAAACGTGCTGAAGGTGGCGTGTCGGTGATGACCTGGATCAGCCTGATCGGCATCACTTTGGCGGTGTTCGCGCTGATCGTGACTTTGGCGGTCAGGTCTGGGTTTCGCACGGAACTGGTGTCGACGTTCCTGGGCTCAAACGCGCATGTGACGGTGTATTCGGCGGGGCATATGGATGCCGAGGGTCAGATGGTGAAGGGTTTTGCCGATTACGATTCTATCGCTGCGAAGCTGGCGGCGGTGCCGGGCGTGACCGAGGCGGCTCCGCAGATCAAAGGCCAAGTGATGGTTACGGCGATTGGTGATGGCACCAGCGGAGCTGAGGTGTTTGGCCTTAGACTCGCGGATCTGCGCCGGATTCCCCGTATTGGTGATGGCGCTGATGCATATGGCAACCTTGATGATTTTGACCAAGGCATCGCGATCGGCTCGGGGCTCGCGCGGACTTTGGGGGTGACGGTCGGCGACAAAGTGCGGGTGATCTCGCCCTCTGGTGTGAAAAGCCCGATGGGGTTCAGCCCGCGTATCAACGCCTATCAGGTGGTCTATATCTTCACCTCAGGCAATTATCTGATCGACCAAAGCCGGATGTATATGCCGTTCGCCGAGGCGCAAAGCTACTTCAACCGCGAAAATCTGGCGGATGAGTTTGCGGTGATGGTGAAAGACCCCGAAGCCATCGACAGCTACCGGGATGCGATGCTGGCGGCGGGGGGGCAGGATGCGCTGCTGTGGACGTGGATGGATTCGGCGGGCAGCTACCTCAACGCATTGAAAATCGAAGATAATGTGATGTTTCTGATCATGTCGATTCTGGTGCTGATCTCCACCCTGAACATCATCTCCGGCCTGATCATGCTGGTGAAAAACAAGGGCCGCGATATTGGGATTTTGCGCACGATGGGGCTGACAGAGGGCTCCATCCTGCGGGTGTTCTTCATCTGTGGCGCGTTTACGGGCGTGGTTGGCACGCTGATGGGCGTGGTGATCGGCTGTCTGTTTGCCACCTATATTGATGATGTGGTGGCGCTGATCAATCTGGTGACGGGCGGCGATGTCTGGGATCCGTCGATCCGGGGCATCTATGCTCTGCCTGCTGAATTGAAGCTGGGCGACGTGGCCTCGGCGATGGCTTTGTCGCTGGGCCTGTCGTTTATCGTCACCATCTTCCCCGCGCGCCGTGCCGCCCGGATGAACCCGGTAGAGGCGCTACGGTATGAGTGATTTTGCGCTGGAACTGGCGGGCATTGAGAAATGCTATAATCGCGGTTTGCCCTCGGAAGTCTATGTGCTGCATGGCGCGACGCTGGAGGTGAAGCGCGGTGAAGTGGTGGCTTTGGTCGCGCCCTCGGGGGCTGGCAAATCGACACTGCTGCATATCGCGGGGCTTTTGGACACGCCAGATGAGGGCTCGGTCGCTTTGGGCGGCCGCAATATGGTGGGACTGGGCGACCGCGCCCGTACCGAAGCGCGGCGCAATGATGTCGGCTTTATCTATCAATTCCACCATCTGCTGCCGGAATTCACCGCGCTTGAAAACGTGGTGATCCCGCAGCTGGCCAACGGTGTGCCAAAGGCCGAGGCCGAAGCCCGTGCCCGCGATCTGCTGACCCATGTTGGCGTGTTGCCGCGCGCAAATCACCGCCCCGCAGCGCTTTCCGGCGGCGAGCAACAGCGCGTCGCCTTCTGTCGTGCGCTGGCCAACAAACCCAAACTGCTGCTGGCGGACGAGCCGACTGGCAACCTCGACCCCGCCACCTCGGATCAGGTATTCGGCGCGCTGATGGCTTTGGTGCGCGAAACTGGCCTCGCCGCCCTGATCGCCACCCATAATATGGAATTGGCCGCCCGGATGGACCGCGTGGTGCGGCTGGACAAAGGCCGGGTTGTAACGTCCTGATATAGATCAAGGTCGGCGCTTGGCAGTTTTGCTAAAAAGCGCCACCGATCAGGAGATCACCATGCGCAACCTGCCTATCACTGCAGCCTTCGGGCTGGCTGTTTTGCTTTCGGCTTGTGTTGATCAGGCCAAGCGGGCCGAGAAAACCACAGGCGCACAGGATTACGCCGATTATTGCGCGGCTTGTCATGGTGCGTCAGGCAAAGGCGATGGCGAGGCCGCTGCGGGTTTGGCGAAAAAGCCCGCCGATCTGACCCGTTTGGCCGCCCGCAACCATGGAACCTTCCCGACCACCAAAGTCATGGCGCAGATTTGGGGCTATGCGGGCAAGAAGGGCGAAGGCGTGATGCCCGATTTCGCGCCGCTGCTGAAGGGCGACTCTGTGCCTTATGATGGCGGCGATGGTATTGCGACGCCCACCCCGGTCCGACTGGTGGAACTGGCGGAATACCTTAAGGTTCTTCAGGCAAAATAACCGCCGCGCTGGGTTTGTGCAGAACCAAAAGTGCGAGCAGGATCAGCAAAGGAAAGCCGATGGCAAAGCTGACGAGCATATCCTTATGCACCTCTGACAGCCCGTTAGAGGCTGCAAGGATGCCGCCCACCACCGCCTCGGTCCCCAGAGCGTAAAGCACCATCAGCGCGGAGGGCGTTGAAAAGATGTAAGACATGCGATCCCTTTCCATGTGCATCCGGGTCATACTTCGCGGGAATGGTTAACAAATCCTTTCGGATAGGGCGGCAAAACGGATTTCGCAGTCTTAAACATTTCGCAGATGATCGGGGGCAGACTAGAGGCGCACCCCAGCAGCTAGCCTCAAGTGGCAGCTTTCAGGCCCATTCCCCGCGCCGAAACACCGCTTCTACAGTGCCATCACCAGCAATACCGTCAATATCGACCTGACCCGAGCCGATCATCCAATCGACATGGATCATGCTGGAATTGCCGCCCTGCGCGGTAATTTGTTCGGGCGTCAAACGCGCCCCATCCAAAAAGCATTTGGCATAGCATTGGCCCAAGGCAATGTGACAGGCGGCGTTTTCATCAAACAACGTGTTGTAAAACAACAACCCCGATTGCGATATAGGTGAGCCATGCGGAACCAGTGCCACCTCGCCCAACCGCCGCGCGCCCTCGTCGCTGTCGATCAGCTTTTGCAACACCGCCTCGCCCTTTGTGGCTTTCGCCTCAATAATCCGGCCGGCTTCAAACCGCACCTGAATGTTCTCAATCAACGTGCCTTGATGCGCCAAGGGCTTGGTTGCGCTGACAAATCCCTCCACCCGCAAGGCGTGCGGTGTGGTGAAAACCTCCTCGGTCGGGATATTGGCATTGCAGGTGACACCGTTCTTCGCGGTCGAAGCGCCACCCTGCCACTCATGGCCATCGGCTAAGCCGACGGTCAGATCCGTCCCCGGCCCGGTAAAGCGCAGCGCTGAAAACCGCTTGCCGTTCAGCCATTGAGTGCGTGCGCGAAGTGCCGCATTATGCGCGCCCCAAGCCGCCACCGGATCGGCTTGATCTACGCGGGACGCCGCGAAAATCGCCTCGGCCAGTTTATGCACGGCAGAATCCACAGCCAAATCCGGGAACATCTGCCGCGCCCAAGCCTCACCGGGATAGGAGCAAATCGACCAGTTGATATCAAAGCCCGCGATCTTCGCCAATGCGGGCTGGTAAGCCAAAGAATTCGCCTTGCCCGCCCGCGCCACTTTTGCCGGGTCTTCGCCCGCCAGCAGCATCGGATTGTCGCCGACGATGGCCATGCGGGCCGCGCCATTGTCGAAAGCCTCGGCCATGCCATTGTAAAGCCAGTTCGGGGCGCGATCAAAACTGCTGTCCACCCCATGCTGATACCGCGCCAAAGCAATCGCCTCATCGGCGAAAATTGGCGTCACCACCCCTGCACCCGCCCGATATGCCGCTGCCGCAATCAGCCGCACCAAGGGCAGAGCGGTGATCGGCGCGGTCAAAATCAAATCCTGCCCCGGTTGCAAACCGACGCCCACAGTCACCGCCACCTCGGCCAGTTTCGCCAGTTTCACCGGATCAATCGTGGAGGTCATCGCAGTCTCCTTTGCCTGTTTTGCCCGACCATAGCCGCAGGCAGGGCAGGGTCAACCGTATGCGAAAAATCTGCGGCCCATCGCAACGCGCGTATTGCGCGACGGTTCAGAATTTGTCAGACATTTGAAATTGACCTCACGTCGCCTTGACGCCAGCGGTCAAAATGCACCGGGCAGACCCGGGCATCCTGCCAATGAAAAGCCCTAAACCGGGTGTCAACACGGAGGAATAGATGCGACAGTTCCTGAAACTCGCGGGAGCGCTGGTGACAGCCACGCTGCTTGCGACGACGCCGATCGCGGCGCAAACCACTGTATATAGTGCGGGGGATACCACCTCTGGCACATATATGGATTACATGAAAACCGTCTACGCCCGCGCGGGCAACCCAGAGATCATCCAACTGCCGCTGACCAGTTTCGATAACGACTATGTGCTGAACCCGATGGCGGCCGAGTCGTGGACACAATCCGAAGATGGCCTCACCTGGACCTTCAAGCTGCGCAGCGGTCTGGTGTGGTCGGATGGTGAACCTTTGAAGGCGTCCGACTACATCTTCGCGCTGCAACGCGCCGCCACCACGGGCTATGATTTCGCGTGGTATTGGGGCTATGCGGGCGGGATCGAAAATTGGGATGCGGTCACTAAGGGCGAAAAGGATGTCGCAACCTTGGGCATCAAAGCCGTTGACGATCTGACGATTGAAGTCAAAACCGCTGCGCCGAAACCCTATCTGCCCAGCGTGGTTTCGCTGTGGTATCCGGTGCCAAAACACGTCTGGGACAAGCTGGGCGACGATTACGCCGCCAATGTCGAAACGCTGGTATCCTCTGGCCCGTTCATCGTGGAATCGTGGGAGAAATCCAACAACAAGATGGTTCTGGTGAAGAACCCGACATACACCGGGCCTTGGGCGCCGCAGGTAGACCGCTTGGAAATTGACCCGACTTTGGGTGCGCCAGAGGTGGGTCTGCCGGCTTTCATGGCTGGCGAGGCGGATTTTTCCTACCTGAACGCGGGCCAAATTCCCTTTGTGGAACAACGCTTTCCGGGTCAGATCGCCAAGAACGCGGTGTTTGCGACCTCTTATATCTCGTTCGGGCTCGATATGCCGCCCTTCGACAACATCAACGTTCGCAAGGCGTTTCAGGCCGCGATCAACCGCGATGAGATGACCTCGACGGTGCTGAAAGACCTGGCCATCCCCGGTAAATCGCTGCTGCCGCCGGGCTATCCTGGCTACAATGACGTGATCACGTCTCAGGCGGTGTTTGACCCGGAAAAAGCCAAGAAATTCATGGCCGATGCGGGCTATCCTGATGGCAAAGGCTTCCCGGAAGTGGAAATCTGGTATCGCGATCAGGGCGGCTATAATGGGGCGATTTCGGGCCCGATGCTGCAATATCTGCAAGCGCAGTTCAAAGATATTCTGGGAATCACCATGAATATCAAGATCTTGCCGCAGAAAGACTGGATGGCGGGCATGATGGAGAAGAAGAACAACCTGTTCCTCGCGCCCTATGAATACGACTATCTCGATCCGTCGAATTTCTACGGCATCTTCTACAACGGCGGGCGTCACGACCACCATCTGCAAGCCTATGATGATCTGGTGGCCAAGGCGGATTCTGCCCCGAAATGGGAGGATCGTGAGAAATTGTATGAGCAGGCCGAACAGGTGCTGATCGACAATGCCTCGTTTGTGCCGCTGGTGCATCCGATCACCAATGCCGTCGTTTCGACCGAGTTGAAAGGCGATGGCACCAAGCCGAACAAGCTTGGCTTCGCGCCCTTGCGGCAGTTGGCGCTGTATTTCTATACGCATGTGTCGAAATAATCCCCATGCCCCCCGGTTTTTGCCGGGGGGCTTTTACCGAGGCGCGTATGACCCTGCTGGATATCGAAAACCTCACTGTCAGTTTCCCGCAGCACGATGGCGTTGTGCAGGCGGTGCGCGGGGTATCCCTGCGGGTTGCGGCGGGGGAGAGCGTTGGAATTGTTGGCGAATCCGGCTCTGGAAAGTCTGTCACCTGCATGGCGGCGCTGCGGTTGCTGCGCGAACCGCCGTCGCGGATTTTGGCGGATCGGCTGGAATTGGGCGGCGTCGATATGCTGAGGGCAGGGCGCGCGCAACTGACAGCGGTGCGGGGCCGCATTGCTGCGATGGTGTTCCAAGACCCGATGACGGCGTTTGACCCGGTGTTCACCATTGGCCATCAGATTGTGGAAACCATCCGCGCGCATCGCGATCTGTCGAAATCTGCGGCGGCGGTTGAGGCCGCCGCTCTGCTGGCCCGCGTCGAAATCAAGAACCCCGACGCCATCCTGAACAGCTATCCGCATCAACTTTCCGGGGGCATGTTGCAGCGCGCGATGATCGCGATGGCGCTGTCGTGCCGCCCACAAATCCTGTTCGCGGACGAGCCGAGCACCGCGCTTGACGTGACCATTCAGGCGCAAATCCTACATCTGATCAAACAGTTGCAGGCTGAACTTGGCATGGCGCTGATCATGGTGACGCATGATTTGGGTGTGGTGGCCGAAACCGTCGACCGCGTCGTGGTGATGTATGGCGGAAGGGTGATGGAAACCGCCCCGGTGCAGGATATTTTCGACGCCCCCCAGCATCCTTATACCCAAGCCCTGATGGCCTCGATACCCGGACGCACGCCGGGTAAGCAAAGGCTGGTCGAGATTGCCGGGGCGTCACCAAACCCCGCCAATCCGCCCACGGGCTGCCCGTTTCATCCGCGCTGTTCGGTGGCTGACGCGCATTGCGCCGCAGAGGCCCCGGCGTTCCGCGCTTTGTCCGACACCCGCGCTGCGGCATGTTGGAGGCTGGCATGACCCCGGCGCTGGAGTTGAGAAACGTCTCAAAAACCTATCAACTGCGTCAATCGGGCGGGTTTTTCGCCCGCACCAGCGATCATCTGGCGGTGAACAACGTCTCGCTAACCCTGCCGCGTAATCAGATTCTGGGGCTGGTTGGCGAAAGCGGCTCCGGCAAAACCACTACGGGCATGATGGCGATGCGGTTGGTCGAACCTTCAGCGGGTCAAATACTCGTCGATGGCACCGATATCACCACTCTGGGCCATGCAGCGCTCAAACCCTACCGCCGCAAGATGCAAGTGGTGTTCCAAGACAGCTATTCCGCGCTCGACCCGATGATGACGCTGGCGCAGATCGTGGCGGAACCGCTGCATATTCACGGGTTGGGCTCTGTGGCCGAGCAGACAAACCAAGCCCTTGATATGCTGGTGAAAACCGGCCTCGACCGATCCTACGGCAACCGCTATCCGCATGAGCTTTCGGGTGGTCAGCGCCAACGTGTGGCGATTGCGCGGGCGTTGATCCTGCGCCCCAGCGTGCTGGTTGCCGATGAGCCAACCTCGGCGCTGGATGTGTCGGTGAAGGCGCAGATCATCAATCTGCTACTGGATTTGCAGGCGGAAATGGGCCTGTCGATCCTGTTCATCAGCCATGATTTGTCGGTGGTGCGATCCCTTACCGACAAGGTCGCAGTGATGTTTCAGGGCCGGATTGTCGAGGAAGCCGCGACGGAAACCATCTTCACCGAAGCCTGCCACCCCTATACCCGCAGCCTGCTGGACGCGATTCCGGTGCTGAACCCGCGCGAGCGCCGCAGCCGAACCTTCCTGACCCGCGCGCAGATCGAGGCCGCAACGCCCCGGCTTTCCGGGCAAGATGGGGTCCCCGAACTGCACGAAATCGCCCCCGGCCATAGATTGGAGGCGATCCGATGATCCGCTATGTCCTTGGCCGTCTGGCCTCTATCGCCCTGACCTTTACTGTCGTCTCAATCATCGTTTTCCTGATGATGCACGCCGTTCCGGGTGGCCCGTTTGATGGCAACGATATGCCTGTCAATGACGCGGTGAAGGCCAAGCTGAACGCATCACTGGGTTTAGACAAACCACTTTATGTGCAGTATTTCAAATACATGTGGGGTGTTCTGCATTTCGATTTTGGCGTGCCGTTCCAATCGCCCGGTGAGACTGTGCTGGATCTTCTGGCCCGCGCTTGGCCGCCCAGCCTGATCTTGGGCGGTGCAGGCGTGCTGATCGGCGCACCTTTGGGCATCCTTCTGGGCATGGCAGCCGCCCTGCGCCGCAACACGTGGATCGACTATCTGGCCTCGGCCTTCGCGACGTTAGGCCTGACGATCCCGGTGTTCGTCATCTCAATGGCGCTGATCATGGTGTTCGCGGTCTGGCTGAACTGGCTGCCCGCATCCGGCTGGGGCAAACCTAACTCTTGGATCCTGCCGATCATCGCCTATGCCGCGATCCCGATGGCCACCTACGCGCGCTATACCCGCAGCGCCATGCTGGACGTTTTGAACAAACCCTTCGTCACCGTCCTGCGCGCCAAGGGGCTATCCGAGCGTCGCATCATATTCCAACACGTCTTGCGCAATGCCGCCTTGCCGATGGTGACGGTGTTCCTGCCGATGTTCATCGGCACCGCCACAGGCTCGATCTTTGTCGAGGCGATGTTCCGCGTGCCCGGTCTGGGGGCCTATTTTGTCAGCTCGATCGAGCTGCGCGACTACAGCTTAGAGATGGCGCTGATCCTGATGATCACCATGATGTTCTGCCTGGCCTATCTGATTTCCGACATCATCTATGCGCTGCTCAATCCCCGCATCCGGTTCGGAGATCGCAAATGACCTCCCCCAAACCCCGCAGCCCGCTCTATTTCGCATGGCGGCGTTTTGCCGATAACAAGGCGGCGCTTGTCGCCGGAGCGATCCTGCTGCTGATCCTCCTGATGGCGATTTTTGCGCCGCTGATCAGCAAAACCGGCTATGCGGATCAGAAATTCCTGACCCAAGCCTATGCCTTCCCGCAAGGACAATTCTGGTTCGGCGTCGATGATCTGGGCCGCGATTTCTTCACCCGCATCGTCTACGGCGCGCGGGTATCGCTGACGATTGGCTTCACTGCAGCCCTGTTTTCGCTGATCATCGGCATCCCTTTGGGCGCCATTGCGGGCTATTACGGTGGCCGCGCCGATTGGTGCGTGATGCGGCTGATCGAGTTGTTCTCGGTCGTCCCGCCGCTTCTCGCCGCCATGCTGCTCGGCGCATTAACCAATGGCGGCTTCCTGACCATCGTGCTGATCGCCGCCCTGTTCGGCTGGGTGCAGGTGTGTCTGCTGGTGCGTGCGCAGGTGAAAGCCATCGCGCAAAAGGAATTTGTCCGCGCCGCCCAAGCGCTTGGCGCAACCCCCGGCTACATCATCCGCCGCCATCTGATCCCGAATGCAATCTCGCCGATCATCGTTGGCTTTGTCCTTGCCATCCCGCTGGCAATGATGCTGGAGGCGTCCTTGAGTTTCCTCGGCATCGGCGTGCCGCCCCCGGTGCCAAGCTGGGGCCAGATGATCAATGTGGGGATGAATTTCATGTATTTCTACTGGCACTTGGCGGTATTCCCCACCGCCGCCCTTGCCATCACAGTGCTTGCGACCACGCTGTTTGGCGATGGCCTGCGAGACGCCCTAGACCCGACCCTGAAAGGGCGCTGAATTGCAAAACCTTGACGCTTTCTTCCTGTTGCGCCCGGACGTGACCTTCCTGAACCACGGCTCTTTCGGGGCCTGCCCACGGCCCGTGTTTGAGCAATATCAGCGCTGGCAGTTGCAACTGGAAAGCCAACCCGTCGCCTTCCTTGACCCGGCACGGGGGCTTTCCGGCTGGATGCGCGACGCCCGCACCGCGATGGCCGTAACCTTAGGCACCTCGCCCGACAACATCGTCGGGTTAACCAATGCGACCTATGCGCTGAACATCGTGGCGCAATCGCTGGATTTGAAACCCGGCGATGAAATTCTGACCACCGATCACGAATATGCCGCGCTCGAGAAAACCTGGGCCTATGTTTGCCGCAACACCGGGGCGGAGATCAAAGTGGTCAACGTGCCGCTGCCGCTGACCGACGAGGCGCAGTTTACGGGTGCCATCCTCGCAGGCATGACCGACAAAACCCGCGTGCTGTTCCTAAGCCATATCACCTCGGCCACAGCCCTGGTTTTCCCGATTGAACGCGCCGTGGCTGAGGCCCGGCAGCGCGGCATCTATACCGTAATCGACGGTGCCCACACCCCCGGACACATCCCGCTGAACCTTGACGCCTTGGATGCCGATTTCTACGCTGGCAACTGCCACAAATGGATCATGGCCCCGAAAGGCAGCGCTTTCCTGCATGTGCGCCCCGCATTGCAAGCCATGCTGAACCCGCTGGTGATCAGCCACGGCTGGACGGCAGACGCCAAACTGCCGGGCACCAAGGGCGTGTTCGGCAACTCGCCCTTCATCGACGGGTTGGAAATGCAAGGCACCCGCGACCCTTCTGCTTGGCTGACGGTGCCCGCAGCCCTGCAGTTCCGCCAAGATCACGATTGGGATAAGGTCGCGAAAGCCTGCCAAGCGCTTGCGCAAGACACCGCCGCCCGCGTGCGTGCGATCACCCATCTGCCCGCGCTCAGCAGCCCCGCATTCTGCGCCCCGCAAATGGTGTCGATGCCAGTGCCGCGCTGCGATCCGGCGGCGCTAAAGACCCGGCTCTACGACGATTACCACATCGAAATCCCGTGTTTTGACTGGCAGGATCACACCATCACGCGGGTTTCGGTGCAGGGCTACAACACCGAATCCCAGATGGACCACTTGGTAACAGCCTTGACAGAAATCCTGCCGCAGTTATCTGCCAAGGGCTAAAGCGCCACCCCGCGCATCGGAGAGATCATGTCGCGCGCCGCCATTCGCTATCTGGAACCGATCGAAACCGCAGCGCGTGGCGTGGCGGTGCTGGATGCCTTGGCCGAGATGATCGAACGCGCGGGCCTGCAAGTCGGCGACCGCCTGCCGCCAGAGGTGTCGATTGCAGCCGCGCTGGGTGTCGGGCGCTCTACCATTCGCGAGGCATTAAACCGTTGGGAAGGCTTGGGAATTATCCGCCGCCGCCGGGGCGATGGCACCTATCTGACTGCGAAAGTGCAAACCTCACAAGGCCCGCTGCCGACGATGATCCAGTTGGAGGGTGAGGCGATCTTGCGCCTGTTGGACATGCGCCGGGTGATCGAATCCGGCACGGTGCGGCGGGCGGCCCTGAACGCCAGCCTCGCGCAGCGCCAACAAATCAGCCGCCTGTGCGATGCGTTGTTGCAGATTGTGGATACCGGACAGCCCTACCGCGCCGCCGATATGGCCTTCCACAGCGCGATTTGTGACGCCACGGGCAACCCGATGTTCGGTCAAGTGTTGGCTAAAATGGATGACGCGCTGGAGCGTTCTGCAGAATCGCCGTTCTCGGTGCCGGGCTTTGGCCTCGCCAGCTTCCCGCCGCATCGCGATCTGGCCAATGCCATCGTTGCAGGCGACCCGGATGCGGCAGAAGTGGCGATCAACACCATCCTCGATTCCGTCGAATTCGAGATCAGGCAGATCATCTCACCTACCCAAACTCCCTAAAACTTATCTAAAATTGTCATCCTCTCTGCTCAAATATCCTCGGGGTCCGGGGGTGAGCCCCCGGCCGCCAGCCCCATTCAAGACGCCTGATACCGCGCATAGCCCAAATCCGCCGTCTCAATATCCGCCGACTTGCCAGATACCAAATCCGCCAACACCCGCCCCGAACCCGCAGCCATGGTCCAGCCCAAAGTGCCATGCCCGGTGTTCAGGAACAGGTTGGCAATCGGCGAGCGGCCCAGGATCGGTGTGCCGTCCGGCGTCATCGGGCGCAGACCACACCAGAACGTCGCTTTCGATTGATCGCCCGCGCCGCCGAACAGATCCTCCACTGAATGCACCAAAGTCTCGCGCCGCTTGGCGTGCAGCGTCATATCAAACCCTGCAATCTCTGCCATGCCGCCGACGCGGATACGATCCCCGAGCCGGGTGATCGCAATTTTATAGGTCTCATCCATCACGGTTGATTCGGGCGCGCGCGTCGCATCCACAATCGGTACGGTGATCGAATAGCCCTTCACCGGATAGACCGGCAGCTTGATGCCCAAAGGCCGCGCCAGCAAAGGCGAATACGAGCCCAAAGCCAGCACGAAAGCATCCGCGACAACCCGACCTTCCGAAGTATGCACCGCTGCAATCTTGCCGCCCGCAGCCTCCAGCCGATCAATCCGCACGCCGTAGCGGAAGCTAACGCCCGCCGCCCGCGCCATATCCTGCAGAGAATTGGTGAACTTAAAGCAATCGCCAGTTTCATCCCCCGGCAGCAGCAAGCCGCCCTTGATCGCATCGCGGCGTGCGGCCAGACCGGGTTCGGCCTTGATGCAGCCATCGGCATCCAAAACCTCAAAAGGCACGCCATCGGCCTTTAACACCTTGATATCTTTATAAGCCCCATCAACTTGCTTTTGGGTGCGGAACAGTTGCAACGTGCCTTGCATCCGCTCGTCATAGGAAATCCCGGTGTCGCGGCGCAAATCCATCAGGCAATCGCGGCTGTATTCGGCCAAGCGCACCATCCGGCTTTTGTTCACGCCATACGCCGCAGAGGTGCAGTTCATCAGCATCCGCATCACCCAAGACACTTTCGCCAGATCAGGCAACGGCTGAATGATCAAGGGTGCGTGCCGCATGAACAGCCACTTCATCGCCTTCATCGGAATACCGGGGGCGGCCCAAGGCGAGGCATAGCCGGGGCTGATCTCGCCCGCATTGGCAAACGAAGTCTCCAAAGCCGGGCCGCTTTGGCGGTCAATCACCGTCACCTCATGCCCGGCTTGCGCCAGATACCACGCCGAGGTCACACCAATGACGCCCGCGCCAAGAATGACAATCTTCATCTGCAACCCCTAGGTGTGAAATCCGTGCTGTTGCGACGCAGCATAGCGCAAAGCTGCGAAAGGAGTTTGGAAAGCTGCCGGGGTTTAGCTGAAATATCCGAAGATTATTCTAACTTTTGGTGTAATGATATAATAATGGGCGAGTTATGAACGAAACAGCAGCATATCGCACCTTTTGCCGCACAGTATTTCCAGCCCCGGCCTCAGAAAATTTCCGCTGCAGCGCCGCGTCCTACAGCGCAGCACGGCTGTTTCGCTGCCCGATTTGCAAGCAACTTTCCGGCATAAGTCCAAATCGCGCGGTTTCTTGATCCACCGATCAACAAACCTTGTTGACACAATCCCCCTGCACAGGAGTAGGCTTTGCGCATGGCTCTGGCCCGCACTGTCATAAAACTGTCATGTGGGTGGAGTTTCTAAAACAAGATGCGCAAAGCATCTGCTGCCATCCGCTCAAAGCGGACAAAACAAGGGAGACTTTCGTGACCAAAAACATCGCATTGAATCGCCGCAGCTTTTTGAAGGCAACGGCCGCAGGCGTGGGCGCTCTGGCTGCCCCCGCGATCATTTCTTCCAAAGCCCTCGCCTCCTCGGGCGAGCTGAACTTCACCGGCTGGGCCGGCTATGACAAACTCGCGGCTGAGGTGATCCCCGCGTTCACCGCAGCCACCGGCATCAAGGTCAATTTCAAAGAACTGCCAGACCAGGACACGATGTTTGGCGAAGCCAAGGTCGCGCTGGAAGCCGGCGGTATGGATATGACCGAGCCTACGGTCGAGCGCGTCGGCGCATGGAACTCGAACGGCCTGATCCAAGCTTGGGACGAATCAAAGCTGGCGGTCGACAATTATCTGCCCGGACTGATTGACGGCAACGCGGCGGCATTGGCGCGCGTCGATGGCAAGCTGATGTTCGCTCCGTCTAACTGGGGCACCGAATCTTTGGTTGTGAACACCGCCGATGCCAAACTGTCGTCCCCGCCGTCGCTGGGCGATCTGTTCAAACCGGAAAATATGGCGACGCTGCGGCCGCACTCGGCGCTGGCTGCGATGGGCCGCTATCTGGACGGCGCTGGTAAATTGCCGTTCCCGTGGATTGACGGCTATTCTGATATGGCCAAGATGACCCAGCTGTGGGACATCGCTTTGGCCGAGGCGATCAAGGCCAAGGGCAACGTCGTGCAGTGGTGGTCGGGTGAGAATGAAGCCAACGCAGGCTTCACCGCCAATGGCGCGACCGTCGGTCTGTGCTGGGATTCGACGGGCTACAACCTGCGCAATGACGGCTATGGCTATCTGGCTCCGGTTGAGGGTGCTTTCGCCTGGAACCAAGGCTTTGTGCTGATGAAGAACGCCGTTAACGTCGATCAGGCGCATGAATTTGCCAAATTCGTCTCGACGCCAGATGGCGCTGCGGGCTGGGCGTCGGCGTTCTCTGCCAACCCGGTGGGCAAGGGCGGCTACGAAAAAATGGGGCCGGACGTTGCGGCCTATTACGCTGCTTTCCTGACGCCAGAAACTTCTGCGAAACTCTGGTGGTGGCCTGCTCAATCGGCAGATTTCCTCACCAAACGGGCAGAATATGCTGACAAGTACAAGGCCGCGTAAGCGATCAACCTGACGAAAACGCCGGGTCCGCAGGGGCCCGGCGTTGATATTTTCGGCGGCCTATGGCCTTAAAGGCCTCATAACAAAAACATATCAGGGGGAAAGACGATCCATGAGTGCTGGGATTGATCTTCAAAATGTCAGCTGCGATTTCGGCAGCTTCCGCGCGGTTGATAACGCCAATGTGGCGATCAAACCCGGAGAGTTCTTTTCGTTTCTGGGGCCATCCGGCTGCGGCAAGACCACGATTTTGCGGATGATTTCCGGCTTTATCGAACCGACGCAGGGCACGATCCGCATCGGCGACAAAGACATGAAGGGCCAACGCCCCAACCAGCGCCCGACCGCGCTGATCTTTCAGAATTTGGCTTTGTTCCCGCTGATGCCGATCTGGGAGAATATTTCGTTCGGGCTTGAGGTGCGCGGTGTCGACAAAGCCACCCGCCGCGCCAAAGCGCAGGCCTTGCTGGAAATGGTCGATCTGCCCGGCGCTGCAGATAAAATGGTCAGCCAGCTTTCCGGCGGCCAAAAACAGCGCGTCGCCATCGCCCGCGCCTTGGCGGTGGAACCGAAGGTCATGCTGCTCGATGAACCCCTGTCAGCGCTCGATCTGAAACTGCGTCAACACATGCGGGCGGAACTGCGCGCCATCCAGAAGCGCACGGGCGTTACCTTCATCTATATCACCCACGACCAAGGCGAAGCGCTTGCGATGTCGGACAGGGTAGGCGTGATGAGCCAAGGTCGCATCCAACAAGTCGCCGACCCGCGTGAGATTTACAACAACCCGGTCAACGGCTTTGTTGCGTCTTTTGTCGGCGAAAACAACATCTTCGCAGGATCGGTCAACAATGCCTCAGGCGGTATGGCAGGCTTTGACACCGCCCTTGGCCCGTTCCGCGCCCGCCTCGGCGAACTGGCGAAAGGCAACAACATCAAGCTTTACGTCCGCCCCGAACATACCGTTCTGTCGGAAACCCAGGCTGCGGAAAACTCGGTGCCGGTGACGGTGTCGGAAGTCTCGTTTGAGGGCGCGTTCATCGCGGTGCATGGCCAAACCGCAACCGGCCAAACCATCGTCGCCGAAGTCCGCAACGATGGCTCGGCGACGGTGCCAGAAATTGGTGCGGCCCGGTTTGCGCATTTTAACGCCGCCCACGCCTCGATCCTGCCAGATACGACCGTGGTGGCGTAAATGAGCAATATGATCCGCCGCTACGGCGCAAGTCTGACCCTGCTGATCTGCCTGCTCACCGCATTCTGGCTGTTGATGCTGGTGATCGTGCCAAACATCACTTTGCTGGAAAGCTCGTTTCGCCCCTATCTGCCCGTGACCGAAATTGGCGGGCCGAAAGACATCTACACCGTCGCCAACTACATGAAAGTGTTCAACGGCGCGATTGAGGTCTCGCCCTTCGGCTTCACCTTCCAGATCCCGGTGCATGTGCTGACCTTCAGCCTGACGCTGTTCTACTCGGTAGTCGTCACGCTGATCTGCTTCGCCTTGGCCTATCCTTTGGCCTATTTCATGGCAAAAATCCTCAGCGCGCGTTCACTGCCCACCATGTTCCTGCTGCTGTTCGTGCCACTTTGGGTGTCCGAAGTGCTGCGGGCATTTGCGTGGTGGATGATCTTGGCGCTGAAAGGCCCGCTGTCTTGGGTGTTGTTGCAACTGCACCTGATCGACCACGAGGTGCGCTGGATCGTCGGCTATAACGGCGTGATGATCGGTCTGGTCTACACCTATGTGTTGTTCATGATCTTCCCGGTCTACAACGCGATTTCTTCGTTGGATTCCAATCAGATCGAGGCCGCAGAAGACCTTGGCGCGCCGTGGTGGCGCATCCATTGGCGCATCGTTCTGCCGCACGCCAAACCCGGCATCGCATCGGGCGCGGTGATGGTGTTCATGCTGTCGGCAGGCTCGCTGCTGGTGCCGTCGATCTTGGGATCAACCACCTCACAATGGTTCACCCAGACCGTGCAGCAATGGATGCTGGATGCACTGGATTGGAACACCGCCGCCGCTTACGCCTTCTTGCTGCTGCTGATGTGTACCCTGTTCGTCAGTCTGGTGATGAAGATTTTCCGCGTCAAACTGTCCGACATCGCGAATTAAGGGAGGGATCACATGCACAAACTTCGCCAAACCCTCGCCCGCGTTTATGCCGGGGCCTTCATCTTCTACATGCTGCTGCCGCTGGTGATCATGTCGGCGGCGGCCTTTAACAACACCGATAAAATCCCCGCCATCGTGCCGTGGAAGGGGGCTACGACGAAATGGTTCGCAGCACTTTGGGCCGATGACCGAATGTGGCACGCCTTCCAGAACACCATTTTCGTGGCGCTTGCGGTCGCGCTGATCTCGGTGATTGTGGGCACGGCGGCGGCGATCCTGATCAATTCGGTGTCGGGAAACCTGCGCGCCGCCCTCTATGGCACGATGATCTCGACCATCCTGATCCCCGGTGCGGTGATCGGGATTTCCACCATGATCATGTGGACCAAGATCGGCAACGGTCTGGGCAGCGATTTCATCCTGTTCAATCCGGGGCTGCATCTGTCGGTGCTGGGGCAGGTCAGCTACATCGCGGCCATCGTGATGCTGTTGGTCTTGGCGCGGCTGCAAAGCTTCGATCAGGGGCTTGAGGAAGCAGCACTTGATCTGGGTGCCAGCCACGCCCAAGTGATGCGCCGCATCCTGCTGCCGCATCTCTATCCGGCGATCGGGGCAGGGGCGGCGGTGTCGTTCTTCCAGTCGATTGAGAACTTCAACGTGACGCAATTCACCCGCGGTGGTGCGGATACGCTGACGATCTACGTGTTCTCGAAAGTGCGCTCTGGCATCAGTCCCACCATCAACGCGCTGGCGTTTTTGCTGATCGTGGTCACGTTGGCGATGGCGGTGCTGTATGAGATCAAGCGCCGCCGCACCGCATCGGTCGAGGCTGCCCGTGAGGCCGAAGCCCGCCACGCCGCCGCCTTGGAAGAGGCTGTTATATAAAGACAAAGGCCCGGATCGCTCCGGGCCTTTTTCATACCATGGCGTCGGCTTGGGGTAGGGTGGGTGAAACCCACCGCGCCCTTAAAAGAACGCCTGCAACCCGGTGACAGCCCGCCCCAAGATCAGCGCATGCACGTCATGCGTGCCCTCATAGGTGTTGACCGTTTCAAGATTCACCATATGCCGCATGATTTGGTAATCTTCCTGAATACCGTTGCCGCCATGCATATCCCGCGCCCAACGTGCTGCATCCAAAGCCTTGCCGCAGTTGTTGCGCTTGACGATCGAGATCATCTCAGGCGCCGCATTGGCCTCATCCAACAACCGCCCGACGCGCAAAGACGCCTGCATGCCAAGGCTGATTTCCGTCAGCATATTCGCCAGCTTCAACTGATAAAGCTGCGTCTGCGCCAAGGGTTTGCCGAACTGCTTGCGATCCAGCCCATACTGACGCGCCGCCCCCATGCAGAACTCGGCAGCCCCCAAAACGCCCCAGGAAATCCCATAACGCGCCCGGTTCAAACAGCCAAACGGCCCCTTCAGCCCCTCGACATGCGGCAGCAGCGCATCTTCGCCGACCTCAACATCTTTCATCACAATCTCGCCGGTGATGCTGGCCCGCAACGAAAGCTTGCCGCCGATCTTCGGAGCCGACAGCCCCTTCATGCCCTTCTCCAGCACGAAACCTTTGATCTTACCGCCATGCGCCTCGGATTTCGCCCAGACCACGAACACATGCGCAATCGGCGCATTGGAAATCCACATCTTGGCGCCGTTCAAAACGTAGCCATTGGCGGTTTTCTTCGCCACGGTCTTCATGCCCGCAGGGTCAGACCCCGCATCCGGCTCGGTCAGGCCGAAACACCCAATCCACTCCCCCGACGACAGTTTCGGCAGATATTTCATCCGCTGTGCCTCGGTGCCATAGGCGTAAATCGGATACATCACCAACGACGATTGCACCGACATCATCGAACGATAACCCGAATCGACCCGCTCGACTTCCCGTGCGATCAGACCGTAGGCGACATAAGACGCGCCCAAACCGCCGTATTGCTCTGGCACGGTGACGCCCAAAAGCCCCATCTCGCCCATTTCGCGGAAGATCGCCGGATCGGTGGACTCATCCCGATAAGCTGCAATCACCCGAGGTTGCAGCTTTTCCTGCGCATAGGCCCGCGCGCCGTCGCGCAGCATGCGTTCTTCTTCGGTCAACTGATCTTCCATGCGGAACGGGTCCTGCCAATCAAACCGCCCCAGATCGGGGGCATCTTTGGCTTTCAGCTTGGGCTTATCGGTCATCGCGGATCTCCTATGGTTTTGTCGATTATATTGCATGAAACGCCGAAAACGCCTAACGAGGTTCTGGCAACAAAACATGAGGAAACCTCATATGCTCTCGCGCCGCTATCTGCCGTCGATGCCATCGCTGTTGGCGCTGGAGGCCGTAGACCGCCTAGGCTCTGCCTCTGCCGCAGCCGAAGAATTGAACCTGACGCAAAGTGCGATTTCGCGACAGTTGCAGGTGCTGGAGGGCCAAATGGGCCTGTCGCTGATCATCCGCGACAAGCACCGCCTGCGGCTGACCCCCGCCGCGCAAGACTACTGCCGCGAGATCCGCCGCGCCCTGCAAGCGCTCAACCAAGCCAGCCTGACCCTGCGCGCCAATCCCAATGGCGGCACGCTTAATCTGGCGATTCTGCCCGCGTTTGGCATGCACTGGCTGGCCCCGCGCCTTGCCCGCTTTGCCGCCCAACACCCAGAAGTCACTGTGAACCTGTCGACCCGCCTGCAACCTTTCGACTTTGCCATCAGCCATTTCGACGCGGCCATCCACTACGGGCGGCAAGATTGGTCCGGCGTAGACTACCTGCCGCTGATGGAGGAAGATCTGCTTGCCGTCGTCTCGCCCAGCCTTTTGAAAGCCCCGCTGACCAATGCAGATGACATTCTGTCATACCCATTGCTGCAACTGGAAAGCCGCACCGGCGATTGGGGGCGTTGGCTTTCGCATCACGGCCATCCCAATCAGCGCCCCCCCGCGATGTTGTTTGACCAATTCGCCACCATGACCCAAGGCGCGATCCACGGCCTTGGGGTGGCCTTGCTTCCCGTTTTCCTGATCGAGCGGGAACTGACAGAGAACCGCCTGATCCCTGCGTTCGGCCCGGCGATCCCCTCACTTGGCAGCTATTATCTGGTCTGGCCAAAAGACGCCGCGCTCCGCGCGCCACTCGCCTCATTCCGCCGCTGGATCGCCGCCGAGCGTGATGCCTAAAATTCGGCTAAAATTGTCATCCTCTCTGCTCAAATATCCTCAGGGGGTGAGACGAAGCCGAGGGGGGCGGAAGCCCCCCTTGCTTTTGATCAAACGCGCCGCCACTCTGCGCCAAACAACAGGGGCCAACCATGCAACCCAACCACATCGGCGATGTCTCGTTCTGGTATGCCGACATCGGCCTGCCGCAAACCCGCCGCCCCGCGCTGCACGAAAACACCTCGGCAGATGTTGCCATCATCGGCGCGGGCTTCACTGGCCTGTGGACCGCTTATTATCTGAAAAAGGCAAATCCGGCGCTGAATGTACTGGTGATTGAGAAAGAATTCGCAGGTTTTGGTGCATCGGGCCGCAACGGCGGCTGGTGCATGGGCACCTTTGCGTGGAACCATGAAGCCTATGCCAAGGCCACCAGCCGCGAGGCGGTGTTGGAAATGGTGAAAGAACTTGAAACCACCGTCCCCGAAATCACCCGCGTCTGCGTCGAAGAAGGCATTGACGCCGATATCATCCCGTCCGAAGAATTGATGCTCGCCACCAATCCCGCGCAACTGGCGCGGATGCACGAGTCCATCGCGCATCATAAACTTTGGGGCAACGCCCACCGCGTCCGCGAACTGTCCCCGGCGGAAGTCAAACAGCGCATAACCGCGCCGAACGTCTTGGGCGCGATGGTGGTCTCTGGCATGGCCCGCATCCAACCCGCGAAACTGGTGCGCGGTCTGGCGGATGCCTGCGAGCGTATGGGCGTGCGCATCGCCGAGGCGACCGAGGCTCTCAGCTACGACCAGGGCGAGATCATCACCCCGAAAGCCGTCGTTAAAGCCCCGATCATCCTGCGCTGCACCGAAGGTTTCACCGCAACTCTGCCCGGCCACAAACGCGAATGGCTGCCGCTGAACTCGGCCCAGATCGCCACCGTCCCCTTGCCGCCCGAAGTGTGGGAGAAAATCGGCTGGGACGGCCACGAGCTGATCGGCGATATGAACAACGCCTATTGCTACTGCCAGCGCACACGCGAGGGCCGCATCACCGTCGGCGCGCGCGGCGTGCCCTATAAGTACGCCTCACAAATGGATAATAACGGCGAACCCGATGCCGAAACCATCCGCCGCCTGACCGAAACCCTGCACACGCATTTCCCCGAAGCAGCCGCCTATTCGATCGACCATGCATGGTGCGGCGTCATCGCCGTGCCGCGCGACTGGTGCGCCACGGTCGGCCTTGATCGCAAAACCGGCCTCGGCTGGGCGGGCGGTTATGTCGGCACGGGTGTGTCCACCGCCAACCTCGCAGGTCGCACCCTCGCCGATCTTGCGCTGAACTGCGATACGAAAATCGCCAACTTCCCATGGGTCAACCGCCGTGTGCGGCAGTGGGAGCCGGAACCCTTCCGCTGGTTCGGCGTGCATCTGATGTACAAACTGCTGCGCATCGCGGATCAGCGGGAAGCCAAACTTGGCATCCCGCCATCAAAATTCGCAGCCTTTGGCAACTGGCTGACGGGCCGCCACTAAAAGGCTGGGCGACCCTAAAGCGGTTCAGGCCAAATTCGCCCGGAAAAACGCCACAGTCCGATCCCAAGCCAATTCCGCCGCCGCCTTATCGTAGCGCGGCGTTGAATCGTTGTGGAACCCATGGTTGACGCCTTCATAGATGAAGGCCTCATAGCTGGTCCCGGCAGCCTTCAAGGCCGCCTCATAGGCAGGCCAGCCCTCATTCACGCGGGTGTCGAGCGCAGCATAATGCAGCAATAACGGCGGCTTAATCTTCGCCACATCCTCGGCCTTCGGCTGCATCCCGTAAAACGGCACCGCCCCGCCCAGTTCAGGATAGGCCACTGCCGCCGCATTGGAAACGCCACCACCATAGCAAAACCCGGTGATTCCGACCCGACCTGTCGAGCCTTCATGCGCCATCATCCACTCAATCGCCGCGAAGAAATCGTTCATCAATTTGGTCGGATCGACCGTCGCCTGCAGCGCCTTGCCCTCCTCATCATTGCCGGGATAGCCGCCGACACTGGTCAAGCCGTCCGGGGCAAGCGCCAGAAAACCAGCCTTCGCCAAGCGCCGCGCCACATCCTCGATATACGGATTCAAGCCACGATTTTCATGCACCACCACCACAGCAGGCAATTTCCCCACCGCAGCCGAGGGCTTCACCAGATAGCCGCGCACCGTGCCATTGCCATTCGGCGAGGGGTAGGTGACGTAATCCGCGACAATATCGGGGTCATTAAAGCTGACCTGCTCGGCCAAAGCATAGTTCGGCGACATGATGCCAAGCAGCGCCGCCGCCGTCAGCCCGCCGACGGTAAACTTTGCCGCCTTGTCGAGAAACTCACGTTTTGAGATCCGGCCATGGGCGTAGAAATCATAAAGCTCCAGCAGTTCCGGGCTGAAATCCTGTGCAGTCATTCGGGTCATCGCGCGCTCCATCACTGTGCACCCTAAAACTTAATGCAGAGGGAACAAGTTCCCAGTCACGCAGAGATAAATCTGCATAACCTTGGCGATATTCCGCCAATTTTCTTAAAATTCTCATCCTCTGTGCGCAAATATCCCGGGGGTTGAGGGGGCTGGCCCCCTCTGCGACATCACAGCCTCTCGCGCCGCTGCAAAACCTGCGCCACACTTGCACCATGCAAACCGCCGACCTCCCCAGCCCGCTCAACCACCTGCTCGCAGGCAAAAACCTGATCGTGTTTGATGGCGCATGTGTGTTCTGCTCAAGCTTCTTCCGCTTTATGGTCAAACATGACCGAGCCCAGACTTTCCACTATGCCACCGCACAAAGCCCGCTTGGCCAAGCGCTGTACAAAGCGCTCAATCTGCCGCTGATCGACTTCGAGACCAATCTTGTGATCACCAACGGCAAGATTCACCAGCGCCTTGATGCTTTCGCCGCCGCGATGGCAGAATTGCCAAATCCATGGCGCTTCGCCCGCATCAGCCGCCACCTTCCCAAGGCCCTGAAAGACGCAATCTACAAACCGATCGCCCGCAACCGCTACCGCATTTTTGGCCGCTATGACACCTGCCTGATCCCCGACTGTGTGTTGACACTAGAACCTGCACAAAGCCGGGATTAGGTGATAATTGGCGGTTACAGCCGATTGTGCGCAATAAATCAGGGGCTTGAGGCGCGGCAGGTGGGCAGATGGCCCGAGCGCTCCAAAGTTGGCATAGACGCCAAAACTAGCTGATATCAGCATATCGGAGGACCACGGCGCGCACTAGACCGGTTTGTGGGCCAAGCGTTTAAAAGCCAATTAAATAAGGCTTAAACAGCCATTGAATCGGGCTTGTAGCGCCGAAAAGGGATGATAAGTGCGCCCGGAACATGCAAATGGCGTTGCATGTTTGGGTGGCCATTTGCATGTTAAGGTAAGTTATTGATGTAAAACAGATAAATATGGCCGCTTAAGGAGTGATCCGCTGCGGCAACATGCAAATGATTTTCGCGATTACTGCTCTTTCACGCGGTCGGAGATACGCTCCAGCAGGTGTGCGGCGATGTGGTCGCCATGATCTTCGCGGGCACCGGCCATGATCCTTATCAGGTCGCTTACATCGGATAGGCCATCGACTGCCGCCCGCAGTTTGGGATCATGGAGTAGGAGCAGGATGAAGGTGAACAGCTGCTCGTTGACCTGCTGGACCTGATCCAGCCTGGTTTCGAGCTGCTCTATGCGCTCGTCATTCGTCATGACGCGGGGGCTGCTGTGGTAGCAAGACGGACCGCCGTTCCAGATGCGACCAAGAACAGCATGCTCTTTCCGCCGCCGGATATCTCGCTGTAGTCAAGATCTATCGCGACAACTGCGTCAGCTCCGATTGCATGGGCCTCTCGCCTTAAGTCATCCAGAACAGTTTTGCGTGCCTCGCGCAACTTGGCTTGGTAGGTTTCATTTCGGCAGCCAATGACATCCCGGATCGCAGAGCCGAAATCATTGAAGATGTTCATGCCAAGAACACATTCTGCGGTGATGATCTCAATCCGATCCGAGATCGGCAGAGCGGTCGCTGTCTCGGTCGTCAAGATTATCGCAGCGAGTTCTCCCTCGATCCGCGTGTTCTCGGCTATCGCAGGGTCTGGGCGGAGGCTAAGCCCGTTCAACACTGCTTCCCGCGACGAGTTGTTCTCTGCCACACAAGCGCGGCATAGGCCTTGGTTCAGCTCGAAGTATCCGGCTTTGTTTTTGCACTTAGTACAGGTCGCCATACCAATTTTCTCCCTATTCTGTAGAGATTCTACGTCACTCTATCGTGGCAAATACTGCTCGCACGCGGCCGACGATCTGTATGCTGGCGATGTCTGCGCCAGTCAGCCCTTCAGGTGGGTATGCCGGATTATCGGAGATAATCATAATGGAAGTTGGGCGGCCCTCAGCATCGGGCGACGAAGGTGCTAGGCGTTTGACATAGGATTCTGCGCCACGATTGAACGCGTAGATGCCTGGGCGAATGCTAAATTTGTCCATACCGTCAACTAGGATGAGGGACTTGTCCGGTATAGTCGGCGCCATGCTGTCCCCCTTTACGCGCACTAAAACTGCCAGATCGGGAGCGAGGCGGCTATTAATGATCCACCCGCGCGGTAAGGCGATCATCTCGCGCTCACCGCCATCCACGGATAGAAGCCCGTGCCCCGCCGATACATCGAGGTCCATGCGCTCTATCATGAAGAAATTCTCTGAGCCGAATCGAAAATCCCCGCCGTAGGGCATGCCAAGGTCGGGCGGCTCAATGCGTTTTCCGCGCTTTCTTGCTTCGAAACCAGCCGCGCGTTCGCTGTTCGGAACCCCTACGCCGTAAAGAATCCAGTCGGCACTGACCCCAAATCGCTCACTGAGCGCTTGCAAGAAATTGCGCGATGGTTCGGAGCGGCCAGCCTCAATATCTCCTATATATCCTTGGCTTACGCCAAGAACAGAGCCGAGCGCGCGTTGAGAAAGTTTGCTCTCTTTTCTCCAGAGTGCAATGCGATGACCGTAGTCTGCGTTCATAGTTCTCAAACCTGTTGACAATATCGTAAATAACGTTCAAAACTTTAACTGAACGTGATTTACGGTCTTTGTGTGGCCGTACAGGGAAAAAGCATATGTCAGAAAATATGAAATCAATCCAGCCGGGGCCGATATTCTATGATGTGTTCCTTGTTTATCTGCGGGCGATTGGCACGAATCTGAAAGATTGGTGCGTGCCCTACAACGTGACGGCGACCAATGCCAAAAGCGCGGCAACTGGTGGGTGGAACGGAACGAAGGCCCGCGCTCTGCGCCAGAAGATGATCGAGACCGTGGGGGAAGAAACCTTCCTGCGGCTTTATGCTGACCGTATGCGCCGTGAGGCCGCATGATGAGCCAGTTTGCTCCCTTCATTGCTCGGCTGGAAGACATCTATGCGCATGCCAGCCATGCCTCTTTTACGCAATGTTATCGCACAGCGGTTCTGGGCGCGAAGCTGGTCGGTTTTGCGGTGCCGAGCGAGCGCCACGCCAAGCGGGTTCTTGACGGTGAGTTGGAGGATTGGGCATCCAAGCCTTTCAGCCTGATTGTTGAAGGTTTTTCGCCACAGGTGGCGCCAGAAGACGCAAGCTTTCTGACGGATCTTGCACACGCGCCAATTTGGTCAAATGGACGGCGCCCTGCGTGGTGGGGTGACTTGGAAATCCGCGAGTTCCTGACGCGCCAACACCGCCAATCTGGATTGGTTGAAACGCAGAATTTAGGGCGCACGCGATTTGGTGATCGTTGCCCGGCCAAGAGCTCCATTCACAGGTATTGGCAAAGACTGGATCAAATCCATCAAGCCGTTCAGCGTGGCGCTTCCCATTCCCCCAGCAAGTCGAAAGCGGCGCGCAATCTTCTGAAAATGGCGGACGAGCGCAACCATTTGCGCTTGCAGCCTGTCATGCGTCCCGACCATGACGAGTCCGAATTCTTCGCGCTGCTGAAAGCCGATTATCTGCGTTTGCCCGCGCCGCCCTTTGCTGAAAGCTACAGGCGAGCTGCTGAAGTCGCCCATGCCAAGGGCTGGGCCATTCCTTCCAAGAGTGCGGCGCGGCGCAAAATTGATAAGCGTATCTCGCGTCTGATGCAGGATTTTCTGCGGGGCAGCGGCTTGACCAAGCATGGCTCCAAAACGGAGGCCCAGCAATGACGGCCCGTTTGTTGCGCGCGATGGCGCGGCTTGATGATCACTGGATTGGCGACCTGATCGGTGCCGTCTGCCTGTTTTCCTTCCTCTTCATCGGCCTCCTCATCGGCTGCGGGCTGGGCCTGAAATGAACGCGCATGGGGAATGGCGAGAATTGGTGGGGATGCTTCGGCGTGCCCAGATTGCGCGCATCGGAATGCGTGATCGCTCTGCTTCGCAGCCGAGCCGCGACGCAGCGACGGTTGAGTACAGCCGGATGATGGATGCGATCTTTCTGCGGCTGGACCGCATGTTGGAGAAGGGCATCATGGGCCGGATTTCCGACCTGCTGGCGAAGCGGGGGCGGGCATGAAGACGGGTGTCAAATCCTATCAGCCGCGCCCCACAGGACCGCGCGTTGAGTGTGGGCCGCGCATCGGGTTTCAAGTGCTCGGGCTGCGCCAGATGTCGCCGCTATTCGACACGCGCGGGGAGGCAGAGGGCTGGCTTGAGGGTGAACTTGCCAAGATGCCTGCGTATCTGCGCCCGCAGATGCGGGCATGTATGCGCTGCAGCAAAGGCTTTGAGAGCGACGGTCCTCATAACCGGATGTGCGATGAGTGCCGCGCAGCGGCCTCTGCAGACACGCCCGTGACGTTCAGCTTTGGCGCAATCCACGGACGGAAGCGCGCATGATCCGCGCCGCCGCCCTTTCCTCGTCCCGCCTGCAGCGCGCCCTCAAAGTGCTGTCGGATGGCCGCCCGCATACGACGCGGGATCTGGTCCGCAAGGCGCGTGTGATGGCGGTGAACGCTGTTGTCGCCGAGCTGCGCCACCATGGCGCGGAGACCCGGTCGAAACCGAAGCGACGATCAACGCCATCCCGTCCTTCAGCGCGGGCCGTTTGATCCAACCGTCACCTGGACGCGCACCGCCGTTACCTCTGCCTCAAACTTTGTCATCACCCTGTTCTTTGCCGCCCAAACCCTGATCAGGGTGCGCGGCATTGGCCTGGCGGCAGGGCCGTGGATGGCGGCCGCCTTGGGCACCCTGATCCCTGACATGTGGAACACCGATGCGACCGCGATGTGGACCACCAATGCAAACCCGATGTGGAGCAGCTAAATGACCGCACTTCCCGCCTCCTCTGACTTCACCGGCTCCAGCGTCACCGAGGGCCAGTTCAAAACCGCCCTGACCGGCCTGCGCGACTTCCTCTCCGGCCTGCTCGGAGCGGACGGCCTGACCGCAACTGCCCTTGCAACGCTTGGCGCGATGGGGGCTGCCATCGTGGCCAAAACCGCCGCCTATACCGTGTTCGTCGGCGACCGGGGCAAGGTGCTGGATTGCTCAAACACCTGGACGCTGACTTTGCCTGCAGCTGCCACTGCCGGGACCGGCTTTTCGCTGCTTCTGCGCAATGGCGGCGCGGGCATCACCACGATTGATCCCAACGCGGCCGAGCTGATCAACGGGGTGGCCACCGTGCCTTTGGCGGCGGGTCAATCGACGGTGCTTGTCTGCAACGGCACCGCATGGGTCACGGTCGGTGCTGTGGGCAGCGATGCAGCGGCGTTTCTGGCCATCACCGGCACAGCGCTGCAATCGGCCCTCGATGACACCACGGTCGGGCGGTTGATGAAGGTCGGAGCCTTTGGCTGGGGGATCAACAACACCGGACCCACGGCACTGACCGATCTTGATGCCAACCGCGTCTCTGGCCTGTTCTTCTGGGCCTCGACCGCCACCGGCGCACCGGAAGTCGCGAATGGCGTGGTGCTGCACATGACCAAATTTGCGGGGGTGACCCAGAACGGATCACAGCAGCAGATTGCATTTTCGGCGACGGGGACGGTGTTCTTTCGCTCGTCCAAAAGCACCGGCGTTTGGAGCGCTTGGGCAACCCTGCCGCAACTGAGTGTGGCGGGCGTATGGACCCTTGCGGGCAACGCCACCGGCGCGCTGGCGATCACGATTGCCGATGACGCGGTGGGCAGTATCACCGTGCCGCGTCAGGGCGGCTTTGCCCATATCACCTGCAATGGCGCGACCGCGAGCCCGCTGCCAGATTTCTCAGGGCAGATCTACTTCGACGCAGGTACCACGCTTCAGATCATCAAAGGTGCTGCGTTCACGGGCCTGTCGGCCTTCCTGAACGTGGTCACCACCGATGTCTTGGGCACCACCGGCACAGACACTTACGTCACCGTCGCGGTGCAGGCGGGCCTCCTCAAAATCGAAAATCGCTCCGGTGCCGCGCGCACTTTCCAAGTCACCTTCAGCTGAGGACGCACCATGATTGCCGCACAAATCGACGCCACGACATGGATGGTGACTGAGGGCGATTCCGCCGCCGATCCGGGCCGCCAGCACCGCGTCGCACTGCCCGCCGGGAGCAGCTCGGCCGCTGCCGCGATTGCCTTGGTGCAGAGCATGTTGGCCCCGGAACCCGAAGTATCGGCAGAGGCCAAAGCTGCCGCCGAACTTGCCGCCCGTCGCAGCAATATGGTGTGCAGCCCGCTGCAGGGTCGCCTCACCGCAGGCCCGGATATCTGCGCCATGCTAGATGCCACCGCGACCAATCCGGCAACACCTTGGGCAATGCGGGAGGCGATCCTCAATGCCCGCGAATGGCGGCGCACCTCACAGACCATCGACGAGATGGCATGGCTCTTGGGCTTCAGCCCGGAGCAAATGGACAGCCTGTTTGAAGCGGCGATGACCGTGGCCGTCTAACCTAAGCTGGTCTCCTTTTAAGGAGGCCGGGGGGTGCGCTAACACCCTCCAGCACGGGGACAAGTCCGCTAAAACCGACCCCGCCGACCAAAGAGAAATTATGGCCGCTCCACCCCTCGAGAGGCGCGGCGAACTTGGGTCGATTCTACATGCCGGATCAAGAGATTCGTTGCTGCGCATGCGCGCGGCTGCTATTTAAAATGCAGGCAGGGGCGCTGGTTGGTGCCCTTTCCGTCAAATGCCCGCGCTGTCGGGCGTTCAATCATCTGAGGCCAGATACGAGCCCACACCCGCAGCGGCAAGACCGCGCTGGAAAGGACCATTCGTGTGGCTGTTCATCCCCCCAACCGACATGACGACCTTCGCGGCCTCAGCCTTTGCGCTGGCGTCGGAGGGCTTGATCTCGGCATTCACCTCGCAGAGCCCGGATACCGCACTGTGGGCTATGTCGAGCGGAACGCCTTCTCTGCGGCCACTCTCGTGGCGCGGATGGCAGACGAGGCCTTGGCTCCGGCTCTTGTCTGGGACGATCTGCGAAGCTTCGACGGCCGCCCGTGGCGCGGCCGCATTCATATCGTCTCTGCCGGTTATCCGTGCCAGCCGTTCTCTTATGCGGGGCACCGAAAAGGTGAAGACGATCCCCGCCACCTCTGGCCAGAAGTCGCCAGAATCCTGCGCGAAGCCGAGCCCGAATGGGCCTTCTTTGAAAACGTCAGCGGCCATCTGTCCCTTGGTTTCGACGTTGTCGCAGGAAGCCTTCAAAGCATGGGCTACCGGGTTGCAGCGGGCGTCGTATCAGCGGCGGAAGTTGGCGGGTCGCACATCCGCGACCGGTTGTTCATTCTGGCCCACGCCGACCGCGACCATGGCCGCAAACCGCGCCTGCCTCGTGATCTCGCCCAAGGGGGTGGCGTTCCGGCGCGACATGAACCAAGTGGGCAAACAGATCGGCACGGGCAATGCAGCGCAAGCTTGGACGCTGCTGTGGGACATGCTGATGGCAGTGGGCTGGGAGCCGAGCCGCCCGATATCTTCCCACCCTTGCCGGGCGATTTTGCTCAATGGGGAACAGCGCTCCGGCAACAGCCTCAGCTTAAACCCTGCATTCACCGATTGGATGATGGGCTGGCCTCCTGGGTGGACAGAACCGTGTCGGCCGGTAACGGGGTGGTCCCCCTGGCTGCAGCGCGCGCGTGGCGCATGTTGAAGGCTGAGATGGCCGTGTAAAGCACCTTTTAAGCGGGACCGAAATGTCCCGCTTGTCTTGGCGAAGGGATCGCGCCAACCTCGTTGTTTTCGGAATGCATCGCCGCCACTGCGCTCCGCATAATGAAGCTTGGAGGTTTGCAATGCCGTACCTTGAGGACCCTGTGACGGGCAGAAAAATCGCGATCATAGGAGACTTGGAAAGTGCTTGGTCAGAGGAGCTTGGCGCCCTTCGCCGTTCAGACTGCACTCATACAGAAAGGGAGCGCAGAGTTCGTATGCTCGCAGGGGGCAGGAAAAGTGTCATGGAACAGTGCCTCACGTGCGGAGAGGGAAAAGGCAGTGCATTCCCCCAGAACGCTCAAACGCTAGCCTCACCATCTTGGGATGAGGCACTTCTGGAGCGGTATGAGATAGAGAGAACGGCGCAGTTCGCAGCGATTAATGCCAAGTATATTGACCTAGCGGTTGCTGAAGAACTCCAGCGCGCAAAAGACGTGAAACAATACAGACAGGACTACGAAGGATATAGACGAACCGAGACCTGGCAGCGAAAGAGGGCCTTGGTCATGAAGAGGGCCGGGGGCGTGTGCGAAGGCTGCCTACTTTGCGCCGCTGAGATTGTTCACCATCGCACCTATCAGAATTTGGGCGACGAGTTGCTGTTTGAGCTCGTGGCACTATGCCACCAGTGCCATGACAAGGCACATCCCGAGCATCACGAAAGTTTCTACGATGTGGATTACAGTCCGTGCAATGATTGCCGCATGGGCGAATCAAATGGCCACTGCGGGCGATTCGACACGCTGAGGTATCTCGCCTTTTCACCGGGAGGGGGCTGCGGCCCGCGTTTCGACGGATTTGAAGGGCTGAAATGAACGACCAGCTCCAACTGCGGTCCTGTCGGCGTGTAGGGGTCCCTTTAAGAGCCCCTTTAAGAGCCCTTAAATGCGCCTCGTAACAGGGCAAACCCACACATCTGATCCTGCCGCATTTCGGATTTTCGACATACTTGTAGGTGAGAAATCGGAAATCTGATGCACGCCCACCCGTTAGACCACGCCTTACAGCCAAAAAACCGCGTTGCTGCAGACTCTGCTGTCAAACTGTGCAGCTTTTGCTGTCACGCCACACCGACGCCACACTGAAAGCCCGGTTTTTAGACCTGACGTGAGTCCTGCCCGCCACACCCCCGCAGCTATATGCGGTGTCCGTTAACAGCCCCCTAGGCGAACCTTAGGCAATGGCGCTAGGGTCTGTGGATAACTCGGCAGCATAGCCGGGGCCGAGGCAGTCACAAATAACAAGCAAGGAGGGAGCCTATGCGCTGCCCATTCTGCGGAAACGTCGATACGCAAGTCAAGGATAGCCGCCCTGCGGAGGATCACGTCTCGATCCGCCGCCGTCGGTTTTGCCCGGCCTGCGGTGGACGCTTTACCACCTATGAACGCGTGCAGCTGCGCGATCTGGTGGTCGTCAAAACCTCTGGCAAGCGCGAGGATTTCGACCGCACCAAGCTGGAACGCTCGATTCGCATCGCCATGCAAAAGCGCCCGATTGATCCCGAACGGATTGATCAGATGATTTCCGGCATCGTGCGGCGTCTGGAATCTTTGGGCGATACCGACATCTCATCCAAAGTCATCGGTGAGATCGTGATGGAATCTTTGGCCCGCATCGACACCGTGGCCTATGTGCGGTTCGCCAGCGTTTACAAGAACTTCCAGGCTGCGGATGATTTCGACCGCTTCGTGTCCGAACTCCGCCCCGGCACTGCTGCGGACGAGTGAGCGACGCTGACCATATGGCCCACGCCCTGCGCATAGCCGCGCGGGGCTTGGGTCGCACTTGGCCCAATCCGGCTGTCGGCTGCGTTGTCGTCAACCAAGGCGTGATTGTCGGGCGCGGCTGGACGCAACCCGGTGGCCGCCCGCATGCCGAGGTGATGGCCCTGCGCCAAGCGGGCGATGCCGCGCGTGGGGCTACCGCCTACGTCACCTTAGAACCCTGCGCGCATCATGGCAAAACCGGACCCTGCGCCGAAGCATTGATCAAAGCTGGCGTCAACCGCGTGGTTTCTGCGTTGCAAGACCCCGACCCGCGTGTGTCGGGCAAAGGCCATGCCATCCTGCGCAGCGCTGGCATTGAAGTCACTGAAAACATTCTGCAAGCCGAGGCCACCCGCGCCAACGCAGGCTTTCTGAAACGCGTCACCCAAGGCTTGCCCTTCGTCACCCTCAAACTCGCCACCACCTTGGATGGCCGCATCGCCACCGCTTCGGGTGAATCGCGCTGGATCACCGGACCGCAATCGCGCCGCGCCGTGCATAACATGCGCCTAAGCCATGATGCCGTATTGATCGGCTCCGGCACCGCCCGCGCCGATGATCCCGATCTGACGGTGCGCGAGCTGGGTGCCAGCCACCAACCGATCCGCATCGTGATGGACAGCCGCCTCAGCCACAGCCCGACAAGTCGCCTCGGCCAAACTGCAAACCAAACCCCGGTCTGGCTGCTGCACGGCACGGACGCGCCGCAGCAAAACCGCGATGCTTGGATAGGGCAGGGCGCCACCTTGCTGGAAATTCCCAGCATTAACGGCTCCATAGACCCAAATTCCGCGCTGAAAACCCTCGCCAGCCAAGGCCTGACCCGGATCTTTTGCGAAGGCGGCGGAACCCTTGCGGCCTCGCTGATCCGCGCGAAATTGGTCGACGACCTCGCCCTGTTCACCGCAGGGGCATTGATCGGGGCCGATGGCCAAGCCAGCCTCGCTGCGCTGAATCTCACAGCCCTGAAAGATGCCGCCCGCCTGACCCTGCGCGAGACCAAAACCATAGGACCAGACGCCTACAGCCTCTGGTCCCTCTAACCTCTTAACCATTCACATTGGCCTAAATATCCAGCCCGGAATGCTTAGGCATTCCGGGTAGCCGGAGGCGCAGGCCGCAACGCACGCCCCCGCCGAAATCACCAACTCCCCGTATTGCCCATCGACGCCCAAGGCTCCGCAGCCGCCAACGACTCACCTTTCTGCAAAATCTCAATCGAGACATTGTCCGGCGAGCGCACAAACGCCATATGCCCATCGCGCGGCGGACGGTTGATCAGAACGCCATTGGCCGCCAAATACGCGCAAGTGGCGTAAATATCATCGACCTCATAAGCCAAATGCCCGAAATGCCGCGAATCCGAAGGCAAGCCAGTGTCGCCGTCCCAATTATAGGTCAACTCCACCGGACACTCCGGCTGGCCCGGAGGCGCCATAAACACCAGCGTAAACCGCCCCTTGTCATTGGTATAGCGCTTGGTCTCCTCCAGCCCCAGCAGGCGGTAAAACGCCATCGAAGCGTCAAGGTCCAGCACCCGGACCATGGTGTGCAAATAACGGATTGTCATGTTTCTCTCCTGTGTTGCCCTGCAACTTAGCAGGCAAACCGGGAAAGGCGAGGGGGGTCAGAACGAAGATCGGATGCCGACCGATAGCCCGACATTCATCGAATCCCGCGTCACAAGATCGGAAATTGACCGGGTTGCCGAAAGTGTCGCTGTGGGCTGGAACCCCAGCAGCGACATGTTGCTAAGTTGCGCCGTAGCCCCGGCCTCTAACACAAGATCAGGATTTTCGGTTTTTGCCTTCCAGTATTCCTTGGATTCGACTGATGCGAAGAATCCCAAATCAAGTCCTCGTACCAGTTGTGCAGGCTCTGCCTCCACCCCCAAGGTCACCGAACGATAGGGCAGGCCGGGGGCTTCGGCATCCAGTTGCGCCAATCCGAAAATCCCCGTCAGCCGACCCTTGCCAAGCGGTACATTCAGCGATGTTTCTGCCCCCAATCGCAGCGAATTGGTCCTTGGTGCCGTCGGCGATTGCACCGCCTCTGCGGTCAAGTCCAACCGCAGCACCCGCGCGCCCGGAACCAGTTTGGCCATGCCAAACTGCAAGCGCTGCACCTCGTTGTGTCGCCCGAAGCTATACCATTGCCGCCCCATCTGCGCAGAATAGGTCAGTCCCAAAGTCTCGGACACGCGCCGTTGGCCGGAAAAGCCGAGGTCGATGCCATCGCTGGAATAGTCCGACGATTTCGCCGAAGGAACGATCCTAAGTGCCCTGTCAGACAACCAAACCTCGCGGTGACGCAGTTTGACAAATCCGCTGAGCCCCGACTTTTTGGTGTTCAGCAGCCGATACGACAATGTGCCCGCGACCACCCCGGTATATCCCGGCAGCGCCTGTTCGATCGGGATCGGAATACCGTAGAAATCAAAACTGTCGTGCAGGCTGCCGCCGTTGACGTTGTTGCTGGGGCCTGCCCCCATCGTCACGGTAAACTTGAGCGGCGTGCGTTGGTCCAAACTGGTAAAGCCGCGCCGCAGCAGCGCAATATCGGTCGGCGCGCTGCGATAACTGTCAGCGCGGCGCAGCCACCACTTTGCCGCCCAAGGTTGGTTTTGCCCTGCCAAAGCCTCTGCCGTCAGGAAGGCGGCCTGAAATTTTATCGGTCGCTGTTTATTTGCACGAAACGCCTGCTTGCCCGCAGCCACCGCCGCCTCGGTCTGCCCCGAACGCGAAAGCGCCGCCGTCAACAGCACCTGAGCCTCACTATCCGCAGGATTGGCCGCCAGCAGTTGGCGCGCAATCCGCACCGCCAATTCTGGGTTGCCGGTCGACATCGCCTGCGCCACCATCAACCGCCCAGCTTCGGGTGTGACCTGCATTGTCACTGTTCCCGGTGTCTCTGCCCGAACCGTATCGGCTAAGCCAAACACCGCCACCGCAGCCCCTGCCGCAAAAGCCCAAACGGCTTTGCGACAAAATCGGGTCATGGGCAAGCAGGCCCACCCACAAGATCACAGTTCGACGAGACAAAAATCCCGTGCTCCTTAGCCAACGGATCGTCCTTATACGGCTTGAAGACCAAAAGCATAGCAATTTCCGAGGCATCTACGCCCGAGAATGTCCCCGCATAGACCCCGGAATCCGTCAGAGTGCCGACGCCCGTATCAGGATCAACATCAAGCAGTTGCGTCTTGCCGTTAAAGTTTCCCTTCGAGTCAATCAAATTCGACTCATACAGAAACTGTGTCGCCAAAGCTTCCCCGGTATCGACGACTTGACGTTGGTCGATGCCGCCCGATACCGTCATCTCGTTGAAATCAGCGGTCACCAAAATACGCCCCGATGTGCGATACGACCGCTCTGGATTTAGATCACCGCCAGGTCCACCACCGGGGGCCTCGCCAAAGTTCAGCAACCCGGCATAGGTGCCCGAATAGTTGAACTTGTTTTGCGCCCCAACATCGCCGACTGGCACCGTGAACACATCCGCGCGCGAGAATATCCCGCCGCCGTGATAGACGCCGAACTGCCCGGCTTCGACCGCAACAATCGCTTTGGCATCGCCAGCTTGCGCGACCAAAGCCACAACATAACGGTTCGAGCCCGTCTCTTGATAGGTATAGGCCTGATAGCCCGCCACATCGAAGGCACTGTTGCGGCTGTAAGTCGCCTTCAAGGCCGCCGCATCCTGCGCCGTCATCTCGACGTTTACGGTTGCATCCCCCGGCGTGTAGGTTGAGAGGCTCGTCGATTTCATGTTCATCTTGACGCTGGCAGGCACAATCACGCCCGTTGTCGGATCAGCGGTGTCGCCCGGAATCTCGGGGTCAACGGGCACCACCGGATCGTCCACAAACGGATTGCCACCGCAAGCCGCCAAGGTCAGCGCCGCCGCAAGCAGCAGATAAATCGGTTTCATTGACGGGCCCCACCTCAAGCAAATTCACATCAACTTTGCGTGCAAAACCCTTGAAAGTCAAAGCGGATTCGATTTTACCGCTCAATCTTTCACCGCTGTGCCCGCCCGGCATCACTCCCAACAGTTGCACGCTTCACCCTTGGCGCAGCGCCCGGATCATGTCTATATATAGACAAACTACCGCCAAGCCTGACAACAGCTTGTCATGCCGCCGCAAACCCAAAACCCTCAAGCCAAACGGATCACAGACGTGCACACCTATCTCGACGCCTTGCGTACCGTGCTGGCCGAGGGCCATCCATCAACCGACCGCACCGGAACCGGCACCATTTCGCATTTCGGGATGCAGTGCCGCTATGATCTGGGCCAAGGTTTCCCGCTGGTCACCACCAAGAAACTGCACCTGAAATCCATCGTGCATGAACTGCTGTGGTTCCTGAACGGCGACACCAACATCGGCTACCTCAAGGCCAATGGCGTCGGCATCTGGGATGAATGGGCCGACGCGAACGGCGATCTCGGCCCGGTTTACGGCGCGCAATGGCGGCGGTTTCCGAAGCTGACCCCGGCGGGCGACGATGCCCAAGGCCGCCCGCTCTACTACGCCGACAGCGTCGATCAGATCGCGGATCTGGTCGCGGCGATCCGCAAAACCCCCGACAGCCGCCGCCTGATCGTCTCGGCCTGGAACCCTAGTGAGGTGCCAAATATGGCGCTGCCACCCTGCCACACGCTTTGGCAAGTCCGCATCGCAGGCCGCAAGCTGCACCTGCAACTCTACCAACGCTCGGCTGATATGTTCCTCGGCGTGCCGTTCAACATCGCCTCTTATGCGCTGCTGCAATGTATGCTCGCGCATGTGACGGGGTATGAGCCGGGTGATTTCATCCACACCATGGGCGACGCGCATATCTATGCCAACCACATGGAGCAGGTGCAGACCCAGCTTTCCCGCACCCCGAAACCGCTACCGCAACTGCGGATCAAGCGGCAAGTCGCTTCGATTTTCGACTTCACATACGACGATTTTGAATTCCTGAACTACGATCCCGACCCGGCGATCAAAGCCCCCGTGGCTGTGTAGGGAGGCGGTCTGATGCTCAGCCTCGTCGTCGCCCGCGCCCGCAACGGTGCCATCGGCAAAGACAACCAAATCCCATGGCACGCGCCAGAGGATCTGGCGTTTTTCCAACGCGAAACCACCGGCGGGGCGATCATCATGGGCCGCAAGACATGGGAAAGCCTGCCGTTCAAGCCGTTGAAAAACCGCCTGAATTGCGTGGTCTCCTCTGACACCTCCTTTACCGAGCACGTCTTCGCCACTCCCGAAGCCGCCCTCACCTTCGCCCGCGCCAGCGGCTATGCCCGCAGCTACGGCATCGGCGGCGCAGGCATTTACCGCGCACTTCTGCCGCTCGCGGATCGCCTGCTGATCACCGAAGTCGCGCTCGACATCCCCGACGCCGACTCGTTCTTCCCCGATTTCGATGCAAAAGACTGGCAGCAACTTCCGCCGATGCCACTGCGTGCCGAGAACCCCATCTGCATCGCCACAGAATACCTCCGCCGCTAACTGCCTAAAGTTTATCTAAAATTGTCATCCTCTCTGCCCAAATATCCCACCTGGGTCTGGGGGTGTGAAACCCCCAGCGGCTAGACCCGAACGCACCCTCACAAATCCACCACCATCCCGCCCGCCTCTGCTGCATCCTCAGGGTCATGCGTCACCATCAGCGTCGCAATGCCGCGCGCCCGCAGATGGCCAAACAAAAACCGCCGCATCTCGCTGCGCAACCCCGCATCCAGCTTGGAAAACGGCTCATCCAGCAGCAAGGCCAGCGGATCCGCCACCAACGCCCGCATCAACGCCGCCCGCGCCTTCTGCCCGCCTGACAGCGTCGCCGGATCGCGCGCATACATCCCCTCCAGCCCGGCTTGCGCCAAAGCCGCCTCCACCGCCGCGCGCCGCACCGCCCTGCCTTTTATCGCAGCAGGCAGCCCAAACGCCAGATTATCGCCGACCGACAGATGCGGAAACAGCAGCGCGTCCTGAAACATCAGCCCAATCCGCCGCGCTTCGGCGGGCAAAGCGGTGACATCGCGGCCCTGCACCAGCACTCGGCCTGCCTGCGAAAACCCATGCGCCAGATGCCCGCCAATGCCATCGAGCAGGGTGGATTTGCCCACCCCAGACGGTCCCATCACCGTCACCACATCCCCCGCCGCCACCTGCAATGACAGCGGGGCGAACAGGGCCACCCCGCCGCGCGACACAGAAAGCTCAATCAATTCAAGGCTCACACCCCACCTCCGCGCAGATCACGCCTGTTGCGATGCCACCACGCTGGGATCAGGGCTGCCAACCCATAGGCGGCGAAGGGCAGGGCGGCTTGCAGGCTGGCATATACCCCGATCACCCGGCGATCTGATCCTGAAGACAAAGTCACCGCCTCGGTCGTCAAGGTCGCAATCCGTCCCGCGCCAAGGAACAACGTCGGCAGATATTGCGCCACCGATACCGCGACGCCAATCGCCGCCGCCGTCAAGATCGGGCGCAGCAGCATCGGCAAGCGCAGCGCGATCAACCGCTGCCAGCGCCCCGCGCCCACAGCCGCGCCCACCCGCAACAACCGTGCATCCATCGCGCGCCAAGGCTCGGATAAAGCGATCATCACATAGGGGAACACGAACAAAGCCTGTGCCCAGATCACCGCCAGATAACCGCCCGACAACCCAGCCCGCAAAAACACCACGTTCAACCCATAGAGAAAGCCAATCTGCGGCATCAGCAGCGGCAGATAAATCAAAGCCTCGGCCCAAGGCGCACGCGGCAGACCCTCTTCGGCCTCCAGCCAAAACACCGCCAAAGCCATCGATAGCCCCACCGTCACGCCTGCCAAAATCAGCGTATTGATCAAGGCTTTAGCCCAGACAGCGCTCATCCAAATCCGATCTGACCACCCCTCCGGCCACAGCATCGGATAAGACCAGCGCCACGTCAGCGACCACACCAGCAGTGATGCCAGAGCCACCGCCGCCAACCCCATCAGCGCCCAAACCCCCAGCCGCGCCATATGCAAGCCCGGAGCCCAAGACACCCCGCGCCCGCCGCGCCGCAACCACCAGCGGCCCACAACGCGCAGCAAACCCTCCGCCCCCCACAGCGCCAGAATACTCCCCACCACCAGCCCCGCCTGCAGCAATGCCCCCACCGAGGCTGGCAGGATCATTGCCACATCGGCCGCATTAAACCAGCGCAGCACCGCCACTGCCAATGTCGGCGGGTTCGACGGCCCCAGAATGATCGCCATATCCACCACCGACAGCCCGTAAGCCAGCACCACCCAAACCGGCAGCCGGATCAGCGGCCACAGCTGCGGCAGGATCAGCTTGATCCACGCCACCCCCGGCCCATAGCCCATCGCCCGGCCCACAGCGATCTGCCGCGCCACCGGCAGCTGGCTCAACCCCGACGCCATCACCAGAAGCAAAAACGGCAGCTCCTTCACCACCAGCCCCAGCATCAACGCCAGCCCCCAGCCATCATGCACCGAGGCTACATCCGGCGGCTGAACCCATCCCATAACCGGAGCCAAAGCCCGCGCGATCCAGCCCGATGGCGCCAGCACAAACGCCAAACCCACCGCCATCGCCGCGTGCGGCACCGCCAGAAACGGCGCCAACCAGCGCATCCGCCCCGGTGCCGCGGCACAAAACCCCACCGCCAAGGCGAGCGAAATCACCGTAGACCCCAGCCCCGTCACCAAGCTTAACCGCAGACTTGTGCCAAACCCCGGCTGCGCCAAAAGCATCCGCCACGGCTCCAGCGACCACTCCCACAGCCCCAAAGCCGGCAACACCCCAAACGCCGCGCGCGCAGTTTCCGCCAATCCCACCGCAATCGGCGCGATCAGCCCCAGCAGCACGATCCCCAGAACCGCGCCGCGTGAGCGGCTCATTTGGTGTAGCGCTTGGCCCATTCCGCGACCAAACGTGTCATCCAGCTGGCATGAGGTTCCAACAACACCGGCCCCAGATCAGCCAGCGCGGGCAGAGCGTCAGCTTTCGGCAAAGCCGCAAACACCGCCTTGCCTGCCTCATCCAACTTTGCCGCATCCAGTACCGCAAACGAGCCTAAAACCTCAATATTTTGCATATGCGCCTGCGTCGCGGGCTCTAACAGAAAATTCGCCACCACCTCGGCCCCCGCCGTGTGTGCCGCGTTATAGGGGATCGCCACAAAGCTGATATTGCCAATGCTGCCCGCTTTCGGCACGAACACCCGCGCCGTTGCAGGCAGCGTCCCCTCGGCAATCGCCGCCGCCGTCGAGGCCGGGTCGAACGACATCGAGATATCCACCTCGCCGTCATTCAGCATCTGGTTCTGCACCTCACCGCTCGCCGGAAACGTCGCCCCGCCTTGCCACAGATTTGGACGCAACGCGTCATACCATGCCCACAAAGGCCCGGTCGCCGCCGCAAACGCCGCATCTGTCACCGGCTGCTGCAAAACGCTGGGATCGGGCGCCAGTTCAATCAACGCCTGCTTCAGAAACGTCGCGCCCATGAAATTCGACGGATCAGGATGCGTCATCCGGCCCTTATGCGCCGCTGCCCAATCGACAAATCCGGCCATATTATCAGGTACTTCCGAAACTTTGGCGCTGTCATAGCTGAACACAAATTTCGCCAGCCGCCACGGGCTTTCCATGCCCTCGACGGGCACGGTGAAATCCACCGAGGCCGCCGAACTCGCGCCCAAATCCAGATACTGCGCATTCGGCAACCCGGCCACAAACGGCCCATGCAGCAGGCCCTGCTCTTTCATCGCCAGAAAATTCGGCCCGTTGATCCAGATCAGATCGACCGAACCGCCGCTGTCCTGCCCCGCCGCTTTCTCGGAAATCACCCGCGTCACCGCCTCAGCTGTATCGGTCAGCTTCACCTGCTCCACCTTCACGCCATATTGCGCCTCGGTCTGCGTGCTGACCCAAGCGATGAACGCGTTGGTGCGCGCATCACCGCCCCAAGCGTTGAAATACACCGTCTGGCCCTTCGCAGCCGCTAAAGTCTGCGCCCAATCGGCAAGGGCAGGGGTGGCAAACAGCAGGCCAAGCGCGGCTACAAGCGGCAGTTTCATGGCAACTCCAATGTCAAAAATTCATATCATATCAGCAAGGTATAGCCCGCGCTGCTTATAAGGCAAAGGCTTGCCAGCCCATGCGCCAGCGCAAAGCCGTGGTCAGGCAACAGGCAAGCGCATAGCCATAAGCCAGCACAGGGAACCACGCTGGATTCAGCGCCATCAGGGCAAAGACCGCAATGGTTTCAAAGCCTTCGGTCAAGCCGCCGAGGTAATAAATCCCCTTGCTGGGATAATCCTTAGCTGTCAAACCGCGCCGCGCTGCGATGCTGGCAAAGGCCAGAAACGATGATCCGGTGCCGACAAAGCTGGCGATCAACACGGCAGCGGGCAGGGCATTGCCCGCCGGATCTGCCAAAGCAAACCCCAGTGGAAACAGCGCGTAAAACACGAAATCCAGCGCAATATCCAGAAACGCGCCGCGATCCGTCGACCCGTTGATCCGCGCCACAGCGCCGTCCAACCCATCCGCCAGCCTGTTCAGCACCAGCAAAACCAAAGCCAGCCCATAAAGACCAAACGCCAAAACAGGCACCGCCAGCGCCCCCAATGCAAAGCCCAGCAGCGAGAGCTGATCCGCCGTGAGCCACTGCGCAACCAGTCGCGCGGGGCGCTGCAACAGCCGACGCTGCAGCGGCAAAAGCTTGGCGTCAATCATGGTCTTTCCCTATATTCCAGCCGCAGCATAGGGGCTTGGCCGCAGGGGCACAGCGTTTTTCACCGCAATGCCAAAAACGTGAGCCATGATCCCCGCCGTCGCGAAATCGCCAAGGTCTTGGCACAGAAATACGTTAGACACCTCAGACAGGCTTGCCAATCACCCCGGAGTCGCCTTGCTGCTGATTGATCGCACCACCGACCCCAGCCTGCGCGCGCTGGAAGCGTTACGCGGCTATGCCTCGGTCATCGTGGTGTTGCATCATTTCACGCTGGCCTTTCTGCCGGGGTTAAAGTTGCAAATGGATAGGCCTGTGTTGGCCTATAGCTTGGGCTGGCTGCTGAATGGCATGGGCGCGGTTTATCTGTTCTTCCTGCTGTCGGGTTTCGTGCTGACACTGAAGTATTATGAGACGCCAGACGTTAAAATTCTGCTAAGTGGCGCTGTCAAACGTCTGCCGCGCCTGTGGCCTTCGGCTTTGTATGGCACCTTGCTGGGCTATTTCGTCCTGCGCTTCGGTCTGACCGCCAATCTCGCCGCCGCCGATCTGAACGGATCAGCGTGGCTGCGCAGTTTTGCCAATGCAGATCAAACACTTGCACCCAGTCTGGCCTTGGCTTTGCGCGAAAGTCTCACGATGTTTCTGCATTACCGCCCGCTGCATTACAACACCAACCTCTGGACCATGCTGATCGAGTTTTACGGCAGCCTGCTGGCGTTTTTCGCGGCGTTTGTCTTGGTCTATGTCGCCAACGTGCGGCTTGTTGTGGTGAAAATCGCCCTGAGCCTGATCCTGCTGGCACTGAATATCCTGATCCCCTACGGTTTTGGCTGGGCGTTCACCGTCGGTGCAGCACTCGGCTTTGCCTATGCAAAGCGCTATTTCATCCCGGCCCCGCTGGGAATGGTGCTGATCGTGCTGGGCCTCAGCCTGCTTGGCACGCCAGCGCCTGCATCGGGCGAACCGTCCCCGCTGTGGACCTTGCCGGGGGCGGCACTGCTGCTCTGGGGCATCACCACGCCCGGCGCAGCTCCGCGTTTGCTTCTCATCCCGTTCAGCCAAAGCCTCGGTCGCTGGTCGTTCCCGCTGTATATCAGTCACACCATCGGCGTGTTGACCCTTGGCAGCGCCGTCTACGTGAGCACGGTCCCCCTTGGCGTGCCGATGCAACTGCTGGCCAGTTTCGCCGCCACTTGGGCCTTCGCCATCGCCTTGGCCTATCCGGTTTTGCGCTGGGAGGCTTGGTATCTGCCGCGCCTCAACAGCCAAATCCGGCGGCTGTTCGCGGCAAAAGCTTAATTTTCCGTTAAAATGAGGTAGTCAACCCATTGATATTAAACACATCTAAATGGTCCCGAGTTGGGACCGCCCGTAACCCCCTCGCCAAACCCACCCCGCAACCTATCTCCCTGCCAAAGGAGAGCCCCATGCAAATCGCAACCCTCTATATCCTGACCGCGCTGATCTTCCTGATCCTTGATGCGGTGATGCTGACCCTCCACATGCAGCCCTTGTTCCGCCGCTACATTGGCGATCAACTGATCGAGCCGATCCGCTACATCCCCGCCGCCGCCTTCTACCTCGCCTATATCGCGGGCCTGCTTTACCTTGTCTCTGTGCCGGGCCTGAAATCCGACGCGCCCGTATTCCTGCCCGCCGCAATCTTGGGCGCGATGGCTTACGGCACCTATGAATTCACCAGCTACGCGATTATGAAGGCGTGGAGCCCGCAGATGGTCGCGACCGATCTGATCTGGGGCACATTCCTGACGGCGTTCTCGGCTTGGGGCGGCGTTTACCTGACCAAGTTGATATTCAAAGGCCTGCAATGATCCTCTACGGCATCTCTACCTGCGACACCTGCAAGAAAGCCCTGAAAGCCCTGGAGGCTGCGGGCCGCGATGTAACCTTCCGCGACATCCGGGCGCAACCTTTGTCCGAGGCTGAGATCGACAAAATCGTGATGGAATTTGGCGACCGCGCCGTGAACAAGCAGTCCACCACCTATCGCGGTTTCAACGATTTCCTGAAAGCCTCGGAGCCTGAGGCACAAATAGCCGCCCAACCCGCCGTAATGAAACGCCCGGTGATTGACGCGAATGGCAAGTTCTACCTCGGCTGGGATGACGCGGTACAAGCGGCCCTGCTGTAAGGAAAAACGGCCCCCGAAAGGGCCGCATTCAAACCTTAAAGCAAGCGCAGATCGCCTGCGGATTCCTTGCCGTCACGTCCAGATTGCAGCTCGAAGCCGATCTTCTGGTTGTCATTCAGGCTTTTCAACCCGGCGCGCTCGACTGCCGAGATGTGAACGAAGATATCCTTCCCGCCATCATCGGGCGCAATAAAGCCGTAGCCCTTCGTGCTGTTGAACCATTTTACGGTGCCGGTTGGCATGCCGTCTCTCCTATCTCAACCCCCCCGAGGCGATATTACCCCGGGCCGTGCAATCCAGGTCTTCCGGGCCAAGCAGGCGTTCAGAAAGTCTGTCGTCACTGATGAAATCATGCCAAACCTTAGGCGAAAATCAAGCACGGAGATTCGGGTGAGAAACGCTGCACTGACTTTAGGCCTGATTGGCGGCGTTTTGGCCATGATTGTTGGGTTTTTTGGCTATGGCTATACCGAGTTTGTCGCGAGCCATGGCGCCATTGGCGATTTTGGCAACCAGGTCGATCATCCGATGGTGATCAAATTGGCCAGCTTTCTCGCCCCGATCCTTGCGATTGCCGGGGCGGCGATGGCGCGGTCGCAAAATATTCCCGCTGGGGTTTTGATGCTGGCGGCAGCGGTCGGGATCTATGTCGCCTTCGGATTCAACGTCTTCACGATGTTCCCGATTGCGATGTGCGGCTTGGGCGGCATCCTGGCACTGGCGGCGCGGCAACCTGATAGCCATTAAACAGGGGCCGCCTCGGGTGGCATCGAGCCACCACTCAGCGGCGCTGCCGGGGTAGGATTTGCTCTTTTTGAAATACTCCCGCCGGAGGCTTAGGCGGCTATCGCGGTTGCCTCCGGCGGGAATATTTAGACCAATGTGAAATTGGGCAGAGTTTCAGTGTCCCGAAGGCGGCAGGGCGGCAAAGCCAAACTCGGCCAAGGCTTGATCGAGGCTGATCGTTTCGGTGCGGTTATCGCCCAAGCGGCGGACAGACACCGTGCGATCTTCGACCTCTTTCATCCCCACGGCGAGGATCACCGGTACTTTGCCGACCGAATGCTCGCGCACCTTATAGTTGATCTTTTCGTTGCGGGTATCAGCCTCGGCCCGCACCCCCGCTTTGATCAGCGCATTGGTGATCTCATGCACGAACGGGTCGGCATCCGAGACGATCGAGGCCACCACGACCTGACGCGGCGCCAGCCAGAACGGCAGTTTTCCGGCGTAGTTTTCGATCAGGATGCCGATGAACCGCTCGAACGATCCCAGAATCGCGCGGTGCAGCATATAGGGGCGGTGTTTCGCGCCATCCTCGCCGACATATTCCGCATCCAGCCGGTTCGGCAGGTTGGGGTCAACCTGGAACGTGCCGCACTGCCATTCGCGGCCAATCGCATCAGTCAGTTTGAAATCGAGTTTCGGGCCGTAGAACGCGCCATCGCCGGGGTTGATCTGATAGGGCAGGCCAAGGTTTTCGATGGCACTGGTCAGCGCACCTTCGACCTTATCCCATGTCTCATCCGAGCCGATGCGGACATCCGGGCGGGTCGAGAGTTTGATGTCGAATTTGTCAAACCCTAGGTCTTTATACACCGAGGACAGCAAAGCGATGAAGCTCGCACATTCGGATTCGATCTGGTCTTCGGTGCAGAAGATATGCGCGTCGTCCTGCGTGAAGCCGCGCACCCGCATCAGCCCGTGCATCGAGCCTGACGACTCGTAGCGGTGGCACGATCCGAACTCGGCCAGACGCAGCGGCAGGTCGCGGTAGGATTTCAAACCTTGGTTAAAGATCTGCACATGGCAGGGGCAGTTCATCGGTTTCAGCGCGTTGATGCGCTTTTCTTTTGCACCTTCCTCGTCAACTTCGACGATGAACATATTCTCGCGGTAAGCTTCCCAATGGCCGGATTTTTCCCACAGGATACGGTCAACCACTTGCGGCGTCTTGATTTCCTTATAGCCCGCAGCCTTCTGACGCCCGCGCATATAATCTTCCAGCTGGCGGTAGATCGTCCAGCCATGCGGATGCCAGAACACCATGCCGGGGGCTTCGTCCTGGATGTGGAACAGGTCCATCTCACGGCCGAGCTTGCGGTGGTCGCGCTTGGCGGCCTCTTCCAGCATGGTCATATGGGCCTTCAGATCGTCGCGGTTCTTGAAGGCAAGGCCGTAGATGCGTTGCAGCATGGGCCGCGAGGCATCACCCAGCCAATACGCCCCCGCCACATGCGTCAGCTTGAAGGCATCGGCGGGGACTTGGCCGGTATGGGCAAAGTGCGGGCCACGGCAGAAATCCTGCCAGTTTCCGTGCCAATACATCCGCAGGTCTTCACCGGGCGGAATGCGGTTGATCAGTTCGACCTTGAACGGTTCATTCTTGTCTTCATAGAATTTCACCGCACGAGCACGGTCCCAGACTTCGGTTTTCACCGGCTCGCGGGCGTTGATGATTTGCTTCATCTTCGCCTCAATCGCGCCGAGATCTTCAGGCGTGAACGGCTCGGCCCGGTCGAAATCGTAGAACCAGCCGTAATCGCGCACCGGGCCAATGGTGACTTTCACATCCGGCCAGATTTCCTGCACCGCGCGCGCCATGATATGCGCGGCATCATGGCGGATCAGTTCCAGCGCTTGCGCATCATCGGCAAGCGTGTGGATGGCGATGCTGGAATCGCTGTGGATCGGCCATTGCAGATCATAGTGCGCGCCGTTCACCGTGGCGCTGATCGCCTTTTTGGCCAAGCTGGTCGAGATGCCAGCTGCCACCTCAGCCGCCGTCACGCCAGCCGCGTACTCGCGCTTATTGCCATCGGGGAACGTCAGGGAAATCTGGGACATAGCGTCCTCCTCGTCGTTTTGGCGCCTACGAAACGCCCGGTTGCGGGTTATGTGGGCGGGGTTTTGCCTATCGCCCGTGGCCTTGTCAACCGCAGCCCGCTATGGTGGCGAAAAAGTGAGGCCGCATGACCAAACCGCATCAGTTGACCACAGGCCAAGGCCGCCGGATTGCTTATCATTTCACACCGGGGCAGGGGCCGACGGTGGTGTTTTTGGGCGGCTTCAAATCGGATATGACTGGGACCAAGGCGGTGTATTTGCAGGAGTGGGCCGAGGTTACGGGGCGGGCGTTCCTGCGGTTGGATTATTCCGGGCATGGCGTGTCGTCGGGCGATTTTCTCGATGGCGCGATTGGCGATTGGTTTGAGGATGCTTTGGCGGTGATCAAGGCGATCACGTCGGGGCCGCTGGTGCTGGTTGGTTCGTCGATGGGCGGCTGGATTTCCCTGCTGGTGGCGAAGGCAATCCCTGACCGGATTGCGGGGCTGGTCGGCATTGCGGCGGCCCCCGATTTCACCGAAGATTCGATGTGGGCCGATTTCAGCGATACCCAACGCGCTGATATCATCGACAAAGGCCAGATCGCTTTGCCGTCTGAATACGCCGATAGCCCCTATATCATCACCCGCCGTCTGATCGAAGAAGGCCGCAACCGTCTAGTGCTGCGCGAACCGCTCCACTTGAATTTCCCCACCCGCCTGCTGCAAGGCACGGATGACATTGACGTGCCGCCCTCGGTCGCTTTACGCCTGCTCGACCATGCCACGGGCGATGATATCCGCCTGACCTTGGTGAAAGGCGCGGATCACCGCTTTTCCACCCCCGCTTGCCTGTCGCTGATCACCGATGCGATCGCCGACGTGCTGAAGGCCTCAACCTGATGCCGCACCGCGAACCCTTGGTGCTGATCCCCGGCCTGATGGCGGATGCCCGGCTGTTTTTGCCGCAGATCGTGCAGCTTGGGGCCGCGCGGGCGATGCAGGTGGTGTTGCCGACCAAGGGCGAAACCGTGGAGCAGATGTCGGAAGCCATCTTGCCTAGTTTGCCGGAGAAATTTGCTTTACTGGGTCACGGGCTTGGCGGCGATATAGCGCTCGATCTGATCCGGCGCGCGCCTGATCGCGTCACCCGCGTGATCTTGATGGCGACCGATCCTTTGTCGGAGCCGCCACAAGCCGCCGCCGCCCGCGAAGCCCGCATTGTTGCCGCGAAATCGGGGCGCTTGGCCGAGGCGATGCGGCAGGAAATTCCTCTGACCGCTATTGTCGAGGCCGATTGGCGCGATGAGATCATGGCTTTGGTGCAGGATATGGCTTTGGGCTTAGGCGAGGGCGTATTTCTGCGTCAGTCCCGCGCTTTGCAACGCAGGCCTGATCAGCAGAAAACCATGCGGCGGGTCAAGTTGCCGGTTTTGGTAATTGCGGGCGAGGCGGATACTTTGGTGCCGATGCGCAGGCAGGAATTCACCGCCAATCTGATGCCCTATGGCAAACTGCTGGTGATTGAGGCTGCCGGGCATCTTGCGAGTTTGGAACAGCCCGAACTGGTGTCCAAGGCTATCGAAGAATTCCTCGCCGGACCGATGATGCTGCGCTAGTAGAAAGGCCCGAAGCTTTCGCTTCGGGCCTTTGTTTATAATAACAAGTCGTTAGCGCCTAGATTTTGCCGAAGACAGGCGGGTGACGTTCGCCGCCGGGGTCGAGGTGACAGGTGTTTCAGCAACAGGCACTTCGGCAACGGGTGCTTCGGGGATTGCCGCTGTGGCAACGGGTTCTTCTACAACGGCTGGTGCTGCGACAGGCGCTTCAGCGACAGGCTCCGCAGCAACTGCTGCTGCCCCCGAATTGGCGTCGATAAAGCTGAGGACCAGCGGGCGGATGTTCAACCGCCAGCTTTTGCCCGCGAAGATACCGTAATGGCCCGCACCCGGTTCCAAATGTTGCGCCTTCTTGCTGTCGGGCAGGCCGGTCAACATATCCAAAGCCGCGACGCATTGGCCGGGGGCGGAAATGTCATCATTCTCACCCTCAACCGTCATCACCGCGACGCGGGTGATCGCCCCGATATCGACCTTCTTGCCCGCGACGACGAACTCGTTCTTCGCGATTTCGCGGTTTTTGAAGATCCGCTCCACTGTCGAGAGATAAAACTCAGCGGTCATGTCCATCACCGCCAGATATTCGTCATAAAATCGGTTATGCGCGTCGTGGTCCGAAGCATCGCCCTGCGCCACACGCATGATCTGGTCGGTGAACGCCTTGGAATGCCGCTCAGAATTCATCGACATGAAGCTTTGCAGTTGCAGCAGGCCCGGATAGACCAGACGGCCGACACCTTTGTATTTGAAGCCGACGCGCTGGATCGCGATCTGCTCCAACTGGCCCATGGTGATTCGGCGGCCAAAGTCGGTCACATCGGTCGCCGCCGCATCGGGGTCAATCGGCCCGCCGATCAAGGTCAGCGAACGCGGCTGTGCATCGGGGTCTTCTGCGGCCAAATAAGCCGTCGCGGCAAGCGTCAGTGGTGCAGGCTGACACACCGCGATCACATGGGTGTCCGGCCCAAGGGCGCGCATGAATTCGACCAGATACAACGTGTAATCTTCGATATCGAACTTTCCAGCCGACACCGGAATGTCGCGGGCATTGTGCCAATCGGTGATATAGACATCCGCATCAGGCAGCAGGCTGGCGACGGTCGAGCGCAACAATGTTGCATAATGCCCCGACATCGGTGCCACCAGCATCACTTTGCGCGCCATAGGCTCGCGACGCCGCACTTTGAACTGCATCAGGCTGCCGAAAGGCCGATCAACCACTGGCACCACATCAACCAAATGGTCCTGCGCCTCGGGGCCGGGGATCGAGCGGATACCCCAATCGGGTTTCACCACCATCCGGCTGAAACTGCGCTCGGTCACTTCGCCCCAAGCCGCCATCACGTTCAGCATCGGGTTCATCGTCATCGAGAACGCCGGATACGACGCCATCGCGCGCGCGGTGGCACCCATCCACTCATTGGTGTTACGAATGCTTTCCATAAGATCGTAGGTGGTCATATACTTCATTACGACTTCCTTGCGGGGAGAGGGCCCCGGCCCAACCTGCGCAAGACCCCTAGGGAGGGGACCGCGATGCTGCATAGCAGAAAGAATAGGGGCGAAAGATTAACATGACAACCGAAGACAATGCTGCAGGTGCAAAATTAGAGAAGATGACTGCTAATCTTGCCAAAATTGAAGCATTGTCAGCGCGTCTCATGGCCGCTTTGGCGCAGAAAAAACCCTCTGACCCCGGTGTGCAGGGGCCAGGGCAAGACATGTATATGAAAGCCGCCGCCGCCTATCTGGCCGGAATGATGCAGAATCCCGGCAAGGTGCTGGAGCAGCAGATCGCCTATTGGGGCCGCACCATGAAGCATTATGTCGAGGCGCAAGCCGCCTTGGCATCCGGCGAGTTACGCGCGCCTGCCGATACCGGGCCAAAGGATCGCCGATTCTCTAACCCATTGTGGGACACAAACCCGGCGTTCAACTATCTGAAGCAACAATATCTGTTCAACGCCGAAGCGGTGCGTGATGCCGTGGCGGGCATTGAAGCCATTGATCCCGGCGATAAAAAACGCATCGAGTATTTTTCCAAGCAAATCACCGATATGCTGTCGCCGACCAACTTCCTTGGCACCAACCCGGACGCGTTGGAAAAAGCCGTGGCGACCGATGGTGAAAGCCTTGTGCGCGGGCTTGAAAATCTGGTCGCCGATATTGAGGCCAACAACGGCGAGCTTGCGGTGACTTTGGCCGACCGTGAGGCGTTTGTCTTGGGCGAAAACATCGCCACTACGCCGGGATCGGTGGTGTTTCGCAACCGGATGCTGGAGCTGATCCAGTACGCGCCCAGCACCGAAACCGTTTTTCAAACCCCCCTGCTGATCTTCCCGCCATGGATCAACAAATTCTATGTGATGGACCTGAAGCCGCAAAACTCGCTGATCAAATGGATCGTCGATCAAGGTTTCACGCTGTTCGTGGTCAGTTGGGTCAACCCGGACGCCAGCTTCGCCGATGTCGGCATGGATGATTACATCCGCGAAGGCTACCTCACCGCGATGGCCGAGGTGCGCCGGATCACCGATCAAAAACAGATCAACGCGGTCGGCTATTGCATCGCAGGCACCACGCTGTCGCTCACCCTGTCGCATCTGCACCGTGCGGGCGACACCTCGGTGAAATCCGCGACCTTCTTCACCATGCTGACCGATTTCTCTGATCCGGGCGAGGTCGGCGTTTTCCTAGACAATGATTTCCTAGACGGCATTGAGCGGCAAAGCATCAACGATGGCATGCTCTCGAAAACCTTCATGAGCCGCACCTTCAGCTACCTGCGCTCCAACGATCTGATCTACGGCCCGGCGATCAAAAGCTATATGATGGGCGAGGCCCCCCCCGCGTTTGATCTGCTCTATTGGAACGGCGACGGCACCAATCTGCCGTGCAAAATGGCGATCGAATACTTGCGCGGGCTTTGTCAGGATGATGGGCTGGCGCAGGGGACGTATAAGGTGTTTGACCACAACGTCAGCCTGAACGACATTCAAATCCCGGTCTGTGCCATCGCCTGTGAGACCGATCATATCGCGCATTGGCGCGGCAGCTTCAACGGCTTCAAGCAGATGGGCTCGGCGGACAAGACCTTCATCGTCTCGCAATCCGGCCATATCGCGGGCATCATCAACCCGCCCTCGAAGGGCAAATACGGCCACTACACCAATGCGGGTCCAGTGGCGGGCGCACCCGATGACTGGATGGCGACGGCGACCTTTAATCAGGGCAGCTGGTGGCCGCGTTGGGGGGCATGGTTGGCCGCGCAATCCGGCGCACAGATTGCCGCGCGAATTCCAGGTGATTCGGTGCGCCCGGTGCTTTGTGCCGCCCCCGGCACCTATGTATCACAGCAGCCAAACTCGCCAAAAGGTTGAGTTTGCAGCGCTTTCCGCAAGGTATGCCTGCGCAAGCCCTGCGACACCGTCATCGCTGCGTTGCAGAAAATTCACTTGCAATGCTGCACTGCAGCATTTATATCTGGCTCATCGAAAAGCGGGTTATGTGTCCCGCAAACCTGTAGGAGCATAAAATGACCAATGCGAATGATTTCACCAAAGTCGTGCAAGACATGATGGCGAAGTTCCCGGTTGACGCTTCGGCGTTCCAGAACGCTTTCAAAACCCAAGCCGCATTCAGCGAGAAACTGTCGAAAGTGGCGCTGGAAGCTGCTGAAAAATCGACCGAAATCTCGTCCAAATGGGCAAAAGAGACCATCGCCAAGCTGTCGGGCGCTGCCAAAGCCAAATCCGAGCCGGCTGACTACACCAAAGCCGCAACCGACTTCGCTTCGGCTGCTGCCGAACTGGCTTCGGAAAACATGGCTGCTTTCGCTGAAGTTGCGAAAAAAGTGCAAATGGAAACCGTTGAACTGCTGCTCGCAGCTGGCAAAGACGTGTCGGCTGAAGCTTCGGCTGTCGTGAAAAAAGCCACCGACGAAGTGACCGCTGCGACCAAAAAAGCCACTGCAGCCACCGCTGCCAAGTAAGCCTTAAGGATCGCGCATCCTGATTTCCTCCCTGATTTGGGATGCATAGGGCGGGCCGTTGAGCCCGCCCTTTCTTTTTATGCTGCACTGGCCTAGACTTTCTCTGCACTGCAATATCTTGGGGAGAGAACTATGGCCGAACCTGCAAAGCCGCTGCTGATCAAGCGCTATGCCAGCCGTCGTCTCTATAACACCGAGACCTCTGATTACGTCACCTTGGAAGACATCGCGGGCTTCATCCGCGCCGGGCGCGAGGTGCAGATCGTTGATCTGAAATCCGGCGATGACCTGACCCGGCAATACCTGTTGCAGATCGTGGCGGAACACGAATCCAAGGGCGACACCGTGCTGCCCACCAATGTGCTGACCGACCTCGTGCGCAGCTACACCTCCAACATTCAATCCGTGGTGCCGCAATTCCTTGCCGCCAGTTTTGAGATGCTGCGCGATGGCCCCACCAAAGTTATCGAGAACATGAACGCCATCCCGAACCCGCTGACCGCGATGCCGGGGTTTGATCTGATGCGCAAGCAACAGGAAGCGTTTATGAAAACCATGATGGGCGGCGTGCCGGGTTGGGCAGGCTCTGGCCCCGCCAAAGAAGACGCAGCACAAGACCCGGCTGAGGAACTGGCCGAGATCAAAAAGCAATTCGCCGAGCTTCAGAAGAAGCTGTCGAAGCTGTAATGCCCCTATTTTAGATGGCAGAACAACAGGGGCGCGTCACGCTTTGGGGGATCGAGGTTTTCCTCGCCGTCGCCGAAGAGGGCGCGATTTCTGCGGCTGCGAAACGGCTGGGGGTCAGCCCCTCGGCGATCAGCCAGCAACTGACCGGGCTGGAAACCGCCCTCGCCGCCGTTCTGCTGGATCGCTCCGCCCGCCCGATGCGGTTAACTCCGGCGGGGGCGATGTTTCGCCGCCACGCCCAAACCATCCTGAATGCCGAGGCAGAGGCCCGCGCTGATCTGGCGGTGGCTGACCTGTCCGGCCTGACCACCCTGCGGCTTGGCATGATCGAAGATTTCGACGCCGAGGTGACGCCAAGTCTTTTGTCGGCCTTGGCGCAGGAGTTGAAAGGTTGCCGCTTCCTGTTGGAAACCGGGGCCAGCCACCGCCTGCTCGATCAGTTGGAAACCCGCTCGCTGGATATCGTCGTGGCCGCTGATCTCGACTCTGACACCGCCGATCAGGGCTGGCGCGAGGTGCATCCGCTGATGGCTGAACCCTTCCTCGCCATCACCCCCAAAGGCCGCAGCCATGCCGATCTGCCGCTGATCCAATACACCGCCCGGCATGTGATGGGCCGCCAGATTGCAGGCCATCTGGCACGGCAAAACCTGCGTCTGGCGCATCGGTTCGAGCTCGACAGCTACCACGCCATCCTTGCCATGGTGGCAGGCGGGCAGGGTTGGACGATCCTGACGCCGCTGGCGCTGCACCACGCCGCCCGCTTTCACGACCAAATCGACGTGGTACCGCTGCCGTTTGAACCCTTGCAGCGCACCCTCTCGCTGTCGGCGCGGGAAGGTGTGCTGCGCGAGATGCCGCGTCAGATCGCGGGGCGGTTGCGCGGTCTGATCGCGGCGCAAATCGTCGCTCCGGCGCAGGCGGAATGGCCGTGGCTGGGTGAGACGCTGCGGGTGCTTTAAGCCGCATCGAGCCGCTAATCGTTAAAAATGTTTTAACGAAACAAGACAAGCCATTGAATTCATAAGATTTATATATCGCTCCCAACTCGGGACTTCCTAAAAACCCCGCACCATCAAGCGCGGGGTTTCACGTTAGGGACCACGATTTTTCTCAAAAATCGTCTGGCTTACTCCAACTCGACCAGCAGATCCTTGGCGTCAATCTGGCTGCCCGGCTGCACATACAGCGCCTTCACCACGGCGGCGCGGTCGGCGTGGATGCCGGTTTCCATCTTCATCGCCTCGATGGTCAGCAAGAGATCGCCCGCTTGCACCTTTTGGCCCGCGACCACGGTGACAGAGGCAATCGAGCCGGGCATCGGAGCACCGATATGACCCGGATTGCCCTCAATGGCTTTCGGCTTGGCGGCGGTTTTGGCTTTGATTGCGCGGTTTGGCACTCGGATCACGCGGGGCTGGCCGTTCAGCTCGAAGAACACCCGAACCTCGCCGTCGTCGGTGGTTTCCCCCACCGCTTGCAGGCGGATTTCCAACTGCTTGCCGGGGTCAATCTCGGCGGTGATTTCTTCACCGGGGATCATGCCATAAAAGAACGTCCGCGTCGGCAGGGTGCGCACCGGGCCGTAAGCTTTGTGGCGGCCCATGTAATCGAGGAACACCTTCGGATACATCAGATAGCCGTTCAGATCCTCATCGTCGATCTTAAAGCCGCCGAGTTCTTCGGAGAGTTTCGCGCGCACCGCTTCCATATCCACCGGGGCCAGGCTTTCGCCGGGGCGCGCTGTAGAGGCGACTTCGCCCTTCAGCACCTTTTTGCTGATTCCCGCAGGCCAGCCGCCATGCGGTTGGCCGAGATTGCCTTTCAGCATATCAATCACCGAATCCGGGAAGGCCACGTCGACCTTCGGGTCTTCGACCTGTTTGCGGGTCAGGTTTTGCGACACCATCATCAGCGCCATGTCGCCCACAACCTTCGACGAAGGGGTGACTTTGACGATATCGCCGAACATCTGGTTCACGTCGGCATAGGTTTGGGCGACCTCGTGCCAGCGTTCCTCTAAGCCAAGGCTGCGGGCCTGGGCTTTCAGGTTGGTGAACTGGCCGCCGGGCATTTCGTGCAGATAAACCTCGGACGCGGGGGCGGGGATGCCGGATTCAAACGCCGCATATTGGCCGCGCACGGCTTCCCAATAGTTGGAAATCGAGCGGATCGCGGCCATATCAAGGCCCGTATCGCGGTCGGTGTGGCGCAGGGCTTCGACGATGGAGCCGAGGCAGGGCTGCGAGGTGCCGCCCGAAAACGCATCCATCGCGGCATCGACGCAATCGACGCCTGCGTCAGATGCCGCAAGGATCGTAGCGGCGGCGGCCCCACTGGTGTCATGGGTGTGGAAATGGATCGGCAGGCCGACCTCTTGTTTCAGGGTCTTGATCAGTTGCTTGGCTGCGGCGGGTTTCAAGAGGCCCGCCATATCCTTCAGTCCCAGCACATGCGCGCCTGCGGCTTTCAGTTGTTTGGCGGTATCGACGTAGTATTTCAGATCATACTTGGCGCGGTCGGGGTCGAGCATATCGCCGGTATAGCAAACGGTGCCTTCGCAGACCTTATTCGCCTCGATCACCGCATCCATCGCGACGCGCATGTTTTCCACCCAGTTCAGACTGTCGAACACCCGGAATACATCCACCCCGGTGGCGGCGGCTTGTTTGACAAACGCCTGCACCACGTTGTCGGGGTAGTTGGTGTAGCCGACGCCGTTGGAGGCGCGCAGCAGCATCTGCGTCATCACGTTGGGCATCAAAGCGCGCAGGTCGCGCAGGCGTTGCCACGGGCATTCCTGCAAGAAGCGGTAGGCCACGTCGAAGGTGGCGCCACCCCAGCATTCGACACTGAACAGCTGCGGCAGGTTGGCGGCATAGGCGGGGGCGACCTTGATCATATCAATGGAGCGCATCCGGGTGGCGAGCAGCGATTGGTGGCCGTCGCGCATTGTGGTGTCGGTCAGCAGCAGTTTTTTCTGCTTGCTCATCCAGTCGGCCACGGCCTGCGGGCCCTTTTGTTCCAACAGGTTACGGGTGCCCATTGAGGGTTCCGTGATGGCTTTTGGGGCTTTCGGGGTGCGTGCCTCGGCATGGGGTTTGGGCCGACCAGCGGTTTCGGGATGCCCGTTGACGGTGATATCCGCGATATAGGTCAGGATTTTGGTCGCACGGTCGCGGCGTTTCTTGAACTGGAACAGCTCTGGCGTCGTGTCGATGAATTTGGTGGTATAGGTGTCATCCAGGAAAGTCGGGTGCTTCAGCAGGTTGATGACGAATTCGATATTGGTGGACACGCCGCGAATACGGAACTCGCGCAGGGCGCGGTCCATCCGCGCGATGGCGGCTTTTGGCGTTTGCGCGGTGGCGGTGACCTTGACCAGCAGACTGTCATAATAGCGGGTGATCACGCCGCCCGCGTAAGCCGTGCCGCCATCAAGCCGGATACCGTTGCCGGTGGCGGAACGGTAGGCGGTCAGGCGGCCATAATCCGGGATGAAGTTGTTTTGCGGGTCTTCCGTCGTGACGCGGCATTGCAGAGCATGGCCGGTCAGATGGATGTCTTCCTGTTTGGTCTTGCCGGTGGCCTCGGCCAGCGTCTTGCCCTCGGCAATCAGGATTTGCGCTTGGACGATGTCGATGCCGGTGACTTGTTCGGTGACGGTATGTTCGACCTGAACGCGGGGATTGACCTCAATGAAATAGAACTGCTCGTTGTCCATATCCATCAGGAATTCGACGGTGCCCGCGCATTCATAGCCGACATAGGCGCAGATGCGGCGACCGAGATCGCAAACCTCGGCGCGTTGGGCGTCGGTCAGGTAGGGGGCGGGGGCGCGCTCGACCACCTTTTGGTTGCGGCGCTGCACGGTACAGTCGCGTTCATAGAGGTGGTAGATTTCGCCGTGCTTGTCGCCGAGGATTTGCACCTCGACGTGCCGCGCGCGGATGATCATTTTCTCAAGATAACCCTCGCCGTTGCCGAAAGCGGCCTCGGCCTCACGACGGCCCTCGCGGACCTTATCGACTAGTTCGGCTTCCGACAGAATCGGGCGCATACCGCGACCGCCGCCGCCCCAGCTTGCTTTCAGCATCAGCGGGTAGCCGACCGCAGCCGCCTCTTTCTTGATGGCGTCAAAATCATCGCCCAGCACTTCCGTCGCCGGGATCACTGGAACGCCTGCGGCCATCGCCACCCGGCGGGCGCTGGCTTTATCGCCCAAAGCCCGCATCGTGTCGGCTTTCGGGCCGATAAAGGTGATGCCAGCCTGATCGCAAGCATCGACGAAATCCGGGTTTTCCGATAGCAGACCATAGCCCGGATGGATCGCATCGGCCCCACACGCCCGCGCCACCCGGATGATTTCGGGGATCGACAGATACGCACCGACCGGCGACAGGCCTTCACCGATCAAATACGCCTCATCCGCCTTGAAACGGTGCAGCGACAGCTTATCTTCCTCTGCATAGACGGCGACGGTTTTCTTGCCCATCTCATTGGCCGCGCGCATCACACGGATGGCGATTTCGCCACGGTTGGCGATCAGGATTTTATTGAATTCGGTCATAAGGCTGCTCCGGGCAAACGGGGGAGAGGGCGTGATCGAGTTTGCACCTTAGTCACGCTGCGCTGCAGCGCAAGGGGCGGAACCGCCCTGTTATGACAGATTTACGATATGTCGGGCGCTAACATTGGGCCATTGCAGATGTGACGATTCTTTGCCTAAAAAACAGGCGGCTTGTCAGAAACAAACCGCCCTTTTTCGATTTTGGCCTAGAGATTGCGCAGCTAGAGGAAAATCAGGTCGTCCAGCAAAGCCGAAGGTGCGGTGAGGCCAGTGATGGTCAGTGCGTCGCCGCCACCAAAGTTCAGCACGACATTGCCCGCCACGAACGACGCAAAGCTGGAGATTACCGCCGAAGCCGTCAGCATAGCCCCGCCCCACAGCGCGCGGTCCAACACCAGCGTGTCAATGTTATCCTCAAAATCGGTGATGAAATCGCTGCCCGACAGATCGGTGAACACGAACGCATCCATGCCCGCGCCGCCGTTCAGCACATCGCGCCCGGCACCGCCTTCCAGCCGATCTGTCCCCGCACCGCCAAACAGATTGTCGTTGCCACCAACGCCGATCAACTGGTCATTGCCATCCTCGCCATAAAGCGTGTCCAGCCCGACGCCGCCGACCAGCAGGTCATTGCCATTGCCTGCGATCAACTGATCATGGCCGAAACCGCCGATCAGTTGGTCATTGCCATCAGCGCCTTGCAGCAGGTCGTTGTCGGCGCCGCCATCCAGCTTGTCATTGCCCAGACCGCCGTTGATCGTATCATTGCCGCGCATACCATAGATGAAATTCGCCCCGGCATTGCCGCTGATCCGGTCATTGCCATCGCCCGTCACCACGTTTTCGATCACCGTGTTGGCCTCAATACTGCCCCAAACCACACCGCCGACCGAAAACGCCTTACCGGGCACCAGCGAGACCACGATATCGCCCGCCAGTGTCGCCATCTGCAACCAATCGGTGCCACCGTTGCTGTCGTTGACCGCCTTATCGCGCAAACCGCCCGCATCAACCCGGTTGGCAAGCAGGAAATCTTGCGTGATGTGGTGGATGTTGTTCAGCGTGAAATCCGCGCCCAGAAATTCAAGCTGCACATTGGAAATGGATCCAGAATGCGCCAAACTTGCACCGAGTGCATCGACAACCTCGACCCGCCACGTGCCGAAGCTGTCAGCGCCAAGCGCCTGCGACATGCCGTATTTCCAAGTGAACCCGCCGCTGACATCTTCGTAATAAAGATCCTTCTCGCGCACTAGGACGTGTTTGGTGCCATCAGGCCCGATCAGATTAACCGACAGTGTGGAAACGTTGCTGGTGGCAGAGTAATATTGCATCGACAGCGTGACGCTGAGATACTCGACCTGCAAATGCTGGGTCACACTGATCGTCGAAGTCGCTGTGCCTTTATTGCCGCTGTAGACGATACCATAACCGTCCGAATTCCACGCTGAAACACTCTGCTGGTTGGCGCTGGTTTGTGCCACGCCGTTGATCAGACCCCAGACTTCGGCCAGCCGCACTGCGGCAAAAGCATCGACACGGCCAAAGCCATAATCATTGCTGATGGCTCGACCGCCATCGTTCCAACTGTCGCTGCTGCGGGTCAGCACGCCGCTGATATTGCGATCCAGTTCCTGAAAATAGGTGCCCGTCCGTTCATCGGTCTTCGGGCCGCCATCAAGCGAGCCGGTGATTTTTGCGGTACTCGCCAAAATCTCTTTGACATCGCGCCAGCCCAGCAGCGGATTGGCTTGCAGCATCAATGCCACAACGCCCGATACCACCGGGGTTGCCGCTGAGGTGCCACCAAAGTCGTTGGCGTAATTGCCTGATGTACCACTGCCGGAATTATAGCCTGCATTGCCTACCAGATCGGTTGTCACCGCCGCAGCCCCGGCCGAAATCCAGATATTCGTGCCGTAGTTGGAATAATCCTCTACGCTGCCTTTCGCGGTCAATGCCGCGACACTGATCAGTTGCGCGGCTGTATTCACCCCGTCGGCCTGCGCATTGCCGTAATCATTGCCCGCAGCCTGCACGATCACCGTGCCCAGACCGCCGCGCCCGTTGGCTGTCGCATAGGCATAATCGGCGATGACTTGACCCGAGGTTGAAGACGGGTCCGCAGCGTTCTGCCAGTCATAAAACTCGGGTGTATAGCCCCAACTGTTTGACATGATGTCGAACTGCGCGGCGTAGAGCAGCGCTTGATTGGACATAAAGTCAGATTCCAGCGCCGGATTACTGAGGATCATAACGCCCGTCAGTTTGGCATCATAGGCCACGCCAACACCACCAATGCTGTTTTTGCCCGCCGCAATGATCCCCGCCACCGAGGTGCCATGCTCATCCTGATCATCGCCGCTGGTGTCTACCGGGGTCGGATCATAGGTGGTGCCATTATAGACGAAATGCCGCGTCGCATCGTAGTTCGCCGCCAGATCGGGATGGGTGTATTGCAGCCCGTCATCAAAGACGCCAACATGCACCCCGGCCCCGGTATATTCATCCCAGATGCGCTGGATATTCCCCAGCATTTTCAAGTGCCATTGCTGCGCATAAAGCGGGTCTGAAATCGTTACCATTACAAAAACTCCAATCATATCCACGGCTGGCTTCGGGGCAACTTGTGCGGGCGCAGCGCCATCGTCAATCAGTAAAATGGCATTCCTGCGGCGGGTATTGGTAGATGGCTTGAAAAACTGCGCGGCGATGGGGGATGGCATGGCGCAGTCCCAGATTTGGAAACGCATCGTTTCCTTCTGTGCCACAAGCCATCATCGGTAAGACATTAGGCTGCAAAACTTTCCTGTGAACAATGCGGGAACACTGCTTTATCTTGCCATTGAACCGCGCTAGGTTGATGGCATGAGTTGGACGGATGACGAAGATGCTTTCGCGGCGGCGGTGCCGCTGTCACAGCGCGCCCTTGGCCGAGGGGCAGCGCGTCCTGCGCCGTACCTCGATGATCTGAACCCCGCGCAGCGCGAGGCGGTTGAGGCTTTGGATGGCCCGGTGCTGATGTTGGCCGGGGCGGGGACGGGGAAAACCAAGGCGCTGACCTCGCGCATCGTGCATCTTTTGAACATGGGCAAGGCCACCCCGCGCGAGATCCTGTCGGTGACCTTCACCAACAAAGCCGCGCGCGAGATGAAGCTGCGGGTCGGGCGTTTGCTGGGCGATGTGGCCGAGGGCATGGCCTGGATGGGCACGTTTCACTCGCTGTCGGTGAAGATTTTGCGGCGGCATGCGGAATTGGTCGGGCTGAAAAGCAATTTCACTATTCTGGACACCGATGATCAGTTGCGGCTGGTAAGGCAAATACTTGAGCGAGAAGGAATTGATCGGAAGCGGTGGACCGAGCGTTGGTTTTTGCAACACTTCGATCGATATAAAAATAGAGCTTGGGGCCCAGATTCTGTTCCTGCATCAGAGGATCATGACATTTGGCTAACGCCAAATTCGCAACCATCAGACAACGAACCTCATAGAGGTAAGAAACGGCATGTTGTTGAGGTCTATGCTGACTATCAGGAGCGACTCAGAAATCTGAATGCAGTGGATTTTGGGGACCTTCTTCTTTACTGTGTTCAGATCTTCCAGAAGCATCCCGACGTGCTGGAACAGTATCAACGCTGGTTCCGCTATATTCTGGTGGACGAGTATCAGGATACCAACGTCGCGCAATATCTCTGGCTGCGGCTGCTGGCGCAGGGCCATCGCAACATCTGCTGCGTCGGCGATGATGACCAGTCGATCTACGGCTGGCGTGGGGCTGAGGTGGGCAACATCCTGCGGTTTGAAAAGGATTTTCCCGGCGCGAAAGTGGTGCGGCTGGAGCAGAATTACCGCTCGACCGCGCATATTCTCGCCGCCGCCTCGGGCATAATTGCCGCCAATGCTGACCGTTTGGGCAAGACGCTGTGGACGGCGGGCGCGCAGGGCGAAAAGGTGCGGCTGATCGGCCATAGGGATGGCGAGGACGAAGCACGCTGGATCGGTGAGGAGATTGAGGCGATACAGCGCGGGAGGCGGGGGATTGAGGCTACATCGTTGAATGGCATGGCCATTCTTGTTCGCGCCTCCCACCAAATGCGGGCGTTCGAGGATCGATTTCTGACCATTGGGTTGCCCTATCGGGTGATCGGTGGGCCTCGGTTCTATGAACGGCAGGAAATCCGCGATGCGATGGCGTATTTCCGGCTGGCGGTCTCACCGGAGGATGATCTGGCGTTCGAGCGGGTGGTCAACCTGCCGAAGCGCGGCCTTGGCGACAAGGCACAGCAGGATATTCAACGCGAGGCGCGCGGGCAGGAGTTGCCGCTGCTAGATGGCGCGCGGGCGCTATTGGCGCGGGGAGGCATTGGCGGCAAGGGAGCTGGGCAGTTGCGAGGCTTTGTCGAGGGAGTTGATCGGTGGCACGCGAGCCTGATGGGCGTGCGGGTTGTGCCGCCGGAAGATGCGCTAATAGAGCCGATGCTGCCGGATACCCCGCCTGCGAATGACCTGAGCCATGTGCGACTGGCCGAGGTTATTCTGGAGGAGTCTGGCTATATGTCGATGTGGCAGAACGACAAAACGCCAGAAGCGCCGGGGAGGCTGGAAAACCTGAAGGAATTGGTCAAGGCGCTGGAGCAGTTCGACAGCCTACAAGGTTTCCTCGAACATGTCAGTTTGATCATGGAGAATGACAAAGAAGAGGCTGCGGAAAAGGTGTCGATCATGACGTTACACGCCGCAAAAGGTTTGGAGTTTCCGGTAGTTTTCCTGCCAGGGTGGGAACACGGGTTATTTCCCAGCCAGCGTGCGATGGACGAAGCCGGCGACAAGATTGTAGCTGGTCAACGCCGGAATAAGGGCTTGGAGGAGGAACGGCGTCTGGCGTATGTCGGCATCACGCGGGCGGAGAAGTTGTGCACGATTTCGTTTGCCGAGAACCGACGAGTGTATGGCCAGTGGCAAAGTCAGTTGGCCAGCCAATTCATCGATGAACTGCCCGAAAAGCACGTTGAAGTGCTAACCTCGCCGAGTTTATATCGTGCTGGCTATGGCGCTGCGGCCCCGTCTTTCGGTGCGGCATTGGAAGATCGCGCGGTGAAGGCGGATGTGTATAACTCGCCCGGCTGGAAGCGGATGCAGGACCGCGCACCACAGCGTCCCATCGCGCAACCGCGCGAGGCGCGCAATGTGACGATTGATGCGCAAGCGATCTCATCTTACGTCATCGGTGACCGGGTGTTTCACACCAAATTCGGCTATGGCGAGATCATGGGGATTGAGGGCGACAAGCTGAGCATCGAATTCGATCATGCCGGATCCAAGATGATCGTCGCGCGCTGGGTGGTGCCCGCGCATCAGGTGGATGACGTGCCGTTCTAAGGAGGCGGAATTCGCGCGAATTCCGGCACGAAATTCGGATCGAATTTCGGTTTGGCAGCGTCAGATCCGGTTTTTCAACCGCTCCAGCGCGTAGACGGCAAGCCCGGCGGACAGGCCCCAGAAGGCTGCGCCCACACCAAACACCATCACCCCAGAGGCTGCTGTGGTGACGGTGACGGTGGCGGCAAAGCGAGTCTCAACGGCGGCAAACGCGCCCTGCAACGCGCCCATCAGCGGGGCGAGCAGCGCCAAAGCCACCAAAGCCGTCATCAAGGGCGGCGGCAGGGCCGCCAGAACAGGCAAGATCACTGGGGCGAGCAGGGCGATGACCATCCAGAAACCTCCATAGATCACGCCGACCTTCCAGCGCTGTGCGCGGTCAGGATGGGTGTCGTCGGACAGACAGATCGAGGCGGTGATCGCGGCCATATTGACGGTATGCGCGCCAAACAGCGCGCTTACACTGGAAATCAACCCGGTGGTGATCAGGGCCGAGGCCACCGGCGGCTCGTAGCCTGCGTTGCGCAGGGTGGCAAAGCCCGGCAGGTTTTGCGCGGCCATCGTCACCAGATACAGCGGCACGCCAAGGCCCAGCAACACATCCAGCCGGAAGCTGGGGGCGATGAACACCGGATGCGGCAGCGGCAGCGACAGCGCGGGCAGGTGTGCGGCCCCGGTGACAAAGGCGAGGATCAGCCCGGTTGCCAAAGCCGCCAGCACCGCCAGCGCCGGGTTTTTCAGCCGCACCAGCAGGAACATCGCGATCATCGGCAGCACAAGGCCGGGTAGCGCTTGCGCGGCAAGGCTGGCTTTCATGCAGAACGGCAGCAGCACACCTGCCAGCATCGCAGCGGCTATTCCGTCAGGGATCAGCGCGATCAACCGACCCAGCGGGCGGAACGCTCCGGTCAGGGCGATCAGCAGGCCGGCCAGCAGGAAGGCTCCGACGGCCTCGGCCATCGTGATGCCCGTGGTGGACACCAGCAAGGCAGCACCAGGGGTGGACCATGCCAGCACGATGGGAATGCGGTGGCGAAAGCTGAGGAAAGCCGAGCCGACCGCTTTTGCCATGGCGATGGCAAACACCCAGCTTGCGGTTTGCGCGGGCGTGGCGCCCAAAGCTGCGGCTGCGGACAGCACGAGGGCAATGGTAGAGCCATAGCCGACCAACACCGCGACCAGTGCCGCTGAAAACATGGAAATGCGCATCTATCCGCCTGAATGGTTTGGCAACTTATCAGCGGCCAGAGCGGCGGATGCAAGGTCGGTCACATCTGCAGGCAGAGGGGGGAGAGGAGCGGCAGCGACCCTTGGGAGGAGGTAAGGGTCGCTGCCTAATCGTGCAGGCCAGGGAGGAGGTTGGCCGCTCGAATAAAGCGGCGGCACCGCAGGGAGGAGGTTGCAGCGCCGCCTGATCACTTGGCCCGGGAGGAGGTGGGCCACGCGAATAGGGTGGCGATGATCCAGGGAGGAGGTTGGATCACCGCCTGATCGCTCGGCCAGGGAGGAGGTTGGCCGCTCGAATAGGGTGGCAGTGATCCAGGGAGGAGGTTGGATCACCGCCTGATCGCGCTGGCCCGGGAGGAGGTGGGCCGCTCGAATAGGGTGGCAGCAATCCCAGGGAGGAGGGGATCACCGCCGAATCGAAGGGCCAAGGGAGGAGGTTTGGCCGCTCGAATAGGGTGCCACGATCTGAGGGAGGAGAACAGATCGCGGCGGGTCCGAGAGCCTAAGGGAGGAAGAAGGCTCATCGAAGTCTATAAAAAGGCGACGGCGCAAGGGAGGAGTTGCGCGCCGCCGCGCCGTGAAACCAAACCGCTGGGAGGAGGTAGCGGCCGGTTCAGGGATTACTTGCCGTAAGCTGCCTCACGGGCGATTTCGGTGATCAGCGAGCGTGCGATGCCCAGATCGCTCAGTTCGCGGTCGGTCAGCTGGCGCAATTCGCGGATGGTGCGGTCGTAAACGCGGCGGCGTGCCAGCATTGCCGAGATCGCGGCGAAGACGCCGGAGATACGGTCGGATGCGGTTGCCGAAACGGCGCGGGTTGTGTTCACATATGCCATGATAGCCTCACTTTTTGTTCTGCGAGCGGTTGGTCTTGGCCGGATGCCTAAACCCTTCTGTTCCGCTGTTAGGGATAACATGGGGCAAATGCTGCAACTGCACAATGGTCGAGTATACAATGCTGCCATGCAGCAAGCGCATGGCTTAGTGTCGTAAAATATTCATACTTAACAGGCGCTTCGCTGAATATTTGAGCGTTTGGTCAACAGGGCTTGCCCTTTCCGCCAAAGCGCACAACTTTGTGGTGCGGAATTGCCAATTTAGATAGCATACAAACTAAAATGCGGGCGAGGGAAAAACAATGAGCGTTCATCGGGAAGATGTGTTGGCGGTTCTGGCGCGGGTGCAGGTGCCCGGTGGCACACTTGTTTCGCGCGATTTGGTGCGCGCGGTGATGGTTGACGGTGGCGTGGTGCGATTCGTTATTGAGGCGCCGACGCCTGCCGAGGCCCGCGAACTGGCCCCCGCACAGGTGGCGGCCGAGATGGCGGTGAAAGCGCTGCCCGGTGTGACCTCGGTTCAGGCGGTGATGACGGCGCACGGGCCTGCCGCGAAAGCCGCCACCACGCCGCCGCCTGCGCTGGGCCCGGTCAAGATCGGCCAGCACCCGACGCCGCATCAGGGTGGGCCTGCGCGGATTGCGGGCGTGGACCGTATTATAGCGATCGGGTCGGGCAAGGGCGGGGTCGGCAAATCGACCGTCAGTTCCAACCTTGCGGTGGCGTTGGCGAAACAGGGGCGGCGCGTGGGTTTGCTCGATGCAGACATATATGGCCCCAGCCAGCCCCGCATGATGGGGGTGAACAAGCGCCCCGCGTCCCCCGATGGCAAGATCATTGAGCCGCTACACGCCCACGGCGTCACGATGATGTCGATCGGCCTGATGCTGAAGGAAGATGAGGCGGTGATCTGGCGCGGCCCGATGCTGATGGGGGCTTTGCAGCAGTTGCTGGGGCAGGTGGCCTGGGGCGAGTTGGATGTGCTGATCATCGACCTGCCGCCGGGGACCGGGGATATTCAACTGACGCTGTGTCAGCGCACCCATCTGACTGGGGCTATAGTCGTGTCCACCCCGCAGGATGTGGCGCTGCTCGATGCCCGCAAGGCGCTGGATATGTTCCAAAAGCTGAAAACCCCGGTGCTGGGGCTGATCGAGAACATGTCCACTTACATCTGTCCGAACTGCGGCCATGAGGAACATCTGTTCGGTCATGGCGGCGTGGCGGCGGAAGCCAAGCGGCTTGATCTGCCGTTCTTGGGTGAATTGCCGCTGTCTATTGATGTGCGCTTGGCGGGCGATGCAGGGGTGCCGATTGCGGTCGGCGATAGCCCGCATGCGCAGGCCTATGCACGGTTGGCGCAAAGGCTGATCGCGGGTGGCATGGCGTAGGCTTAGGTTTCTAACCCACCCTACAGGAGTTCACGGGAAAGTCCGTTCGGCGAATCACTTCATCTGGGAAATTATGGGAAAACCGGGGGAGACCTCGGTTTTTTGCATTTCTTCGTGGTATTCTAACCTCGATTCGGTCAGTTTTGGCGCAACATCTGGGTGATTTCTGCAGGAGCCTGAAAATTTTTGGGAAATCATGGGTGAGAGAAAGCAGATTTCTGAAAATCTATATCTAGTGCTCACGCCGCCGTGAACGCCCTGTTACCGCCTAAATTTAGCGTCTATGACCACAAGATGCTGTTTTTCACTCACCCCCAGAACAAGATATTCCCCACTTTCACCCAAAGATTTCCATTGCTTCCCATGAAATCCCATGGCATCCCTGTTCTCACGAAGACGGAACGGCGGGACAAAAAAGCAGGGGCGGCTGAAGACCCCGAACAAGGCGAAAAAGACAGGCTCATACAGGCACCCCGCCTTTCCAACTTTGACAGATCCGGCGCGCAAGCGAGCAGACATCTCCCCCAGGTGGTTTGCGCAGCAGGACGCCCAGCGATGGGACAGACGGCGGACCGAGCAGTGGCAGCAGCTCGGTCCGCCTTTTCTATTTCAAGGGGTTGAAGAACCCCAAAAGGAGCCGAAAGGCCGATGGTGAGTGAGGCGTTCAGAGGCGAGTTCTACCAGAAGGTAGACAGCAAGGCGCGGGTGTCGATCCCAGCAGCCTTCCGCCGCATTCTGGAAGCAGAAGACCCCTCCTCTGATGATGCACGCCCCCGGGTTTACATGGTTTATGGTGGCAAAAGCCGCACCTTCGTCGAGTGTTACTCGAAGTCGGGCGCCGATGCTTTGGCCGCCAAGATCGAAGCGATGGAACTGGGCTCGGATGACCGCGACAAGGCGGAACGCGATTTGATCTCGCGCTCGGTGATGGTCGAGATTGAGCCCGATGGCCGCATCGTTTTGCCGTTGAAAGTCCGCGCCAAAATGGGATTTTCGGCAGACGATATTGCCGGTGAGGCAGCGTTTGCGGGCTACACCAACCGCTTCAAGCTGTATCGGCGTGAGGTCTACGACGCCGAATTCAACGATGACGACGATGATGGCGTCGATCCCTTGGCCTTGGTGGGCCGGGCTGCGCGGGCGGGTTGACATGGACCCGATCCGCGACCAGAACATCGGCCGCTCTCCGCATATCCCCGTATTGTTGCGGCCCCTGTTGGCGGCTTGCGCGCCTGTGCGCGGGCTTTGGCTGGATGGCACCTTTGGGGCTGGCGGCTATACGCGCGGGCTGTTGGAAGCTGGCGCTGATTGCGTGATCGGCGTGGATCGCGACCCGTTGGCGCTGGAAATGGCGGCACCTTGGGCGGGGGCCTATGGTGACAAGCTGCGGCTGGTGGCGGGGAACTTCTCGGACATGGACCGCCATGCGGGCGCATTGCTCGACGGCGTGGTGTTGGATCTGGGCGTGTCGTCGATGCAGATTGATATGCCTGAGCGCGGGTTTTCGTTTCAGAAAGACGGCCCGCTCGATATGCGGATGAGCCAATCGGGCGAGTCGGCGGCGGATATTGTGAACACCGCAACCGAACAACGCCTCGCCGACATCCTGTATCATTTCGGCGAAGAACGCGCCTCGCGCCGCATTGCCCATGCCATCGTCGAACAACGCAGCGATCCGATTGTGACCACGTTGCGGCTGGCTGAAATCGTCGCGAAATGCCTGCCTCGGCCGAAACCGGGGCAATCGCATCCTGCCACCCGCAGCTTCCAAGCCCTGCGCATCGCGGTGAATGAGGAATTTTCGCAACTGGTGCAGGGGCTTCTGGCGGCGGAACGCGCGCTGAAACCCGGCGGATTGCTGGCGGTTGTCACCTTCCATTCGCTCGAAGACCGCGTGGTGAAACGCTTTTTCCAACAGGCGGCGGGCGAGGAGCCGAACTCCAACCGCTATGCCCCGGTCAAAGAAAACACCACCGCGCGGTTCGATTTGGTCACTCGCAAGGCGATTGGCCCGGATGATCAGGAACTCGAAGAAAACCCGCGCGCGCGGTCGGCCAAGCTGCGCGTCGCACGGCGCACCGCAGCACCTGCCAAGGATATTGATGGTGCGGCGTTGAACGCCCCTGACCTGCCGAAGCCCTCTAAAAAAGGACACCGCTAAGCCATGCGCCCTGTGCTTTACGTTCTGTCGTTTCTCGCCGTGATGGCTTTGGGGTTCTGGGCCTACCGCGAGAATTACGCGACCCAAGCCGCGTTGCGTGATGTCACTGATTTGCAGAACGAAATCGGCAGCTTGCGCGAAAGCCTGTCGATTGAGCGCGCCGAATGGGCTTACCTGAACCGCCCTGACCGCTTGCGCGATCTGGCGACGCTGAACTTTGATCGGCTTGAACTGCTGCCGATGCTGCCCGCGCAGTTTGGCGTGGCCGCGCAAATCGCCTTCCCGCCAGCACCTTTGGTCACAAATCTACCGATTGAAGGCGGCGAGATGGTGTCCGGTACGCTTGCCGCGACAGAAGGAGCGCAAACGCCATGACCCGCACGCCTTTGCGCCCACTGGCCCGTATTCTGAACGCCCGCCAAAAGGGCGAAAACCCCGACAGTATCGAGCGCGAAAACCTGCGCCTGCGTCATGAAGTGATGCGCGACAAATCACGAGGTTCGGCGCAAGTGCGTCTGGTGATCCTCGCTTTGTGCTTCTTCGGCGCGTTTACCCTGATCGGCGCGCGGATGGGTACGATTGCGGCCTCGGAACCGGTCGAGCCGCGCACCGCATCTGCTGGCACCGAAATTGACGCGGGCCGCGCTGATATTGTCGACCGCAATGGCCGGATTCTTGCCACCAACATGCTGACCCATGCTTTGTATGTGCAGACCCGCGATCTGATTGATCCGGCACGGGTGGCGAAAGAACTCGCCGCGATCTTCCCCGATCTGGATGAGAAAACCCTGTTGCGCCGTTTTACCGATGGCCGCAGTTTCCTCTGGGTGCGCAAGGTGCTTAGCCCCGAACAAATGCAGCTGGTGCATGAAATCGGCGACCCCGGCCTGCTGTTTGGCCCACGAGAGATGCGGCTTTACCCCAACGGCACCCTCGCCGCGCACGTGCTGGGCGGCTCGTCCTTTGGCGCGGAGGGCGTCAACAGCGCCGAGGTGATCGGCACTGCGGGGCTTGAGAAATTCGCCGATGCGCGCCTGCGTGATCCGGCGCAAGCGGGCACGCCACTGGTCACCTCACTGGATATCACCGTGCAAGCGGCGGTCGAGGATGTGCTCAGCGCGGGCATCACCATGATGAATGCCAAGGGCGGCGCCGCCATTTTGATGGATGTGAACACCGGTGAAATCGTCGCATTGGCCGCAGGCCCGACCTTTGATCCCAACGATCGCCCCGCCAACCCGACCTCGGGTGAGCCATCCGACAGCCCGCTGTTCAACCGCGCGGTGCAGGGCGTGTATGAGTTGGGCTCGACCTTCAAAATTTTCGCGGCAGCGCAGGCGATCGAGTTGGGTTTGCTGACGCCCGAAACCCTCGTCGATGCCAATGCGCCGATGTATTACGGCAAGTTCAAGATCAACGAATTTGAGGGCCACAACTACGGCCCGATGCTGTCGGTGTCTGATATCATTGCGAAATCTTCCAACGTCGGCACCGCCCATATCGCGATGATGATCGGTGGAGAGCGTCAGCAGGTCTTCCTGAAATCTTTGGGCCTGTTCGATGCCTCGCCCGTGGAACTGGTCGAAGCCAAGGGCGCGAAACCTTTGCGCCCGGCGCGTTGGCCGGAAATCGTGACGATCACCGCCGCATACGGCCATGGCATCTCAGGCAGCCCGCTGAACCTCGCCACCGCTTATGCGTCGATTGCCAACGGTGGCATCAAGGTGACGCCGACGCTGCTGAAGCGCACCGAGCCGATGCAGGGCGAGCGGATTTTGTCCAAGCGTGTGGCTTTGCTGGCCGTCAGCATGATGCGCCGCGTTGTCACCGAAGGCACCGCCAGCTTGGGCGATGTGCCGGGCTATGCGGTGGCTGGCAAGACCGGAACCGCCGAGAAAACCCGCAAGGGCGGTGGCTATATCAAGGATAAGGTGGTCAACACTTTCGCCTCTGTGTTCCCCGCCAATGACCCGAAATATGTGTTGGTGGTGACGTTGGATGAACCCGTAGAAACCACCGGACCCAAGCCGCGCCGCACCGCTGGCTGGACTGCGGTTCCCGTTGCCGCCGAGATCATCCGCCGCACTGCGCCCTTGCTGGGGATGCGGCCACAGGTTGAAGCTGCCACCTTGGATGGGCTAGTAGCCGTCAAGAATTAAGCTTGGGGGTATGTTGTGGCAGACCGGACAAAAACACTCGCAGATCTGGGCCTGACCGCCCGCGATGGCCGCAATCCGGTTTTGTCGGGGATTACGTTGGACAGTCATGCCGTGGCACCCGGTTTTCTGTTCGCCGCGATGCCGGGGGCAGCGGTGCATGGCGCGACCTTTATCGCGGGCGCTTTGGCCAAGGGGGCGAGCGCGATCCTGACCGATGCCGCAGGGGCAAAGCTGGCGGCAGAGGCTTTGGTCGCATCCGATGCCGCCCTGATCGTGGCAGAGGAGCCGCGCGAGGCCATCGCCCGCGCCTCTGCCCTATGGTTCGGTGCGCAACCTGCCACCATGGTCGCCGTCACGGGCACCAATGGCAAAACGTCCGTCGCGACCTTTGCGCGGCAGATCTGGATGGCCTTGGGCCATGCCGCGATCAATATCGGCACGACGGGGGTTGAGGGCGCGTGGTCTGCACCCTCTGCCCATACCACGCCCGATCCCGTAACCCTGCACCGGATGCTAAGCCTCGCAGCGGCTGAGGGCGTGACCCATGCCGCGATGGAAGCCTCATCTCATGGCTTGGACCAGCGTCGGATGGACGGCGTACGCTTGAAAGCGGCGGGTTTTACCAATTTCACCCAAGACCACCTCGACTATCACCACACGTTTGAGGCCTATTTCGCCGCCAAAGCCGCCTTGTTCGACCGCGTGTTGCCCGAAGACGGCGTGGCGGTGATCAACATGAACGACCCAAAGGGCCATGAGGTGGCGCTGATTGCCGTCGCGCGTGGGCAAAGCCTGATCTCGGTAGGGTCGGGAGAGGGTTGCGATCTGCGCATCTTGGGCCAGCGCTTTGACGCCAAAGGCCAGGACGTGCGCTACGACTGGAAAGGCACGCCCTACCAAGTGCGGCTGAACTTGATCGGCGGCTTTCAGGCCGAAAACGTCGCTTTAGCGGCAGGTCTGGTGATCGGGGCCGGGGAATCCGCCCGCGATGTGTTTGCCGTGCTGCCGCAACTGACGGGCGTGCGGGGGCGGATGCAACTGGCTGGCACGCGTAAGAACGGCGCTTCGGTATTCGTCGATTACGCCCATACGCCTGATGCGTTGCAGACCGCTTTGCGGGCGCTGCGCCCGCACGTGATGGGCCGCGTGATCGTGGTGTTTGGTGCAGGCGGCGACCGCGACACCACCAAACGCCCGTTGATGGGGGCGGCGGCGCAGGCCAACGCCGACGTGCTCTATGTCACCGACGACAACCCGCGCTCCGAAGACCCCGCCCTGATCCGTGCCGCCATCATGGCCGCTTGCCCCGAAGCCAACGAGGTCGGCGACCGCGCCGAGGCGATCCTGCTCGCCGTCGATGCCCTGCAACCCGGTGACGCGCTTTTGGTGGCAGGCAAAGGCCATGAGAGCGGTCAGGTGATCATGGGCAACATTTACCCGTTTGACGATGTGGAACAGGCGAGCATCGCCGTCGCCGCACTGGATGGATTGCTATGACCGCACTTTGGACCTCTGCCGACGCTGTAACCGCCACCGGAGGCCGTAGCACCCGTGATTGGACCGCCACCGGAGTCTCCATCGACACCCGCACCATCCAGCCCGGCGATCTGTTCGTGGCGCTGAAAGACATCCGCGACGGCCATGATTTCGTCGCCACCGCCTTGGCAAAAGGCGCTGCGGCGGCTTTGGTCAGCCATATCCCCGACGACACAGCCCCCGATGCCCCGATGCTGATCGTGGATGATGTGCTGCAAGCGCTGGAAAAGCTGGGCGCATTCGCACGCGCCCGCACCCATGCCAAGGTCGTCGGCGTCACTGGATCGGTTGGCAAAACCTCGACTAAGGAAATGCTCCGCCGCATTCTGTCCGGTCAAGGCAAAACCCATGCCGCCGAGGCCAGCTACAACAACCACTGGGGCGTGCCGCTGACCCTCGCGCGGATGCCACAAGACACCGACTATGCGGTGATTGAGATCGGCATGAATCACCCCGGCGAAATCGCCCCGCTGGCCCGCATGGCCGATCTGGATGTGGCGCTGATCACCATCGTAGCCCCCGCGCATCTGGAAGCGTTCAACGACCTTGACGGCATCGCCCGCGAGAAAGCCGCGATTTTCGACGGCCTGCGCCCCGGCGGCACTGCGATTTTCCCCGGCGATCAAAGCATCACCCCGATCCTGCAAGCCAAAGCCGCCGCCGTCGGGGCAAAAGCCATCACTTTTGGGGCCAATGCCACCGCCGACTACCGCCTGACAGACGTAAAACTCTGCGACACCGCCACCATCGTGCAAGCCACCCGGCAAGGCACGCCGAGCCTGTTCAAAGTCCTCTCCCCCGGTCGCCATTTCGCCGCCAACGGGCTTGGCGCTTTGGCTGTGGCCGACGCCCTGAACCTCGATCCGATGATCGCAGCCTCCGACCTTGGCCAATGGAAACCCCCGGCAGGCCGTGGCACCCGTGAACATATCACCCTTGATCTCGTCGAAGAAACCAGCTTCGATCTCATTGACGACGCCTTCAACGCCAACCCGACCTCGCTCGCTGCCGCCCTCGATGTGCTGATCGCCGCCACCCCAAAAGACGGCATTGGTCGCGTCGGCAAAGGCCGCCGCATTGCCATCCTCGGCGATATGCTGGAACTTGGCCCGACCGAAATCGCGCTGCACGAAGCCGTGGCCCTCCACCCGCATCTGAACAAAATCGACCTGATCCACTGCGTCGGCCCCCGGATGAAAGCGCTTTACACCAAACTGCCCCGCGCCCAGCGGGGCGAATGGGTGCCAGATGCCAAAGACCTCGCCACCCGCCCGCGCAGCCTGATTGACGCAGGGGATATCCTGCTGGTGAAGGGCTCCAAGGGCATAAAAGTCAGTCTGATCGTTGACGCCCTGCGCAAATTGGGGCACCCAGCGGCGAAAGCGCCACAAGGAGAAGCGTAATGCTATACTGGCTCACCGAGTTTTCGGATGGCGGCGACGTCTTCAACCTGTTTCGCTACATCACCTTCCGCGCCGGCTGTGCTTTTGCCACCGCGTTGATCTTCGGCTTCATCTTTGGCCGCCCGCTGATCGACCTGCTGCGCCGCAAACAAGGTAAGGGTCAGCCGATCCGCGATGATGGCCCGCAAAGCCACTTCATCAAAGCAGGCACCCCCACCATGGGCGGCCTTCTGATCTTGTCGGCGCTGATGGTGTCGACCCTGATGTGGGCGCGGCTAGATAACCCCTATGTCTGGATTGTGATACTGGTCACTTTGGCCTTCGGTCTGATTGGCTTTGCCGATGATTACGCCAAAGTCACCAAGCAAAACACCAAGGGCGTCTCGGGCCGGGTGCGGATGCTGGCGGGCCTCGCCATCGCCGCGATGGCGACCTATGCGGCGTCCAGCTTCCACCCGCCCGCGCTGACCAACCATCTGGCGCTGCCGTTCTTCAAAAATGTGCTGCTGGATTTCGGCGTGTTCTTCATCCCCTTCGGCATGATCGTCATCGTCGGTGCGGCCAATGCGGTGAACCTGACCGACGGGCTGGATGGCCTTGCCATCATGCCGGTGATGATCGCAGGCGGCACTTTGGGGGTGATCAGCTACATCGTCGGCAACTATAATTTTGCCGAATATCTGGGCGTGCATTTCGTTCCGGGCACCGGGGAACTGCTTGTTTTCGCAGCCGCTTTGTTCGGCGGCGGCCTTGGCTTTCTGTGGTACAACGCCCCCCCGGCGGCGGTGTTCATGGGCGATACCGGAAGCCTCGCCTTGGGCGGCGCTTTGGGAGCCATCGCCGTCTGCACCAAACACGAAATCGTCCTCGCCATCGTCGGCGGGCTGTTCGTGGTCGAGGCGTTGTCGGTGATCATCCAGGTGCTCTACTTCAAACGCACCGGCAAACGCGTGTTCCTGATGGCCCCGATCCACCACCATTTTGAGAAAAAAGGCTGGGCCGAGCCGCAAATCGTCATCCGGTTCTGGATCATCAGCCTGATCCTCGCGATGATTGGCCTCGCGACGCTGAAAGTGCGCTGAGCTACAGAAAAAACCCGGTGCAATCCGCGCCGGGCTTTATGCGAACAAGACTAAAATTTGCGTCCCGCCCCCGCGTCCTCGCCCCTTCGGGTCTTGGCCGCAAAAGCGGTTTCATACTGGCGAAAATATTCCCGCCGGAGGCTTCCGTTGCTGATGCAGGGAGCCTCCGGCGGGGATATTTAACAAACAGATGAATCCCGCAGCGCGCTCTTACGACCCCGGCAGTAGATTGAACAAGCTGCGGTCGCCAAACATCAGCCCCGAATTCGCACCGAAATTATAGGTAGCACCAATCTTGGCATAGGTTTCCGACCCGGCATCGGTGTTCAGCGCGCCCAGTTCCGCGAACATTTTCGAGCTTTCCCCCAACCCGAACGAGCCGCGCACCCCATAGCGGGTCAGCGACGTGCCATCAAACGAGCCGTGATCGAGCGAGCCGCCAATGCCGACGCCATTGCCCATCACCATGCCGCCGCTGACCCCCAGCACCGTGCCGCTGCCGCCATCATCCTCGGCATGGGCAACATAGCCCTGCACGCCGCCCGTGCCAAAATTCTGCGCCGCTTCAAGCCCATACACATCGGTGCGCCCGCCATTCACCGCATCCATGCCGTAAAACAGGCCAAGCGCCGTGCTGTCGCCCAGCTTATAGGTGCCGTGGGTGACGAAATTCGTCGCCGTCTCATCGGCGAAGTTCAGCAGGTTGACGCCGAGATCCATCTGCATCCCAAACTGCGGCCCAAACGCCAATTCAACCGAGCCGCTGATATTGGTCTTCGCCACCGAGAAATCATCGGTAAACCCCGATTGCGACAGCTTAACTTGGCCCCCCGTCATCTCGGCTTGGGCGGCAGAGCCCGCCAGAACAAGGCCAAGGGCGGCAAGGATGTGCCTGCTAAGAACCTGCATAATAGTCACTTTCTTGTTTTTTGACTGCTTCGGGTGAGCATAGAGGCACAACCTAAGTGTCACCAGCTTTGACGCCCCTCGGCCCAAAGCGATTGCGCCACTGTTGCGAAGCGGACTCACCGGGCTTGCGGTCAGCCCAGCCCGTAGGGTGGGTCGTTCCGCGCCCTTCGCGCGGGTTGACCCACCGCAGCGTGATGGGAAGGCGGGGGTTCATCCCGCCGATCCGCTAGACATAGTCGCGCGAGTCGCTGCAAATGGTGCCTGATACCGTTTAGAACATTCGCATTCGACAGGCTTCATGACCCATGCCCGACAAGTTATATAAATACTGTAGATTTTCGGTTAACAGCCTTCGGGCCATCACCGAGGCTGAGGTCTATTATGCAGAACCTCGAACCTTCAACGACCCCCTTGATTGCGACCCATCACTGCACATCGACATTGATAGAAAACACCTTGAGAGACTTCTTTACCGGATGCTCAAGGCGCATCTTGATGAAGATAAAGCGAAGGCGCGTATGTATGGTTGCCGCCGTAGCATAGGCGAATATGGCGACTACCGTGTGATTGACAGCGAAGCTGAACGCCAACTGATGTCGCAGCTCGATGCCCATATTAGGGCCGAGATGAAACGCGAGTTTGGGAATGATGGGGTGCTTTCACTCTCCGCAACTTGGCGGTCGGTACTCATGTGGAGTCATTATGCAGACGAACATCGCGGCCTATGCATAGAATATGATACCTCAGAGCAACCTCATCCCAGATTGCAGCCTGTGGATTATCACGCCCCTAGAGCGGTCAAGGCGAGTGATCTGTATCGGTGGAAGGTTCGTGACGATGAGGTGTCCAAGAACCAAGTTTTGAAGACTTACTTCTATGCAAAATCCTCGGAATGGCGCTATGAGCGAGAATGGCGGGATATTTCTGAGAAAAGTGGTGCGCGGGACTTACCGTTCAGCATATCCGCGATCCTATTCGGATACCGATGCGATGACTCGGTCATCACAAGTATCGTGAAACTGCTCAACGACAAACCAGATATAAAGCTTTGGTCCGTGGAGCCCAAAGAACAAAATTTTAAGCTTCACCGCCGCTTGGTTGATCGCGATGAAATAGAGGCGATGGGTGTAAGATCGCCACCGCATCATTTTTTACAAGACTTGGATGATTTGGTGGCTGATTTCGAGGAGGTTGTTGACAATGCGTCAACTGATCAGCGCACCGCCGTTGATGGTGTGGCCTATCCGAGTGAAAACAGTGCCAAACCCTAACAACTCCCTAACACCCCACCCCTAACCCCTTGATAAAACACACCCCGCCCCCTTGTCCACGCGTGGACAGATGCCGCCTTGCCCCGCCCCCCCGGCTCGGGGCATTGTCTGGGCCAGATAAAACCGGAGGCTGCGATGATTCCCGTAAAAGGCTACGAGGGCCAAAAAGTGGCTGTGCTGGGTCTGGGCCGGTCCGGCCTCGCCACCGCCCGCGCCCTGATCGCTGGCGGGGCCGAGGCGCTGATCTGGGACGACAGCCCCGAGGCCCGCCAGAAAGCCGAGGCCGAGGGTTTCACCTGCACCGACCTGACCCGCGCCGGGGCCTTCGAGGGCGTGGTGGCGCTGATCACCTCGCCCGGCATCCCGCACCTTTATCCCGCCCCGAACAAAGTGATCGCGCGGGCCTTGGAAGCCGGGGTGCCACTCGACAATGATATCGGCCTGTTCTTCCGCAGCTTTGCCGGGCCGGAATGGGACGATTTCGACCTCACCCCTCGCGTGATCTGCGTGACAGGATCGAACGGCAAATCCACCACCACGGCGCTGATCCATCATATCCTTGAGGTGGCCGGGCGGGCGACCCAGATGGCGGGCAATATCGGCCGCGGCGTGCTGGATATCGAACCCGCGCAGGATGGCGAGGTGGTGGTGCTGGAGCTGTCCTCCTATCAAACCGACCTCGCGCGGTCTTTGACCCCGGATGTCGCGGTGTTCACCAATCTCTCGCCGGATCATCTCGACCGTCACGCCGGGATGGGCGGATATTTTGCGGCGAAGCGGCGGTTGTTCTCGGAAGGCGGGCCAGATCGGGCTGTGATCGGCGTGGATGAGGTCGAGGGGCGGTTTCTGGCCAATCAGATGTCGGAGGGACCGCAGGATGATCGGGTGATCCGCGTCTCGTCTGGGCAGAAGCTGGAAGGGTTTGGCTGGGCGGTTTTTGCCCGCAAGGGGTTTTTGGCGGAATGGCGGCGCGGCAAGCAGGTGGCGTCGTTCGATCTGCGTGGCGTGGCGGGGCTGCCGGGGGCGCATAATCATCAGAATGCTTGCGCGGCTTATGCGGCTTGTCGCAGCTTGGGGATCGGGCCGAAACTGATTGAGACGGCGTTTCATTCGTTTGCCGGACTGCCGCATCGCAGTCAGGTGGTGGGCGAGCGCGGGGGTGTGCGGTTTATCAATGACAGCAAGGCCACCAATGTCGATGCGGCGGCCAAGGCTTTGCAGGCGTTTCCGAAGATCCGCTGGATTGCGGGGGGGATGGGCAAGGAGGGTGGGATTGTGGGGCTGGTGCCGTTCCTCGGATCGGTGGTGAAGGCCTATCTGATCGGGCATTCGGCGCGGGAATTTGCGTTGGAGTTGGGGGAGACCCCCTATGAGATTTGTGAGACGATGGAGCGGGCTGTGAGCCGCGCGGCTGAGGAGGCGGTGGCGGGGGAAGTGGTGTTGCTGGCACCGGCGGCGGCCTCGTTTGATCAGTATCCGAATTTTGAGGTGCGGGGGGATGATTTTACCGCGCGGGTGAAGGCTTTGTTGGGGTGATATGGGGTGGTCCCAACTCGGGGCCATTTTTTGTTCGTTTTATTTCAAGTTGTTATGGGTTGTCGTTCAGGAAATCTTAACCTTTCTGCTGATTTGCTCTTTTTGAAATACTCCCGCCGGAGGCGTTCGCCGCATGCCGAAGAAGCCTCCGGCGGGGATATTTGAGCAGAGAGGATGACCTCAGGTGCTGGTTTTGCGGTTGCTTGGGCGGCTTACAGCCTGCGAAACGTCGGCACCGGGCCGGAGTTGTCGAAGAACGGCACGCCGGGTTGGGGGTGGCCGTTTAGCAGGGCGGTGACTTCGGCGAGCACGACTTCGGTGATGAAGGGCAGATCGAGGGCGCGGGCGGCTGTGAGGCCGATCCAGTGCAGATGCGAAAGCTCGGTCAGGGTGTCGGCGAAGGTTTCGGTGTCGCCCGAAACACCTGCGGCGGCGGTCAGGAAGAAGCGCGCATCGAAGCGGCGGGAGCGGCCGGGTGGGGTGATGGCGCGGAACATGAAGCGCAAATCACCAGGGGCGGGGTTGGGCAGGGAGAGGCCGGTTTCCTCGGTTAACTCGCGCAGGGCGGCGGTGGCGAGGGTGCCGGGGCTTGGCGCGTCGCTAGGGCAGTTCAGGGCCAGGCGGTGGGCGCAATCTGTCGTCAGGCCGGGCAGGGCATCGGTGGTATCCTGAGGGTCAACGCCGCCGCCGGGGAAGACGTATTTCGACGGCATGAAGGCGGCGGTGTGGCCGCGCTGGCCCATCAGCACCTCCAATCCTGCAGCCGCTGGCCGCCACAGTATAATGGTGGCAGCGGGACGGATGGTTTCGGCGGGGTTGCTCACAGCTGCTCGGGCGTGGCGGCGGTGGTACGGCCAAAGCCGTGCATCCGCTTGGCCCATTGCAGCGCCACCAGCGCGCCTTTCAGCCGGGGCAGCAGATAGAGCGACAGTGCCACGGTGCCGATGGAGAATATGGTGAACAGGGTGGCGGGTTCGGGGCGGTATTTCACGAAGACAAACATCAACAGCGGTGCCATCACATGCCCGACGATCAGGATGGTGAGATAGGCCGGCCCATCATCGGCGCGCTGCGGGGTGAAATCCTGCGCGCAGACCGGGCAGCTTTCGCGCACCTTGAGATAGCCTTTCAGCAGCGGGCCTGCGCCACAATTCGGGCAGCGTCGCGCCCAGCCCCGGCGCAGGGCGGGCCAAGCCGGACGCTCGGCTAGGCCATCGTGGTTTGGGCCATCGTGGTTTGGGCCATCGTGATCATGTGCAAGGTGCAGGGCGGCGTCGGTCATCGGGAAATCCTGAATGCTAAGGGCCTGTTCTAACCGATATGGCGACGAAAGTTGAGTGCTTACACGGGGGGGCGGTGCTTTGTCGCAAGATGCAGTGAAAATCGTTGCAACGGCTCGCGACGGAAACCGAAAGCTGCGGCGTTTATCTGGGTATGAACGCCATGGCAGAGGCTGCGGCGAAGTTGAGGAGAACAGCATGTTTAACAACACGTCAGCGATCAACGCCAAACTGGCGGGCTATGGCAAGATGGCGAGCACGCCAAAAGTGGCAGGGTCTGCGCTTATTCTTGTGGCCGCTTTGATGGGCGCTGCGGCCTTTGCGCAAGATGCAAAGCCCAAACCTCCGCATGAGAAGTTTGATTTCGCCACCTTGGATGCCGACAAAGACGGCAAAGTGACCAAGGCCGAGGTGGAGGCGTTCCGGGCTGCCAAGGTCAAGGCGATGGATGCCAATGCGGATGGCAAAATCTCGGCGGATGAGCTGGCGGCGCCACGGATTGCAGCCGCGACGGATCGGATCAATCAGCGCTCGGCGGATATGGTCAAGGATATGGACTCGGATGGTGACGGGCTGTTGACGGCTGCCGAGATGGCGACGCGTCCGGGGCCAGAGAAGCTGTTTGACCGGATCGACGCCAATGCGGATGGGGCGGTGACGCAGGATGAGGTCGATGCGGCGCGCAAGGCGATGCATGAAAAGCACGGCAAGGGCCACGGTAAGCATGGCAAGCCGCGCCCGCCTATGGAGGATGACATGGGCGGGCCGGATGATGGCCCAGATGCAGGCAATGATCCGGCGAACTGATCAGGGCTTGATCTGACGCTTTGGGCTTGGTCAGGGTCGATGATCCCCAGAGGTTCTGGCCGGGATCAAGGCGTCAGGCAGGAGGGGGTTTGCGGCGTTGTCGCAGACCCCGCTGTGCAGCGAATGATTGCGGGCCCGGAGCAAGCCGGGTAAGCCGATATAGGATGACAATGCCGCGCGATACCCTTGCAGAATTGGCCGATGAGGCGCTGGTGGTGCTTTATGCCCATGGCGACCCGGATGCCGCACGGCTGCTGGCGGGGCGGTTGCTGCCGCGGGTTTTGGGCTATGCTGGACGGATGCTTTCGGATCGGGCCGAGGCCGAGGATGTGGCGCAGGACGCGATGCTGCGGCTGTGGAAGGTGGCACCGGAGTGGCGGCAGGGTGAGGCCAAGGTCTCGACCTGGATTTACCGGGTGGTGGCCAATCTGTGTACGGATCGTCTGCGTGCGCGCAGGCGGCGGCGGGCCGAGGCACTGGACGATGTGGCCGAGCCTGCGGATGGCGCGTTGAGTGTCGTGGCGGGGATGATCGCGGCGGATCGGATGGCGGCGCTGGATGCGGCTTTGGCGGCCTTGCCAGAGCGGCAGCGCGAAGCGGTGGTGTTGCGGCATATTGAGGGTTTCAGCAACCCGGAGATTGCCGAGATTTTGCAGATTGGCGTGGAAGCGGTGGAAAGTCTGACGGCGCGGGGCAAGCGGGCTTTGACGGCGCTTTTGTCGGGGCAGCGGGTGGCTTTGGGCTATGAGGAGGCGGAATGATGGATGATCTTGATGATCTGTTGGCCGGGGCATCGCGGGCTTTGGTGCAGCCGTCGGAGGCGCTGATGGCGCGGGTTTTGGCGGATGCTGCGGCGTTGCAGGTGCGGCCTGTGGTGGTGGTTGCGCGGCCTCGTGCGGGGTGGTTTGCAGGGTTGGCTGCGTTGTTTGGCGGGGCGGGGTCTTTGGTGGGCGTTGGTTCGGCTGCGGTGGTGGGGTTATTTTTTGGTTTTGTGCAGCCGGATGGTCTGGGTGCGGTTGCGGATTTGTGGGCTGTGGGCTCGGTCGATCAGGTCGATCTGATGCCGCAGCTTGATGTGCTTTTGGCAGAGGAATAGGTGATGAGCGACGCGGCTGTGGGGAAAGCACCGGGTAAGGGTTTGCGGATTGCGCTGGCGGTCTCGGTGGCGCTGAACCTTGGCGTGGCGGGGTTGTTTGCGGGGTCTTTCCTGAAAGAGCATGACGGGCCGCGCGATGTGCGCGAGATTGGCTTTGGGCCGTTCTCTGAGGCATTGAGCCGGGAGGATCGCAAGGCGTTGCGCAAGGCACTGCTCGCGCGGATGCCTGAGATGCGGCAGGCGCGGCAAGAAGCGGGGCAGGATGCGCAGAACCTGCTGGCGGTGTTGCGGGCTGAGCCGTTTGATCCGGGGCAACTGTCGGCAGTGCTGGAGGCGCAAAGGCTGCGGATGGCGGGGCGGTTTGAGGTCGGGCAGGGTCTGATGCGCGATTTGCTGGTGGCGATGACGCCCGAAGCGCGGCGGGCGTTTGCGGATCGGCTGGAGAAGCGCTTGCAGCATGGTGGCAAGGGCGGGCCGGATAAGTTTGGCGATGAGGGGCCGCCGCCGAAGCCTTAGGGATTGGTGGATATGGGCCGGGGCAATGCCTCGGCCTTTGTTATGCGGCGGTGCGGCTGATGGTGACTTGGTTGCGGCCTGCCGATTTGGCGTAAAGCAGCGCGCGGTCGGCGCGGTCGATCAGTTCTGACAGGCTGTCTTTGATGCAGGGCTGGCAGGCATCGGCGGAGGTGGCAAGGCCGATGGAGACGGTCACGCGCAGGGCGGCAAAATCGCCGATCCGCACCGGGGTTTGCTCAACGGCGTGGCACAGGCGTTCGGCGATGCTGCGCGCCTCTGCCAGCGAGGTTTCGGGCAAGGCCACCAGAAATTCTTCCCCGCCAATCCGCGCCAGCAGATCGCCCACACGCAGGTTGCGGTTCAGTCTTTCTGCCACTTCGATCAGCACCGCGTCGCCTGCGGCATGGCCCCAACGGTCGTTCACCGATTTGAAACGATCCAGATCGACCACCATCACGGCGAATTCCTGACCCGAGCGGCGGGAAGTATCGGCGATGGCTGCGAGTTGCGCCATGCCGTAGCGGCGGTTGTGCAGGCCGGTCAGGCTGTCAATCATCGCCAGCCGCAAGCCGTCTTGCACCGAGGCGCGCGCAGCGTCAGCCTCGCGTTTTCGCACCAGCAGGCGGCGCAGACGCAGCGCGAGCTCCTCAGCCGGAATGCCATGCGCCACAAGATCATGCGCGCCAAGATCAAACGCCACCGCCGCCGCGATGGCAGAGCCAAGGCTGGATTGCATACAAAACGCGGCATGGCGGCTGTGGGTGCGCGAGCGCAGTTCCGACATCAGCCGCAGGCCAGAGCCCGGACCGTTGAAATCGGATTCGATCAAAAACACATCCGGCGTGGCCCCCTGATGCAGACCTTCGGTCATCGCCTCTTCCGCCGTCATCGCCAGCACGCGGTCGCTGAGATGCGGGGCCATGTCGCGGCGCAATTTCAGTGCCACTTCGCTGCGTTGGGAGATCAGGGCGATCACGCCGGGTTGGTAGAATGCGGCGGGCGCTTCGGCCAGACCCAGCATGGCAATGCCGTCGTGATGCGGCGAGAAACCTTCCACCTCATCGCGCGCGCGCATGAAGCTGCGGATGCGAGCCAGTAGGGTTTGATCATCCAGTGGTTTTTGCAGGAAATCATCGGCCCCGGCGCGGAAGGCAGTGCAGCGGGCTGCCGCGTCCAGCACGGGCGAGCAGACCACAATCGGCACATGCCGCAGCGCAGGTTCGGCGCGCAATCGTGCCAGCAGCTGCAGCCCCGGCATATCGGGCAGGGTGAGTTCAATCAGGATCAGATCGGGGGCTTCGGTCAGAGCAAGCTTTAGACCGCTCGCGCCATCCGCTGCCAAAAGCGGAGTATAGCCCGCTGCCGTCAGCCTGACCTTCATGACGATGCGATTCGTCGCAACATCGTCTACAATGAGTATCTTGCCGACCATTGTCGAAGCGCCCGATTTGAGTGTTAAGCTTGTGTTTCCACTGTGCCGCCGAAAGGGTTAAGAAATCCTTTCTAAATGGGTAACCAACCGGACGCATTATGATGTTCGGTCGTACAAAACTTGGGAAATACGGCATGAATAGGCGGGAATCTGCTGAAACTCTGGCTTTGCAGGCCTTTGCTTGGCTTTTGGCGCAGGATGATCTGGTGGGTATCTTCCTTAACGCGACCGGGGCTGGGCAGGGCGATTTGGCAACTCTGATGGGCGATCCGGTGTTTCTGGGCGCGGTACTGGATTTTCTGATGGAAGATGATGCGCGGGTGATTGGGTTTAGCGATGCCGCAGGCCTGCCCTATACGGCGGTGATGCAGGCGCGGGCCGGCTTGCCGGGGGCGGATGTGCCGAACTGGACCTGATTGCGTTTTCGGTTTCGTCCCGTCAGGGTGCGCGCAAAGCGCTGGTGCAGGGCGCGGCCAAAAGGGAGACTGACCGAATGAAGGCTGGCATGATTGAGGCGCTGATTTTCGACAAGGACGGCACGTTGTTTGATTTTCGGCTGTCTTGGGGGGCGTGGACTCGCAATCTGCTGGCTGAGTTGGGCGATGCCGATGGGCGGTTGGCCTCGGTTTTGGGCTATGATGCGGCGCGTAATGATTTTGCCGCTGACAGCCCGGTGATCGCGATGACCACGCCGGAGATCGCCGATATTCTGCTGCCGCATCTGCCGGGCATGGGGTTGGAGGAGTTGCTCGACCGGATGAACCAGCTTTCCGCCGATGCGCCGATGGTGCCAGCCGTGGATTTGCCTGCCGTGTTAGGGGCATTGCGGGCGCGCGGGTTGAAGCTGGGGTTGGCGACCAATGATACGGAAGTGCCTGCGCGGCGGCATTTGGCAGGGGCGGGGGTGTTGGAGTTGTTTGATTTCGTGGTCGGTTGCGATTCTGGCTTTGGTGGCAAGCCTGCGCCGGGGCAACTTCTGGCGTTTGTCGATCAATGCGGGCTGACGCCGGGGCGGGTTGCCATGGTGGGCGATAGTTTGCATGATCTGGATGCGGGGCGGGCTGCTGGCATGAAGGCGGTGGCGGTGCTCACCGGGATCGCGACGCGGGTTGATCTTGAGGCCCATGCCGATGTGGTTCTGACCAATATCAGCGAATTGTCGGCTTGGATTGACGGTTTAGCGGCCGCCTAACCGGGGCATCGGATAAAAACGACACATTTGCGTCGGGAACGTGGTGCGCTAAGGCGCTGCGTTTCGTTCATCTTGGGCACCAGCAGCGGCCACGGTTGTGGCCGCCAGAATGGAGACGCCAGATGAGCGATGACGCAAGCCGCAAACGCATCCGTGCCGGGGGCCGGGCGGGCAACAAAAGCCGGGCGGGCTCGGCGGTGATTGACCAGATGCCGTGGCGGATTCCGGTGAACAATGATCGCCCGATTGAGCCTTTGGACGCGGACGGCGTGCAGGCGATCCACAAGGCGACGATGCGGATTTTGAAGGAAATCGGCATTGAATTTTTGAACCCTGAGGCGGTGGCTTATCTCAAGCAGGCTGGCTGCGTGGTGAATGGCACCAACGTCAAAATGGACGAAGATTTCGTCATGGAGATGCTTTCCCATGCGCCGGAAAGCTTCACCATCACGCCGCGCAACCCGGAGCGTGAGTTGATCATGGGCGGCAAGCATATGCTGTTTGTGAACGTCTCTAGCCCGCCGAATGCGTGGGATCTGGAGCGTGGCAAGAGGACTGGCGATTTTGAGACGTTCAAAGAATTCATGAAGCTGACGCAGTATTTCAACTGCATCCATGTCGCGGGCGGTTATCCGGTAGAGCCGGTGGATATTCATGCCTCGGTGCGTCATCTGGACTGTTTGTATGAAAAGCTGACGCTGACCGATAAGGTGGTTCATGCCTATTCGCTCGGGGCGGAACGGGTTGAGGATGTGATGGAGATGGTCCGCATCGCGGGCGGTCTTTCGCAGGAAGAATTTGACGCCAAGCCGCGGATGTATACCAACATCAACTCGGTCTCGCCGTTGCAGCATGATTATCCGATGCTGGATGGGGCGATGCGGTTGGCCAAACGCGGGCAACCCGTTGTTATTACGCCGTTTACCTTGGCGGGGGCGATGGCGCCTGTAACGATGTCGGGGGCGGTGTCGCTTTCGCTCGCGGAAGGTTTGGCGGGCGTGGCCCTGCTGCAGTATATCAATCCGGGCTGTCCGGTAGCTTTGGGCACGTTCACCAGCAACGTCGATATGAAATCGGGTGCGCCTGCGTTCGGCACGCCGGAATATATGCGGGCGACGCAGATGACCGGGCAGTTGGTGCGGTTTTATGGGTTGCCGTTGCGGTCTTCCGGCACCTGTGCGGCGAATGTGCCGGATGGGCAGGCGATGTGGGAAACCAGCAATAGCCTGTGGGCGGCAGTGCAAAGCCGGACGAACCTTGTCTATCATGCGGCAGGTTGGCTGGAGGGTGGGCTGATCGCCTCGCCAGAGAAGTTCATTATGGACTGTGAAGTGCTGCAGATGATCCAGCGCTATTTTGAGGATTCTGTGGTGGCGGTGACGCCGGATGATCTGGCGTTTGAGGCGATCAAGGGCGTGGGGCCGGGCGGGCATTACTTTGGCTGCCAGCACACGCAGGATCGCTATGCGACGGCATTCTACGCGCCGATCGTGTCGGATTGGCGCAATTACGAGGCGTGGCAGCAGGATGGTTCGATCTGGACGGTGGAGCGGGCGCACCGGATCTACAAGCAGATCATCGCGGAATTTGAAGCGCCCGAGATGAACGGCAATGATCAGGAAGCGTTGCGGCAGTTCGTCGCCAAGCGCAAGCAAGAGGGCGGCGCGCCTACAGATTTCTGATTGTTGGTAAGGGGTTAGATTGGGTCTGTGCGGATTTCTGCGCGGGCCCTTTGGCATTTTGGACACGCGTCTTGTTTGGAGATGGTAAATCAGCGAAGCTCGCGCCAGCCTTTCGGCGGTTTGGTAATTGTTAACGCCCCGCGCGTAAGCTGGGGGAGAATCATTTTGCGAGTGTCCCGATGCACGGCCTGATCAACCGCTCGATCCAGTGTTTTTTGCGCGACACCTATGGGGTGGCGAGCTGGTCTGCGATTGCGCGCGCGGCGGGCTTGGGTTTTGATAATTTTGAGCCGCTGCTGATCTATGACACGGCGCTGACCGAACGCGTGATTGAGGCCGCAGCCCGGCATTTGCAGCGCCCGCGCGAGACGGTGCTAGAAGATCTGGGCACCTATCTGGTGTCGCATCCCAATCTTGAGGCGTTGCGGCGGCTGTTGCGCTTTGGCGGGGTGAGTTTTCAGGATTTTCTGCACTCGATGGAAGATTTACCGGAACATGGCCGCTTGGGCTTGCCCGATCTGGAAGTGCCGGAATTCACCTTGATGGATCAGGGCGAGGGGCGGTTTTTGCTGCATGTCGCAAAGCTGATTGATGGCGTGGGCCATGTCACGGTCGGGCTTTTGCGCGCGATGGCGGATGATTATGGCGCGCTGGTGGTGTTGGATCATGCGGGCGTTGAGGATGGGCGTGAGGTGGTTGCGGTGCATCTGCTGGACCACGCTTTTGCAGAGGGGCGGCGGTTTCAGCTTGCCATGCCTGGGGTTTAGGCGATGCCGGGTGCTGCCTTAAACCAAGCGGTTTTGTCGCGGATGATGCCGATGCATGTCGGTCTGGATGCGGCGGGAAAGATTACGTCGATGGGGCCGACTTTGGCCAAGCTGATTGAGGGGCCGCTGCCACTGGGGGTGGGGTTTCTGAAAGTGTTTGCGGTGCGCAGGCCAGCTGGGATCACCTCGATGCAGGATATGCGGGCGCGGGCGGGGGTCAGGTTGCATGTCGATCTGCGCGGCAAGGGCGATACGTTTCGCGGGCTGGCGATGCCGACCGAAGATGGCGGGATGCTGTTGAACCTGTCGTTTGGCATCCGGTTGATTGAAGCGGTGCGGCAACATGCACTGACCGATGCCGACTTTGCCGCCACCGATATGGCGGTGGAAATGCTGTATCTGGTTGAGGTCAAGCAGGCAGTGATGACGGAATTGCGGCGGCTGAACCTAAGCCTTTTGGGCGCTAAGGCAACGGCAGAGCAACAGGCGCTGACCGATACTTTGACCGGCTTGCGCAACAGGCGGGCGCTGGAAGTGTCACTGCCCGCATTGATCGGGCAGGGCGTGGCATTTGGGCTGATGCATATTGATCTGGATTACTTCAAGCAGGTGAATGACACTTTGGGCCATGCGGCGGGTGATCTGGTTTTGCGCGAAGTGGCAAAGGCGTTGATCGAGGAAACCCGCGCCTCGGATATGGTGGCACGGGTGGGCGGCGATGAGTTTGTTGTGCTGTTGCCGGGGCTGTCGGATGCGGTGCGCCTTTCGCAGATCGCGCGGCGGATCATTGACCGTTTGACGCAACCGATTGATTTTGATGGTACAGATTGCCGGATTTCGGCCTCGATTGGGCTGACGATTTCGACATTATATGATCCGCCCGAAGGCGAGCAGATGCTGAGCGATGCCGATGCCGCCACTTATGCCTCCAAGCGGGCGGGGCGGGCGCAGGCGCAGTTTTATCAGCCGACAGGCGATGATTTGCTGTCGGCATGACGGGTTTTCTGGCGGTCAGACCGCCAGAAATTCCTTGACGAAAGCGGTGGCCGGGCGGGCGCGGATGTCTTGCGGGCGACCAATTTGCTCGATGCGGCCCATCGACATCACCACGACCAGATCGGCGAGTTCCATCGCCTCGTCTTGGTCGTGGGTGACGAAAATGGTGGTCAGGCCGGTGGTGTCGTGAATTTCGCGCAATCCGGCGCGGAGTTCCTTGCGCACACGGGCATCCAACGCGCCGAAGGGTTCATCGAGCAGCAGCATCCGGGGCTCAATCGCCAAAGCGCGGGCGAGGGCGACGCGTTGGCGTTGACCGCCGGAAAGCTGGCTGGGATAGCGTGCGCCGATGTCGGGCAGTTGGATCAGCTCCAGCAGTTTGGTGACGCGGCGGGCGATTTCGGCCTTGGCGGGGCGACCCGCGCGGGGGCGGGCGCGCAAGCCGTAGGCGATGTTCTCAAACACTGTCATGTGCCGGAACAGGGCGTAGGATTGGAACACGAAACCTGCGCGGCGGTCTTGCACGGTGAGGTTGGTGGCATCGGCGGCGTCGAACAAAACGCGGCCTGCGGTGGGGAATTCAAGGCCGCCGAGGATGCGCAGCAGGGTGGTTTTGCCGGAACCGGATGGGCCGAGGAGGGCCACCAGCGCGCCGGATGGGATTGACAAAGACACCGGATGCAGGGCTGCCGTTGCGCCGAACTCTTTGGAAATCTGATCAATTTCGATTTGCATGATCTGGCCTTTCAGGGACGGTGTGCGGCGGCAAGCTGATCGGCAAAGCGCCATTCCAGCAGGGTTTTCAGGGTGAGGGTCAGCAAAGCCAGCAGGGCGAGAACGGCCGCCATGCTGAAGGCAGAGACCGAGAGGTATTCGTTATACAGCATCTCGATGGTGATCGGCATGGTGGCGGTTTGGCCGCGAATTTTGCCGGACACCACCGCGACCGCGCCAAATTCACCCATGGCGCGGGCGTTGCAGAGGAGGACTCCGTAGAGCAACGCCCATCGGATGTTGGGCAGGGTGACGGTGAAGAAGATGCGCCAGCCGGAGGCCCCGAGGGTGAGCGCGGCTTCTTCCTCGGCTTTGCCCTGTTCGATCATTACCGGAATCAATTCGCGCGCTACAAACGGGAAGGTCACGAACATTGAGGCGAGGATGATGGAAGGCAGGGCGAAGACGATGGGGTAGCCTTGGGCGACCATCCAGCCGCCGACGGCGGTGTTGGCTCCGAAAGTGAGGACGAGGCAAAGGCCTGCGACGACGGGCGAGACCGAGAACGGCAAATCAATCAGGGTGATCAGCAGGGCTTTGCCGCGAAAGTCGTATTTGGTGATGAACCATGCAGCGGCGATGCCGAACACGGCGTTGAGGGGGACGGCGACGGCGGCGACGATCAGGGTGAGTTTGATCGCTGAGGAGGCCTCGGAGTTGGCGAGGGATTTGATCGCTTCGATGGCCCCTTTTGAGAGCGCCTCGGCGAAGACGGCGACAAGGGGGGCGAACAGCAGGAAGGCGAGGAACAGCACGATCACCGCGATCAGCGCGACGCGGAAGGCGGGGGATTCGGTGGTGACGGGTCTATGATTGTTGGGGCGATGCGCTTGCGGGCGCGTGGCGCGGGCAAAGGGGGTGTCAGACATAGCCAATCCTCCGGCGGCTTAGGACTTGGATGGCGTTGATCACCAGAAGCATTGCGAAGGAAATCAACAGCATGGCGATGCCGATGGCGGTGGCACCGACATAGTTGAACTCTTCGAGTTTGATGACGATCAGCAGCGGCGCGATCTCGGTTTTTAACGGGATGTTGCCTGCGATGAAGATCACCGAGCCGTATTCGCCGACGGCGCGGGCGAGCGAGAGGGCGAAGCCTGTCATCGCGGCGGGGGCGAGCATCGGCAGCACCACGCGGCGCAGGGTGTAGGCGCGGGTGGCCCCGAGGGTGGCAGAGGCTTCTTCTACCTCACGCTCGATTTCTTCGACGACGGGCTGCACGGTGCGGGTCACAAAAGGCAGGCCTACGAAGATCAGCGCGATCAGGATGCCCCATTGGGTGTAGGCGATTTTGAAGCCGAGGTCTTTCGCGATAGAGCCGAACGCGCCGTTCGGGGCGTAAAGCGCGGTGAGGGCGATGCCTGCGACGGCGGTGGGCAGCGCGAAGGGCAGGTCAACGGCGGCGTCCAAAAGGCGGCGGCCGGGGAAGCGGTAACGCACCAGAACCCAAGCGAGGGCGACGCCGAAGACGAGGTTGATCAGGGCTGCGATGAACGACAGGCGGAACGACAGAAACAATGCGCCCCAGATGCGGGGGGTGTTTACCTCGGTCCATAGGGCGGGAAAACCGGCCGTGGCGCCCTTCAAAAGAAGGGCGCCGATTGGCAGCAAGACCACCAGTGACAGCAGGGTGAGGGTGATCCCGGCACTGAGGGCCATGCCGGGAAGCGGCGAGCGGTTGATCAGTGGTCTGCTCATGAGGCGTTACTTCGCGGTGTAGATTTGGTCGAAGGTGCCGCCATCGGCAAAGTGGGTTTTCTGTGCCTCGGCCCAGCCGCCGAAGTGGGAGATGTCGACCAGTTCCAGTTTCGGGAAGCGGGCCACGTCCGCCGGATCGGCTTTCGAGGTATCCCAGCCACGGTAGAAGTCTTTGAAAATAATGGCTTGGGCTTCGGGGGTGTAGAGGAAGTTCAGATAAGCCTCGGCCAGTTTGCGCTGATCGTCATTGTGGATATTTGCCTCGACCAAAGCGACGGGCGGTTCGGCGAGGATGGAGAGCGAGGGGACAACGATATCAAACTGATCGTCGCCGAGTTCTTTTTCAGCCAGATAAGCCTCATTCTCCCAAGCCAGCAGCACGTCACCGATGCCCCGCTGGGCGAAGGTTGTGGTGGAATCGCGTGCGCCTTTGTCGAGCACTGGCACATGTTCCAGCAAGGTTTTGACATAGGCTTGCGGGTCTTGGCCGTTCTTTTCGGCCCAAGCCCAAGCGGCGAGGTAGTTCCAGCGCGCACCGCCGCTGGTTTTCGGGTTCGGGGTGATGACTTCAACGCCGTCTTTCACCAGATCGCCCCAGTCTTTGATGCCCTTCGGGTTGCCTTCGCGGACGAGGAACACGATGGTCGAGGTATAGGGTGAGGAGTTATGCGGCAGTTTCGACTGCCAATCGACGGGCAGTTTGCCTTCTTTGGCGATCTTGTCGATATCGGCGGCGAGGGCCAGCGTGACGACCTGTGCATCCAGACCTTCGATCACGGCGCGGGCTTGTGCGCCGGAACCGCCATGGCTGGCCTCAATCGTTGGGGCCGGGTTGCCTGCGGCGGTGTAGCTGGCGATGAAGGCGGCGTTCAGGTCTTTGTAAAGCTCGCGCGTCGGGTCGTAGCTGACGTTCAGCAGGGTTTCAGCGCGGACCTCTTGGGCGGCCGAGAAGCTGAGATACAGCGCCGACAGCGCGATCAATGCGGCTTTGCCGAGCCAGTTTTCACGCACCGGGAAGCCGACAAACTCGCGCTCTCCGGTGGTGATGGTGACGCGGCCATCTGCATGGCGCTGGGTGAGGGTGCCTTGGGCGGTAACACGATTATTAAGAGAATCTGGGCCTGCGACGGTGATGGTGGTGAGCATTGGTTTCTCCTGCGGAAGGGATTGGCGTTTCGCCGGGAAGGGGAGGGCGGGGATGAACCCGAGAATGGGGGCACTCATCTTGCGTAGGGGTCCAAGGGCTCGATGCGGGTTTCCCACAACCGGCTGTCGCGGCCATCGAGCAATTCCCGCACCGCAGATTGCGGATCATGGGTGAAGCGGACCAACGGGCTGCCCGAAACGCGATGGGCGCGTCCGGTGCGGCGGTCGATCAGCGAGACTTGATAGGCGCAGGACATCGGTGCCGGGCGGCTGAAGTTTGATGGTGGTGCTGCGAACATGTTGGTCTCCTCAGGATCGAGTGTGTCGATGCCCTTAATAACGACAGAGTTGGTCGAGTTTAGCAACGGAAAAATAACGCTCTTTTTTGTCGTGATTGTAGAAGAAAATTCTCTCTGCTTTATTTTCAATGGGTTGGGGGAAGCTTTGGCGGTATTCATGAGATATAGTTATTTGAAAGCAATGGCTTACATGATTCTTGGAATTTATCACGATAAAGACGGTAGACATTTAGAATTTATGCCTCATCCTAGGCGGCGAACCAGAAGGGGAACGGCTATGGCCGAGCTTGATCAGATTGATCGCAAGATTATCGCCGAGTTGATGCGCGATGCGACGCTGCCGGTGGCGCAGATTGCTGACCGGGTGGGGCTGTCACAAACGCCATGCTGGAAGCGGATTCAACGGCTTGAGGCCAGTGGCATCGTCACCGGACGGGTGGCAATGGTGGACCCAGCTCGGCTTGGCTTTGGCTTGACGGTGTTTGTCGAGGTTGAGGCGGTGGATCATTCGGCTGAATGGCGCGATGCATTTATGAAGGCGACCGAGGCTATCCCTGAGATCATGGAAGTCTACCGCATGGCCGGAGAGATGGATTATCTGCTGCGCGTCTCGGTCGGCGATACGGCGGATTTTGACGGGCTTTACAAGCGACTCACCGATGCGGTGGCGATCAAGAATTTCACCTCGCATTTCGTGATGGAGCGGATGAAGTTTGGCACCGCCTATCCGGTGGACACGCAGCGGCGGTAGTTCAGGTTTGCGTTTATTTTGAATCAGAATTCGTGCCAAGAATCGCGCGAATTCTGATGCTTCTTGTGCCAGACAAAACGCAAACCGCTTTAAGTTTTGAGGCCTGCGATGTCGCGTCGGTTATGGTTTATCCCAAGGCAGCAGCGGGCCTACTGGCACCAACCCCAATGGGTTGAGGGTTTTGATCGAATAGTAGCCGCGTTTGATATGATCAATGCTGACGGTGTCGCGGATGCCGGGCAGATGCAGGATGCGCAGCATATAGGCTTGCAGGTGCGGGTAATCGGCGATGCGTTTCAGGTTGGTTTTGAACAGGCCGTGGTAGGCGGTGTCAAAGCGGATCAGGGTGACGAAAGCGCGGATATCGGTTTCGGTGAATGGCGCGCCGTGTAGGTAAGGGCGGTTGTCCGACAGGCGGGACTCTAAGCTGTCGAGCGTGGCGAACACGTCTGCGAAGGCGGATTCGTAGGCGGCTTGGGTGGTGGCAAAGCCCGCGCGATAGACGCCGTTGTTTAAGTTTGGGTAGATTTCATCGTTCAACGCGTCGATTTCTGGACGCAGGGCTTCGGGGTAAAGGTCGGCGCCAGAGGCGAGGTCCCCGAAGCCGGAGTTCAGCATCCTCACGATGTCGGCGGATTCGTTGTTGACCAAAGTGTCGGTGTGTTTGTCCCACAACACGGGGACGGTGGCGCGGCCAGAGACATGGGGATCGGCGCGGGTGTAGATCTCGTGCATATAAGTGGCATTGTGCAGATGATCCGGCGTGCTGCCGGGGTAGCCGTCAAAGCGCCAGCCTTGCTCGGTGAGGCTGGGATTGACCACAGACACGGTGATCGCGGGTTCTAAGCCTTTGAGTTTACGGGCGATTAGAGTGCGTGAGGCCCAAGGGCAGATCAGCGCGACATAGAGGTGATAACGCCCGGCTTCGGCTTTGAAACCCGATGCGCCGTCGGGGGTGATCCAGTTGCGGAATGTGGATTGTTGGCGCACGAAGCCGCCTTGGGCATCCTTGGCCTGCACTGGCTGCCAATTTTCCTGCCATTTGCCATCGACCAGCATCTTACGCCGCCTTCGGTGAAAGGGTGATCGGGGTGCCCCAGGGGTCTGTCAGGGCGATGGGCAGCTTGGCGCGCAGGGCGGCAAGGGGTTCGGCATCGGCCAAGATTTCAAGATCGGCAAGCCCGGTCGAGGGGAAGGTGCGTGGGCCAGCACCGCGGCTGTTCCAGGTGTTGGTTGCAATATGGTGGTGGTAGCCGCCCGCGCCGTAAAAGGCCGCACCGGGGTAATGCGTGGTGATCGCAAAGCCAAGATCGCCGTTGTAGAAGGCTTCCGCTTCGGGCACCGATCCGGTTTGCAGATGGACATGGCCGATCACCGTGCCCTCTGGGGCGTGGGTGAAGGCGGCTTTGGCAGAGGCTGCAAGGTTGTTCAGATCAAGGCCGTTGGTGGCCATTTGGATCTGGCCACCTTGGGTTTTCCATGCAGAGCGGGGGCGGTCGATATAGACCTCAATGCCGTTGCCTTCAGGATCTGACAGATAGATCGCCTCGCTGACGAGGTGGTCTGAGGCCCCCTCCAGCGGCAGTTGGCTGTCGGAAGCGTGCAGCAGCCATGCGCCAAGATCGGCGCGGGAAGGCAGCAGAAAAGCGGTGTGAAACAGGCCGGCTTCCTTGGGGCTGCGGCGGCGGGCGGTTTTGTCCGCGCGCAGTTCCAGCAGGGTCGTGTTGCCCGCGCCAAGGCGCAGGGTTTCGCCGTCGTGGCTCAGTTCAGACAAGCCAAGGGCTTGTTTATAAAACGAACCGACACGCCCGATGTCATTCACCGTCAGGGCGACGCGGCCGATTTCCAAGGGTGCAGATGCAGTGGACATGTCGGTTCTCCGAAAGGTTTAGGGGTTAGCTGCGGCGGCCAAGCGATGCGGCACCGTCGCCGAGCAGGGATTGCACCACAAGGGCGACGATCCAGAATGCCGGATATTCCCAGCCGCCATTGGCGTTGGAAAACCAGAAGCCAGCGGCGAAATGCACAGTGGCGATGGCCCCCAGCAGCACGGGAATCAGGGCAAGCGACACGATGCGGGTGCGGTATCCGGCGATCAGGGCGAGGCCGCCGAGCACTTCGACGGCGATCACCAGATAGGCGAGCGGGCCGGGCAGGCCAAGGCTTTGGAAAAAGCCAGCGGTGCCAGCCGGGGTGAAGACGAAGATTTTCAGGCCAGCATGGGCCAGAAACAGACCGCCGAGGGCGACGCGTAGGATCAGGGCGGCGAGATCAGTTTGGCTGGTGGATTGGCTGGGAAGGGCGGTCATTGCGGTTATCCTTTGGGTTTGGATCGAGGATCGCAATATGGCTCTTTCCGATTGGATTGATAATCTTGCAAAATGGAAGATCATTCCATCCGATTTGGCAGGAATGCGGCGCGGTTCGGCAGATTGGGCTGCGGCAGATGCAGCGCCAGAAAATCAATCAGCACCCGCATCTTCAGCGCCAGATGGCGACCGGAGGGATAAATTGCAAACACCCCCATCGGCGGTTCTTGATACGCGGTCAGCAGCGGGACAAGGCGGCCACTGGCAAGGCTATCGGCCAGAACAAAATCGGGGGATGAGGCGATGCCAAGCCCGGCTTCGGCGGCGATCATACAGGCGGAGGCATTGGAAAACGTCAGCCGTCCATCCACCGCAACACGTTGGTTTTGAGCAAAAATCCAGCGGTGCGGGTCGCGGTAATTGGTGTCGATCAGACAGTCATGCCCGGTCAGATCCTGCGGGGTTTGCGGAATTCCCCGCGTGGCAAGATAGCCGGGGGAGGCCGCCACGATCAGTTGAGAGCTGCACAGTTTGCGCGCAATCAGCGTGGTGTCGCGGGGCTTGCCGACCCGCACCGCCATATCGAATCCCTCATCGACAAGGTTCACCAGCCGATCCGAGAAATGCACATCGAGCGCGATTTCAGGATAGGTTTTGGCAAAATCGGCAAGCCGGGGCGCGAGGCGGATGGTGCCAAAGCTGAGCGGCGCGCTGAGCCGGATTTTACCGCGTGGCAACAGCGCGGCACTGCGGGTTTCGCTCTCCAGCGCGTCAAACTCATCCAGCAGGCTGCGCAGACGGTCGAAATAAGCCTGCCCAGCCTCGGTCGCCGACAGCGCGCGGGTGGTGCGGTGCAACAGCCGCACGCCAAGTTCGGATTCGAGCTTTGATACCAGCTTGGAGGCTTGGCCGGAACTGGTGCCCAAACGCTGTGCTGCGGCGGCAAAGCTGCCGGTCTCCAGCACGGTTGCGAACATCCGCTCGCTAAGCAATCGGTCCATTGGGGTGCCTTTGCCGGGGAATTCAGCGAAGACTAGCGCGATTACTGCCGATTTGGAAGGAAGATGCGTGGGCAGCGCGAAGGCCCAAGCGACTAGTTTTATTGAAAACTATTGATAAGTGGCAGCCCGTAGGGGAGTCGAACCCCTCTTCCCAGAATGAAAATCTGGTGTCCTAACCGATAGACGAACGGGCCACTGCGGCGGTTCGTAAGCGGTTGGCGCGCGGGCTGCAAGAGGGGAAAACCGATTTATCGGTCGATTTTTGCGCCCATCAGCGCGATGGCCTGCTGGTACACCTTGGCGGCGTTCCATTCTTTGATCACCGCGAAGTTCGGCTCGCCTTCCTGATAGCCCAAGCCCGGCTGCCAGCCTTTTTGGCGCAGGTAGTTGGCGGTGGTTGCCATCGCGTCGGTGAGGTTGGTCAGATCAATCCGGCCATCGCCGTTGCCATCTTGGCCGTAGGCCAGCGCATTGCCGGGCAGGAACTGGGTATGGCCAAGCTCGCCATGCTTTGCGCCGACCGATTTGGCAGAGATTGAGCCTTGATCGACCAGCAGCAGCGCGCCGATCAGATGCGGACGAAAGAAATCTGTGCGGCGGCAATCGAAGGTCAGTGTGGCGATGGCCGAGACAACTTTGGTGTCGCCCATGAAATTGCCAAAGCCGGTTTCCATACCATGGATCGCCAGCAAAACACCTGCGGGCACACCATATTGCGCCTCAAGCCCTGCGTAGAAATCGGGGTTCTTCTTTTCACGTGCGCGACCCTGCGAGATGATCGCATCGGCACCGCGCACCGACAGGAATTTTTGCAGGGTGTATTTGAAGCTTTTCTGATTGCGATCCGCCGCGATGGTGGCCTTGGAATAGCTTGCCCCCAGAAGTGCGGCACGCCCGGCCTCGCCGACGCCTTCGGCCTTGGCCTCTTGCGCCATATCGGCTTTCCACGCGTCAAACCCGGATGAGGTGTTGCTGCAGGTGGCAGACAAAGCAGGGGCGGTGAGAGTCAGTGAAAAAAGCAATGCGGTCAAAGATTTGGTCAACACGGTCTGCATCCAACAAGGAAAGATTGCGGGCAGAATAACCGGGCTGTTGCGCGGCGCAAGGGGGGCTGAAATTATTCAGCGATGTCAGGGTGTTGGGATAAGTGGCAGCCCGTAGGGGAGTCGAACCCCTCTTCCCAGAATGAAAATCTGGTGTCCTAACCGATAGACGAACGGGCCACTGTGGTGCGGCGGTGTTTAAGGGCAGATTTGGCACTTCGCAAGAGGAAAAATCAGGCTTTTGCCGCATCTTCCAGACGAAATTGCACCTTTGTTCGACCGCCCCATGTGTTCAGCTCTAGCCGTCCGGCCAGATGAAAGCGTTGGTGACCGGGGTTTTCCAAAGCGGGGCCGAGATCACTGTCGAATGCGCCGAAAGCGATGCCTTCCAGACGCGCGCCCATGCTGTCGCCGAAGCTGATTTTCAGGTGCTTTTCGCCGATACGACGAGTGGTGACGTTGGTGTCGGCGAAGGCGAAGCGGGGGGCGGGGGCGGAGGCTCCGAATGGGCCTGCGGATTCGATTTGCTCGACAAATCCGGGGGTTGCGGCGGTGGGCATCAGCAGGCTGTCGATGCGCAGATCTTCGCGGCCGCCCGCACCGGCGCCTTGTTTGGCGAGCAGTTCGGACAGGCGTTCCATCGCGGCTTCGAATTTATCGCGGGCGACGGTGAGGCCTGCGGCCATTTTGTGACCGCCGCCTTTCAAGAGTAGGCCTTCGGTGGCGAGGCGGTGAATCGCCGCGCCGAGATCGACGCCGGTGACGGAGCGGGCGGAGCCTTTGCCTTCATTGCCGTCAAAGCCGATCACCACGGCGGGGCGGTGGCTGGCTTCTTTCAGGCGGGCGGCGACGATGCCGACGACGCCGGGGTGCCAGCCGTCGCCTGCGGCCCAGACGAGGGGGGCATCAAAGCCGCGCATTTCGGCTTGCGACAGGGCTTCTTCGCGCACGCGGGCTTCGATATCGCGGCGCTCGGTGTTCAAAAGGTCAAGCTTTTCGGCCAAAGCGGTTGCTTCGGTTGGGCTATCTGTGGACAGCAGCCGCGCGCCGAGGTCGGCTTGGCCGATGCGACCGCCTGCGTTGATGCGGGGGCCGAGCAGGAAGCCCAAGGCATACGGGGTGGGGGCTTGATCCATGCGGGCGATGTCGGCGAGGGCGCGCAGGCCCACGCGCTCGCGGCGGGTCATAACTTTCAGGCCTTGGCGCACGAAGGCACGGTTGACGCCGATCAGGGGGGCTACATCGGCGACGGTGGCGAGAGCGACCAGATCGAGAAGGGACATCAGATCAGGGCCTTGGGTATCCTCGGCGCGCAGTTGGCGATTGGCTTCGACCAGCATCAGGAACACCACGGAAGCCGCGCAAAGGTGGCCGAGATCGCCGTCTTCGTCTTGGCGGTTTGGGTTCACCACGGCGAAAGCGGCGGGGAGGGTTTCTGTGCCCAAGTGGTGATCTAAGACCACCACATCACATTGGGCGGCGGCGATGGGATCAAAGCTGAGGGTGCCGCAATCGACACAGAGGATCAGGTCGTGCTTTGCGCCCAACTCCGCCATGGCGGGGACGTTGGGGCCGTAGCCCTCGTCAATACGGTCGGGGATGTAGAGCGTGGCTTGGGTGTTCATCGCGCGCAGCCAGATGATGAGAAGGGCGGCGGATGAGCCGCCATCGACATCATAATCGGCAAAGATTGCAATGCGTTGGCGGGTTTTAATGGCGTGCAGGAAGCGGGCGGCGGCTTTGTGCATATCGCGGAGTTTCAGCGGATCAGGTAGCAGGTCGCGCAGTTGCGGCGCTAGGAAGGCGGGAGCGTCATGTGGGGTGACACCGCGCGAAACCAGGGTGGCGCAGAGGGCGAGCGGCAGGCGGGTGAGTTGGGCCATCGCCTCGGCCAGACGCTCGGCTTCATCGCCGGGGCCGATCCAGCGGCGCTGGGTCAGCGAGGTTTCAACCGAGAGGAAGGCGCGCTCTGTCATGCTTGGGGTGTGCCTGACAGAGCGGCTTGGAGCAAGCCGGAATTTAAGAAATTCCGGCATGATTTCCGGGACGGAAATCGGTTGCGATCTTATTTCAGCGGGCTTTTATAGAGCATCCGGCGCACCGATCCGGTTTTCGAGCGCATCAGGATCGTCTCGGTGGTGACCCATCCGGGTTCGATCTTGATGCCTTGCAGGATCGAGCCTTGGGTTACGCCAGTGGCCGCGAAGATTACATCGGCAGTGACCATCTCATCGCGGGTGTAGATGCGGTTCAGATCGGTGATACCGGCCTTATAGGCGCGGGATTTTTCGTCGTCGTTGCGGAAGAGCAGCTTGCCATAGATCTGGCCGCCCATGCATTTCAGCGCGGATGCTGCCAGCACGCCCTCGGGTGCGCCGCCGGACCCCATATACATATCAATCCCGGTGATTTCGCTTTCGGCGCAATGGATGACGCCTGCCACGTCGCCATCGGTGATCAGGCGGATGGCGGCACCGGTGGAGCGAACTTCGGCGATCAAAGCCTCATGCCGGGGGCGCTCAAGGATGCACACGGTGATCTCATCGGCGGCAACACCTTTGGCGCGGGCCAAGGCGCGGACGCGGGCGGCGGGGGGCATGTCGAGGGTGACGGTGTCAGGGGCATAGCCGGGGCCGATGGCTAGTTTTTCCATATAGACATCGGGGGCGTGCAGCAGGGTGCCGCGCGGGGCCATGGCGATGACGGTCAGCGCGTTGGGCATGTCTTTGGCGGTCAGCGTGGTGCCTTCCAGCGGGTCAAGTGCGATATCCACCGCCGGGCCTTTGCCGGTGCCGACCTCTTCGCCGATATAGAGCATCGGGGCCTCGTCGCGCTCACCTTCGCCGATCACCACGACGCCCGCAATATCCAGCAAATTCAACTGGTCGCGCATCGCATTGACCGCTGCCTGATCCGCCGCTTTCTCGTCGCCGCGCCCGATCAGTTTCGCCGAGGCGAGGGCTGCTGCCTCGGACACGCGGGCGAGGCCGAGCGAAAGCAGGCGGTCTTGGAATTCGGTCACGTCAGCCATGAGATATCCTTGCGGGAAAATGGGGTTTTCCTTCGTCTAGCTGGGGGCGGACGAGGCGGCAAGGATGGTGGCGCTAACAGTTTAGGGGCGCTGAGGTAATCTGCCGAGATGCAAGGTTTTAGGGCGCATTATTGCTGTTCCTTACCCGAGCTGATGAGCGCGGGGCGAGGCTTGCGTTAATCCAGCCTTGGCGAATCGCGGTTAGACTTCCTCGATGCGCAGCGCCACCGGGGCACCCACCATCACGCCGGTGCCTGCAAAGCGCCCGGTGGCGTGATCAATATCGGCGCGGGTGGCTTTGTGGGTGACGATCAGCACGGTGGCTTTGTCGCCCTCGTGGTCATATTGGCGCATTTGGTCGATGGAGACGCCCGCTTCGCCCAAGCAGGTGGCGATTTTCGCCAGAGCGCCGGGTTTGTCGAGCAGGGTCATCCGCAGGTAATAGCTGGCGGGGGTCGCGGATTGCGCGGCTTGCGGGGTGGCGAGGGTGCTGGCGGGCTGGCCGAAGGTCGGCAGGCGCAGGCCGCGGGCGATGTCGAGTACGTCGGACATTACCGCGCTGGCGGTGGGGCCCATGCCAGCGCCGGGGCCGCGCAGCACGATCTGGCCGACGCTATCGCCTTCCAGCACGACCATATTGGTGCCGCCTTGCAGCTGGCCCAGCGGGCTATCGGCGGGGACAAGGCAGGGGGTCATGCGTTGCTCTAGCCCGCGCCCGGTCATTTGCGCGACGCCCAGCAGTTTGATGCGATAGCCCATGTCGGCTGCGAGTTTGATATCGTCGATCGAGATCGCGCCGATGCCTTCAAGTTCCACGGCGTCAAAGCTGACTTGGGTGCCGAAAGCGATGGCGGCGAGCAGGGAGAGTTTATGGCCCGCGTCAATGCCGCCGACATCGAGGTTCGGATCTGCCTCTAGGTAGCCGAGTTGTTGGGCTGCATCGAACACCTCGGCGTAGGACAGGCCTTCGTTCTGCATCCGGGTCAGGATGTAGTTGCACGAGCCATTCATCACACCCATGACGCGTTTGATCTGGTTGCCTGCCAGCCCTTCGGTCAGCGCCTTGATCACCGGGATGCCACCTGCGACGGCGGCTTCAAAGCGGATGACACGGCCTGCGGCTTCGGCGGCCAGCGCAAGGGTTTGGCCGTGGTGGGCGAGCAGGGCTTTGTTGGCGGTGACCACGTCTTTGCCTGCAGCGATGGCGGCTTCGGTCGCCAGTTTGGCGGGGCCTTCGTGGCCGCCCATCACTTCGACAAACACGTCGATGTCGTCGCGTTTGGCCAAAGCTACCGGGTCGGTTTCCCAAGCGTAGCCGGACAGATCCGCATCGCGGTTTTTGGATTTATCGCGGGCAGAGACGGCGGTGATCTGCACGGCGCGTCCGGTGCGTTTGGCGATCAGATCGGCGTGTTGTTGCACGATTTTGACCACACCAATGCCCACGGTGCCAAGACCAGCGAGACCAATGCGCAGGGGTTTGGCAGACATGGGGGGACTCCGTTTCAGATTGCTTGCGCCGGGTGTTAGCCGATGGCGCGCCGGGGTGCAACGCGGGCGTTGTGGGGTTATTGGCTGGAGCTTTCGGCGCGCAGGGTGGCGGCGCGGGCTTTGAGGGCGGCAACCGGGCCTGCGAGCGGATCCGTTGGGGCGGCCTGATCGATGCCAGCGATCAGTTGATCGGTGGGCAGCAGGGCGGGGGTAGGTAGGTTTGTGCGGGCACCCGCATCCACTTCTGGGAATTGGGCACAGGCGGACAGGGTGAGGATCAGGAGCAGGGTGCGCGTCATGGGGTGAGCATAACGCGCGTGCGGGGCGGGGGCAATGCGCGGGGTGGCGTTTGGCGTGCCTGCAAAAAAGCAGCAAGCCACCCCGGATCACATCCGGGGCGGCTTGGGCTTGGCGGTTAATGCGCGGGTTTGATAAAGGTGCCGTTGCGCAACTCTGTCATGGCTTGTTGCAGCTCGGCTTGGGTGTTCATCACGATGGGGCCGTGCCATGCGACGGGCTCTTGGATCGGGGCACCAGAGACCAGCAGAAAGCGGATGCCATTCGGGCCGGCTTGCACGGTGATTTCGTCGCCTTTGCCAAACTCGATCAGGGTGCGGTTGCCGGAGAGGTCGCGGATGTTCAGCTCCTCACCTTTATATTCCTTCTCCAGCAGCACGCCGCGCGGGCGGGAACTGTCCGCGAATTTTCCTGCACCTTCAAAGATATAGGCGAAGGCATGGCGGCGGGTGTCAATTTTGAAAGTCTTTTTCTTTTCTGGCGGGACGTAGACATCAAGGTACTGTGGATCGGCGGCGATGCCATCCACGGGGCCAGTTTTGCCCCAGAAGCTGCCCACGATCACCTTCACGATGGAGCCATCGTCATCCATGATTTCCGGGATGTCGTTGGATTTCACATCCTGATAGCGCGGGGGCGTCATTTTGAGCGCCTTGGGCAAGTTGGCCCAAAGCTGAAAGCCGTGCATTTGGCCTTTGGCGTTACCCTTTGGCATTTCCTGATGCAAGATGCCTGACCCTGCGGTCATCCATTGCACATCGCCGCCCTTCAGGGTGCCGCGATTGCCGAGGCTGTCGCCGTGTTCAACCGCGCCCGCGAGAACATAGGTGATGGTTTCAATACCGCGATGGGGGTGCCACGGAAAGCCTGCCATATAGTCACGCGGGGTCTCCCCGCGAAAATCATCGAACAGCAGGAAGGGGTCGAATTGGGTCGGATCGCCAAAGCCGAAAGCGCGGTGCAGATGCACGCCTGCGCCCTCGATATGCGGTTGCGCGGTGGTTTGGTTCAGGACGGGGCGGAGGGACATTGCAGGCTCCTTTGATTGCGTTGTCCCAAAGGTAGGTCTGGTGCGTATTTGCAGCAAGGCGCGAATGTATAGGTCTGCTGTGCGGATTTGCGCGACTGGATGATGTGGGCGCGCGACGACTTAGGAGATAGGGCAAGGCGTCGCGGTGATGCTTATGCAGGTCAAGAAGCGTGGGCGGGTGACGATGAACTGCTTGATCTCTTCATCATCCATGCCAACGCTGAAAGCGGGATGATAGCTGACCCAGGTTTCTACGATGGTCACGAAATCCCCCGCCGCCATTTTTGGGATCCGCTGGGCATAGGTTTGTAACGTGGTGGTGGTCAATAGCGGCACTGCATTGTCGGGCGAACGCGACCAATGAACTTCGAAGCGGGCGTTGGTCTCAGACCAAGTGACAGATGTGACGCGGATTCTTATGGTCTGATCGTTGTCGATCATGTAGCGCATCAGGTCGCGCATCCCGGTGATGTAGTTGGTCGGCAGGGTCACCATCTCGCGTGAGATCATGTCCGAGATGGTGTAAGCGGCCTTCTGCGAGGTGTTGACCGAGCGGAACGAGTCCCAATACACGAACAATGCAAGGTAAGACCAGAGCATGAAGGGCAGCACGATGATGGCTTCGGCCATCAGCACGCCACTTTCGTCGCGGCCAAAGCGGCGGAACATGTTGCGGAGCGATTTCATATTGTTACCCTCACGTCGGTTCGGTCACAAAGGCGGTGGTTGCAATCACACCATAACCGCCGTGACCGTCTTTCGGCAGGCCAAGACCAATGCCGGTGGTGGGGAACATTGCATCCTGCACAACACAGACCCGCACCAACATGACATCATTCTGCTGGAAGGCTTGAAACACGAGGACTGGCAGGATTTCTTCTGAGCGGTCAATACAGGCGACACCGGCGGTGGGCAGCGCCCAAGCCGTGGTGCTGATCCGGGTCATTTCGATGGTGATGTTCGCCTCGCAATCTTTGAAGATTATGGTGCGTTTGCAGATTTCTTTCTTCAGCAGGGCGGAGTCGGGCAGGGTGTAATGGCCCAAGCGCAGCTCTCGCATCGTCATATCGACGGATTGTTCCAGCATGATCGAGCGGATCATCAGCAGGCCGCTTTCAAACGAGGCCATGAAGATGGTGATCAGCAGTGGCACGGCGAGGACGAATTCCAACGCGGCAGTGCCGTCCTCGCGCCGAAACGCGTGGGTGAGGCGTTTGAACCAGTGGGTCATTGCGTCAACCTCAACTGGCTGATGTTGCTGGCAATCGCGCGGAAGGCGGTGCGGATTTGCAGGCCTGAGGCGTTGAAGTAATGCGCGGCCGAGGTCGAGCAGTTGCGGATCTGGGTTTGGCCGTTGGTCGGGGCTTCAAACGCGATACCATAGACGATCACGCCCTGACCCTTGGCCAGCCCGCAAATCTGTTGCAACTGGCTGTCCATTGATGTGGTCGCGGTCTGGGTGCGGAAGGCCGCCATACGGTTGGCATATTCGACGTTGCGCGCGGAGGTGGTGCTGCCCAAGGCGCGGGCGTAGAATTGCCAGGCAACATAGCTGAGGCGCATCGAACTCCAAACCTCTTGCCAAGTTTGCTGAGTGGCAGTCGACGAGTTGCTTGA